>CAJMLF010000006.1 GCA_905214235.1 uncultured bacterium | reverse complement strand
GGTTCTGGAATGATAAAATAGTGGTGCTCATCAAGGTCCTTCTTTCTAATGGATTGTGCGGTAACACCATTAAAGACCTTGATGGGTTTTTCTGTCCACTTAAATGTTCAACTTAAATTTTACAATCTACCATAATAAAAAACGAAGGAGCGATTGTAATGGAGGCTGCGAAAAAGATTGCGGCGTTAAAATTGTTTGCTAACCAGGTGCACGTAGCGACCGGTATGAACGTTGCCCTTTTAGATGACCACCGCGAACATATCATTAGTAGCGGTGAGTTTGAGGGGCAGTTATTCAACTTCTTCTTGCACGAAAACCTGTACACGAAACTGCAAGACCAGGCACAAGTTAACCAGCCAATCTTATTCAGCGACCGCCTTGATTTCAACTGGCTAGCTGAATGGGTGTCATATGATGACCAGCGTAAATACTTGGCGTTATTCGGGCCAGTCTTTATCCACCCGGTTTCAATCGGTAAAATGGATACCCAGTTGTTATTGATGCACCACTCGCATGATGAGATCAACATGGCGAATATATTGGTAAAGAAAATTCCAACGATTCTTCCCCAGATGCTCAACCAGTACGCCATTATGCTCCATTACTTAATTTACCAGACTGCGACTACCCCACAGAACTTTGCTAGTATTCAGGTTGACAGTAAGACCGCCACTAAAATAAAAAGGAAGAATGCAGAGGCCGACATGCGGAGCGAGCGGCAGATCCTTGACGCAATTCGTGATGGGAACTTAAACTACCGCGAAATTCTTGACCAGAGTTCATTTAACTCCAATGGCGACCTCCTCCTCAGCTCGGGCACCCCCCTCCGTGATGGTAAGGACACCCTGATGATTTTTTGTGCATTAGGCGCTCGGGCGGCGATGGATGGTGGGATGCCTGCCGAGACGGCCCAAAAGATCCAGAATAACTTTTTACAGGCAATTGAAGATGCTGCAACGACGAGCTCTTTGGAAACATTAGCTCGTGAGATGCTGAGCGAGTACGTAACCCGGGTCCATGAATATCGGCAACAAAGTGGGGTCTCCAGTACGGTTTTAAGATGCTGTGACTACATCCAACTCCATGCTAAAGATGACCTAAACGTTGAACAGATTGCCCAGCGGATGGGCTATACAAAATACTACTTTACAAAAAAATTCTACGCCGAGACGGGAATTCGCTTAAAGCAGTACATAAATCAAGTCCGAATTCGGGAGGCCCAGATCCTCTTAACCACCACCAACCGGAGCGTCCAGTATATTTCCGAGGAACTCCACTTCGGCACCCGGAACTACTTTACAAAGGTCTTCCATAAGGTTGTGGGGATGGGTCCCTGGGAATACCGGAAGCAAAAGCAGAATGTTGATATGAAGGAGTAGGAGAATGCAAAAAGGGGCGCTAGTGTTCGGATTTTCCGGGCACTAGCGCCCCCCTTCTTTTATTATCAAATTTAGTAATTTTTTCACGAAATTATCGCAATCAGTTAAAATAAATCCTATTTAGCTAATTCTTGCCCTACCAATGTATCCGCTTTCTTTATGATATGGGGTGTAATTAGGGCAAACCTAAATGGCTCCCTCATCGGCAGTTAAGGCGCCAAGAATAGTTGGTGGGGGTTGGTAATCGTTACTTACAAGGATAAAAAAGAAAGCGTGAATAGTATGTTTGGCAAAAAAGCAGCAGCCCGGAAGCAAAAACCGGACTATGTTAGTCAAAAGGATCTATGGTGCTGGCAAAGTCGTGAAGTTTCACGGTCAATTGTTATTCTATTTGCCGGTTTCTTAATGTTGTACTGTACTGACACCCTACAGATGTCTGCCGCAATTGTTAGTGTTGTAATGGTTGTGTCAAAGGTTGTTGATGCCTTTTCTAACGCTATTGCGGGTTGGATAGTTGATAACGCCCCCGTCACCCGGTGGGGGAAAGCACGACCATTCGAATTATTCGTTATTGGCCTATGGTTAGCAAATTTCCTGCTCTTCTCGACGCCGAGTTGGTTTAGTATGACCGCCAAGGTAATCTGGGTATTCGTGATGTACACCTTGGTTAATTCAATCTTCTACCCAATCCTGGTGGCTTCAAATACGGTGTACTTCCCACGGGCATTCAAGAAACCACAGATTAACAAGATTACTTCAATCGGTGGAATCATTGTTATGCTAGTTTCAATCCTGTTCAATATTCTCTTCCCAATGATGCTCAAGGTTTACGAAAATAGTGCTGCTGGCTGGAGTCATTTAGCATTAATCTGGGCCATTCCAATGGCCATCTTGGGCCTGTTCCGGATGTTCTTCATTCCTGAAAAATACCAAATTGATTCTTCTGCCCAGGATGCCAAGAAGGCTAACCGGGTTAGCTGGAAGGATATTTTGACGGTTTTGAAGAATAACCGTTACATCTGGATTATCTGCTTTGCTGGTTTCTTCTTCAACTTTATTACCAGCATGGGGGTCCAGGTTTATTACTACAAGTACATTGCCCACAACGTTGGTGCTATGGGAATTGTATCCGCGGCAAACATCATCGTCCTGCCATTGGCCTTCCTGTTCCCCCGCTGGATCAAGAAGTTTTCGACTGCCAAGCTGATGTCAGCCGGGTTCTTCATCGCTTCACTCGGTTACCTGATTAACTACTTTGCGGGTGGCAACGTTCCACTGTTGATGGTTGGCCAAATTCTTTTTGGAGCCGGGGCGGTACCATTCTCAATGCTCCTGGTTCTCTTGATTCTGGATTGTGCTGACTTTAACGAATACCGGGGATTAGCCCGGATGGAAGGAACAATGTCAATCCTGATGATTCGGCTGCTCTTCTCAGTGGTTCCCGCTGTGCTCTTCTTCATGCTTGGCTTCTGCCTGCTTGGTTATAACAAGCTGGATGCTCAGCTACCAACCATTCGTGAAGCGTTAAAGAAGAAGCGGGCTCAGCAAGCAAGCGATAAGGGTACTCCAGAAAAATAGTTTTAGGTTCAAAAGTCATAACTAAGTTAAGCTATGGCTTTTTCATTTAAGGAGGAAATGAACGATGACGGAAAAGTATTTAAACTCCGCGCTTAGTGCAGAGGAGCGGGCGAAGGACCTGCTAAGTAAGATGTCACTAGCCGAAAAGTTAGGGCAAGTCCAATGCTTTGGACGGGCTCAAATGGGAAAGCGGAAGGCGGACGACCTCTTTCCCCACGGCTTCGGCCAGGTTTCTAACCTGATTGCTGTGGCAATGCCAACAGAGCAGGCGGTTGCCAAGATGGTCAACGAAGACCAGCGATTGGCAATGCGCCTGTCTGACCACCACATCCCAGCTTTGTTCCATATTGAGTCACTGTCGGGCCCCCTGGTGGCTAATTCAACAACCTTTCCATCAGGAATTGGTCAGGCTTCGACCTGGGACCCCGTCCTTGAGGAAGAGGTTGGGAAGGTCATTGGTAAGCAGAGTCGGGCAGTGGGAATGCGGCAGGTGTGTGCCCCCGTCCTTGACGTCACCCGCGATCCCCGCTTTGGCCGGGATGGACGCCGAGTTGCCAATTGTTAACTGTTACAACCAGGACCTGGTAAAGATGATTGAGAATGGCCAACTAGATGAGGCCTACCTTGACCGGGCCGTTTATCACACCCTTGTAACGAAGTTTAAACTCGGCTTATTCGAACACCCCTTTGCTAAAGAAAACGATAAGGTCGCCAAAATTTACAGTGACCCGGCAGCAAAGAAGATTAGCCGGGAGGCGGCTGCTAAATCAGTTATCATGCTAAAAAACGATGGTGCATTGCCGCTCAACACTGAAACCAAGAGGATTGCCGTAATCGGCTGCCACGCCGATTCAGTTCGGTCCCTTTTTGGCTGCTACACCTATATGGGGATGAAAGAATCAACGGTCGGGGTTAAGGTCACGATGGCCGGAATCGAAACCGATGATGATTCACCGGTTAACCCCCACGCAACCGTGAATACCTATCCCGGGTCAATCGTGCACCGTCAACCGGCTGCCGTTGAGAAACTGACCCGGCAGTGTTACCCACAGGCAAAGAGTCTCTTTGCTGCGCTTAAGGACGCCTGTCCACGGGCAACTGTCGAGTACGCATACGGCTTCCCCTATGTCGGCAATGACGATACGCACTTCGCTGAGGCCCTTGCAGTAGCTAAGAAGGCGGATGTTGTTGTTCTGACGCTTGGTGGTAAGTACGGCTGGAACATGACCTCGACCACCGGGGAAGGGATTGATTCCCAAAGCATTAACCTGCCGGCAATTCAGGATAAGTTTATTAAGCAGGTTGCCAAGCTAGGCAAGACCTTAGTAGGGGTCCACTTTGACGGCCGGCCGATTTCCAGTGATGTGGCCGATAAGTACTTAAACGCCATTATTGAGGCCTGGACACCTGGCGAATTCGGTGGGGAAGTCCTGGCCGACATTATGACGGGCAAAATTAACCCGTCCGGCAAGCTAACCTGCTCGGTAGCCCGGAACGCCGGACAAATTCCGGTTTACTATAACCATGACAATGGTTCGGGGACTGATACAGGGGCATCCGCAGCCTTCAATACTTACGTTGACGGGCCGCGGACACCACGCTATGCCTTTGGCCACGGACTCTCATACACGAGCTTTAAGGTTGACCACCTGCGAGTTGACCATGACCAAGTCACCCCTGATCAAGTATTTAAGGTCAGTGTGGACGTTAAAAATACTGGCCACGTGGCCGGTGCCGAGGTTGTCCAACTCTACTTTCGAGACGAGGTCGCCTCAATGGTTCGGCCCAATAAGCAGTTAGCCGGGTTCAAACGGGTTGAACTCCAACCTAGTGAGAAGGAGACGGTTACCTTCATCGTCAACCCGAGCCTGTTCGCTTTCTTGGATGAAGATATGAAGTGGAAGGTTGAGCATGGCCAGTTCACCTTGTTGGCTGGGGATGTATCGGATAACTTGAATACCAAAGGAAAGGTCACCGTCACAAAGGATGCCCTGATTGACGGCACGAAGCGGCAATTTGTTGCCCAAGTTGAATAAAAGAAAAATGAAGCGGCTGCTAACACCCGGTAAATCCGGCAGTTAGCAGTCGCTTTGTATTTGTAATTGTAAAGGGGAATCATAAATAAGTCCATTACGCTTCCCAACTGGCTGTGGCAAACCACTATTAAAAAATCATTAGTCGAAGCTGGTGGTCATTAACCCCGGGCTTCACTAATCAGCGACGGGCAAAGAAAAGCCAAGAATTATACGATGCTAGACTGGAGTTAGCAGTCGCCAAAAAGTACCTGGCCCTGTGGCCCCACAAAATATAAATAGTGAAACAATTGCTCCCTAAAAAGCGCGGCCCTCTACAAGTAATTTAATTGCCTGTAGGGGGCCATTTAAGTAGTTGCTATTTATTTGTTTGGACAGCGTGATCCTTGCTGCTGGCGTTCTTGCTAGCCATCTTGTTCAGGTAGGACCAGATTTGTGGTCGATAACGTCGTAAGCCAACTAGTGAAAGAAGGTAGGCAACGATACAAATACCAATCCACAGGGGACTTTGGGAAATAAATGCGGCAAAGATCAAGGCGTTGATTGGTCGGGCCATCAGGTTAAAACTAGTGATCATTACCACCCCGGCTGGTAGGGCGACGCCAAAGTGTGAAACCGCGCCGGTGTAGATTGACCCCAGCCAGGATGAAGCATAGAGGCCGACGCTAAACCAGACGACCCCATTGGCAATCACCTTGGCGATATTACCATTAGTCAGTGCAACAAATGATTCACACATGTATGGCAGGGCAATCAGGTCGACCACTGGAAGGGTCCGATTGCCGGGGAGGAGAAAGGCAATTGCCACCATAATGGGGATAAGAATCATTCCCGAGAGGATAGTGGTCGTTTCACCGTACCCCACACCATCATCGACTACGAGGAACCACTGTTTCTTATTGGAAATGGTCCCTTCCTTGGCGTCCTGGGCCTTGCGGTGGGCATCAATTTCGTTGGCCAGTGGGACAAAGGCATCGGCAAAGATCTTTGTCACCAGGGGGAAGATGGTCATGACCGCTGCTAGTTGGATGGCAAACTGGAGAATTTGGCCCCAGGCCTTAAAAGTGAAGAGGTCAGTCAAATTACCTAATATCCCAATGAAAACACCGAGGATGGCACCAAGGAAAGTTGGCTCACCAAGGACACCGAAACGTTTTTTGAGACCATTGGGGGTGATGGCAATCCTGTTGAGCCCCAGGCAATTCCACAGCGGGTCCAGAATGATGGCGGGAATCACCATTTCAATGTTGTGGAGGCAACAGGTACAGGCGTTGGGAATCTGGTAGTACTTTGACCACCGGTCGGCCTGGATCTCGGACAGAATCAGTGAAAAGCAAATTAGAAACGCTGGTAGGGCAAGGGCAATCCATAACTTGCCGGTGGCGTAATAGGCGAGCACGCCCCAAATCATATCCCCGTAATTGTTCCAGAGACCGGAGGGGACGAGGACTTTTGTGATACCGAGCCAGAAAAGGATAAGCTCGAAGATGAGGGCCAAAACAAAGATCAGGATACCGACTGGCGCCCCGAACGCGGCCAGTGATCCCGCCTGCCACCCAAGGTCAACAATCGGGAGGTTAATGCCCGTTGAATGGACCATCTGCTTGATGATCTTAGTGACGAGCGGGGTAAAGGCGGTAATGATCCAGGAAAAACCAGTCAATCCGACCCCGGCATACAGACCGGAAGCAAGGGCGACTTTAGGACGCACCCGCAGGCATAGGGCAATGATGAAGATCATTACCGGCACCACGACGGTAGCGCCGAATGCCGCAAAGAAGTGGGTTAAGGTCGTCAGCATTAAGCGTCCTCCTTGCTATTGAGGCGGTCAATCATTAGGCGGAGCTTCTTGATGCTCATGCTACCGAGACTAACCATTGCCATCAGGGTCATCGAAGCAGCATTTTGGAGCATTCCTTCGATCGTTGCTTCCGTCTTCTGTCGCTTTTGGGGATCCATTGCTTCCAGCGTTTGGTCATCAATCTTCAAAACCTGGTGCTGCATAACCTTGGCCAGTTCCTTCTTAGCGTCGGGGTGGTCGATTACCTCGGCAATTGGCGTATAAATTGAGTAGTGAATTGGCAGCTTGGTCGTGGCTATTACCGTGATTGAACCGGTTAATGGTAAGTGCCGGCTTGAGTCACCAATTGCTAGTTGATAGTTTCCAGACTCAACTGTCCAGTTATGAATTTGTTCGTTCCAGTACTGGAAGCTTTCCCGGTTAAGGATAAAGGTGATCTGCTGAGTTTCCCCGGCCTTTAAGAAACATTTCTGGAAGCCTTTGAGCTCACGGACAGGACGCAGGACGGCGGAGTGCTGGCAGCCAATGTATAGCTGAGCAGTCACTGCCCCAGCCTGCTTGCCAGTGTTAGTTACGTCACAGCTAATAGTTGCCTGGTCGGTGTCCTTCATGCTGCTTGTTGAAAGCGTTAGGTTAGTAAATTTAAAGGTCGTGTAGGAGAGACCGGCACCAAATGGGAAGTTAACTGCGACTTTCTTCTTGTCGTAATAACGGTAACCGACGAAGATGTTTTCCCGGTAGTGGACTGTCCCTTTTTCACCAGGGTAGTTGAGGTAGGAAGAAGTATCCTCCAGTCGTTGAGGATAAGTTTCCGTTAGGTGACCAGAAGGGTTAGCTTGACCGTAGAGCAGTTGACCGGTGGCCTCGCCGACCCCTTCACCAGCTAAGCCCATGTTCATGATGGCAGCAACGTCATCTTTCCATGGCATTTCAACTGGTGAGCCAGTGTGGAGGACGACCACCGTATTCGGCTGGACGGCGCTAATCGCGTGAATCAGCTGGTTTTGGTTAGCAGGCATTTTCATGGTTGTCCGGTCTTCACCCTCAGTTTCGTAACGGTCAGGAAGGCCAGCAAAGATAACTACCACATCGGCACCCTGGGCAGCAGTTACTGCGGCAGTTTCTAATTGATGGTCAGGGTCGTCACTATCGGCATCGTAACCAGGCACAAAGTTAATGTTGAGGTGTTGGTCCTTAGCATAATCAAGGGCAGAGCTGACCTTGTAGGCGTTAACGTGCGAACTACCGCCACCTTGGAAGCGTGGCTTTTGGGCGAAGGCGCCGATAAAGGCTACCTTTTGTCCCTTATTTAACGGGAGCAAGTTATGTTTGTTTTGCATAAGCACGTCTGACTGGGTCGCTAACTTAACCGCGAGGTCGTGGTCAGCATCAAGGTTACCAGTGACCGTTTGCCGGTTATCAACGGCCTGTTTGATGAAGCGGAGGACGTTTAAAACGGCCTTGTCGAGGTCGGCCGTTGCTAAGCGCCCATCCTTAACAGCAGCTACAATGGCATCGTCTTGGGCACCTGGGCCACCAGGCATTTCCAGGTCACAGCCGGCTTGAATTCCCTTAACCCGGTCTTTGACGGCTCCCCAGTCAGTAACGGTCATCCCGGAAAATCCCCACTTGTTTCTTAAAGTGGTGGTAAGGAGGTCCTTATTTTCCGAGCAGAAGTGACCGTTGAGTGAATTGTAAGCGGCCATAATTGACCGCAGGTGGGTATTTTTAACAACATGTTCAAAGGCGGCCAGGTAAATTTCGTGAAGTGGGCGCTCAGCGATGATTGAATTACCAGACATCCGGAAGGTTTCCTGGCTGTTTCCGGCAAAGTGCTTGGCGCAGGCAGCCACCCCCGTGGACTGGAGCCCATTGATGTAGGCGGCCGCAAGTTGACCGGTGAGGTAAGGGTCTTCGCTGTAGTATTCAAAGTTACGGCCACCGAGGACGTTTCGTTTGATGTTCATTCCAGGTCCTAAGAGCATTTGGACATTTTGTGATTGGCATTCCCGTCCAAGGGTCTTACCAAGGGCAGCCGTTGCTTGGGGGTCAAACGACCAGGCCAGGGTTGCAGTGGCAGGAAAACAAACCGTTTTGACGGATTCGTTGATTCCCAAGTTGTCTTCCTTACCAACTTGCTTACGCAGGCCGACGGGGCCATCGCACATCATCGTTTCTGGAATGCCGAGCCGCTTTATGGTCTTGGTGTGCCAGGCGCCACGTCCTGAGCACAGACTAGCTTTTTCTTCTAGTGTTAACTTCTTTAAAATTGCTTTTGGTTCCTCCATAGTTGGGTAACCTCCTTATTCTTAATTCAGTTCCTAATTTAAATTCTATGAAAGGGCTTTAAAGAATAATATTAGCTTTTTGGGGGAATAAATGATGAATAGGAAGTTTGCTTACTGTTAACGCTAAAATTGACCCTAAATACCTAAAAATAGTGCTTGCCAACCAGTGGAAGTCGGTATACTCACGGTGAATGTGAAACGCTTACATAGGAACAGAGGATGGAGTGAAGATCAATGATTCCAACAGATTTTAACAGTAACTGGGAGGTATTAACTGGTGGCCAAGGTGGTCTGTCCCTTGCTCCTGCCAAGGGGAAGCCGGTTACCCTGCCATACGATGACCTAATTCACCGTGACCGTGACCACAATGCGCCAACCGGTAATAAGAAGGGCTACTACCCGAACGGGACGGTGACCCTAGTAAAGCACTTAATGGTTCCCAAAGAATGGACCGCTAATTACGTTACCCTTGAGTTTGAAGGTGTTTATACCCACAGTAAGGTGTACGTTAATGACCAGTATGCAGGTGGTGAACCAACCGGCTATGCTAGTTTTTTGGTGTCACTCGACCGCTTCTTACGTTACGGCCAGACTAACGATATCAAGGTCACCGCGGTAAGTGCTGATGATTCTCGTTGGTACTCCGGCCTGGGGGTGTACCGGGACGTCCACCTTTATGTTGGTAATGAGGTTCAAATTCCGGTTAATGGTTTGCGTGTCCGGGCCATGGGAGTAGCGGACGGACTGGCAACGCTTGCCGTGACTACTCAAGTTATTAACCATGGACACCATGCTAAGGACTTGACCGCCCGGATCACATTGGATAATGCAGATGGCAAAACCGTTGCTAGTACCGCATGCCCATTAACCATGTTTGGTGATGGTGACAGGGAAGAATTTCAACAGCGTCTCGATGTGGCCGATGCCCAGCTGTGGTCATCAGAGTCGCCAACGTTGTATACCCTACAGGTAGCAATTATGGATGGTGACCAGGTCATTGACACAGCCCAAACCAGTGTGGGCATTCGGACCCTAGCCCTGAACCGGCAAAGGGGACTGATGGTGAACGGCCAGACTGTCAAGCTACGGGGAGCTTGCCTTCACCACGACAACGGGTTAATTGGTGCTGCGGACATCCGGGCTGCTGAATGGCGCCGGATTCAAAAGCTGCATGCTGCGGGCTTCAACGCAATTCGTTGCTCCCACAACCAGGCTAGTCAAAATATCTTGGATGCCTGTGACCACTATGGGGTCCTGGTGCTAAACGAGTTAAGCGATGCATGGGACCGGCCAAAGAATCCCCAAGATGTTGCCCAAGACTTTACTGGCCACTGGAAGTATATGGCCCGTTCACTCGTAAATAGTTCGTATAATCACCCGTCGGTAGTTCTGTACTCAATTGGTAACGAAATTCAGTCACTGGGAACACCGTATGGGGCACAGCAGGCCCGTAAGATTGTTGCTTATCTTCGTCAGCTTGATAATACCCGCTACATTACCGACGCGACGAATTTCCTGGTAACGTTGGGAGCGGTAACCGCCAAAAAGATGCAACAAGGGCAGGCAAAAAATGGTGACCACCCGGCAAAGATGGATATCAATGCCCTCGCGGCTAACATGTCATCCTTGACCAAGGAAGTCATTGAAGATGAGCTGACCGGTCAGGCGACGGCCGAATCGTTTGCGGCCCTCGACATTGCCGGTTATAACTACGGGACCGCTCGTTACGTGATGGATGGCAAGAAGTACCCGCACCGGTTGATTCTGGGGACGGAAACCTACCCTTACCAGATTAGTGAAAATTGGGCCCTCATTAAAAAGTACCCATACCTGCTAGGGGATTTCACCTGGACTGGTTGGGACTACCTTGGCGAGTGTGGCATTGGTCAAATGCACTACGGGCGCGGTCAAGGCGACTTTTATGGCCAATACCCGTGGCGGACTGCCGCTAGCGGGGACTTTGACCTGCTTGGCAACCGCTGTCCAGTTTCGTACTACCGGGAAATTGTTTTTGGCAAACGGCAGGCGCCGTACATCGCGGTTCGCTACCCCTGGATCAAGAAAGAGCCAAATGAGTTTGGTTTTGGTAGCTGGGGCTTCATCGATGGTATTAGTAGTTGGACCTGGCGTGGCTACGAAGGTCAAGACGTCACGGTCGAAGTATACGCTGCCGGTGAGGAGGCTACCCTAACCCTAAATGGTCACCAAATCGCCACCCAAGCGGTTAAGGACCACCGGGCAATATTTAACCTGCCTTACCAACCCGGTACGTTAACCGCGACTAGTGCGGGCAAATCATTTAGCCTGCAGACGGCTGGAAAGGTCGACCACATTCGGGCCCAGCTAGAAGAAAATCAAATTACTAATAACTCGGCTGACCTCGCCTACGTTGACCTTGCTTTGGTTGATAAAAATGGTCGATTGAATTCGCAAGAGGATTGTCCGCTCACGATAACGGTTGATGGCCCAGCAAAGTTAGTGGGCTTTGGAAATGCTAACCCGCAAGGTGAAGATAACTATGCTGATACTAAGACCCATACCTATCATGGGCAGGCCCAGGCAATCCTGCGGCCGACGCAACGAGGGGAGGTGACGGTTACTATTTCAAACTCCAAACTATCAGATGCAAAAGTTAAGTTTCAGATTGCACCAAGTAGCAAATAATTGTATTCAACAACCTCAGGAATACAAACAAACTCCTTATACAAAGAAATGACAGAAAAAGTACGGTCCAACGTCGAATCCCTTCTGGATGTTGGACCGTACTTTCGGTATTAGCATTATTTTTTAGGTGAGTACCGGAAACGGGTACTCCTTTGGTATGGAGGGCTACTTTACAGCTGCCACCGCGTCTTCAATTGGTGCCTGGCCGCTGCGCATCATGATGACCTTGCCGATGGTGTTATCAGCCGTCAGTACGCTGGCCAAGACACGGGCAACGTCCGGAATCGGGTTCGTAGTGTCGTTGCCTTCTCCAAAGCTAACCTTGCCGGTGGCCGCTTCCTCGGTCAGTGAAGCCGGTTGGATAATTGTGTAGTCCAGGTCAGTATTGCTGATCAGGTAGTTGTCGGCGAAGAACTTGGCGATATTGTAGTCGGTGATCGAAGCCAATGCCGGGTAGTCGGCCCACTTTTCTGGCTGGAGGGCGTACATGGAGCTCAACATGATGTAGCGCTTAACGCCGGCACGCTGGGCGGCCTGCATCGTCTTGACCGCACCCATGGCATCGGTCTGTAAGAGGTCCTTGCCCCGGGAGCCGGCAACGAAGTAAACCGCGTCACTGCCGGCCATCAGGGTCGCAATCTTAGCGACGTCACCATGGAGGTCCAGGGTGACCGGCGTGACCCCAGCCAACTCAATGATCTTTTTGGGATGGCGGGCCCCCGCAACAACGTTGTTTCCGGCGGCTACCAGGTCCTTGATTAGGTCAGTTGCGACCCGGCCAGAGCCGCCCGCGATAAATACTTTACTCATGAGAATTCCTCCTTTATGTTCAACTTAACTTGCTTAGTCCTTGATTGTCAAAATTGTTGACTCAGCCGCTCGCTTGGTCCGGAAGCCATTGATTCGGTATGCCGGGTCACGGTAGCCGAGGGCAATCCCCATTGCTACCTGCTGGTTAGCCGGGATTCCCATCAGTTTGCGAACCGCATCGGGGTAGCGAACAATCTCGTAGGCGGGCATTGAGTCAATTCTTTTGTCCGCTGCGGCGAGCATCAGGGTCTGGCCAAAAGCGCCGAGGTCATAAACCGACCAGTCAGTAGCGCCCTGTGGCAAAACTAGGTAGACGAGGGCGGCAGCGTTGAAGAGGTGGGCCTGGGCAGCACTCATCTGGGGCATTTGGTCACCAAGATATGATTGAAGTTCTTGGCCCCACTTTGCCATGTTTTCCTGGGCTTGTTGCCCCCACTGGGTACGGTGAGCAACCGGAAAGTCAGAGTTACCACTGACGCCCTGTTGGGCAGCTGCCAGGTGGTGAGCCTTGATTTTCTCCAGGGTCTGACCGGTGGCAATGTAAACCTGCCACGGTTGGGAATTAGCCCAGGATGGTGTCCGCTGGGCGAGTTGGACAATCTCTTTAAGGTCATCCGGGGCGATTTGCTGGTTAGTGAATTAACGGATGGATTGGCGGTAGTTAACGGCTTCCTTGAATTCCATGAAAATTCCTCCCTAGTCAATTTATTCATTGTTATTCTATCTTACTAAAGATAAGTAAGTAAAGGAGAAACCCTTGGTGGAGGACCCGCAATGATATAATGGGCAGAAAGGAGAATTTACGATGGATGAACAGCTAATTAAGAAGGTCCTGACGACGGTCAACGCGGGGGAACCCTATGACGACGTTGCTCCAGAAATCACGGCGGTCCGCAACTGGGCCCTCGACTTGTGCCGACAGTACAACTTTGAATATTACCGGACGGGGAAGGCCGACTTAGCGATGCTGAAGACGCTCTTTGCGAAGACGCCGGCGAACGGGTTCACGGTCCTGCCCAACTTCCATGTTGAGTTTGGCCGGAACATCTTTTTGGGCCGCAACTTCTTTGCTAATTACGACTGCTTCTTCATGGACTGCGCGCCAATTAAGTTTGGCGATGAGGTCAAGATTGGTCCTAAGTGCGGCTTCTACACCTCAAACCACGTGGAAGACGCGGTCGGCCGCCGGGCGGGCTACGTTGAATCGCGCCCCATCACGGTGGGCAATAACGTCTGGTTTGGCGCTAGTGTAACCGTGGTCGGCGGGGTTACGATTGGTGATAACAGCATCATTGGTGCCGGGAGCGTGGTGGTTGCTGACATCCCCGCCAACGTCATCGCTGCCGGTAATCCGGCAAAAGTAATTCGGCCCCTCCGGACTGATGACCGCTACCGGGGAATGGAAAACCGGACCGGCGACTACCACTACGGTGAATAGGTCAATATTGATGTTGCCCCACCGTAAATGCGCTATGATAGTAGTAAACGTTTTAATTAAGAAGGGATTATTGTGGCAAAAGAAAGCCAGTTAACAACAGCAATGGTTGAAAAATACCAAAAAATTTTCCACGCCCGCAAGGATGCAGCAGTCATCTCCCGGGCGGTACAAAAGAACGGGATCAAAAACGCTAGTGAGGACCCCATCGCCAGTCAGCGCCTCCACCGGGCCTTTTCCTATGAGATCAAGACGGGGAAGCCAAGTAACCAGCGGCACAGTGGTCGTTGCTGGTCATTTGCGACCCTGAATACCCTCCGGCACAAGTTTGCGAAGAAGTACAACTTTAAAGACTTCGAGCTTTCCCAAAACTACCTTTTCTTCTGGGACCGGATTGAACGGGCAAACATGTTTTTCCAAAAGATTATTGAGACGGCGGATAAGCCCCTCCATGACCGGCTGGTCGACTTCTACCTTAGTTTTGCCCTGAATGACGGTGGTCAGTGGGCCAACGCCGCCGCCATTGTTGAAAAGTACGGGGTCGTTCCGGAATACGTCATGCCGGACACGCACAATACCAAGGACACTACTGATGTGGCCGAGGTAATGAACTACCTGATGCGTAAGGATGCCTTGAAGCTCCGCAGGCTGGTTAACGACGGGGCCAAGGAGGCGGACCTGGATGCGGCTAAGGAAGAAATGATGGCCGACGTCTACAAGGTTGCTGCCTACTCCTTCGGTGAACCACCGGTTAAGTTTGACCTGGAATTTAAAGACGACGACAAGAAGTTCCACCAGGTTCTCGGTTTGACGCCGCTTGACTTCTACCACCAGTACTTCGACACCAACTTCAACGACTACGTGGTGGTCACCAATGCACCGGACCACGAGTACGGTAAGGTTTACTCAATGCCAACCCAGGATAGCGTGGTTGGTGGGGTGCCAATCAAGTTTATGAACGTACCGTTTAAGGACCTCCAGGACGCCGCAATCAAGCAGTTAAAGGCGGGTGAAACCGTCTGGGTTGGTAATGACGTCCTCCAACAGATGGACCGGAAGCGGGGCCTGATGGATGCCCAGCTCTTCCACCGCGCCGAACTTTTGGACGTGGACTTTACAATGGACAAGAAGGACCGGCTGGAATCCCGGCAGGCAATGGTTTCTCACGCCATGACCCTGACCGGCTTTGACCTGGAAAACGGTCAACCAAGCCGGTGGAAGATTGAAAACAGCTGGGGCAAGGATAACGGGGACAATGGTTACTTCGTGATGACCCAGGACTGGTTTGAGGAATATACCTACGAAGCAGTAATTGACAAGAAGTACCTGCCAGCCGACCTGCAAAAACTGGCCGCAAGTGAACCGGTCGAACTGACGGCTTGGGATTCACTACAATAGATTTGAAAGGGCCATGCAATTGGGCGTGGCCTTTTTAAACACTCACTTGAGAAAGCGCTTTCCATATAGTATTATTTAAACAGATGTTTAGATGTTGATCATGAAAGGGTGGCTGAAGATGACTGATTACAAGCAAGAGTTAGCCGAAGTAATGGCAAATAATAAGAACCTCTTTTCCAGCACGGGAGCAACGGGGAAGGCCTTCTTAAACGTCCACGATGAGGCAATCAAGGCCGGGGCCTTAGATAGCAAGATCAAGGCCTTAGAAGCATTAGCCATTGCAATCACGATTCGCTGTGAGGGCTGTATTATTCAACACGTGCAGGGTGCCATTAAGCTTGATGCCACGCGGGATGAAATTGTTGAAACCATCAACGTTGCCATCATGATGGGTGGTGGCCCATCAACGGTATACGGTGGCAAGGCACTAGCATGTGCTGACCAGCTCCTCGGAGACAAGTAGGAGGAATTTAGCGCGAGCGTACGGGTAAAACCGGGCGCTCGCGCTTTTTTTAATCAAAATCTTAAGATTCGCCAAGAAGGTTAACTAAATCGTAAGGTCACCGCAAAAGGATTGCTGGGGGCCGGGAGCCTTGGTACACTAAAATCAGCAAATGTCACTAGTCACCGGGAGAAAGGCCCGAATTGTCGTGTCGCAATAGACAACAGCGAAAGGTTGATTACGATGGTTAGCGATAAACACGGATTAAAGGATCAAGTTGCCGGCAAGTTCAAGGAAGTCAAGGGTAAACTGACCAATGACAAGAGCGAACAAGCGGAAGGCAAAATCCAAAAAACATTTGGTAAGGCCAAAGACAAGGCCCAAGACGTTAAGGACGAATTAAAAGATAAAGAATAGTAAGGAGGGGACGCAATGCATTGGTTATGGGTATTAATCGTTGGTGGCGTGATCGGTTTGATTGCCGGAGCGATTACCAAACGCGGTGGCTCCATGGGGGTCATCAGTAACATCATCGCTGGACTGGTTGGTTCCTCACTCGGTGAAGCAGTTCTTGGTAGCTGGGGACCCCAGGTTGCGGGGATGGCAGTTGTCCCGTCAATCATCGGTGCGGTGATCCTGGTACTAATCGTCTCCCTGATTTTCGGCATCCGGCCGGAAACCTAAGAAAGAAAAAGCACTTCTCAGTATCCCGATTGGGGTGTTGAGAAGTGCTTTTATTTTGCGGAACATTTACTGCTCACTCAAATAAGTTTCACATGAAACATCACTTTTGTTTAACAATTTCTTGCTTCCAGTGGTGGAGGTGCTGCTTGGTAATAACGCAGAGGCCGTCGTTACCCAGCTCCTTCATCTTTTCGGTGCACATAATTTTAACATCAGGGTCGGTTGCTGCCCGCTGCTCACCCCAGTAGTTCAGGTAGCGCAGGGCGGCGTAGAGATTTTCTCCCTCACTGGTCAACCGGTATTCAACGTGGGGTGGCATCGTGTTGAAGCTCTTGCGGCTAACAATGCCCGCATCCACCAGCTCACGAAGCTGGTCGCTAAGCACCTTGTATGAGGCACCCAGTTGTTTCACAAGTTCACTCGTCCGGCGAGGGTGCCCCGCCAGCAGGTATAAAATAACGGGCTTCCACTTACCGCCGATGATGGAAAGGGCGTATTCAGCGCCGGTATTAAACATCTTGGGAGCGGTCATTGTTCTCCTCCTTCCTGGGGGTTAACCACGAGTTTGAAGACCTTTTCCGGGTGGCCGGTCAGGTAGTCGACGATATTTTGACACGAAATCCTTTGCAGGGCAGTCACCGAGTCAGTGCTGTAAAAGGCGGTGTGCGGCGTGACCAGGACGTTTTCCCGGCCGACCAACGGATTATGGGCGAGGTCGGGGAACTCGGTTGCCAGAACATCCAGGGCTGCCCCTTTGATTTGCCGCTCATCCAATGCTTGGACCAGGTCGTCCTCGTTGACCTCGGCGCCCCGGGCCATGTTCAAAAAGTAGGGGTGCTTGGCCATCTTCTGGAAGCGGTCGGCGGTAAAGAAGTGGTGGTTACTGTCGTTGAGGTTCATGTGGTTGGTGATGACGTCTGCATGGGCCAAGATATCGTTGACGCTGGTCAGCCTTACCCGGTCAGCTACCTTGGCGTAGTTTTCCTTACTGATAAAGGGGTCGTTGGCGATAACCGTCATCCCCAGCGCGGCGGCCTTCTTGGCAACGGCCCGGCCAATTTTACCGAGGCCGAAGATCCCCAGCGTCATGTTACTAAGCCGGCAGTTAGGCTGGGCGTAATCATAGCGCCACTCGTGCTGGTGGTCGACGTCGCTTAGGTAGGCCTTGAGGTTACGTACCAGGGCAAGCATGGTGGTGATAGTGAATTCAGCAACATCCTCCGTACAGTACTCACCGACGGGGCAGACGGCGACCCCATGCTGCCGGGCCGCCGTCAGGTCAACGTTATCGTAACCGGTGGCGTTGATGGAAACCACTTTGAGCTGTGGTGCCGCCCGCAGCATCTCTTCATCAACCTTGATGAAGGCGGTGAGGAGCGCATCAGCATCGTGGATTTCCTCTAGAAAAGCTGTCCGGCGGTCATCCTGGTAGGGGAAGACCACGACTTGGCAGCCGGGAAGGCCCGCCTGTAGGACCTTTTTCTCCAGCTGGTGGCTTTTCATCATCGATTCAGGGTAGTCAGCAATTACAATTTTCATAAGTGCGCCTCCTTTCCCCTATTATATGGCAAAAAAGGTGAATTGCGTGAGTGCCCAGCGCCCAACGGTATCTTACCCGTGGGTAACTAGCTTACCCAAAAGTGCTTACTTTTAATAAGCCATAATCCTACTATACTGGTAAGTGAACGAAGAACGAGGAGGACGATAATAATGACGAAACAAGTTTTGATTCTCGGTGCAACTGGTAAGATCGCGGGGCACGCAATTACGGCCCTCTTAAAGAAGACTGACGACCACCTCTTGCTCTTTACCCGTCATCCCCAGAACCTGACCAACGTTGATGATGTCCGGGAGACGGTGATCAAGGGCGATACCTTGAAGACGGCGGAGCTAAATGCAGCGGTAGCCAAGGCGGACGTTGTGTACGCCAACCTGCGGAACCCCCAGATTGAGCAGCAGGCCCAAAACATCGTTGAGGCAATGGACCAAAACGGGGTCAAGCAGCTGGTATGGATCTCTTCGATTGGTATCTATGATGAGGTCCCTGGCAAGTTCGGCGAATGGAATAATGAAATGCTCGGTGGGGGCAAGGAAGACAGCTACCTGGGCACCTACCGCAAAGCCGCCGACGTGGTTTCGGCATCTGACCTTGATTACACCATTATCCGGCCGGCCTGGCTGACCGATAAGGACGAGGTTGATTACGAAACCACCAAGCGGGGCGAACCCTTTAAGGGGACCGAGGTTTCCAGAAAGTCAATTGGCAACTTGGTAGAAGAAGTGATTGCCCACCCTGCCAAGTATGCCCGTCAGGACCTCGGTGTTAACAAGCCGCACACCGCTGGCGATAAACCGGCTTGGTACTAACTTGCAATCTTGTCGCCACTTTTATCGTAAAAACATGGAAACTTTTAAATAATAAGTGTATATTAGAAGATGATTAAAAATTAATGATAAAAGTATGGAGGCATTTGGAATGAGTGCAAAGCTAAAAGTCGGTGTGATTGGTGCGACCGGGATGGTTGGCCAACGCTTTATTACATTACTTGCTAACCACCCCTGGTTTGAAGTGACGGCCGTGGCCGCCAGCAAGCATAGTGCTGGTAAGAAATACGGTGAAGCCGTTAAGGACCGCTGGAAGATGGGTACGACCCCAATTCCGGAAAACGTCAAGAACCTGACTATCCTTGATGCGGAGGACGTTGACAAGGTTGCCGACCAGGTTGACTTTGTTTTCTCCGCGGTCCACATGGACAAGGACGCCATTCGCCAGCTGGAAGACGAGTACGCTAAGCACGAGACCCCAGTTGTTTCCAATAATAGTGCCCACCGGTGGACGCCGGATGTTCCAATGGTGGTTCCTGAAATCAACCCGGACCATATCGAAGTCATCAAGTACCAGCGGGAACGCCTGGGAACTAAGCACGGGTTCGTGGCGGTTAAGCCCAACTGTTCAATCCAAAGTTATACGCCAGCCCTGGCAGCCTGGATGAAGTTTGAACCGACCCAGGCCCTGGCATGTACCTACCAGGCCATCTCCGGTGCCGGAAAGACGCTGGAAGGGGCACCAGAAATCCAGGGGAACGTCATCCCATATATTCCTGGTGAAGAAAAGAAGTCCGAAGACGAGCCACTGAAGATCTGGGGCCACGTCGACGATGAGAAGAAGGCCATCGTGCCGGCCCAATCACCAGTGATCACCAGCCAGTGTTTGCGGGTGCCAGTACTGTACGGGCACACCGTGGCGGCCTTCGTTAACTTTAAGCAAAAGCCAAGCAAGGAAGAATTGATCAAGGCCCTGGAGGACTACAGTGGTGAACCACAAAAGCTGGGGTTGCCAAGTGCCCCTAAGCAGTTCATCCAATACCTGGATGATGATTTCCGGCCGCAAGTCCGCTACGACGTCAACTTCGAGCACGGCATGGGAATTTCCATTGGCCGTCTGCGGGAAGACAAGCTCTTCGACTGGAAGTTTGTCGGCCTGTCCCACAACACCGCCCGTGGTGCCGCCGGTGGGGCGATTGAACTAGCCGAATTACTGAAGGCTAAGGGTTATATTGAAGCTAAGTAAATGATTAGATAAGCTTGCGAGCAACGGTGCCCGCAAGCTTATTTTTTTACTCTGTGAGGCGTGTCCGTTTTAGGCAGAATAATTCACAAAGCGGTGGCTCGATGTTAATATTTGTATTAATATTATTGTGATAGTGGACGTTGATAAAGAGGGGAATTAAATATGGATATTGACGTTTCGGAGAAGTCGCTCCCGGTCTTTACGGCCTTAGACAGTAAGGTCCGGATCGCGATTATCAACTTACTGTCCAAGAGCAAGATGAACGTTGCCCAGCTTTCTAGGGCGCTGGGCTTAAGCAGTACGATCATCATTATGCACTTGAATAAGCTGGAAGCCGCCCACATCATTCGGACGGAAAAGAAGGGAAACCAGCGGATCTCAAGCCTGCAGATTGATACGATCGACATTAACTTTCCGCAACAACTGTACGTTCCGTACGAGAACTACCACGTTGAGATCCCGGTGGGCCAGTTTAGCAACTTTGACGTTAAGCCCTCGTGCGGGCTGGCCGGGCAAAAGGGCTTCATTGGTAAAGTGGACAACCCACGCTACTTTGTGGACCCGCAACGTTACCAGGCTGGGATGGTGTGGTTTGCCAAGGGTTACATCGAATACAAGATTCCCAACTACCTGACCCCCGACCAGGATTTGGAGATGATCGAGTTGTCGGCGGAGCTGAGTTCCGAGTTCCCGTTCTCCAATAATAAGTGGCCGTCTGACATTACCGTCAGCCTTGATGGGTACGAGATCGGGACCTGGACCAGCCCGGGTGACTTCTCAGACGTGCGGGGGAAGTACACGCCAAAGTGGGTTTACAATGATATGAACCAGTACGGGATCCTGAAGTCATTCCGGATTTCCAAGCACGGTTCTTTCATTGACGGCCACCACGCTGCCGATACCGTGATTAGCGATATTGATTCGCATAAGAGTTTCTGGACGCTGCGGATTGAGGTTAAGGAAAAGGCCAAGAATGCCGGGGGCTGCACGATTTTTGGCAACCATTTCGGCAACCATGACCAGGGAATCAAGGGCACCTTTTACTACAGCCAAGCAAACGAACACTAGAAGGGGAAGAAGAAATGAAAGTTGAAATTAAACGCTCCGGACTCACCCTCCGTGGGGTCCTGGAGGGGGCAACCAGCCTCAAGAATGACCATGTCGTGATCCTAATGCATGGTTTCCAAGGAAACCGTGGCTATGAGGCTGGCAAAATTCTCTATGACCTGTCCCACGCCCTGAACAAGGCCGGCCTAGCAACTTTGCGGATGGACTTTGCTGGTTGTGGTGAGAGTGATGGCGACTTCGCCAATATGACAGTGCTGGGTGAATTGCTGGACGGGATGGCAATCATTGACTTTGCGCGGACAAAGATGGGTGCAAAAACGATTGACCTGGTGGGCCACTCCCAAGGTGGGGTCGTAGCTTCAATGCTGGCGGCCTACTACCGCGACGTGATTAACAAGCTCGTCCTGATGTCCCCGGCCGCGACCCTGAAGGACGATGTCCTAGTGGGTGAGTGTCAGGGGACCAAGTACGACCCCAACCACATTCCGTTGAAGGTCCGGGTACACGACCAGGACGTTAGTGGTCAGTACTTCCGGACCGCCCAACTATTGCCAATTTACGAGACGGCCCAACACTTCGCTGGCCCAGCCCTGATCATTCATGGCCTCGCTGATAAGGTCGTTTCACCCGAGGCCGCACGCAAGTACAACGTTATTTTGCCCGAGAGCAAGCTTTACCTAATGGAGGGTGAGGACCACATGCTGGAGGGCGCCAAGCTAGATGGAATTCTGAACACGGTAACTGAGTTTCTCAAGAATTAGGATTATATAGATAATCCTATACGTACAAGGAGGGTGACCCCAGTGGATGACTATCAAACAGCACTGGTCCGGGCCAAGACGGTGGCGGACTGCCAGCGGGTCTACGAGGAAGCACTGGCGGCCAAGCGTCGGGCCTACCAAAAAGACTATCCGGAAACGTACCGGTCACTGGCAGCGGCTAAGGAGCTCGACTACTGGATCAAGGCCGAAAACCGGGCAAAGGTGATTGAAAGCGGCCAACACTCTTACGGCAACCTGATCCGGCGGCAGATAAAATTGTAAAAAGTTCTTGCTTTTTAGGATGAAGTTTATTAGAATAGTTAATGCTGTTGAATGACCCGTTAGTCAAGTGGTTAAGACACCAGCCTTTCACGCTGGTATCGTGGGTTCAAATCCCGCACGGGTCACTTTATTGGGCTATAGCCAAGCGGTAAGGCAACGGTTTTTGGTACCGTCATGCGCTGGTTCGAATCCAGCTAGCCCAATCAGCTTTAGGGTGGTCAAAACGGATTGTGTCCGTTTTGACCACCTTTTTTTGCTTTTATGCAGAAACTGAAATTTTTCCTCTCAATATTTCAGCTAAAAGCGATGTTTTTGAAAGCGTTCGCAGATTTCTCCCTTTTATTAGGAAAGTAACTATATAATTAAAATACTGCAGGATTGCACTTTACCGGGTACAAGTCTGCAAGTTATTTTGAGGGGAGTTTTCATTCTAATGAAAGAACATAAGAAGTTATACAAAGCCGGCAAACTGTGGCTAACGGCAACAATTGCATTGGCAACTTGGGGGATTATGCTGACCAGCAATGCCAGTGCTGATACAACGACGCCGACGCAAACGGCAACGGTAGCTCAGCAGGCAAACCAAAGTTCCACCACCATGACGGCGACTACCCAACAGCAGTTTGCTGCTACAAATGGCCAAGCAACTAATAATGAAAATAAGGGTTACCTGGACAAGGTAGAACTGGCGCCGTCATCAACGGCGGGCAACGTACAGGTGGTTGCAACTGGTTGGCACGCAGCCGATGCTAGTCAGACCCTGCCTTACCGCTATGCCATCATGTTTGACAAAACAACAAACTCAGAACTGGCGCGGGTCAAGGTTGCTGGACCTGATATTATCAACCGTCCTGACGTCCAAAAGGTTTACCCGGGGATTGCTAACAGTCAAAAAGCAGGCTTCCGGGCAAGTTTGGAGATCCCGTATGCTAACCTAGGTGACTCTTTAGTCTTGGTAAGTCGTTACAGTAACGACACTAAGAACGGTGAAGGCCTGCGTACCGATTATTGGCTACCAGTTCATATCGATATGAATAACTATGCTTACCTTGACGGTGTTGAGCTGAATGGTAATCAGGTTCGTGTTCATGGCTGGCACGCAACAAACCAGGCGGCAATAGGGAACCGCAGTCACCACTACATCATCGCTTATGATAAGACCCAAAATCGGGAGATTGCACGGCAAGAAGTCACGGATAATAATGTCCGGGGGGACGTTGCCAAGGCATACCCGGGTGTGTTCAACGCCAACCAATCTGGCTTTGACCTTAACTTTGACCTGAATCCAGCGTTTGTTAACGATGAAGTTCTATTTATCAGTCGGTGGACTGGGGCCGCTGACGCCAACAGCAACTATGTCGATAAATGGTTTGATCCACAATGGCTTTTCGGTGACGATGACGACCGTGCTAACCTTGACCAGTTTGTTGAAAAGGATGGGCAAATGACTATTGCGGGTTGGCACGCGGATAATCTGGCCTATGGCAAGAAGTACCATTACATCATCGTCCTTGACTATACGGCCGGCATAGAGGTTGCCCGTCAGCTGGTAACGACAAATCAATCCCGTCCTGACGTTGCCAAGGTCTTCCCACATATCGCCAATGCGGCAAACTCTGGGCTTAATATAACCATCCCATATAATAAGGCTTGGGATGGCCACGAGCTCCTGGTCGTTAGCCGGTGGACCAATGACCAAGCTGGTAACGGTAGTACTCCGGTCGATCATTGGTTCTATCCTAAGCAGTTAGTGGCTGGTCAACCAGCTCAACCAGCGCCAATTGGTCAACCAGCACCAACAGCTGAAAATGCGGCCCACCTTAAGAGTTTTAAACTTTATCGGGAAAGACACGCAATAGGTGCACAGATCAGCCCTAATTTCTTGAGTTTTATTGCGGAGGGGTGGCACGCGACCAATGACACTAAAAAATATCGCCGGTTCATAATGCTTGATAACACCACTAACCAGGTCTTATCAGCAAAGCAGTTTATCTGCGACGATATGCCAATGGAAGACTGGATGAAAATGAATCATAAGCAGCCTGACGTGGCAAAACGTTTTGGTCAGCAATATAAGAACGCTGCAGACTCGGGATTCTTCATTGAGGGATATATGACCGATTGCCAAATCGGCCATAAGTACACCCTTATTAGTCAGTATGCTGATGATGAGAATGGTACTAATGCCAATGAAGCCCGTTTTTACCTAGATGTACTTAACCCTAACCGGGTGACGCCGCTGTAAGGAAATCTTTCTATGCTGGTACCTTGACAATGCTGCCTAAAGAGAATAAATTAGTTTCAAATTAAAAAACGGCTTACCCGACACCGGTTGGGTAAGCTCTAGGCACTTATAGTAAGCCGCAGGTATGATGGCCTGGCCATCTAAGGTTTGCTATAAGTGCCTTATTTTTTAAGGAGGACAAACAGATGAAAATCAAGGATTTTGGAGTAGAACAGTGGATGAATAAGTACGAAACTAAGGCCCAGTACAACTTGGGTGAAACCTGTGTCTCACCGCTTTCCCTCCGGGCGCTCCTGAAAGTTGCTGGAGTCGACGAAAACGAATTTACCACTAAGCTATTGGACACGCGCCTAACTTACGGGGCAATTGAGGGGGCCAGCAAGCTGAAGCAGGGGATTGCCCAGCTCTACCGGACGCCGCTTGCACCGGATGACATTGTGACCGAGCACGGCGCAATTGGTGCCAATAACCTGGTCCTCAATACGGTGGTCGAGCCCGGGGACGAGGTAGTGGTGGTAACGCTGACTTACCAGCAGTTGGAGTCGATTCCCCAGGCCCTGGGGGCAACCGTTAAGTTACTGCCCCTGACCAAGGAGAACCACTACCTCCCGGACATCCAAGAACTTAAGCAGCTGGTGACGCCGCACACCAAGCTGATCATCCTGAATAATCCCGATAACCCAACCGGGGCCCTGATACCAGAAGCTAAACTTGAAGAGGTAGTGACGGTTGCCAAGTCCGTTGATGCTTATGTCTTATGTGACGAAGTTTACCGCCACCTAACCCAGGACGACCAGTATTCACCATCAATTATTGACCTTTATGAAAAGGGAATTTCTACCAGTAGCTTTTCCAAGGCCTTCTCGCTGGCCGGCCTCCGCCTAGGTTGGATTGCTACTCGTGACCGGGCGCTGATGACCCAACTCCTTTCTCACCGGGACTATGCCACCATTTCCTGTGGTGTCGTGGATGAGATGATCGGTACGCTGGCCCTGCAGAACTGGCAAAAGATCCTGCACCGTAACCGCCTGATTATCCGGGAAAACCTCCAGCTTTTAACCAAGTGGGTTGCCGGGCAGGATAAGATTTCGTGGCAACGGCCAACTGCGGGGACCACTGCTTTACTTTATTACGACGCCCCCTTGGCCAGCACCGCTTTTTGAAAATGGGCAAGGAAACATGTTCTTTTAATGACGTGATGAATTGCCTATTTTTAATCTTTTAATCGAACATACGTTTCAGAATATGATATAATGTCCTTAACAGAGAGTGGTGTTCAGTTATTAATTAGCTTTGTTGACTGGCCAATGATGAAAGATTGTGGTGAAAATGGCACAAGTTATAAAGGGGATCAAACTTCGCCTATATCCCAATGGCCGGCAAAGGGAACAATTATGGCAGATGTTTGGTAACGAGCGCTTCGTTTGGAACCAAATGTTGGCGATGGCCAAGGAGCGATATCAGAATAATCCCAGTAGTCACTTTGTCAATGAATACGGAATGAATTATCTACTGAAAAGACTCAAACAGGAATACCCATTTCTTAGGGCGAGTGACTCAACTAGTTTTCTAGTGGTTAATCACAACCTCGCCCAAGCCTTTAAGATGTTATTTAAACGCCAAGGTGGTTACCCACGTTTTAAATCGCGTCGCGCTATTCGGCAAGCTTATACGGGGCGGTCAGTTTGTCGGGTGCTTGCTAAGCGGCGAGTGAGATTACCTAAGCTGGGTAGCATTCGAACCAGTAAAACCACCCGGTTAGCTAATAACAAGATTAAGTGCTATACGGTTTGCCTCGAGCCCACTGGCCGCTACTATCTGTCATTACAAGTGGCGGTTGAGGTTCCCGAACACTTAAAGAAGACGGGAAAAGCAGTCGGAATTGATGTTGGTATCGCTAATCTAGCCATTAGTTCTGATGGGATTAAGTACGGAACCTTTAACGCTAAATGGGCAGAAAAGCAAGCAATCAGGTGGCAAAGTAAGTATGCCAAACGGAAGCATCAGGCGACGGTTGCCGTCTGTCAGTGGAACCATAACCACAAAACCTTCAAGAAAGAACTAAGTGATTACCAAAACTGGCAACGAGCACAGCAGCAAAAGGCCCGTTACCAAGCTAAGGTAGCGAGCCAGCGTAAAGATTATTTGCATAAACTAACAACGACCTTGGTTAAGCAATACGACGTAATCGTCATTGAAGATTTGAAAGCCAAAAACCTTCAAAAAAATCATTGCCTAGCTAAGGCCATTGCAAATGCCAGTTGGTATCAGTTCCGGACCATGTTGGCGTATAAGTGTGCCTGGTATGGTAAGAAATTAGTAACTGTTAAACCAAACTATACCAGCCAAATTTGTAGCCACTGTGGTTACCATAGCGGACCAAAGCCGTTACAAATTCGTGAATGGACTTGCCAAAACTGTGGTGCCCATCACGACCGCGATATTAATGCGGCAGTTAATATCTTGCATCAAGGATTAAAAGCTATTGGCTAGGGACTAGCCATGGTAAAAGAGTGGAGTTCTGTAAGTTAGGTATCTTGAATACAGGTATAACATCCTAAATACTACTCTATGTTCCCAGAAGCGCGGTCATTAATGGCCGAGTAGTTCACGTGATCAGCTAATGGCCAAGTACCAGACGCTCCTGGTCCTCGGGGCCTGCTTTGGCGTTGAGAATTCAGTCCGGATTGGCTATGCCTTTGAAAGTGATCACTTGATGGCTGGCCTTTCCCGGGTGAGCGCCTTCTTAGCTGAAAAATAAAAGGCACCCCGTTACCAAACGATGACGGAGTGCCATAGGATAATCTTAATTTTCGTAAACGGACCGTTTCAGGATTCCAATGTAGGGGAGGTTACGGTAGAGGCCGCTGTAATCGAGCCCGTAGCCAACGATGAATTCATTGGGAACCTTGAAACCAACGTAGTCCGCCTCGACATCAACTTCTCGGCGGTCCGGCTTGTCGAGGAGGGCACAGATTTCGATGCTTTTGGCGCCACGCCCCTTCAACAGGTCCGCCAGGTACTTCAGGGTATGACCGGTGTCGATGATGTCTTCCATGATGATAACGGGGCGCCCTTCAATGTTTGACGACAGGTCCTGAACAAGTTTGACCTTTCCCGCTGACTGGGTACCATCGGCGTAGCTGGAGACGTCGACGTAGTCCAGGTTGAGCTTAAACTTAAGACGTTTGATCATCTCCACCGTGAAGACGACCGCCCCCGTCATGACGGAGACAATCAGGGGACACTGGTCCTGGTACTTCTCCGTCAGTTGGTTGGCGATTTCATCCATCCGGTGGTCAATCTGCGTCTGGGTGTATAAGACTTGTTCAATATCGTTATTCATCAAATTCTCCTTTTGCCGTGTCGCTACCAGTTAAAATAATGTTCGTGTTTTACGAAACAATCACTTTGATGGCCCCTTTTAACTCTTGAATTTTAACATAAATCTGAACTATTTAAAGGGAAACTGGCAAATTAAGTCAAAAAAGAAGCTGGAGTATGTCGGCTCCAGCTTCTTTTTTTAACGTTTTTTAAGGATGGTTCCGCCAATTCCCGTTGACGTTCCCTGGTTAGCAAGGGCGTTGAAGAGCTCGTTCAGGTTGGCAACGACCTCTTGGTCACCGTTCTGGTGACGCTGGGCAAGCTTTTGGGCGTCAAACTGGTTACTGGTAAGGTCAAAGGGGATTCTCCTGTCTCTTTGGACCCGCTTGAGGTAAATCTTAATGCCGGTTGTAATATCGAGTCCCATTTCGTTGAAAATAGCGCTAACGTCATCCTTCAATTGGTCATCAACTTTGATATTAATCTGTGCCATTCAAATTGCTCCTTCGTATACTAATTTATATAAATAAGTATATAGTGAAACAGAGCAGTCGTCAATTATGGGACCCCACAAAATGTTCCCTTTTACCCACGACCGGTCAACGACAAAAGCGCTTTTATTAGCTAGAATGAAACTAAATTTGTGAAGGGAGCACGATAAAATGCCAATTAAGTACCACCAAACGAGTCAGGAGTTTCACCTGTATAATGACCACATTAGCTACATTATTAAGGTGCTGAGAAACGGCCAACTGGGCCAACTCTACTTCGGTGCCCGGGTCCCGGACAGAGGTGACCACGGTTACCTGGTCGAAAATGGCTACCGGCCGATGATGAGCTACGTCTATGATGATTATGGATTCTCGCTGGGGAACGTCAAGCAGGAGTACCCGTCATACGGAACCAGCGACTACCGGATGCCGGCAGTCGAACTCGAACAGCCCAACGGTAGTACGGTTACGAACTTCCACTACGTCAGTCACCAAATTTCAGCAGGAAAGCCAACACTGTCCGGCCTTCCCGCTACGTATACTGAGGACGATGGTGAGGCCACAACGCTGGCGGTCACCCTTCGCGACGACCTTACCAAGGTTGAGATGGTCCTCTACTACACGATCTTCACGGACCACGACGCGATTGCCCGCAGTGTTTACTTCATTAACCAGGGGACTGCGACCCACCAGCTGACAACGGCGATGAGCATGAACCTGGACCTGCCGGACGATGACTACGACTGGGTGCAATTCTCTGGTGCCTGGGGCCGGGAACGACAAAAGAAGGTGGCCCACCTCCGTCCCGGCATCCAGTCCGTGGGTAGTACCCGGGGCGCTTCTAGCCACATGCAAAACCCGTTTGTTATTCTGAAGCGGCCCCACACTGACGAATTCCAGGGGGCAGCGTATGGTTTTTCCCTCGTATACAGCGGTAACTTCCTCGCCCAGGCGGAGGTGGACGCCTACAAGGTAACCCGGGTCCAGATGGGGATCAACCCCTTCCACTTCTCCTGGAAGCTCAAGCCGGGGGAGTCGTTCCAAACTCCGGAAGCGGTGATGGCTTACACCAGTAAGGGTCTGAACAGCCTCAGTCAGACTTTCCACCGCCTTTACCAGACCCGCCTTGCCCGGGGCTACTGGCGTGACCGCGAGCGGCCGATTTTGATTAATAACTGGGAAGCCACTTACTTTGACTTTAACGAAGAAAAGCTGCTCCGGCTCGCCAAGCAGGCCCAGCAGCTGGGGGTTGAATTGTTTGTCCTCGACGATGGCTGGTTTGGGGAACGGACAAAGGAAACGGCCGGCCTAGGTGACTGGTGGGTCAACCGCGACCGCTTACCCGATGGGATCAGCGGCCTTTCAAAGAAAATTCACCAGTTGGGGATGCAGTTTGGCCTGTGGTTCGAACCGGAGATGGTCAATAAGGATAGTGACCTCTACCGCAACCACCCTGACTACATCATCCAGACGCCGGACCGGCACCCATCCCAGGGCCGTCGCCAGTACGTCCTCGACTTTTCCCGACCGGAAGTGGTGGATTATATTTACCAGCTGGTTGCCAAGGTTATTAAGGACGGGCACGTTGACTATGTGAAGTGGGACATGAACCGGAACATCACTGAATGCTACTCCGCCGCCTACCGTCCGGACCAGCAGGGGGAGATCTTCCACCGCTACATTCTGGGGGTTTACAAACTCTACGACCGACTGACCAAGGCCTTCCCGAAGGTCCTCTTTGAATCCTGTGCTTCCGGTGGCGGCCGTTTTGACGCGGGGATGTTGTACTACGCGCCACAGGCCTGGACGAGTGATGATTCCGATGCCGGTGAGCGGTTGAAGATTCAAACCGGGACCTCGTACTGTTACCCGACCAGCGCGATGGGCGCCCACGTTTCGGTTTGTCCTAACGAACAGGTCAACCGGGTGACGCCGCTAAAGGCCCGGGGTGACGTCGCCTTCTTTGGGGACCTCGGCTACGAACTCGACCTGGGTAAGCTGACGGGGGCTGAGTTGGCCCAAATTAAGGACCAAATTACCTTCATGAAGAAGTACCGGCGCCTGTTCCAATTTGGCCGCTTCTACCGGTTGAAGACACCGTTTGAGGGGAATTTCACCGCCTGGCTAGTGGTGTCCCCCGACCAACGACACGCGGCACTGGGCTACTTTAAGATGCTCAACGACGTTAACGCGGAATACCGCCTCCAGCATATTCCGGGCCTCTTGGCTGACCAGGAATACCAGGTTAAGGAAGAAAACGGTCAGGATTGGGGCTGCTACTATGGTCAGGAACTTGCTAACATTGGCCTTGTAGTTTCCGATGCGGAGTCGGAACAGTCAGCCGCCACCAAGCAGGTAACTGACTTTTACAGTCGGCTGTTTATCTTTGAAGCAAAGTAATGAAAAAGGTCGTTAGTATCCGAGATTTCGGGATACTAGCGACCTTATTTATGTTTTCCCTGAGCCTGCTTGCGGTATTCGCGTGGGTTGAGGCCGTACGTTCGCTTGAAGATTCGGGAAAAGGAATTAGCGTGCTCGTAGCCACTGGCCTGGGCAATCTCGTCAATCGTCAGTTGGGAGGACTCCAATAAGTGGCGGGCCTTCGTGATGCGGAAGTTGCGGATATACTGACTGGGAGTCAGCCCGGTCGTCTTCTTAAAAAGGCCACTGAGGTAACTGCGGTCCAGGCTGACGGCCCTAGCCAATTGGTCAGTCGATGCCGTAGCAATGTGGGTACTCAGGTACTGAATGGCCTGGTCAACGTACCGGTTCTTTTGCAAAATCGTGTGGGGCGCGTTGATGGGCTTCGACCGGGCGATAAAGCTGAGGAAGCGCAGGAGGTAGCTGTTGGCAAGCAGCTCGTTTTCCGGCTTATCCGGTGGTAACTTCATGATGTGGTTGATACAGTCAACCAGTTCGTAGGAATACTGGTTATTGAAGGTCGGCAGGTCTTCGGAAAGGCCCAGCTGGTTGACCAGCTCATCGGCGTACTTACCGGTAAAACCAACCCACACATAAGACCATGGGGTGTACTCGTCCGCAACGTAGTAGGTCTGGTAATTGGGCTCAATTAAAAAGCCCTGGCCGGCGTGGAGGTGGTACTCAACGTCGCTCACCCGGAAGGTACCCGTACCGGCGAGAATATAGTGAATTAGGTAGTAGGGACGGACGGCGGGACCATAATGGTGGCCAGGCAATGTGTCGGACCGTCCCAGGGACGTAATCCCCAAGAAAGAATCGTTAGTTGGTGAAAAATCGAATGCGGTTGCCTTTTCCATATTTGCCGTCCCCCTTCTACCACCTATTTTACCCCCTTTCCTTGAAAATTGGTGTCGTGTTTCACATGAAACATCCAAAAGCTCCCCGTGGCTTGTGGCCATGAGGAGCTTTTTCACTAGTAGTTACTTAATTAGCTCGAAGACGTCGCTTTCCGCCAAGTAATCCTTTTCACCAGCAGGGGCTTCGATTGAGCCAAACGGCATTTCTGCCCTTAATTGCCAGCTAGCGGGGAGTTTGAATGCTTCGTGAATGGCGTCGTCAATCAGCGGGTTGTAGTGCTGGAGGCTTGCACCAATTCCCTGTTCGGCCAGGGCGGCCCAGACTGCCTGCTGGGCACCACCGATTGCTTGTTCTGCCCACGGGCCAAAGTTGGCGGCATAGGATGGGAACTGCTTTTCTAGCTTATGAACGGTCGCCGTGTCAGTGAGGTAGAGGATTGTTCCGTAACCGGCGCGGAAGCTGGCAATCTTTTCCTTGGTCTTCTGGAAAGCGGCCGGGTCCTTAACAATCTTCTGCAGCGTTGCCTCAACGATATCCCACACCTTATCTGATGACTGGTTAAAGAGGACAACCGCCCGGACGGTTTGGCTATTGAAGGCACTTGGTGAGTTGCGGACGGTGGCCTTCACCAGGTCAAAGATCTCTTCGGGTTGGGCGTTAACATGGTTACCCAGGGCGTAGATGCTGCGCCGCTTAGCTAGTAATTCATTTAATTTTGATTCCATAGTTAATTCCTCCTTGTTCGTTCATTTCACTTACTAATAGTAACAAACATGTTGAAGCAATACAAGAGGGGAATTATTTTTGAAAACAGGCAAGGAAACACGTTCTTTTAAGGACGTGATGAATTGCCTATTTTTAATCCTTTAATCGAACGCACGTTTTAGGATATGATATAATATTCTTAACAGAGAGTGATGTTCAGGTATTAATTAGCTTTGTTGACTGGCCGATGATGAAAGATTGTGGTGAAAATGGCGCAAGTTATAAAGGGGATTAAACTTCGTCTATATCCCAATGCCCAGCAAAGGGAACAATTGTGGCAGATGTTTGGTAATGATCGCTTCGTTTGGAACCAAATGTTGGCGATGGCCAAGGAACGGTATCAAAATAATCCCGGTAGTCACTTCGTCAATGAATACGGAATGAATTATCTACTGAAGAGACTCAAGCAAGAATACCCATTTCTTAGGGCGAGTGACTCAACTAGCTTCCTCGTTGTCAATCACAACCTCGCCCAAGCCTTTAAGATGTTATTTAAACACCAAGGTGGCTAACCACTAGTGAAATCTTTTCCGTAAACTTGATAATTTATTAGTGATAAAAAATTATCAAGATGATATAATTTAATATGAAAGAAGCATGTGAAACGTTTCACCACTCGTCAGAATAAGGTTTCACACGAGGAGGAAAAGATGGAAGCTAGTAAGAAGGCAATGTATTTAAAGGCCCTCCATAACGGGGTATCAGTCGCAACCGGGTGTACGGAACCCGTTGCGGTCGCTTTTGCCGTTGCCACTTGTGCAGGGCAGTTAGGTCACGAGGAACCCGCTAAAATTGACGTTCGTGTGTCGATGAATATTATGAAGAACGCAATTGCGGTGATCGTTCCGGGGACCGGGAAACCTGGCCTGCCCGTTGCGGCGGCCGTGGGCTACCTGTTCGGTGATCCTAGCAAGGGGATGAAGGTGATTCCGGAAATTCCGGCGGCCGGGGTCAAGCAGGTTGCTGACCTGGCCTGTTCTGGCAAGATTCACGTTTCCCTGGCGGACGTCAAGGATAAGCTTTACGTTCAGGTGAAGGTTACCACCGTCAGCGGCAATACTGTGGAGGTTTATATCGCAGCAGACCATACAAACATTTACTGCATCAAGAAAAATGGGACGGTGGTGTTTGAAAAGGACCGCCCCGCAGTTGATTCCCTGGCCGATTGGGAACTCTTCATGCAGCAGGGCCGGCTCCAGGAGATTTGGGACTTGGCAACAATGGCGCCCCTAGAAGAGCTGAAATTTATCAAACTTGCCCAGGTCGATAACATGGCCCTGGCAAAGGAGGGGCTGACGCATGACTACGGGATGCGGGTCGGTCGGGCGATGAATAACCCGCAGAGCCTGGGCTACGATAATTCCCTGTTGAACCGGCTGGTGTCATACACCGCTGCCGCTTCGGATGCGCGGATGGGTGGTGCCCAGCTGCCGGCAGTTACCAACTCCGGTTCCGGGAACCAGGGAATCACGGCCACTGTCCCGGTGTGTGTTGTGGCCAAAGCGCAACGGGCGTCTGACGAGCAGCTGATCCGGGCCCTGGCCCTATCCCACCTGACAGCGATCTACGTGCACTCGTTTTTGCCGATTCTGTCGGCTTACTGTGCAACCCATGCCGCTGCGATGGGCGCCGCCACGGGAATTGCCTACCTGTTGAGCGACGACATTGAGGTGGCCGGTCGGGCAATTAAGAACATGATTGGGGATGCCGCTGGGATGGTCTGTGATGGGGCCGGCTGTTCCTGTGCTATCAAGGTGGCAACCTCCGTCCAGACGATGTTTAAGGCGGTCAACTTGGCCCTTCAAGGGGTGACGATTCCGGGAACTAATGGCTTGGTAAGCAACTCCGTCGACGAAACAATCCGTGGCCTTGGTGAACTGACCCGGAGTGGCTTGGCAGCCTCGGACCCCGTTATCTTGAAAATTATGATGGGTAAGGAAGAATGTAAGTGACTATAGTCGGCATTTAGCCTTTAGATAGTTATAGATATTCCAATCACTAATAAGAATAGGATTATTGCGCACCTGGTTTGGCGAAAACCCGGTGTGCTTTTTAAATTGGTTAGCGAAGTAAGCTTGATCATTAAAGTGAAGTAGGGCCGCAATTTCTGAAACGTTCATGTTTGATGAAACGAGGAGGGTAATGGCGTAATTGATCTTTTCAAGAATCCGAAACTGGGTAAAACTAATTCCCATCCACTTTTTAAACTGACTAGAAAAGTAGTTTGGTGAAATGTTGAGCTGTTTCGCTACCTCCGCAACCGTAATGTCCTCCTGGGGGTTTGTCGATACGAGACGGTAGGCCCGGACAATTGTTGGTGGCATACCGGTAGTAATATCGTGTTTAACTTCTTTGCTGAGGTCGGTTAAATTATCTTTAATGCATTTGATGACGGCATGAAATGACTTTTGCTCTTCTAAACGGTGAACGTAGTAATCGTTCAGACTGTAAGCAAGTTCGAAGTTCATCCCGCTTCTTAAGGCTACCCGGATGTTGGTTGAAACAACAATGATGCCAAAGTCAATGATATTGCGTAATTCACCCTTATTGCTCAAAATGCCAATTCGCCCGGAATGGTATAAGCGGGTTAAGGCCGTATGAATTTCCGCTTGGTCGCCACAAAGGATAGCGTTATTGATTTGCTTTTCAAAGGCGTAGTTAACATGGGCGCCATTGTTGTTCAGACGGATGAAACTGCTCTTCTTAAAGCTTGTGTTGGTATAAATGGGTCGCCGGTAACGAAGCTGCAGTTTTTTAGAATTGATGTATGCGCCTAACAGGTTAATGCATAGGGCAATAACCATAATGAAACGATCAGCCGAGAAATGCTTGAGGTGGGCACTGCTGACTAAGAAAGGCTGGGGTGTCTTATCTTGGTCATTGGTGCTGATAATAACAGGCCCAATTACGTAGTAGTAATTGTGATGTCTAATAATAGCGGTGATAATATTTTGTCCCTTAAGTTTGTAAAAAGTAACGAGTCGTCTTTGCCTGCTGGTGAGGGCGAATTTTTTTGCATTGAACGTTCCCGCCAGTAAGTTATCCCTATCTTTTTCAATAATCTGGCCGTTTCTGATGATACTGTAAGCAAAACTGGTTGTTCTGAGGTACTGACGTAATAGATTCATAAAAATCCCTCCGCTTACTTATATCCAAAAATTCGTAGGAAAATGCAAGATATCCCTGAATTGATTCTGCATAATTAAATACGTAAGCGCTTGCAGGTATTGTTACTATTTAATTTTACACAAAATGATTGGAGCTGTCATGAATGAAGATTTATGTTGATGCTAATGCGACATTTGACGGCAACGGTACTCAAGAACGACCTTTCAAGCTAATTAACGAGGCTGCCCAGGTTGCTGAACCTGGTGATGAAGTTCTCGTGTTCCCTGGTACTTACCGGGAAAATGTTAACCCAATTCACGCCGGAACAAAGGACGCTCGAATTGTTTACCGCAGTGTTGAACCTCTCAAGGCAACAATTACCGGGGCAGAAAAGGTAACTAACTGGGAAAAGTACAAGGACAATGTTTGGGTTGCTCGGATTAATAACAGTATTTTTGGGTCATACAACCCGTACACAACATTTGTTGTTGGTGACTGGTATTTTGGTCCGGTTGATAAGCATACCGGGGCTGTTTACATGAATAATATTCACTTCTATGAAACTACTTCGCTAGAAGATTGTATTAAAGGTGAAGTTTATGCACGTTCGTGGGACCCGGCAAATTCAGTTTATAAGTGGTACACCGAACAAGACAAGGACCGGAACGAGACGGTCATTTACGCTAACTTCCAAGGCAAGGATCCTAACCATGAAGACGTTGATATTAACGTACGTCGGGAATGCTTCTGGCCAAAGAAGACGGGTGTTAACTACATCACTTTTGCAGGCTTCACTGTTAACAAGGCGGCTACCACTTGGGCTCCACCGGCTGCCTTCCAAGATGGAATGATTGGCCCTCACTGGTCAAAGGGCTGGATTATTGAGGACTGTGATATTAGTTTGAGCCGGTGTGCAGGAATTTCCCTTGGTAAATATAAGGATCCTAACAATGACCACTACTTTACTTACAAACACATCAAGAGCCCGACACAAATGGAAAGGGAAGCCGTTTGTCGGGGACAATACGATGGTTGGCTAAAGGAAAAGATTGGTCACCACATCGTTCGGCGGTGTAACATTCACGATTGTGAACAGGACGGAATCGTTGGCCGGCAAGGGGGCGTCTTCAGTCTGATTGAAGACAACCATGTTCACCACATCAACAATATGCAAGAACTTGCCGGAGCCGAAATTGCCGGTATTAAGATGCATGCGGCAATTGATGTAATTTACCGGCGGAACCACTTTGACCACTGTACAATGGGTCTCTGGTGTGATTGGGAAGCTCAAGGAACCCGAATTACTCAAAACCTGTTTGACCACAACTATGCACCAGATGGTACTGCTCACCGCCTTAACGGGGCAATGGAAAGCCAGGATATCTGGGTTGAGGTTGGTCACGGGCCAACGCTGATTGATAATAACCTCCTACTTTCTAAAGACTCGTTGAAGATTCCTACCCAGGGCCTTGGGGTGGTTAACAACTTGATTCTTGGTTCATTTACCTATGTTGGCACCGGGACGGATTACCCAGGCAAGGGCCCTGATCGTCAACGGTACACGCCATACCACATTCCGCACCGGACTGAAGTAGCTGGCTTCTCAACCATTCTGCACGGGGATGATCGTTTCTACAACAACATCTTTGTTCAAAAGTGGGCTCCAGAAGCTAACCCTGAAGATAACGAAGAAGTTGGGACCTTTGTCTTTGATGACTACCCGACTTATGACGAGTGGTACGCACCGTTCAAACGCCTTGAAGGTACCTACGCTAAGGAAAATGATATGAATGATCTTCAGCCGTACCACCTGGGACACCTTCCAGTTTGGGCCGGTGGCAACGTTTACCTAAATGGTGCTAAGGCATGGAAGAAAGAAGTTAACAAGTTGGTTAACGATCATGACGAAGCCAAGGTTGAACTAGTTGAAAAAGACGGCAAGCCAGTAATTGAAACGAACGTCTACGACCTAATTGGTAATTACAAGACGAACATTATTAATTCAGATATCCTGGGCGAAGCATTTGAGCCAGAGCAACGATTTGAAACGCCTGAAGGTGACGATATCCAAATCAGTGAAGACTACTTTGGCAACCACCGTGGTATTTCGACTATCCCCGGACCGTTCGCGTCAAGCGATGCAGTTGGCAAGGCCCTCTGGAAAGAATAGGACCATTTGCTGAATACGGTTGAATGACGTGATTAAAAAGGGATGTGAAAAATATGGATAATTCGACCGAAAGAAAACCATGGCAAACACCAACTAACGAAGAGCAGAAGAAGTTTCCAGTAAGAACCTGTATTGGGATTGTTCTGGGCTACTTTCTTTGGGTTGGCCCTTACCTTGGATTAGTTGGGGTTACAGTTCCAAAACTGGTCCAAGACATTGATCCGGCAACGAAGCAAAACGTTATTGCAACAATGTCTGCGGTTGCAATGATCGTGGCAACAATTTCAAATATTATCTGGGGTGGCCTTTCTGACCGGACCCGCTCACGTTGGGGACGGCGGACGCCATGGATAATTGTTGGTTCAATTGGTTCATTCATTAGTATTATTGCCTGGAGTCATGCCAAGACAGCATTTGGTGTTGTTGTCGGTGACTCTGTATATGTCCTTTTCCAAAATATGATCGTAGCTCCACTGGTTGCAGTAATTGCCGACCGGACCTCTGAACAGTTCCGGGGCACGATGTCTGGGATGTATGCATTAGGAACCGCTGCTGCGCAAGGCTTAGGACCAGTAATTGGTTCCCATTTCTTGTACAATAACACAATGGGCTTTTACGTTATGGCCACGATGACCTTAGTATCTGGACCAATTGCGGCGCTGATTTTACACGAGCAGTCAACTAAGAATATGCCCGTTGAAAAGATTGATGGTTGGAAGGCCTTTTCTGCAAACTTCGTCTTCCCAACTCATAACGCCCGCAACTTCTATCTAGCCTTATTTGGTAAGTTTATGATTATTATTTCTCAATTTGCCATTTCGGGCTATACCTTATATATCTTTACCGACTACATTAAGCTCAGGGGTGGCGCAGTCCAGCAATATGTATCGCTGATTTCGATAATTTTAATGATTACCGCGGTTATTATGTCACTGATCTCCGGGCCATTGGCCGATAAGATGAAGGTTAGGAAATTACCTGTTATTACTGCTGGCCTGATCATTGCCTTAGGGGTATTTGTTCCACGTTTAACAACAAATACTTGGGGAATGTTGGCTTACGCAGTGATTGCCGGAATTGGATTTGGAATGTACAATTCCGTGGATCAGGCGTTGAACATTGACGTATTACCAAACGAGAAAACTGCTGCTAAAGACTTAGGTCTGTTGAACATGGCAAACAGTGCTGGGCAGATTTTTGGCCCAATTGTTGCCGCAACTGCAATTAACATGGGTGGTTATGGATATATCTTCCCTGCAGCCTGTGTTTCAGCTGTTTTAGGTTCAATTTTGATCTTCTTCATTAAAGGAATTAAGTAACTGCAATTATTAAATAACTAACTTACACATCACTTCACCGACTACCGACAATAGGTAGCCGGTGAAATTTTTTAAACAGCAAAAAAACGACCAGGAATAATTTCCTAGTCGTTGAGTAGTAAAGGCTATATGAGGGGAGGGGGGGATCCCTTTATTTTGCCCACAGGAAGTTGATCAATGCCTGGTCAACCTGGTGGTTATTGTTGTGGAGCCGGCTGTGCTGGGCACTCTTACCGTGCAGTTCAAGCTCCTGGTAAGACTTCGCCCGGTTGGCAACCAGGTACTTCAACGATTTTGCCGAGTTAACGGGAACATCACCGTCGGAGTTAGAGCCGTTATCGAGGTTGCCGTAGATGTTTAACACCCGGGTATTGCGGGGGAAGTTCTGCCGGAGACCAAGGAGGGCCTTGAAGCAGGAGTCCTCCCGCGTCGGTTTACCCTCCTGGTTGACCGCACTTTCGGCCGTTGATTGCCCGACCAGGCCGTTATAGTGGCCAGCAATGGCAACCAGGTGGTTGATCTTCGGCAGGTGACCGGCATTGTCATTGATGTAGTTGGCAATCTCCAGGTTACCCATCGAGTGCCCCACAAAGTTAAATGCCGGGTAGTGCCCGCGTTTTTCTAAGGCCTTAACCACGTTCTTGACGTAGGTGCCGCCGTGGTGGTAGCCAGCCGTGTAGTTATCCTTGTAGTGGCTAAGCTTGTTATCAGCGAGGTTGACCTCCACGATGGGGTTAATTGCCCCCTTGGGGATGTTGCGGTCAAACGACACCTTTCCCTGGCGATCGACGTTGGCGCGGACAATTGTCTTGGTAACGCCGGCGCGTTGGGCGGCCCGGGCCATCTTATCTTCCGCCCGGGCACTGGAGCCCCAGCCGTGGACGAAGATGGTTGGCACGGTCGACTGCCGGTAGTGCTGGATAGCCATCGCCCGGCTCGAAACAGCGAGACAGCAAAAGGCGAGGATGGTGGTTAGTATCGTAATCAGGGGAAATCTTTTCAAAGTGCTCACATCCATATCAATTAGTTAAGGTGGTCATTAAAAAAGCTTTGGATCTTGGCAAACGGAATCTTATCAACCTGGTCATACAGGTCAATGTGTTCACAGTCGTCAACGATGTACTTTTCCTTTGGCCCCTTGGCTAAATTATACGCCCGTTCGGAGAAGGCACGGGAGTGGGCCCGGTCACCAAAAATAAACAGGATTGGCCGTGGGGAAATCTCGTCAATGTGGTCGAGGGCGGAGAACTGCATCATCGCCAGGTTGGAAGTGGTGGTAAAGCCGCCCCGGGCATTGGGGTGGAAGCCCCGGGGAACAGCGTAGAAGCGGAACCACTCATTGTTGATGGGGTCCATCTTCGGGAGGTCATCAACTGACGGGTAGGGGTGGTCAGGGAATGACGGCTTGTATTCCGGCTGGCCATTGGCAAAGTCCGTCCACCGCTGGTTAGCCAACTGGGTCTTCATCTTGTCTAATTGGGCCTTGCTAGGCTTCATCATGCCGCGGATGTCCGTGATGTCGTACATTGAAGCGGTAACCACCGCCTTAATCCGGGGGTCAACGGCAGCTGCGGAAAGGGCAAAGCCGGCAGAGCCGCAGATCCCGATAACCCCGATCCGCTCCCGGTCAACAAAGGGCACCTGGACCCCAAGGTAGTCAACGCTGGCACTAAATGATTCGGCGAAGAGCTCCGGAGATGACACGTGGCGTGGCCAGCCGCCAGATTCACCCATGAAAACCTGGTCAAAGGTCAGGACCACAAAGCCCCGCTGGGCGAGCTCGTTGGCGTAGACGGCCGGACCCTGCTCCTTTACCCCACCATAGGGCGCACCCACGATTAAAGCCGGGTACTTTTCTGCTGTCCGTTCCTTTGGGGAGTAAAGGTCAGCCGCAATTTTTATTCCGTAGCGGTTTAAGAAGCTGACGTGGTCACGGTGGACGTTTTCATTGAGTTCGGTAATGTATCGTAATGACATAGGTTAGTCCTCCTTTATTTTCTTAATGACTTTTGCGGGAACTCCGGCGACAACGGTGTTAGCTGGGACATCCTTAGTGACGATGGCCCCCGCCGCAACAACCGCATTTTCGCCGATGGTTACTCCTGGTAAGATGGTGTCGTTGGCCCCAATCCAGGCGTTCGTGCCCACCTTGATTGGCTTGAGCTCAAGGTTGCGGCGGTCGGCCGGGTCGAGGGGGTGGTTGACGGAGACAAGGGTGGCGTTGGGACCAATCAGGCCCCGGTCCGCTAATTGAATGCCGCCAAGGTCCGTAAAGGTGACGCCACTATTAATAAAGACGTTTTTCCCAATTTGAAGATGGCGTCCGAAGTCGGTGTAAAATGGCAGGCGAATTTCAACGGACGGGTCAATTGCCTGTCCCGTGATCTGCGCAACGACTTGGCGCACCTCTTGGTCGGTGTGGACGCCAGTGTTGAGCTCCTGAACGAGGGGCTGGTTAGTGGTGACCACCTGGGCGATTTCTTGGCTTGTGGCTTTCATGTTAGTTGTCATCCATTAACTCTCCTTTCTGGTTATTACTAGGATAAACAGTTGGCGTGCTCCTGTAAAATACTTATAATATATGGGAAAATATAAGTATTATGCATAGGAGGACTGACGATGGAAGTTCGGGTACTACGTTATTTCAATGAGATTGTCCGGGAAGGAAATATTTCCGGTGCGGCGCAGGTTCTCCACATCTCGCAACCGGCCCTTTCCCGTCAGATGAAGGAGCTCGAAAACGAGCTGGGGGTTACCCTCTTTGAGCGGGGGCACCGGCAAATCAAACTTACGCAGGAGGGGTCCTACCTCTTTGACCGGGCCCAGGAAATCACCACCCTGGTGGACCGGACTACTGACCAGCTGCAGAAAAAAGCGGTGGTGAGTGGTGTCATCAACATCGGTGCGGGCGAAAGTCGGGCCGTCCAACCCGTGATGGCCTGCATCAAACACATCATGGCCAAGTTTCCCCAGATTCGCCTCAACCTGGTGAGCGGGGACAGTGAGTTTTTACGCCACCAGCTGGATACGGGCTTGATTGAGTTTGCCATCCTGATGGGGCACGAAAACCTGATTGAATACAACACCATGCCCCTTAGTGGGGTTAACCGGTGGGGGATTGTCGTGGCGGCCGATTCGCCACTGGCACAAAAGGAGGCCATTACCCCTGCGGACCTGGTTGGCCAGCCACTGATGACGTCGGGGCAAACCATACGCCAGGACACCTTTCGTCAGTGGGCGGGGATGGCACTGAACCACTTCAACTTTGTCGGTCAGTATAACCTGGTCTTTAACGCGGCCTTGTTGGCCAAGACCGGTGCGTGCGCGGTAATGACCTACGAGGGGCTGATTAAAAATCAAGCAGAAGACAACCTGGTCTTTCGGCCCCTCACCCCGGCGCTAGTTGATCAGAATATTTTAGTTTGGCGCAAGGATAACCGCCTACCAAACGTTGGCAATATTTTTATTAAGGAAATGAAGGAGGTCACCCATGATCAAAATCAGTAATGTCCAACAAGCAGACTTGCCCGCGGTAGTTGCAATTGAACGGGCGGGCTTTAGTCCGGCTGAGGCTGGGAGTCCGGCGGCTTTTCAGGACCGGCTCAACAAGTTGCCGGACACCTTTTTAGTGGCCAAGGCTGGGGACCGGGTAGTCGGTTTTATCGTCGGCCCGGCAGTTAGTACCCGGGTGATCGACGACCAGATGTACGAAACGGCCCCGACTAACCTGCCTACGGGTGGCTACCAGCTGGTGCTCTCACTTGCGGTGGCCCCGGCCTACCGGGGAAAGGGCGTTGGCAGCCAGCTCTTGGACGCCCTGGCGCGGGTAGCCCGGGCAAGCAAGCGGCAGTCAGTTGTGCTAGACTCCCTGGCCAAAAACGTTCCCTTTTATGAGCATAACGGTTTTCATCAGGCGGGGGTGTCACCTTCCAGCCATGCGGACGAGACCTGGTTGACCATGGTTAAGGACTTGTAACTTTCCCTTAAGGCTGAGCAGAAAGCGTGCTTTTTATTGCCGGCCCCGGTATAGTTAAACTACCAAAAGAATGGAAAAGGGAGGAAACCGGTATGGCAAAGACGTTCACTAAGGAAGAGTTACAAAAGTATGATGGCCAGGATGGCCGCCCCGCGTACATCGCAATCGATGGCAAGGTCTATGACGTTTCCGAAGATGCTTCCTGGCAGGGTGGTAAGCACCACGGCTACACAGCGGGCCAGGATTTGACGGAACCATTAAAAAGACGGGTAGCCCACGGTGACAGTGTCTTACCGGGGATCCCCGTTGTTGGTGATTATATGGATTAGGTTAATAAAAATGGATCAGTGAGATTATCCCACTGGTCCATTTCTTCGTATTCAGGAGGTGTATATATCGGCAGAATTAGCCCCAGACTTCGGTGGCAATTTCCTTAACGAGGGCGACTTTCTTCCATTGTTGGTCCTCGGTGAGGATGTTTCCTTCCTCAGTTGAGGCAAACCCACACTGGGGACTTAAGCAGAGGTGGTCCAACGGGTGGTACTTTGCTGCTTCGTGAATCCGGTCGATGATGGTCTGCTTGTCTTCCAGCTGGCCGGACTTGGACGTGATGAGCCCCAAGACAACGTACTTATCATCAGGAACCTTAGCAAGGGGTTCAAAGCCACCAGCCCGGTCGGAGTCGTATTCCAGGTAAAAGGCCTGCACGTTTTCCTGGGCGAGGAGGGTGTCAGCGACGGGACCATAGCCACCCGCGGCAGCCCAAGTTGAGTGGTAGTTCCCCCGGCAAACGTGAGTGTTGACCGTTAAGTCCGCTGGCAGGTCTGCAATGGCGGCGTTATTTACTTTTAGGAACCGTTCTTGGAGCTGCTTCAGTGCAGACGTATCAGCGTTGGGGTCCTTCTTCTTAAGGTTGGCAAAGTTATTGACGGAGATTCCCCAGGTACAGTCATCGAGTTGGAGGGTTCGGCAACCAGCGGCGTAGAGGTCTTCAATTACTTGGTGGTAGGCGGCCGCAACGTCGTGGTCCAGCTCTTCAACAGAAGCGTAGTTGTCCTTAACGCTGGCCTGGTTTTCGGGCCGGATTAACTCTTCTAAAAACTGAGCTGGTGCGGGGATGGTCTGCTTGACCTGGACCCCAGCAGGAACGTGGTCCTGGACAAACTTGAAGTAGTTGACAAAGGGGTGGTTTTCACCGCTGATCTTGCCGGCCACCTGGGCTGAATCGTTCCGGGTCTCTTCGTCATGGAAGAAGTAGCCATGCTTCAAGTTAACGTGCTTGACCCCTTGTAGTCCCCAGAAGAAGTCAAGGTGCCAGTAGCTCCGCCGAAATTCACCATCCGTGACGGCCTGCAGTCCGGCGGCAACTTCTTTTTGAATTAACTCGGTGATGCACTTGTCCTCCACGGCGGTCAGGTCGGCCTGGCTAATTTCGCCCGCCGCAAACTTGGCCCGGGCGTCCTTTAATGCTTGGGGACGGAGAAAGCTACCAACAACGTCGTAGCGGAATGGGGAAACAGTTCGTTTTGTGAATTCAGTCATAATAATCGATCCTTTCGTATGCGGTGGGTTCAGGTGCGGAGCAAATAAAAAACGTCCCCAGGAAAAGAACTGTGCCTTTCCTAGGGACGTCAAGCTAATCATTAGTTAACGTGTTACCACCCTAATTTGAGTCGGCCTCACAGCCAACTCCTCAGTAGGTACACCCGGAGGTAAACCTAGACGTTATATCGGACGTCACTCGTGGGCAGCTCACGTCTGGCTCGCCACCCGAACATTGCTCCAAGACCATCTTCGACAGGTCTAGCCATCCCGCCTTCCACCAACCGCGGTTCTCTGTAATGGCTGCGCCTGCTTACTCATCTCTTCTAAGCATTTCTTAATTTGATTGTCATTATCTTAACGAATTCTAATTTAATTGTCAACACTAATTGGCAAATTAATTACAAAAGCGGCTGGCCAAATAGGCCAGCCGCGATAGACTACTTATCTTCGGTAAAGTTAAACTCGTCCGCATGCCGGAGTGAGTAGGCGAAGTAGACAATTAGCCCGATGACAATCCATAACAGGTAGGTTAACCATGCCTTGAGCGAGATGCTGACCAGCAGGACCAGGCAAACCAGGATTGAACAGGTGGGGATTACGTTGCCAAACGGGACCTTGAATGGCCGCTCCAGTTCCGGGTACTTATACCGGAGGATGATCACGATCAAGGAGATGAGCATGAAGACCATCAGGGAACCAATGTTGGCGATTAAGGCCAGGTAGTGGAGGTCGAACTCACCAGCAAACACCGCGGAGGCCAGGCCGATTAGCCAGATGGCCCGGTTCGGACTCTGGGTATGGGCGTTTAACTTGGCAAAGCCCTTGGGCAGAAAGCGGGACCGGCTCATTGACTTAAGAATGTTGGACCCGGCGTAAATAAAGGCAAACACCACGGCCATGATTCCAAGGACCGCCCCTAAGGAGACAATCTCGGCGACATAGTTATGGCCCTCACTGAGCAGTACGTAAGACATCGCCTCGGAAACGTTCAGCTTGGTGTAACGCACTACCCCCGTCATCACTAGGCTGACTAGGATGTAGAGGGTTGTGGAGACCGTCAAGCAGAGGACGATTGCCCGGGGGATCGTGTGGCCGACGTCCTTGGCATCCTCCGCCGACGTTGCGAGGGCGTCAAAGCCCAGGAAGGAGAAGAAAACCGCTGAAGCACCGGTGAAGATCCCCTTCACGCCGTACGGGAGGAAGGGGTGCCAGTTGGTGGCCTTGACGTCCCAGATGCTGACCACGATGAACAAGACGATAATGAATATCTTGACCCCAACCAGGAAGTTGTTGACCAGCTTACTTTCGCTCGTTCCCCGGGTTAGGATGATGGTCATTAGGATGATCATCAGGACCGCTGGCAGGTTGATGTAACCATCCGCAGCGGGGTTGACGAGGAACTGGTGGGGCAGGTTAATTCCCAAAACTTCTAAGAATGATTGGACATACCCGGTCCAGCCGTTGGCAACCGTTGCCGTGGTGGTGACGTAGACCCCAATCAGGGTCCAGCCGGCGAGAAACGCGACAAACTTACCGATTGATACCCAGGCATAGAAAAACGCACTTCCGGAATTCGGCAAGCTAGTGGTGAGCTCCGAATAGCAAAGCCCAATCAACCCACTCGCTAGGGCCGCAATTAAAAACGAAAAGACGATTCCGGGGCCCGCATCGGTTGACGCGACAATTCCGGTGAGGACGAGGATCCCTGTACCGATGATTGCGCCAATTCCAAGGATTGAAAGGTCAAATAGTCCGAGAGTCTTTTCCTTCGGGCTACTGCCTTTGCCAATCTGATTTTTCATAATTGTTTCGATTCCTTTCTCTATATATGTCCGAACCTTAAGTTTACATTAAATAAAGCAGCGGTTCAAATTCTGGCGCTTAACATTATTAGTATTTTCCGGTGGGGAGGGGGCTTTTTTCCCGGGGCCCACCTCCCAAAATTTCCTCCGGGTAAAAAGGTTTCGCATTTCTTCCTAATCCATCATAAAATAGAAGGGTAACTTTGAAAAAGGAAGTAACAATCATGACCCAATATAAGCTTGTTGTAATCTCACTGGATTCACTTGGCTACCGGGACCTGGCCGAACTGCGCGACCTGGTGCCGAACCTTGATAAGCTAATTCAGCAGGGAACGTGGGTAAAGCGTGTCCAGGGTATCTACCCGACGCTGACCTACCCGTCTCACACCTCGATTATCACCGGCCAGTACCCGGCAGTGCACGGGATTGTTAATAACACGAAAGTCCAGCCGCGGCGGCAGTCACCGGACTGGTACTGGTACCGTAAGGACGTCAAGGCCACGCCCCTTTATGATGTGGCCCGGGCCGCGGGGATGACCACGGCCGCCTTTTTGTGGCCAGTCACCGCGGGGAGCAAGATTAACTATAACCTGGCCGAAATTTTCCCTAACCGGATTTGGACAAACCAGGTGTTAGTCTCACTCAAGGCTAGCTCGCCGTGGTTCCTCCTCAAGATGAACCAGCGCTACGGGAAACTCCGCCACGGGATTAAGCAGCCCTGGTTGGATGACTTCGTGACCGCCTGTGCCGTCGATACCCTCCGCAACAAGCGCCCCGACTTAACTTTGATCCACCTGGTGGACATGGACAGCATGCGGCACCGTTACGGGGTACGGTCAAAGGAAGCCAAGACTGCCCTGCAACGACTCGATGGCCGGGTTGCCCGGCTGATTCGGGCCACCAAGGACGCCGGAACCTATGACCGGACGAACTTCGTGATTTTAGGAGACCACTACCAGATCAACGTCCACAAGATGATACACCTGAACATGCTCTTCGCACGGGAAGGGTGGCTGACCCCGATTGATGGTAAGACCACCTTCAAGAATAACTGGAAGGTGACCGCCAAAACCTGTGACGGGGAAACATACGTCTACGTGCGGGGGCACAATATTGATTACGGCGAGGTCAAGCAGCTGATTGCTCGGGCCGAGGGGGTTCAACACATTTACGATGGTGCAGAGGCGGTCAAACTGGGTGCCAATCCTAAAGCGGCCTTCCTGGTTGAGGCCCAACCGGGTTATTACTTCACGGACGAGGTCAACCGGCCCGCAGTGGTGGAAGAGGTTGACCCTGATTCCATCGGGACCCCGGACCGTTACCACGGTGTTCACGGCTACGGGCCCGACCAGCCGAACTACTTCACAACGGCGGTTTTTGCGGGACCAGACGTCCAGGCAGGCGCAACGGTTGCTGGTGCCCACCTGGTTGACGAGGGCCCAACCTTCGCGCGCTTACTCGGCCTCCACTACCCGGCCCCGACCGCTGGGCAAGCAATTGAAGAAATATTTAGAAAGTGAGTGAAACTGTGAAATTCACTAAGCAACAGTGGCAATGGATTTTTTACGACTGGGCAAACTCCGGTTACGGGATCCTCGTGATTACCGCCGTCTTACCGGTCTACTTCAAGGCGGTTGCCCAAGCCGGAGGAGTCAGTGCCGCCGACTCCACCGCCTTCTGGGGCTACGCCAATAGCTTTGGCACCCTGGTAGTGTCCCTGCTGGCCCCCTTGCTTGGGGCGCTCGCGGACTACCCACGTTCGAAGCGGCGGTGGCTAAACGTCTTTACCTGGACGGGGATTGTCTTGACACTCGGCCTGGCGGTGGTGTCACCCCGCCACTGGCAATGGCTCTTGGGCCTGTATATCCTGAGTATTATCGGCTACTCCGGCGGGAACCTCTTTTACGATAGTTTCCTGACGGATGTCGCTGACGACCGTCAGATGGACCTAGTATCGTCCACCGGCTATGGGATGGGGTACCTGGGCGGCGTGTTAGCCTTCATCATTTTCCTTGGTGCCCAACTAACGAACGGCTTTGGCGGGTTGTTGTCCAGCTTTGGGGTGGCCCGGTTCAGCTTTGTCCTCGCCGCCGTCTGGTGGGTAATCTTTGCCTGGCCCCTTCTCCGGCACGGTCAGCAGCGCTTTAGCGTTCAGGCCGTCAGGGACCCGCTGACTGATAGTTTCCGCCGCCTGGGGCGCACCTTCCGTCATATTAGGAAGTACCGGCGGATTTCCTGGTTCTTGGTCGCTTACTTCTTCTATATTGACGGGGTCGATACCATTTTCACCATGGCAACCGCGATTGGGAAGGACCTCGGCGTGAACACGACAATGCTGATGATGGTTTTATTGATGGTCCAGCTGATTGCCTTCCCGTTCTCTCTTCTGTACGGGTGGCTGGCAAAACGGACCTCAACCCGGCTGGCAGTTCTTTTGGGAATCATCGTCTACCTGTTTATCTGCTTGTACGCACTGAAGCTTGACAGCCTGTTTGACTTCTGGTTTTTGGCAATCCTGATTGGGACGAGCCAGGGCGGGCTGCAGGCCCTTAGCCGGTCATACTTTGGCCAGCTAATCCCGAAGGACGCTTCAAGTGAGTTCTTTGGTTTCTACAACATTTTGGGTAAATTCTCCGCTATCCTAGGGCCCCTGGTTGTGGGACTCGTAACCCAGTGGACCGGGCGTTCGACGGTGGGCGTGGCCTCCCTCAGCGTCCTGTTCGCGGTGGGGCTGGTAATTTTCCTGGCCCTACCCAAGCTGAGTAATGGTGACTAATAAAAAAATATCCCTGACATTCGGTAATATTCCGAACGTCAGGGATATTTTTATTTATAGGGGACGTAATTAGTTCTTGCGGGAGTATGATGCGATGTCAGCGAGGATTTCGTTCATGAAGTCATCCTGACTCATTTCGTTTTGGGCTTCTTCACCGTACTTCCGGACGGAGACACCATTGCTCTTCATTTCGTCGTCACCGACAACCAGAGTGTATGGTACCTTTTGAGTTTGGGCTTCACGAATCTTGTAGCCCATCTTTTCGTTCCGGTGGTCAACAACGACCCGGATGTTAGCGGCCTTCAGCTTCTTAGCAAGGTCGTCGGCGTAAGCACCATGGGCATCTTCGTTAACTGGAATGATGTGAACTTGTTCAGGAGCTAACCAAGTAGGGAAGGCACCCTTGTAGATTTCAGTCAGGTAAGCAACGAACCGTTCCATGGTCCCAACAACACCACGGTGGATCATGACTGGCATGTGTTCCTTACCATCCTTACCAACGTAAGTTAAGCCGAAGCGGTCAGGAAGCATGAAGTCCAGTTGAATAGTGGACATGGTTTCGTCGTTCCCCAGGGCCGTCTTGGTTTGGATATCCAGCTTTGGACCGTAGAAGGCAGCTTCACCTTCGGCTTCGTAGTAGTCAAGGTTCAGGTCATCCATGGCAGCCTTCAACAGCTTTTGGGACTTCTCCCACATCTCGTCGTTAGCGTAGTACTTCTTCGTGTTCTTAGGGTCACGAAGGGAGAGACGGAAGCTGTAGTCGGTAATGTCAAAGTCCTTGTAAACGGACATGATCAGCTTCAGAATCTTGGCGAATTCAGTCCGGATTTGGTCAAGGGCAACGAAGGTGTGACCATCGTTCAAAGTCATTTCACGAACCCGTTGCAGACCGGAGAGGGCACCAGACTTTTCGTAACGGTGCATCATTCCCAGTTCGGCAATCCGCAGTGGCAGGTCACGGTAGGAACGGATGTGGTGCTTGTAAATTTGAATGTGGCTTGGGCAGTTCATTGGCCGCAGTTCAAGCATTTCACCGTCACCCATGTCCATTGGTGGAAACATGTCGTCACGGTAGTGTTCCCAGTGACCAGAAGTCTTGTAGGCATCCAGGTTCATCAGAACTGGGGTGTAAACGTGCTTGTAGTCATCGGCAACTTCACGGTCAATGATGTAACGTTCGATTGTCCGCCGAATAGTGGCCCCCTTAGGCATCCAGTATGGTAAACCGGCACCAACCTTTGGATCAACGAAGAAGAGGTCGAGCTTGTTACCGATAACCCGGTGGTCACGTTCCTTAGCTTCTTGACGCTTCTTCAAGTCGTCAGCTAATTCGTCCTTCTTGTAGAAGACGGTCCCGTAGATCCGTTGCAGCATTGGGTTGGAGGACATGCCCTTCCAGTAAGCACCGGCAACGGATAAGAGCTTGAGGTTCTTAACAACGTCACCATAAACCAGGATGTCATCCTGGGCAACGGCCTTGACGTCGCCGAGAACGTACATGGCAACCTTGCCGTCCTTGGCGTTTTCCTTGATTAATTCAGTAGAGAACTTGTCGTCCTTGACTTCTGCCAGGGCGTCGTCAACAGCGACTTCGGCAAATTCAACCTTAACGTCATCCTTGGCCATGCCCTTAACAACGTCTTCCAATGCGGGCAGTTCGTCAGCGGAAACTTGTTGGTCATCCTTGTCGGAGTCAACGTGGAAACCATCTTCATCGAAGCTAGCTTCACCAAGACGAATTCCCTTGAATTCTTGCTTCAAAGCGGCCTTCAGCATCAGGGCTGAAAGCTTCCGGAGGGCTTGTAATCCTTCCTTAGAATCCCGATCGATTTTCTTTACTGATCCATTTGGGGACATAACTGCAACTTGAGCCATAAAAATCTCTCCCTTTATAAAAAATAAAACGTCCCTAATGTCTGTCTGACAACAAGCATTAGGGACGTTAATTAACATAGTTAGCGTGGTTCCACCCATGTTCAGAGTATTACTACTCTCTCTATGGTGTGGTAACGGACACGACCCGACCGGCCTTATTTCGGCCAGTAAAAGTAGGAAGGTGGTATATTTAACGGTCGACTCGACATAACTTCCAGCCTAGGTTACGTCTCCCTGGTTGAGCACTCGGTAAATACATATCCTTCAATTGACTAAAATTATAACACCAAAAATCAGCTTGGCAAGGGATTTGATAAAAAATTTTCATCGATTATTATTTCCGCCAGTTGCTGGGGCACTTGGGACGGTCGTGGTGGTACTTGAGTTACCACCGTTGCTGCCGCTACCCTGACCCTGGGTGTTGCTGCTGGAGCTGTTTCCGTTGCTTTGGTTACCCTGTTGGCTTTGGCTGCCTGTGCTGGTACCACCATTGCTTTGTCCCTGGTTGGACTGCTGACTGTTTGATTGATGAGGCGTGGTCGTGACGGTGTAGGTGTCACTAGTCCCGGTATTGTCATCGTCATCGTCGTCAGTCGTGCTTGATTGCCGGTGGTGGTGACTGCTGCTGCTCTTTTTCTTGTGTTTCTTGGAGCTTGTCGTCACCGTCGTGTCATCGTTATTGGTGGTGTTAACCGGGTTCTGCTGCTTAACAACGAAGATGATGACCATCACCAAAAGAATTGCGAGCAGGAGGGTTAAGAGGAGCTTAAAGGTCCGCTTGCCCCGGTTAGGCTTCTTTCCAAATACCTTTTTCTTTTTAGCTTTGCTACCCAAACGAGGACGACGGTTCCCCCGTTTCTTAGGCTGGCTATCGTATAGTTGTACACGGCTCGGCCGCTTGTCTTGATTATTATTCAATGATTTCACCTCATCTGGCTAAATAGCATTCATTTCCATATTATAGCATTGATTGGGGGTGACAAAAGAAAAACAACGGTCAAACACGAGGTGAATGACCGCTGCTTCTTAATCTATCTGGGGGATTTATGGGATTGTTGTAACCTTACCCCTAATCCGTGAAGAAGTTGTGAACATGCGTTTACGAAAAAGTGAAGAATAGAAGATTACGGTGTAAACAAATAGCGGGTGAGAAAAGTTATTTCTTTTCCCATCCACTATTCAAGTTAGATAGATATTTGATTCAGAAATTAGTCTTTAGCAGAGTCCTTCATTTCCTCTTCTTGTTGACCAAAGCCCTTGCCTTCAGCAGCAAAGCGCTTGTCACCACGGTAGAGTTCACCACAGGTCCAAGCAAGCAGGACCAAGATGATGACAATGGTCAGGTAAGCCAGAACATCGGAAGTGCCCTTGGACCAAACACCGAAGCCCTCGTAAGTTGAAGGCAGGTTGTACAGGTTCAAGAAGGTCAGGGCAATAACTGAGATCCAGCCACAGACCTTAACCCACATTCGGTTCTTGAATTCACCCATTTCAACCTCACTGTTAGTCATAATCAGTAATGGCAACATTGAGAATGGCAGGGCGAAGGCCAGAAAGACCTGTGAATTTTCCATCAGGAGGTTCAAGGCCGAGTGTTGTTGGATCACGGATTCACCGCTTGTCATAGCAACACAGGCCAGAACAGGAATAACAGAAATGATACGGGTAACTAACCGCCGTGCCCACAGTGGCATCTTCATGTGAATGAAACCTTCCATGATAACCTGCCCGGTCAAGGTACCAGTAATGGTTGAGTTTTGACCAGAAGCAAGCAGGGCAACAGCGAACAGCGTTGACAGAATACCAGACTTAGCAACCGCAATCAGAATCGGGTTGGAAAGCATTGAGGTGTTGTTCAAAGCATCGTACAGACCGAAGAATGAACTATCCTTAACGGCACCGTACTTGAAGACCGCAACCCCCATGATCAGCAGGAGGGCGTTAACAACGAAGGCCAAAGACAGCTGAATGTTGGAATCCCAAGTGGTAAACCGAACAGTTTGCCGAATACTGTTAAGGTCGTTGTGGTCCATCTTCCGTGTTTGTGAAATAGCGGAGTGCAGGTACAGGTTGTGCGGCATAACCGTGGCCCCAATGATCCCCAGCGAACCACTCAGTGGCGTAATTCCACCGATTTGTGGGTGCTGGGCAATCGCCTTAGCAGATGGTACCAAGCCAGCAAAGGCAGCGGCCCAGTCAGGCCGTGACAAAGCAACTTGGTATGCGAAGACGAACAGGATAACCAGAATTAAACATGCAACAATTGCTTCGATCTTCCGGAAACCAATCTTTGTCAAAAGTAACAGAACTAAAACATCAAGAACAGTAATGAATACTGATGGGATCAACGGAATGTGGAAGAGCAGGTTCAGGGCGATCGCCGCACCAATAACTTCCGCAATATCGGTGGCCATGATGGCTAATTCCGTCATGATCCAAAGAATAATCCCTAACGCTTTACCGGTCCGTGCCCGTGTTGCCTGGGCGAGGTCCATTTGGCTCACGATTCCGAGTTTAGCCGCCATGTATTGCAGTAACATCGCAATCAAACTTGAAATCAAGATAGTAGTCATCAGGGTGTATTGGAAGCTTTGACCACCGGTGATTGAAGTAGCCCAGTTACCTGGATCCATGTACCCAACCGCAACGAGGGCACCAGGTCCGGAGTAAGCAAACAAGGTCTTAAAGAAGCCCTTGCCATGAGGAACCTCAACCGTTCCGTTAATTTCTTCGAGTGACTTACCGTTAGCATACTCTATCAAGTGATGCTTCTTGTGTTGATTTTTTGTGTTGTCCACGCCAAATCCACCTTTCATCTTATTTTGTTAACTTGACCAACAATCAAAATTAACTTAATTCGAATACTTTGTTAGGTTAGCATAAAAAATATTACATTTCAACGGAAGATTGCCGGTCTCAAGGCATTTTACCGCAATAAACTTAAATAGCAATTGCGCTGATAGGTAGCCACTAACACGGATAAAACGTTTTCACAACTGTTCTAAATAAATTTAAGAAATTTTGAAGTTTTCTTCATATTATTATTTGGAAACGGTTACTTCTGTCAAACGTTTGACAACTAGTGTAATCCTTCACTATAATTATGCCGACTACATTATATAAGGAGAATTGATTATGAAAGCACTTGTATTAACAGGGACTAAACAGCTTGAAGTTAAGGATGTTGAAACCCCAGAAGTAAAGCCTGATGAAGTACTCGTTCACACCGCCTACGCTGGTATTTGCGGGACTGACCACGCCTTATACGCTGGCTTGCCGGGATCGGCTAGTGCCGTTCCGCCAATCGTCCTGGGTCACGAAAACTCCGGGGTGGTTGCCAAGGTTGGTGCTGCCGTTAAGAACGTCAAGGTTGGTGACCGGGTAACAGTTGACCCGAACATTTACTGTGGTGAATGTAAGTACTGCCGGACTTCCCGTCCTGAACTGTGTGAAAACCTGTCTGCCGTTGGGGTTACCCGTGACGGTGGTTTTGAAGACTACTTCACGGCACCTGCAAAGGTTGTTTACGCAATCCCTGACAGTGTTTCATTGAAGGCGGCTGCCGTAACGGAACCATTATCATGTGCCGTTCACGGTGTTGACCTGCTGGAAATCCACCCATACCAAAAGGCATTGGTTATCGGTGATGGCTTCATGGGTCAATTATTCGTACAAACCCTGAAGGCATACGGGGTTAGCGAGGTTACCCTGAGTGGTCGCAACGATGCAAAACTGAAGCTTAACCACGACCGTTTTGGTGCCAAGACCATTAACACCAAGAAGGGTGAAAAGATTCCAACTAACGAATACGACATCGTCATCGAAGCCGTTGGTCGTCCCGAAACCCAAGAACAAGCCGTTGAAGCTGCTGCCCGTGGTGGCCAAGTTTCAATGTTCGGGGTTGGTAACCCAGACGACAAGTTCTCCATTAACAGTTACGAAGTCTTCCAAAAGCAGTTGAAGATTCAAGGGGCCTTCATCAATCCTTACTGCTTCGAAGATTCAATTGCCCTGATGGCATCTGGTAAGGTCGATGTTCTGCCACTTCTTTCCCATGAATTTGGGATCGACCAAGTGGACGACTTTGTAAACGACCGGATTGAAAATGTCTCCAAGGCCGTTGTTAAGCTTGCCGGTGAAGAAGCTTAATAGTGGTGAAAGCATTCCCCAGGATTATTTCCCGGGAAATGCTTTTTTTATTTCAGTAATATTGACACGGTGTCACCAGGCTGCTATGATACTTATAAAGTTTGGTGACACCGTGTCACTTAAGGAGGGGTTAAACGTGCCAAGCAAAACCTTTGAAAACCTACCGGCAGCTAAGCAGGAAACCGTCCGGCAGGCGTTGCTAACTGAATTTAGTGCCCACAACCTGGCAGATGCCCAGGTGGCCCGGATTGTTAAGGACGCCGGGATCGCCCGGGGGGCCTTCTACAAGTACTTTACCGACCTGCCAGATGCGTATACCTACCTGTATCATGAGGCGCTGCTTAAGCTTCACGATTACGATATCCGTGCCCACCGCCTTCAATCTGCTGCGGCGTATGTTGACCAGGTGGCCGCCTTTATTAGCCAAGTGAATACCAGTCCCTACTATGAGTTGGTAAAGCGGCATTTCGCCGTCAATGAGGCGTTACTGCAACCGGTTGATTCCACGTTGCGCCCGGTGACGGCGACCGAGTGGGCCGTCATGACGCTTGTTCATGAGGCAATCAAGGAAGGGCTGCGCTACCCGGACAGTAGTGACCAAATACTGAAACGATTAAGGGCCGCTTTGACGGCGCTCCTGGCAAAGGAGGGGTAGGATGTTTTTAGCTTTAAAAGAGATTAAACACGAGAAGGTCCGGTATGGACTGATCATTGCCATGATCGTGATGATTAGCTACCTAATGTTCATCCTAATGGGAATGATGCTGGGCCTGGCGAACGAGAATAAGGCCGCCTTGACAACGTGGGACGCCCAGACGGTATTTTTGAACAAGAATGCCAATGATAATATGGGTCAGTCCGTCATCACTAAGGACCAGCTGGCCGGTCGTTCCCTCAATAAGCACGAGGCCCTCGTTGGTCAAACCGCGGCCGTCATGAAACGGACGCAGGGAAAGGCTCATAAGGAAAGTGTTCAGTTTATTGGCCTTGATGCCGGACAGTATATTGCCAAGGATAACATGCCCCTGGTTGCCGGGCGGCACGCCAAAAATAAGCATGAGCTGGTCGCTGATGAAAGCTTAAAGGCCAAGGGCTACCAACTGGGAGACAAAGTGAAGCTCAACTCAACAGCGGAAAACTACCGCCTGGTGGGCTTCGCCAAGGATTCCCAGTTAAACGTTGCCCCGGTAGTTTATGGTCGCCTTTCGACCTGGCGTGCACTCCGGGGAGTTGCTCCCCAGGTGGTTGCCAGTGGAATCATTAGCAACCAGCAGGAGGGTGCTAGTCGGTTCAAAAAGCTGGCCCACTACCCAATTGACAAATTCATCCAGAAACTTCCTGGTTACTCGGCAGAAAACAGTACCTTTATGTTTATGATTGGCTTCTTAATGGTAATCTCCCTCGTAATTATTGCGGTCTTCCTCTACATCCTCACGATGCAGAAGATGCCCAACTATGCCGTGCTCCGTGCCCAGGGAATTCCGGCCCGCCACTTGGTTGGGGCGACGGTTGACCAGGCGGTTATCCTGATGGTCGCTGGGATATGCGGTGGCCTGGTTCTGACCCTGCTGACGGCTTGGTTGATGCCGATGACGGTCCCGCTGGTTTTGAAATGGCCATTGATTGGTCTGATCTCCCTTGTCCTCATCCTTCTTGGGGGAATTGGGGCCCTACTACCGGTGCGGATGATTATGAAAGTTGACCCAGTAAGGGCCCTCAACAGTTAGGAGGTTACGCAATGTCAGTAATTGAACTCAAAAACATCAGTAAGGATTTCGGTAAAGGAATCAGTAAGGTCCAGGTGTTAGATGACGTTAACTTTACGGCTGACCTGGGTGAACTAAGCTTGATCCTGGGTCCCTCTGGTTCCGGCAAGAGTACCTTCCTGACGATTGCCGGGGGCCTTCAAACACCAACGACGGGAACGGTCACGGTTGAAGGGGAAACCTTAGATAAATTATCGACTAAGGAACGGGACCAATTGCGGTTGAACAAGGTTGGCTTTGTCCTCCAGTCGTACAACCTGCTTCCCTACCTGACCGTGAAGGACCAATTTGCCCTGGTTCGCCGGATTAAGAAGACGGGAAATATGTCAGAAGAGGAGCTGAACAACCTCCTTGAAGAACTCGATGTTTCCCAACTCGCCAACCACTATCCAGACGAGATGTCCGGTGGGCAGAACCAACGGGTGGCGATTGCCCGCGCCCTGTACCCTAACCCGCCAATTGTCTTAGCGGACGAACCAACAGCGGCACTCGACAGTAACCGGGTGAAGGTTGTTGGCCGCCTCTTTAAGGACATGGCCGTTAAGCACCACAAGGCAATTGTGGTCGTGACCCATGACATGCGGCTGCGTGAGTTTGCTGACCATATCTACCAGTTGATGGATGGTAAGCTCACAATGGAAAGGTAAATATTTCCCAGGAAATAAATTTTTGATAAAGCCTGCTTGAGGATTCCCTTGCCTTGAGCAGGTTTTTGGTATAATCAAACTAAATAAATGTAAGGAGAATACAATGGCTTTTTTAGAATTGCACAATATCAAGAAGGCCTACTATCTTGACAAAGAAGCCTTTCCGGTCTTAAAGGGAATTGACCTCCAGTTTGAACGGGGCGAGTTTGTTTCGATTTTAGGTGAGTCTGGCGGGGGAAAATCAACCCTGATGAACATCATCGGGGGGCTGGACCGTAACTTTTCCGGTGAGGTCCTGATCAAGGGAACCCCACTTGACCATAAGCAGGAGCACCAGTTGGATGACTACCGGCGGTCAATGGTCGGCTACATCTACCAGTCGTATAACCTGATTTCCCACTTAACGGTGTTGGATAACGTCCTGGTGGCCCTGGACATGACCTCACTTTCCCGGGAAGAGCGCCAGAAGCGGGCGTTAAAGCTCCTTGACCAGGTTGGCTTGAGCGACCAGGCTCATAAGCATCCCAACCACCTGTCTGGGGGACAGAAGCAGCGGGTGGCAATTGCCCGGGCCCTTGCCAGTGACCCCCAGATCATTATTGCCGATGAGCCGACGGGGGCCCTTGATTCACAAAATACCCAGGAGGTTCTGACATTGCTGGACCAGATTGCCAAGGATGGTAAGCTGGTCATTGCGGTTACCCACTCCCAGGAAGTTGCCGACCATGGAACCCGGGTCGTCCACTTAGCCGATGGGAAAATTGATGGGGACGAACGGCTCCGGCCAGCCTATGACCTCCCTAAGGACCCCACAGTGATTAAGTCCCAGCAGCTCCCGGCGATGGCCAGCTACCGGATGTCTTTTAAGCACCTGATGTATAACTTCTGGCGCAACTCACTGATCATGCTGGGAACGGCAATTGGTATTTTTGCCGTCCTCCTCTTTAGTGGCCTGGGCAACGGGATTAATGGCTATATCCAAAACCAAATTAATTCCTTGACCAACCCCCGGTCAATCACGGTATTCAAGAACCCGACCGGGAAGCATCTTACCCAGGACCAGATCCAATCATCACTGATGCAAAACCTTTCCGCAGATCCCCAGTCAATGATGATTGATAGTGGGGCCCTCCACCGGCTAAGTAAGGTCGATGGGGTGTCCAGCGTCCAAAAGGGGAACATAATCAGTGGTTACCGCCTGTCGTACAAGAAACTGCAACAGAGTGGGACCACACTGACAACCTGGAATAAGTCAGTGACATCCAGTTCGATCAAGCATGGTCACCGGCCAGGTAGTAATGAGATCGTCCTGACGAAGCAACAGGCCATCCAGCTGACCGATGCGAAGAATTACCGCAAGATTATTGGCCAGCCGGTTAACATTTCCTTTAACTGGGTAAACAGTAAGGGGGACCCGGTTGCCATTAACGGGACGGTGAAGGTGGCTGGCCTCAGTGAAGGAGCTAGTGCCCAGACAACGGTTAGCTACGGTACAATGCAACGGATGCTGCGGGGCAGCGGCGCCGTCACTAGCCCGAACTTTGTGGCGGTGAGTGCCAACAGCCTCTCTGATGTTCAAAAGGTTGCTAACCGCATTAACAACCTCAAGAATGCCAAGGGTGAGCGCATGTTTGGGGCAATTACGGTTGGCTCGATCCTGAAGACGGTTAACACATACGTCCACCTTGCCTCGACTATTCTTGCCGCCATTGCCGGAATCTCCCTTCTCGTCTCCGCACTGATGATCATCGTGACGATGTACATGTCGGTATCGGAACGGACCAAGGAAATCGGGATCCTGCGGGCACTTGGTGAGCGGAAGAAAGATATTCGTCGTCTGTTCACTTCAGAGTCAATCTTTATTGGGTTGTTCTCAGCGGTCTTAGCACTGGTTATTGTCATTGTCGTAACCGTAATTCTGAACCACGCCTTATACGGGATGATTAAGTACAACATCGTCCAGATAACGGCCGGGAATGTGATCTTCGCGTTTGTGGTTGCGGTAGTAATTTCCTTCATCGCGGCACTGCTGCCGGCCCGGCGTGCAGCCCGCCTGAACCCAATCGATGCCCTTACGGCCGACTAATATTCAAATAAAGAAGGGACCCTTCGCGTGTAAAAACGCGGTGGGCCCTTCTTTTTAAGTGTAGAGTAAGTGCAACTTAATCAACATTATTAACTTAATCGATCATTAATTTAAATGACAATGCTTTTTATTTTTAGGTATACCAAAGTTATGCTATAATCCATAATGGAGGTGTTAGAAGTGACGACGATTTTTGTCCATGATAATTATAAGACGCAAACGATTCATTGCTCCGATGGTTCCCAAGGGGTGATGAAGGTTAGTGAAGAGAGCTCAGCACCATACTACAACTTTAAATTTTATAGCCATGAGCATCCTGGCTTTTGGGTGGACCAGGACCAATTTCATGACGGGGAAAACGTCACGGTTAAGGACATTCAGAGTGACGACCAATTCCAACTCAAGTTTGTCTGAAAAGACGTGCACAAATACTAAAAAACAGCTGACGAAACTTCGTCAGCTGTTTTTTTACTTAACTATATCCTCTGCATGGCTGAGGGCATCGGCAATTAGGGTCATTACTTTTGGGTCGTCGAGGTGGTAAATGACCACCTTACCATGACGGTGCTGCTGGACCAGGTTATACTTCCGGAGAAGCTGCAGTTGGTGAGAAACACCGGACTGCTCCCAATTCAGCGTCGAGCTAATCTCCGAAACGCTCATGGACTTTTGAATCAAGAGGTAGATCAATTGCAGTCGCTTGGGATTACCCAGAACCTTGAAAAGCCTGCTGATTTTGATAATGTTTGGTAATTCTCCAGAAATACGCGTCGCCATTGGCTCTCCCTTACTTTCTTACGTTGAAACGAACGGACTTATATTACCTTTTATTTTAGGATTTAAACGACAAAAAAGCAAAAGGCTGTTAAGCACTTTTGCTTTTTTATAAACAAATTATTCTAGATGATTAGAAGGCCAGCTTCTGCCCAACGTAAATGGTGTAAGGACTTTGTAAATTATTACGTTGTGCCAGGGTGTGCCAGTTAAGGCCATACTGTGCAGCAATTCCAGACAGGGTATCACCGCTCTTAACGGTGTAGCCGCCCCGGACGCTAGTCGTTGCTGATGACCGACTGTAGTTGTTGTAACGTGGTGCCGCCTGACCATTTACCCGCAGGACTTGGCCAACATAGATCAGGTTCGGGTTAGCAATGTTGTTAAGCTGGGCCAGCTGCTCATAGGAAACCCCAAAGCGACTGGCAATCCCAGACAAGGTGTCACCACTCTTAACAGTGTAGGCTGCGTTGTTAGTAGCTGGTGCTGGGGTTGGGGCCGGCTTAGCATTGTTAGTGGTGTTATTGTGGACCGGTTGGCTAACCGTTGCATTATTAGCTTGTGCTTGCAACTGCAGAGTTTGGCCAACGTAAATCCGGTTGACGTTTTTAATATGGTTGATTTGGGCCAACTGAACGTAATTCATGCCAAACTGGTTAGCAATTCCGGATAACGTGTCCCCACTCTTGACGGTGTAAGTCTTGACCGTGTTGTTATTGTTAACTGGCGCGGTAGACTGACTTTGGTTTTGCCCTTGGTTAGGCGTTGTTGTGGTCGTCGTGGTATTTTGGTTGTTAACCGGTGCTGCTTGACGAACGAGGAGCCGTTGACCAACGTAAATCCGGTTGACGTTTTGGATGTCGTTCAGGTGGGCCAAGGTGTTAACCGTTGTGGAGAAGCGGTTAGCAATGCTTGATAACGTGTCGCCACCGTGAACGGTGTAGTAGTTAGTGCTGCTTGCGTAGCTACTTGATGAGTTATCATTTTGTTGCTTGTTGATGACCGTCTTCCCAGAGATGGCTACGGAATCCAGTTGGCTCAAGCCGTATGTCTGAACCATCCGGATTAATGCGTTGGCGTAGTTAGGGTCGGTTGCGTAACCGTCAGCCTGCAACTTCCGGGCAACGGAAACATAATTAGTGTCGCCAAGCAGGTTACGGTAGCGGCTGTTGACGTACAGGAAGTCCCCGTGGTCTTCAACAGATTGTGAATTGTTGGCGTAAGCCCGGAAAGAATCGTTGATGTAAACAGACCGACCGCCGTAAACTTCACGGGTCCGCATCGTAACCGAGTTACCATTGTATGAGCCCTTGATCCCAAAGAGGTTGTGGGTCTGCGTAGCTAAGCCAGAACGGCCCCAGCCACTTTCAATAATTGCTTGGGCAACCGTTACGGAAGGCAAGACACCGTACTTGTTCCAGCCATTGATTGCGCCTGGTGCCACACTTTCAATAAAGCGTTGGGAGGTAGCGTTATTACTGAAGTGAAGTGAGTTTAGGTTGACCTGCTGAGTATTGGTCTGGGCAGCAAAGCTCTGTGTTGAAGTAGCCTGGGCACTGTTGTCCTGACTAGTAGCACTGGAGGCGGTGCTGTTGGCTTGTGAGTTAGCGGTGCTTGCGGATGCCGGTGCCACACTGTTTACTGCGGCACTTTGCTGGTTAGCTGCTTGGCTGTCCGTGTTAACGTTTGAAACAGCTGCCTGTTGGTTGTTCCCGTTGTTTTCGTCAGCGTGGGCAACAACCCCAGTAGCAGTGAGCAATGTTACCGCCGTTAAGCTGGCAACCATCCACTTGCGACCACTTTTATACATTTTGAAGTGCTTTGAATTAGCGTTTACCTGTTGATTCATTGATTAAGCTCCCCTGTCATTTAAAAAGTGATAGTTGAAAGATAATCGGAAGACTGTCTTTCTTCCCCGATAATTTTGCACAAAAAAGTTAAGAAGTTATTAAGATTTCACTATTAATTAAAGTAGCATTATTTTTTATACGCGTCAATGAACTATTAAAAATAAAATAAGTAAATTTATATTTTGAATAGTTTAAAATAACCAATTTGACCACGAAATTTAGCCTTTTCAGCCGACTTTATCATGTGAAAAACATTTTTGATAGATGATAGTAATTTCATACTTGATTTTTACTAAATTAAAGAAAGTGATTCCAGTTGGGGCGGCACTAGGCTATAATGAAGTAGTTTAACACTAGGGATGCGAGGAAATTAACATGGTAGCAAAGTTAAAAGATGTTGCACAACTGGCTGGGGTTTCCGTAACTACCGTCTCACGGGTAATCAATAATTACGGGTCCCTCAGTGCCAAAACAATTAAAAAGGTTCATGAAGCTATGCGGGAGCTTAACTACCAGCCCAACGCACTGGCCCGGGCAATGCAGGGGAAGCCTTCCAAGTTTGTTGGCCTGATTTTTCCCAACCTGACCAACCCCTTTTTCGCGGAGCTGGTCAATGAACTTGAGCGCCAACTCTTTAACCAGGGCTACAAGGCAATTATTGCGTCATCGGCGGAAAACCCCGAAATTGAGCACGAGTACCTTAGTATGCTGATGGCCAACCAGGTCGACGGGATTATCTCTGGGTCCCACAACCTCGATATTGAGGAGTACCACCAGATCTCCGCGCCCATTGTTTCCTTTGACCGCTACCTGGCGGACAACATTCCCATCGTTGCCTCTGATAGCTACCGGGGCGGCCAACTCGCCGTGGAATACTTACTACGGAAAAACGCCCGCCACATTGCGGTAATTGTCGACGAAGATACATCCGCTTCACCAACGCTGAACCGGTTGCAGGGAGCCCTGGACCGGTTGACGGAAAAGCACCGCAGCTTTGACCCCTTGGCCCTAGGGGACCTTGATTTTTCAACGACCTTTCCTGGAATTTATGATGGGGTTGTGGCTTCAAACGATGTCCAGGCTCTTGAAATTGCCGCAATTTACCAGCAGCAGGGGTTAAAGATGGGCCAGGACTTCTTCATCACTGGATATGATGGTTCACAACTGATCCGCCACATTGCCCCCCAACTGCCGACGGTGATTCAGCCAATTCCTAAGTTGGCCGCCGCTTTAATTAAGACCCTCCTTAAACGGGTGGCGGAACCAAATGCCAAAATTTCGTCAGTCACCTTACCAGTTGAATTTCATGAATAAGAAAAGAGCAAGTCAGCAATCGTTTTGATTACTAGCTTGCTCTTTTTAGTGGTAAGTGGACCCGGTTCGTACTGGGTTGGCCCCGTAATTACTTACTTTGCATAAAACGTTGGAGTAATTCGGCTTCTTCAGAAGTTGCGGCAGAGTTCGATGACTTAATATCATGAATCCGCTCTACTGATAGGTGGCTTCCAAAAGCAACTTCATTGTCATTTAAGTCGTTATCACGCTCAAATTTGATTAGTTCTTTGGCTAACTCACTCAAATTATCCATGAATTAATTCCTCCTTGATGTTCGGGCAGCTTTTCAACTACATTATTATTCTTATGTCCTTTGCTGGAACAAAATTTACACCAAAATTTAGTTTAGCACAGTTTGCGGATTTACAAAAAGAAAAGCAAAAATTAATCTTAAATTCCGCTGGTGGGTGGGGACAAGAACTTCAATATGTGTGATAATCAGAGTATAGAATTATGACGAAGAAATGGAGCGAAAGAGATTATGACTTGGAACTGGTTAGGTTGGCTACTGTGGATTCTCGCAATCGTGTTTTTCTGCTACGTAATTCACTACATTCGTGTCCAACAACTGATGTTAATCGCTAAGACAAAGAAGGCTTTTTCACCTAAACTCTTTTGGCGTTACGTGGCCTTACTACTGGTCGCCGTCATTTGGCTGGGCGGGATGCTTTATCTGACCTTCTTCCGCCAGGCAGATATCAATAACCACAACGAAACGCGCATCACAATGAAGTACTCACCGTTGCAGATCCACAACAAGAGCAATGACTACTACTACGTTCTGGCAACCCGGAGTCAAAACGGCAAGCACCCGATTGTCTCTTATACTTACTGGGCAAACGGTAACCGTTATACGACCAATTCCCACTATGGTTCAGTAGCCGATGGGGACCGAATCATTACTCTGGACGCAAGCAGCCTGCCGTGGGACAAGGCCAAGCTGAAGAAGCAGGACCGGCAGACGGGGCACGCATTTGCGGCTGAAATGACGATTAGCTACAAGAATACCCTGCTCAACGGCCTGGGCCTTCGTGCTAACCGGACCGCAGAAGTCTACACCTTACTACGGGTTCCATCATCTGAAATGGTCCACGAACGGTAGAATTGACAAGAAGGTTGGGAGGATAATGAAAAAGCAGGCAACTGTAAAGTTGAAATGGGTGGCCCTGGCAAGTTTGCTCAACAACACCGGGGCTGCTTTTTTATGGCCGCTGACAACGATGTACATGCATAACTACCTGCATGAAACGCTAACGACGGCGGGGGGCGTGATGCTCTTCATGTCGATCTGTACGATGGCAGGTAACTACCTCGGCGGTTGGCTTTTCGATCATTGGGACCAGTACCGGACCGCCGTGATGGGGGTTGGCATTTCAACCCTAGCCATTTTTGCCCTGATTTTCGAACATGACTGGCCCTGGTTTGCGGTCTTAATGATGCTTAATAGCTTTGGGGATGGAATTAACATGACCGTCGTTAATTCTTACGGGGCCCTGGTCACTGACCACAGTTCGCGCTACGTCTTCAACTACATCTACATGGCCTTCAATGTGGGGGTTGTGATTGGGACCTTAGCTGTCGGGGTTTTGCTGCCAATCAGTGTAACTTTGGTTTTCAGTGCTGCAACCTTCTTCTATGCCCTCCTTGCCCTGGTGGTTATCCTGGCCCTCAATGTCCGGGTGACCTTGCCACCTAGGGCCAAACAGCGGGTAAGGAAAGGTCGGTCAGTGTCAACCCACCACCGGGCCTTGGTATTAGTTTGGTTGATCCTCCTCAATTACATGACAATCCACCTCAGCTACTCCCTATGGGAAAGCGTGATGGCGGTTCATATGACTAATATGGGGATCCCGTTCTACGCTTATAGTATGCTCTGGACCTTGAATGGCCTCTTGATCATTGTTGGTCAGCCGCTGGTGAACAAGCTCAGCCCCTACGTCAAGCTTTCCAACCAGATCATGGTGGGGATCCTGATTTTTGCGTCATCGTTTCTCTTCCTCATCGTTGCCCGAAATCTTTGGGCCTTTGTCATCGACTTTGTAATATTGACAATCGGTGAAATGACGAGTTTTGCGGGCCTTCCCGCCTGGATTGCCCAGCTGACGGATGTTAATGAGGCGGGGCGCTACCAAGGTTTACTTAATATCGCGTTCTCAGTTGGTCGGGCAATTGGGCCCCTCTACGGTGGCTTTGTTATCGAACAGGGCAATTACCAAGAGCTCTTCATCTCCGTCTTCTTGATGATGACAATTACCCTCCTCTTCGTTTTCTGTGCCGTCATTTCGTGGCGACGATTGAAAACCGCCAGAAATAATAATACCCAAAATTAACGACCTATGGTAAAATCACTAGTGTAATTGCAAAGAAGTAGAACAAAAACAGCCACGACTTAACAGAGAGCCAGTTTAGCTGAGAGCTGGCGGTGGTTGCGAATCCACCTCTACTGAGCAGGAGCGGTGAACCAAGTAGCGGCTTCCGGGGCGACCCGTTATCATCGTGAAGTTATAACGACTTCGTGAGGCAGTAACTGCGAGGTTACTGTAAATAGAGGTGGGACAGTGAGTTAATCGCCCTCTAAGGTTGAACGGCCTTAGGGGGCCTTTTTTGATGAAAGGAGCAGAAACAGGAATGGATTATCAAAAGCCAAAGGGAACGGCAGACCTGCTGCCGGGCACGACGAACGTTTGGGAAAAGGTTGAGGCAAAGGCCCGGGAAGTCTTCCGGCAATTCGGTTACCGGGGGATTCGGACCCCAATGTTTGAAGACTACCACGTCTTCTCCCGGAACGTCGGGGACACGTCAGACATCGTTGAAAAGGAAATGTATGACTTCCACGACAAGGGTGACCGTCACATTGCCCTCCGTCCGGAAGGGACCGCGGGGGTTGTCCGGGCCTACGTGGAAAATAAGCTTTACGGTCCGGAATACCCGAAGCCGTACAAGGTTTACTACATGGGCCCAATGTTCCGTTACGAACGGCCACAGTCCGGTCGTCAACGTGAGTTCCACCAAATCGGTGTTGAGGCCCTGAACAACGAGTCACCACAAATTGATGTGGAAGTTATTGCGATGGCGATGACCCTCTTCAAGCAGTTTGGGGTACCAAACGTGAAGTTAGTTATCAACACGCTTGGTGATAAGCAGGTTAGAAAGGACTACCGGGAAGCTTTGATCAACTACCTGAAGCCCCGCTACGATGAACTGAGTAAGGACTCCCAGGAACGGCTCTACAAGAACCCACTCCGGGTCCTTGACAGTAAGGATGAGGGCGACAAGAAGATTGTCGAAGACGCTCCATCGATTCTAGATTACCTGGACGACGAATCTCAATCCTACTTTGACCAGGTTCAGGCCCTTTTAAAGGAACTCGGGATTGATTACGAAATTGACAGTAACATGGTCCGGGGGTTGGACTACTACAACCACACTATTTTTGAAATCATGTCTGATTCACCAGCCTTTGGTGGCGGCTACACGACGGTTTGTGCCGGTGGTCGTTACAACGGCTTAATTTCCCAACTTGGTGGCCCTGAAGAAGGGGGGATCGGCTTCGGAATGGGGGTTGAACGGTTGATGATCCTCCTTCAGGAAGAAAATCCCGACTTTGCCCCAGTCGACAAGCTGGACCTCTTCTTGGCAAGTGCCGATGACAAGGGTGATAACCTGGCATTTGAAATCCTTAACAAGGTGCGCCAACAGGGAATCGTCGCTGACAAGGATTACAGTGGCGTGAAGGTTGGTAAGCAGATCAAGGAAGCCTTCCGGCGCAACGCTAAGTACTTTGCCGTCTTCGGTGACCGTGAAGTCAGTGAGGGTCAGTTCCAGTTAAAGAACGCGGCAACAAAGGATACCGTAGACGTTAAGGTTACGGACTTCGTTGCGGACCCTGCTAAGTACCTGAAGTAAAGTTTGATATTATTGAAAATAAAAGGGGACCACCAGCATCCGAAATTTCCGGATTCTGGTGGTCCCCTTTATAGTTAGTCATTAAAACTTTTGCGTTTAAGGTAGATGCCGGTCGCTGTTGCCAGAATAAGGGCAACAATGCAGGTAAGAATGAAGCCATTGGTGGATGCCTTCCAGGGTAATCCGCCAACGTTCATCCCCATAAAGCCGGTCACGAGGGCGATGACTGCGATTACCAGTCCAGCGGAGTCTAAGTACTTCATTAAATGGTTGAGGTTGTTATCCATGTGACTAAATGACTGTAATTGAGGCACGCCAAAGAAGCCCACGCGCTAGGTTATTTTTGTAGGTCCCTTCCCCAGTCGAGGCCAACCCCTGCTTTTGGATAACCTGGGCAAGCTCGTCCCGCTTGCTAAAGTGGTTATTTAACTTGTCACCGTTGATCTGCTTGGTAAAGGAGTCAATCCGTCGGTTGGCGTCCCGGAGGTCGTAGTACTGGGTGACAACCTGGTTATATTCTGCCAGGTCGGCAACTTTGAAGTCCCGTGGGTAGTGATTTGCAAAGGCGACAAACCGTTGTGGCAGCCGGGGCTTTAGTTGCGGTTCTTGGTCTGGGACCCCAACTTGGATGCCCAGGAGGGGCAAGGTCATCTTTGGCAAATCGAGAACCTGGACGAGCTTTGCCGGGTCGTTCTTAATGGACCCAAGGATAACCCCGCCCAGGCCCATGCTTTCGGCAGCCGTGAGGAAGTTCTGCACGGCCAGGGTGGTGTCTTCCACGGCCTGCATGAAGATGTCAGTGGTGTGCAGGCGGCCGTCGTCATTGCCCTTCTGCTCCCTAATTTGCTGGTTCCGGTAGAGGTCGACAATAAAGATAAAGAGGTCCCCGTTAGCGCCAACGTACGGCTGCTTAGAGATTTCCCGAACCTGTGTGCGCAGTTGCGGGTCCGTGACGTGAAGAATGCTGAATTGCTGCATGAACATACTAGTGGAGGTATGACGGGCAGCTTCGTACAGGGTCGTTAACTGTTCTTCACTTAACGTTTGCTTTTTAAATGCCCGGATGGTCCGGTGGTTAACTTGGTGGTCGATTGTTTCGTTATGAATCATTTTTATCCCGCCTTTGGTATTTATTTGTCAGTTGCGTAGGTGCCCATGTCATCGGCAATGACAATCCGGCCGGCATACTTTTGGCCATCACCCTTGGTCAGGCCAACCTTATTGAAGGCAAAGGTGACGGTTGTGGTGGCCTTGACGGCGACTCCCATTACCTCGCCACTGTCCGTGTTGATTCCGGATGGCATGTCAACGGCAACGACAACCGCATCGCAGTCGTTAATTGCCTTAATAGCGTCGGCGTAGTTACCCTTGACGGGACGGTCAATCCCAATCCCAAACATGGCGTCGACAATTAGGGTTGCCTGTTTCAGTACTGCCAGGTCAGTGGTTTGTGAGATTTGGTAGTATTGGCAAATCTTATCCTGAACCTTGTGCTCATCGGAGGCGTGGTCCGGGTTACCGACGTTCAAGATGGTTACCTGGACACCAGCAATGTGGAGAAGGCGGGCAACGTCAAGACCGTCACCACCGTTGTTACCACTACCAGCGACCACAACAACGTGCCCGAGGTTGAGTGGGAAGGCGTTTAGGATTTCATCCCGTACGGCCAGGGCCGCCCGTTCCATGAGGACCAGTGATGGGACCCCAATTGTGTTAATGGTGTATGAATCATAGTGCCGCATTTGTTCTGCAGTAATCGGTGCTTGTTTCATCTAAATTACCCCCTATTATTAATTACCTCCACAATACCACTAATTTATTCGCCCTGGCGAGTGACATTCATCGCGAAAATCGGTACACTATAAAGAAAAAAGATAAAAGGTGAAACAAATGAACTGGCAGGCTGAGCAGAAGTACTTTAAGAAAATGATTGGGCGAAAGGTGGCGTGGACGATCTCCCGTCCGGAAGATGGACTGATTCGTGCCGGCTATCCCCTCTACGACCAAGAACTCCTTGACTTTGTCCGCGAGTTTAAACAGAGCTCAGCTTACGTGCCCAAGTACCGAAAAGTGCTGCGCCACTTCCACGTCCACCCCAAGATGACGGCAGTCACGGTTGGTCAGGTAATCCTAATCAACAATGTACGGGCGGCAAATGCAATGCTGTCTTTGATCATTGACGGGGAAGATGTCCAGCGCGGTACCTGGGCGGCAGCGATGCAGGCGGGCTACTTTTACCACCTGTTAGAGATCAAGACTAAAGGCGAGGCCATCAAGGAAAATGAGTAAGAAAGATAAGTATGACGTGCAAAAGTTTACGGGGATTCCGGTTGAGGCGGACGCCGACGGTAAGTACCAACTAAAGGTTGACCAGAACGGGGATGCCAAGTTGCATACCTGGCGGACGGGTAAGCACACCAAGGGCAAATACCAGGGCCCCGGCCAGTTGATGCTGACGGAGAATAACCTCCCGGTCGTCATCCTGGCAGCTGAACCAATGGCCTTCAAGAACCGCCACAGTGAGACACCCCTCCAGCGCTTCTTAACGGTTAAGGTCGAAGCTGATGTCCTTAACCAGGGCCTGGCAGTGCTAGAACAGAAAAAATAATTATGAACAAAAATGGTCCTGAGCGTTTGGTTAATCGACGCTCAGGGCCATTTTATTTAACAATATTTTATGGCTAGTAGTTACTGAAGTTCCTTTTCTAACTGTTCCTTCAGGATAATTGCTTGGTTGTGAGTTTCATCCTTAGCACCAAATAGGAGGATGATATCCTCATCGGCGTGGATAGTGATAACCTCCTTCAGAATATCGTAGGCCACGTTGTCCTTTAACTCGGCGAGGTAGCGGTCCTTGAATTCGTCATACTTAGCAGGATCGTGGCCGAACCACTTCCGGAGGTCATTACTGGGGCCCACTTCCTTAAGCCAATAATCCAGGTGGGCGTTTACCTTTGACATGCCACGGGGCCAGAGACGGTCAACCAGGATCCGGCACCCGTCCATGTCTGCTGGCTTATGGTAGATTTGTTCGACTTTGATCATAATTTGCTAAACTCCTTTGATTATGTGGTACCTTTAGGATAGTCCAAATGAGGAGGAATTCAATTTTGCTGTCTGCGTATCAAAAATTTTTTACTGGCCGGCCAACGACCATAATTGCCCGTGACCTCTTGGGAAAACTGGTGCGTTACCAGGGACCAGACGGGGTGACGGCTGGCTACATTGTCGAGTGCGAAGCCTACCTGGGCGAAAATGACTCCGCCTCCCACGCCTTTAACGGCCGGCGGACATCCTATTCAGAGTCACTCTATGGGCAGCCCGGTAATATTTACCTCTACCAGATTCGTGGCCACTACTGCTTCGACATCGTGGTTCAAGATGCAGAGGAACCCCAGGGTGTTTTGCTGCGGGGGATGGAACCCGCCCAAGGCCAGGAGTTGATGGCAAAACACCGGGGAATGACCGGCTTCAATATTAGTAATGGCCCCGCTAAACTGGTGCAGGCCCTGGGGATCCACTCACGGCAACTTGATGGTCAGCCGATGGAAGGTAACCGGCTGGCTGTGGACTTCGACCGGTTTAAAATTCCCCGGGAAATAATTGCTGGTCCCAGAGTTGGGGTTAACCTGGCGGGAAAAGACGGCAAAAAGCCCTGGCGCTTTTACGTTGCGGGCAACCCGTACGTCTCGGGGCTGCGGAAACGTGAAATGGGCCTTGAAAAGTACGGTTGGAGGGATTAGATGGCACTTACATACCAACAATTACTGACGGCCGTCCCACTGGTAATGCGGGCGGGAAACGTTCCTAACATTGTCGGGGACGCGGGAATCGGCAAGTCCGCCCTCGTAAATGAGGTTGCCCAAAAGACGGGCGCGGCCCTCTTTACAACGGTGGTTAGCCTGAGTGAGAAGGGGGACCTTGCAATTCCAGTACCACCGCTCACCAGTGACTCATTTGTGGAAACTGCCAATTATGGGCGGCTCGCCAACGTCCAATTTGGTTATTCAGCGACCCTCGTTCAAATCATCAAACATGCTGAAGCAAAACCTGACCATCCCATCATCTGGTTCCTCGATGAATTTAACCGGGGGAGTCAGGCTGTCCAGAGTGAGCTTATGAACCTGGTCCTTCAGCGACAGATTAACGCCCTCCGTTTGCCTGACCAGGTCCACATCGTGATTGCCGAAAATCCGGACAGTAGCATGGCGGGCTTTAGTGACCGGGAATACGATGTTGCCGTAGGGGATGCCGCAATTAGGGACCGGACCGTCCGCCTGGTCATGACAACGTCGACTGACGAGTGGCTGCGATGGGCCCAGCAGCAGGGACTTAACCAGCTAGTAATTAATTACCTCCGCGCCCACCCAACCCGGCTCAGTATCATTGACCCGGAAAGTGAGGACCTACAGCCAACACCGCGGGCCTGGGAACGGGTAGCAAGAAACCTCGACCAGCTCCAAAAACTCCCTTCCAGCAGTCAGCGGGAATTGGCAGCCGACCTTTTTAGTGGGGACCTTGGGGTGGAAGTCGGCACCTCCTTTGCTGAGTTTGTCCTGGCTCAGGGGAACGAACTCACCCTTGAAAAGCTGCGGACCTCATCAGCGGGGGCGGCAAAGTTTGGCCAAGCTGATGAGGCCACCAAGCTCAACCTCCTTCGTGACTGGTTGAAAGAGGATGCGTCGTCATTGGCCACAGAAACGGGGGCGGCACTATTCAACGACTTACTAGCGAAGGTCAGCCCGGATGGCCAGGTCGCCATTGCCCATTCCGTGGGGGAAAAGGGTGACCGCCTCCTAGAAAAAATGTACCAGGTTGCCAAGCAACAACCGACCGGTCAGGTTGCCGCCCTATACCAGCGGCTCGCGCAAATTGCAACCCAGGAGGACCGGCACTAATGGCCTGGTGGCATAAGATATTTGAGAAGCACCCACCAGAGAAAGGCCCCGACCAGGCGGACCGGTTAAACCACTTGGTGGCGCAGGTCCTCCACCATAACCGCTTCTTGGGTGAGGTCCTCCTTCAAATCCCCCGCAAGCTAACGTCAACTGAAGAGGGGATCGCTGGATTGGCCTGGGATGGTGACCAACTCGTCCTCCGCCTTAACCCCGACCGCCTTGCCAAAATGCGGGATGATGATGCAGAGCTACTATTGGAGCATGAAGCCCTCCACGTGGTTTGGCAGCACCCGGCCCGTTACGCGAATTACCCGCACCCGGGCTTGGCCAAGGTGGCCACCGATGTTGCTGTCAACCAGTACCTGCCGGCGGCTCCGCAAAACACGGCCACCCTCGCCCAGCTAGAGCGGGTTTTACACCGGCGCCTCTCACCTAAGCAGGATTCGCACGACTACCTGGCGATTTTGCAGAAATTAACACCCCAAGAGCAAGAACGCCTCCGGGCGGCCGGCATTAAATTAAGCGGTGACCAAACGGGAAGCCAGTCCGCGCCCGGTAAAAAGCAGCCGGGTACGGATACCCATGCGGGATGGGGACGGACCGATAACGTTACTGGCACCCGACAGAGCGTGCGGCTGACCAAGCTCCGTCAGCTCGTTAAGCAGGCGTGGGCCCAGACGCCCCAACGTGACCGGGGGTTACTTCCGGGGAGTGTTCGCCAGGCTGTGGAAGCCACGCCGGTAAAAGCGGCGACACCCCTTTGGCAGACAATCCTTCGCCAGCAGCTGGGTAACATTGCGGCGGGCAAACGGGAATCGTCCGCCCGCTTTAACCGTCGCCAGCCCCTCCGGATGGACTTGCCGGGGCAGGTGAGTCGTTTAGTACCGGATATCTACATCTTCATTGATAATTCGGGGTCCGTGTCCACCAAGGAATTAGCCAGCGCCCTGGACGCGGTTGACCAGATGGCCCGCCACTACCGACTACAAGCAACGGTATATACCTTTGACGCCAAGGTCCACCCTGCTGGCCAGCGCTTACGGTCGGGTACCCACCTGAAACGGGAACGAAACGGTGGTGGGGGCACCAGCTTTCAGAGTATCTTTGACTTTTTGCGGGCTCAGCACGTTTCCAAGCGGGCGGTGGTGGTGGTCATTACCGACGGTTGGGGCGAACAAACCCTGCGTGACCACCACTACCGCAACGTTGACTGGCTTTTGACCACGAAGCGTGACCAACTGTCGGTTGCTGCTCCGGCAAACCGGGTTTTCGAGCTAAGGAAAGGAGGAAAATAATGGCAAAACAACTTTTAAAACCAGCGTTAATGAAGGCCGTGCTCACTCATGACCAGGACTATCAGCGGGCAGTGGGCCTGCTCAACGATAATTGGGACCCAGACGATCAGCCAATTTACCGGGACGTGTTTGAAGCGCAGGACATCGCCTTTGCTCGTCAACTCCAGCAAGCGGAACTGGTTCCCGGGAAAGTTGACCTGGGTGACTACCAGTCTGCTAACCAGTTGCTTGTCCGCCACCCCCAGTGGTTTTCGGCGGGGAGTCGGCAGGCCCTGCTGGCCCCGTTCACGGGTTGAGCATTAGGATTTGGCCGCGGTTACAAAAATAGTATAATAAGAAGCGTAAATCCCTTTGAAGGAGGAGAAGCCAAGGTGGCAATTAATAAGGAACTAATCAAGGATGACCTGTACGAGGCCGTTAACGGTGATTGGATCAAGGACGCAAAGATCCCTGACGATAAGCCGGCAACGGGTGGTTTTAACGACCTGGTGGACGGCATTGATAAGCAGATGATGGCGGACTTTGCAGCCTACGCAGACGGTAAGGAGAAGTCGGATGATGCCCGGTTCAACGAGATGATTAAGCTTTACCGGGTGGCTAAGAAGTTTAAACTACGGAAAAAAGTGGGCCCCAAGCCGTTAAAACGGATGCTTTACAGTGTCGAAGGCCTGAATTCCTATGATGATTACCAGGCCCAGTGGCGGAACTGGATCTTGATGGGGATGCCATCACCAGTCGCCTTTGACATCGACGCGGACATGAAGAACGCAACGGTATACGCACTGTTCGCCGGTGCGCCTTCGCTAATCCTGCCGGATAAGAGCTACTACGCAGAGGAAAAGAAGGAGCAGCATGACCAGCTCCTGCAGCTCTGGTTGGGGATGGTCAAGGAACTGTTAACGAAGATTGGCTACGACGATAAGACCGCTGACCAGCACATTGCGAACGCCAAGGCATTTGATGCTTTACTGGCACCACACGTCAAGAGTGCCGAGGAAGCCGCTGATTACAGCAAGATGTACAACCCCCAGAGTGTTGCCGAACTGGCAGGGTCAACGGACCAACTGGACATTGCGGCCGTAATCAAGCAGCTGGTTAAGTCGACCCCTGACAAGGTGATTGTCATGGAACCGGCTTACTTCAAGGCCCTCGATGGAATTCTGAAGGACCACTTTGACCTCTTCAAGAGTTGGGCACTAATCAACGTTGTCCGGGCCAACGCCAGTTACCTGGACGATGAGATGCGGGAAATAAATGGCCGGTACAGCCGGGCCCTTTCCGGCAGTAAGAAACCGGTCAGCCAGGAGAAATTTGCCTACTACCTTGCCCGGGACATCTTTAGTCAGGTTGCGGGAGACTACTATGGGAAGAAGTACTTCGGACCACAGGCCAAGGCCGATGTTCACCACATGGTTGAGCAGATGGTCAAGGTTTATAAGGGACGGCTGGCAAACAATACCTGGTTGAGTAAGGCAACCCGGGAGAAGGCCATCCTGAAGCTCGACAAGTTGGGAATCCAGGTCGGCTACCCGGATAAGATTCCGGCCCTCTACGATAAGCTGAAGGTTGATGAACAGGAATCCTTGATTGCCAACCTCAACCAGCTTGCCGTGGTTGCCAGCAAGGAAATGTTTGCCCGCTGGAACAAGCCAGTTGACCGGATGCGGTGGGAAATGAGTGCCGCCACGGTTAACGCCTACTACCACCCGTTTAAGAACATCATTGTCTTCCCCGCTGCCATTTTGCAGGCACCGTTTTACTCGCTCAAACAGACGAGCAGTCAAAACTACGGGGGAATTGGGGCCGTCATTGCCCATGAAATTTCTCACGCCTTTGACAATAACGGGGCCCTCTTTGACGAGTACGGGAACCTCAACAACTGGTGGACCCCTGAGGATTCGGCCCATTTCAAGAAGTTGGCGCAGAAGATGATCGACGAGTTTGACGGCCTGCCGATTGCCGGTCAGAAGGTCAACGGGAAATTAACCGTTTCTGAAAACATCGCCGACGGGGGTGGCCTATCCTGTGCGCTTGAAGCCGCTAAGAAAGAAGACGACTTCAATGCCAAGGAATTCTTTATCAATTGGGCCATGATTTGGCGGATGAAGGCCACCCAGCAGTATGAACAACTACTTCTCTCAATTGATGTCCATGCCCCGCAAAAGCTGCGGGCTAACGTTCAGGCGCAAAACCAAGCCGACTTCTACACTGCCTTTGATATCCAACCAGGTGACAAGATGTACAAGGCACCGGAAGACCGGGTCAACATTTGGTAACATTAAGAAACACCGGGGCTCAGATGGTGAGCATCCGGTGTTTTAATTAACGTCTTTAGACCTAGTTGAGTACGCGAGCAGAGCGAGTGTGCGAAACAAA
>CAJMLF010000005.1 GCA_905214235.1 uncultured bacterium | reverse complement strand
GTCATGCTTTTCTTCCATAAAGAAGACCTCCTTACTGATGATTTCAGTATAGGAGCTCCTGCTGACAATTTATAGACGTGTCGTTATGGTGTGCTTACGTTGAAGCTGTTCTTCAAGCAAACGGAGAATAAATATGATTTGGAGGTGCCCCCCATCAACCTAACTAACCCGTACTTACCAAGCAACGTGTATATCCCCGATGGCGAGCCCCACGTCTACGGCAACCGGGTCTACTTATACGGTTCCCACGACTTGCCCGGTACCCACTTCCCATGTGAGGGTGACTACCAGTGCTGGTCTGCCCCGGTTGACGACCTCAATCATTGGCGAAACGAGGGAACCATTTACCGGCGTCTTCAGGACCCCTTCATCCGCCAGCACCAGCATGATCGCCGTCCCTTCAGCAAATACCTCTTTGCTCCCGACGTTGTCCAGGTTGACAGCCGTTGGTACCTCTACTATGGGATGGGAATGTCTGGCGCCGGCATTGGCGTGGCCGTGGCCGATTCACCGACCGGCCCCTTTAAATACCTGGGGCGGGTCGTCTACCCGGATGGGACACCGCTCGGTCATGGCCGGCCGCTCTTCACCATGCCACTGGGATTTCCCATCTTCCATAAACGTGGTTACCCCTACGACCCGGCCGTCATTTACACCGGTGGCCACCTCTTCTTATACTTTGGCTATGGCCACTGCTACCTGGCTGAACTATCAACCACCGATATGCGGACCCTCATCAAGTCGCCCGCTACCGGCCAGTATGTTTCACCAGACCTAATCCCGCACGCGGCACCGTGGCGGATTCAGAACGCTCCTTCCATTCGGCAACTTGATGGCCAGTTCTACCTGACCTACTATGCCAAGAAGGGCCCCAACAACGCCCTTTGCTACGCCACCAGTGACCAGCCAGCCGGGCCATTTCGCTTCCAGGGCGTTCTGGTTTCACTGGGTGACGGTGGCATCTTTGGTAATGAGCGGGGAACCGCCTACCAAGGCAATACCCATGGCGGCCTCTTCCAGGTAAACGGGCGGTATTACCAGTCCTTTCACCGGCAAACCGGAGGCCCGTGTCCGAACCGTCAGGCCTGTCTGGTAGAATTACAGTGTGATCAAGCCGGCCGCTTCCTGCCGGCCCACTTCACGTCGCAAGTACGGTCTAGTGGCGGCTTACCCTGGGCCCAGACCTATATGGCAAACACCGCCTGCGTCCTTCTTGACCGGCACGGTCGTTGCCACAAGCACCGGGCGCCGTACTTTGCCCTGCAAAATAATCAGCAGGTAGTGACTAACCTTCGTGAGGGGAGTCAGGTCGGTTTCAAGTATCTTGACTTCACGGGCGCGAGCGAAAAGCAGACCGTAACGGTGGAAATCGCAAATAGCCGGCCGGGAGAAATCAACGTGCTTATTGATGATAAAAAGCGGGTAGGGACCATCAAAGTCACCACGAGGCAGCGGCGCTTCACGGGCACTACCACAATTCCGGCGGGGCGGCATGCCCTCTATTTCGAATTTCACGGCCTCCAGCACGCCCAGTTCGTTGCCTTCCGATTTAGCCTTGATTGAACGGTAACGGAGGAATAAACTTAATATTGTTAGGGAAAATATGACTATATGGGGGATATAAAGTTGAAAAAAGTAATTTTAGTTAGTGCTGGCTTGCTTGCTGGCCTCGCCTTGACGACTTATTCTGGGAAGATGGATCATGCTGCAACGCCAACAACGGTGAATGCCAGCCAGGTAGTGACGCGGACCAGTCATGATAATGTTTCCTTAAGCAGCCTGCAACCGAAGGAAGTTGCGGCGGCCGCCTTGGTTGCCGGGGCAAAGGATAACGATGCCTGGTCAAACCTAGCCGACAGTGCCACGAATGACGATGGCGACCTTGAAGTTGACGTCGTATCAGCGGATGGGGTCACGCAAACGGGTACTGGTAAGATGTACTTGTTGACCCTCGACGGTAACGACGCGGGAATGGTTAATGGCTACACCCTGAGTGCGGACGGCAGTACCGTTTACCTGTACAGCGAGGGGATGCATGATTCAGGGGAGCGGACGGTTGCGCCATTCAAGACGGTTTCAGCCCGCCACCTGGTTAAGCTGGCCCACAGCAATGCCTCCGTTGATGACATTGCCAGCAACGTTTCAATTGAAGTCGATGATGACTAAAGAATAATGATTTGATTTCAAACCAAACTAATTTGTAGAATCACAATTGCCCATAACTGGTAATTGTGATTTTTTGAATTTAAATTGCACACGTAAAACCACTTGATAGTAGGCAATCAACGGCCACTATCACATTTGTGAATTGACATTTTGTGTCATTTTTAATATGATTGACAATATCAAGAACAAGCATAATAAAATTTATGGCAATAGGGCCGTATTTTTTATCAGTTATTGCCACAAGGAGTCAATCATGAATGACAAAGTAACGATTAAGACCATCGCCAAAATGGCGAATGTGTCGCATACTACTGTATCGCGGGCGCTAAACGACAGCCCGCTCGTTAAAGAAGATACAAAGAAGAAAATTCGTAAATTAGCCGCCCGGATGAACTATACGCCCAACCTGAACGCTAAGGCACTGGTGGAGAAGAAGTCCTTCATCATCGCGGTTTACTTCACTGACCTGGCCGACGGGACTTCACCAAGTTTCATGTCCAAGTCGATTCACCAAATCAAGGAATTCCTGCCGAGTGGCTACGAAATTGCGGTCGACAGCTTCGCCAGCCTACGCCGTTCCAAGCAGAGCATCAACCTCCGTTTTGATGGGGCCCTGGTGGTCAGTCAGTCGGACTCTGACGATGAGTACATTGACCAGCTGGCCGCCACCGGAAAGCCCCTGGTGGTCTTAAACCGCAAAATTGACCGGGACGACCTTTGCAACTACGCGCCGGACGATTACCTCGGCACCGCCACGGCGGTCAACTACCTTTTGCGGATAGGCCACACCAAGATTGCCACGATTACCGGACGAAAAGAATTTGCCTCGGCCCACCTCCGTCTGCGGGCCTTCTTAGAAACCCTCCATCAGCACAAGATTGATGTCCCGAAGGAATGGCAGGTCAGGGGAAACTACAGCATCACCTCGGGCTACCAGGCAATGGAAAAGATTCTCAACACTGGGAACCTGCCGACTTGCGTCTTCGCGGCGAACGATGATATGGCGATGGGGGCCATTCGGGCCTGTGAGGATTACGGTTACAAGGTCCCTGACGAAATTTCCTTCATTGGTTTTGACGACAACGCCTATTCCAAGTTCTATAATCCGCGGGTCACAACCATCCGGAAACCAACGAGTGAACTAGCGGAGAACGGCGTCAAGGCCCTCCGTGACCTGATTGACAACCGGGAACTTCAGCTTCCCCGTTTCTTAAACCTGAAGCCGTCCCTTGTTGTTCGCGACTCGGTTAAAAAATTGAATTAGGAAAATAAATGACCAGTAGTGAACAGGTTACCTGAACACTGCTGGTCGTTTGCATTTGCGCGGGTTATTTTAAGGTAAAGTTATGGTCATACTTACGAACCAGGTGGACGGCTTCGTCCAGTTCGCCTTCCCCGGTTCCCTCAAGAATGGCGTAGGCAAAGGGCTTGACCCGGTTAATGAAATTGACGTAGCGCTCCACGTCAACCACGCCGCTACCAAAGGGGACACGCACCCTTTGACCATCGACAAATTTGACGTCACTGAGGTGGAATACCCAGATACGGTTGCCATAGAGGCGGTTGGCGTTTTCCAGAATGTCATCCTGGTCGTGGCAGTTATCCGCCGTCAGCATGTTTGCCAGGTCGAAGATCACGAACAGGTTGGGACTGTTGACCTCGTCTATAACCTGACGGACGGCGTAGTTGTTGTTCATGGGGTGGTTGATCCCCGGTTCAATTGCTAACGGGCTACCAAGGCGGTCCGCATCCTTCGCCATGACCTTCACGGCCGCGATTACCCGGGTCAGGGCCTCGACGGTATAGTTATCCCGGGAAAAGCCGGCGGGGGAGAGGACATTACCGGCCTCAGTCCCGACCACCCCGGCATGGAGGAACCTGGCGGCCGCCAGACTATCGGCAAAGGTCTGGAGATTTTCCCACTGGGTCTCCCGGTCGTAGTCAATGATGTTGACATAGTTGCCCAGCACAGCAATCCGCACCCCAGCTTCTCTGAACTTGCCGGCCACCATGTTTAACAGTCCCGGTGAGTAGGCATCGGTACTGGGAACGATTTTGGGCAGGAACTTGCGGGGATCAAACTGAACATTGTTGAGACCGTAGTTTTTGGTAACGGCAAAGAGGTGGGCAAATGAATGCTCGCCAATGTCCTGGGCCTGTAGCCCGACTTGAATGGTCATCTAATTCACCTCAAACTTGGAAATACACTTTTACACGCCCTATGTTAATTTTGAAAGCGTTATCATTACACTATTACTTATTTTAGCCCATCAAGTCGATTTTGGAACCCCTTGCAAAGAAAAAGTGATGGGGTATAATTAATTTTGAAAAAAGAAACAGTATTTCTAAATAAGAAATGGAGGACGATTTTCGATGAGTTTTAAGATGGTTACACGTTATGCCCACAGTCCCAAGGACATCCAGCACTACGATACGGCAGAACTACGTCAGGAATTTTTGATGGAGAAGATTTTCTCCCTCGGTGACATTCTTCTTACCTACACCTACAACGACCGGATGATCTTTGGTGGGGTCACCCCGAAAGCAGGCGAACCCCTTGAAATCAAGCTTGATAAGGAACTGGGGGTTGACTTCTTCCTCCAACGGCGGGAACTCGGTTTCATCAACATTGGTGGTGCCGGGGCCGTGACGATTGATGGCAAGAAGGACGAAATTGTTGCCCACGATGGCTACTACATCGGGATGGGGGCCAAGCACGTGGTCTTCGAATCCGCTGACTCGGCTAACCCGGCCAAGTTCTACGTGGTTTCAACACCGGCCCACAAGACCTATCCTAACAAGAAGCTACCTTTCAAGGACGCCATCGCCATGCCAATGGGGGACCAGAAGAATATGAACAAGCGGACCATCTACAAGTACATCGACGCTTCTAGCATGGATACCTGCCAACTCCAAATGGGCTACACCGTCCTGGAACTCGGTAACTCCTGGAATACGATGCCGTGCCACACCCATGCCCGGCGGATGGAGACTTACATGTACTGTGAGTTTGGCTCTAAGGACACCCGGGTCCTCCACTTCATGGGCAAGCCGGACGAGAGCAAGCACATTGTCCTGGAACCGGAACAGGCGGTTGTTAACCCTAGCTGGTCCATCCACTGTGGGGTGGGGACGACCAACTACGCCTTCATCTGGGCAATGTGTGGGGAAAACCAGACCTACGATGACATGGACATGGTTGACATGCACGATTTGAAGTAAGGAGGGCTATCACATGCCACAATCACAAGAAGAAATTAAACAAAACGAAGCCGCCTTAGACAAGTTCAAGATGTCTGCCTTTGACCTGACCGGCAAGGTTGCCATCATCACCGGTGGGAACACCGGACTGGGGCAGGGGTACGCCGTTGCCCTAGCTGAGGCCGGTGCTGATATCTTCATCGCTGCGCACAGCACCCAGGGCTGGGACTCAACCCGGCAGATGATCGAAAAACGGGGTCGGAAGGTTGAATTCATGCAGGTCGACCTGACCACGCCGGGGGTCGCTCCCAAGGTAATCGCTAAGGCGGTCGACGCGTTTGGCCACATCGACATCCTGATCAATAACGCCGGGATGATCAAACGAAACCCAATTCTGGAGTCCAAGGACGCGGACTGGGACGCCGTTATCGACATCAACCTGAACGCGGTTTACCACATGTCAATGGCCGCCGCCAAAGTGTTTGCTAAGCAGGGCCACGGGAAGATCATCAATATCGGTTCGATGCTGTCCTTCCAGGGTGGTAAATACATCCCGGCCTACACGGCATCCAAGCACGGGGTCGCAGGTTTAACCAAGGCCTTCGCCAGTGAAATGGGGGCCTATGGTGTCCAGGTCAACGCCATTGCGCCCGGTTACATCAAGACCGCCAACACCGCCCCGATTCGGGCAGATAAGGCCCGGAACAAGGAAATCCTTGACCGGATTCCGGCAGGGCACTGGGCAGAGCCCCACGAGCTAATGGGGGCAGCGGTATTCTTGGCTAGTGATGCGGCCAACTACGTCAACGGTATAATCATGCCAGTCGACGGTGGCTACCTGGTTCGTTAATATATAAGGGGGTAACGGATTCCCAGCTTGGGGATGGCGCTACCCGCTTTTTGAAAGGTTGAAATAATGGAAAGTAAAATGTACGGCACGGTCCTCCTTAAGGCCAAACGGATCCTCGACTGCATTGCCCATGCTGATGCGGGGATGACCTTGAGTGCGTTGGACGGGCAACTCGATATTTCAAAACCCACTATTTACAAGATCCTCAAGACCCTGGAATACTGTGGCTATGTCCGGGTCGTCCTGGTAGGGGATGAGAAGGTCTACCACTTGGGGACCATCTTCCTGGAGTATGCTCAGGCGGTCAACGACTCGATTGACATTGTCGAAATAGCCAACCCCTTCTTGAAGAAGTTGCGTGACCAGACCGCGGAGACGGTCAATCTGGGGATTGCGGAAGATAACGCCATCGTCCTCTTATCCAAGATGGAGAGTACCCACAGCATCAAGCTGGTCTCCGTCATCGGCGGCAAGATGCATATGTACTCATCAGCGATGGGCAAGGCCATCCTGGCGACATATTCACGTGAACAATTGCAAAATTACGCCAACCAGGTTGCATTTCAGCAGATGACACCCAAGACCGTCGCCAGCAAAGAAGCCCTGCTGGCAACCATCGACGAGACGCGGGACCAGGGCTACGCAATTGATGACGTTGAAAACCAGCCGGGGGTCTACTGCCTCGGCTTTTCCCTGGTTGCTAACGGCCAGGTCTACGGGGCCTTTAGCATCAGTACTCCGGAGTTCCGGATGACGGCGGCAAAGAAGGAAAAGTTTGTCGAACTCGGTAAGCAGACCCAGGCCGAGATTGAAAATCACCTCTAATACTTAGCAATCTTATATAGTTGAAAACACTATACAGTAACCGAAGGGGGCGCCAGCGTTCGGTTTATCCGAATACTGGCGCCCCCTTTGTGCTTTCCGAAGACTTGCCGCGCATCGTAAATCGAGCTAGCCAGCTGTTTTTTGCTTCCTTTTCCTTTGTGAAGAGCTCACGAGAGAGAAATAGGGGTAATAGTTTAGTACATCAGCTTCCTATAAGATGATCTAAAATCAGTGAGAGTGAAATGATACACAATAGTTACTCAACGCCGAAAACGCTTACTTTGTGATATATATCAATATAATCTTTATAATTGGACACTTTATTATAAAAATTAGGTACTGACCAATAAAATTAACCAAAAACGTTATTTTTTTCACAAAATATGTTAACGTTTTCAGCTAATTGTGGTAATATAAGAATTGTTAAAGGAATTTGTTACAGAATGTGTGTTTTGTGAACTAATTTCTTTACAGTTTGCAATTATTTGCATGTTTAGTTTCTAGGTATTGCTAAATGTGGACATATGAGGTGCCATTTTATTTTTACATCCAATTGTTCACGTGTGTTTTTTATAAGGAGGGCTTACCGTATGAGCGAGAAACAAGCGTCCGCTGCTGCTGCCACAGCGCCGGCAAAGGACGGTACGGTTAAGAAAGTTGATAACTTCAACAAGCAAATTCCAACCCACCAAAAGATTTTCTATGGTTTTGGTGACTTTGGGAACGGATTTATGTTTGACCTTGGTCAGGCTTACCTGACTAAGTTCTGGATTGATGCCGCCGGCATTGGTGCCGGTGCGGTTGCCGGGATCTTCGCCTTTACTAAGATCTTCGATGCCTTTATGGACCCAATTGCCGGTTCATTCGTCGATGGACGGAAGAACATTGGTAAGCGGGGGAAGTTCCGTCCGGTTATGATGATCTCCGCAATTATTCTGGGGATCATGACCGTGGTTACCTTCACAATGCCAATGGGCTTATCCACTGGTCAAAAGATCATTTACGCATACGCCGTTTACATGATCTGGGGGGTTGTTTACTCCTTTACTAATGACCCGTATGGTTCGCTAGCGTCGGTTATGTCACGGAACCCGCAAGACCGTAGCTTTATGGCGACGACGCGTCAGGTTGGTTCCGTTGGTGCCCAGTTTATTGCTGGGGTTGCCTTTATTCCGCTGATGGAATTAGTCGGTGGGGGAATGAGTAGTAAGGACCAACTTCATGGTTACTTCTTCGCCGCTACTGTCTTTGCTATCATCGGTATCTGCATGTTTGCCGTATGTTACTTTGGAACCAAGGAAAACGTTAAGGTTCACCGTGATAAGAACGCTAAGCGGGAAGGCTTTGGCGATTACATCAAGGTTGTCTTCACCAATGGTCCACTGGGTGCCTTAATTCTGATGACCTTGTTCACGATTTCTGCGATGAACACCAACAACCAAATGATGGTCTTCTATGCTCAATACAACCTGGGTAACATTGGTTTACAGCCAATTATCAACGCCATCATGATGGGTTGCTCCATCGTCGGTGTCTTCATGATTCCTACCCTGACCAAGCACTTTGGTCAGAAGCGGACTGCAATGTGGTCATTCGTTGTTGGTGCGGTTGCCAACATCTTGAACTTCTTCCTGCCAACCAACGTTGTAACCTTCATCGTCTTAGTTACGATTGGTTACACCGCCCTGGCTATTCCAAACGGTATTACTTGGGCCATGGTTTCCAACGCCATTGACTACGGTGAATGGCACACGGGAATGCGTAAGGAAGGTATTACTTACGCCGCCTTCAACTTCTCCCGGAAGATTGCCCAATCACTGGCTGCCTTAGTTAGTGCCGGTGTTCTTGCCGTTACTGGTTACGTTGCTAACGCCCAACAATCCGCTAAGACCCTGCAAGGGATCAAGGCTGCGATGACTTTGTACCCTGGCTTCTGCTTAATTATGGCTGCCATCATCATTGGCTTCCTTTACAAGATCAGCGACAAGAAGTTCAAGCAAATTGCTACTGACCTTGATAATGGTAAGTGGGAACACGGTACTATCGGCGACGAAGATGTTAAATAATTTGAACCCTGCTTAGGAGGATGCATTATGACTTTATTAGATAAGAATTTTCTGTTAACTAACGAATGGGCCAAGAAGTTATTCTTTGACTACGCTAAAGACATGCCAATCATTGACTTCCACTGTCACCTGAACCCCGAGGAAATTTACGAGAACAAGAACTACGCAAACATCACTCGGGTTTGGCTCAACGAAGATCACTATGGTGACCACTACAAGTGGCGTTTGGAACGGGCAAATGGTGTTCCTGAAGACCTGATCACTGGTGACGCTGACGACTATGACAAGTTCATGGCTTGGGCTGGTACCATCGAAAAGGCCGTTGGTAACCCTGTTTACGAATGGACCCACCTGGAATTACGGCGGTTCTTCGGCATTGACGAACCACTCTCCCGGAAGAATGCTCCGGAAGTATGGAAGAAGGCTAATGCCCTCCTGCAAACCGATGAATTCAAGCCACGTAACCTGATCAAGCTTTCCAACGTTAAGGCGGTCTGCACGACGGATGACCCAGCATCTGACCTGCACTACCATAAGCTTTTGAAGAAGGACGAAAAGGAAAATGGCTTCCGGACCCTGCCAGCTATGCGTCCAGATAACCTGATTCAAATCAACAAGCCAACCTTTGCTGACTACATCAAGCAATTGAGTGACATCTCTGGTGTTGAAATCAACTCCTTCCGTGACTTGATCAAGGCCATGGAGCAACGGTTCCAATACTTCAACGACATGGGCGGTCGTCTGTCCGACCACTCACTCTGGACATTCCACTTCGCTGAAGCAACTGATGAAGAACTGGATGCCATCCTGAAGAAGGCTGAAGCTAACGAAGAAGTCACCGGCGTTGAATACGACAAGTGGCTGACAATGTTCCTTGAAGAAATGATGAAGCTGAACAAGAAGTTCAACTGGACGATGCAGTTCCACGTCAACTCTATCCGTGACCTGAACCACCCAATGTTCAAGAAGTTGGGCCAAGACACGGGTTACGATGCAATGGGGACCCAACCAGACATCGTTGCTGAAATTCAACAACTCTACACCAAGATGCGTGACACCAACGACATTCCAAAGACAATCTTCTACTCCCTGAATCCAAACGACTGGATGCAATTAGTAACTCTGATGGGCTGCTTCCTCGAAGGTGGTAAGCAACGGATGCAACTCGGGGCTGCATGGTGGTTCAACGACACTGCTGAAGGGATGACAACCCAACTGCGGGACTTCGCACAACAAAGTCTGCTGCCTAACTTTGTCGGGATGCTGACTGACTCCCGGAGCTTCCTGTCATACCCACGTCACGAATACTTCCGTCGGGTACTATGCAACTTCTTCGGTGACCTGGTTGAACAAGGCCGGGCTCCAGAAGACGAGGAATACCTGGGCAAGATTATCCAAGACATTGCCTACAACAACGCATACGAATACTTCGGCTTCTTCAACGACGCAAAGCCAGAAGAACTGTTCGCAAAGCACGACAATCCTTTCCAATACTAATTAATTGAAGGGGAAAAAGGATGGAAAAACATGTTTTCCCATCCTTTTGTTGTTTAGAATAGGGGTTGATTCAATGACAGTTGACCAAGGAGAAGCTTTAAATATTTTACACACGATTGGGATAGATAAGCTCTACCCGATTGTCCGTATCCACTTTCGTGTTATCTAATAGTTCGACCAGGGCCCGATTTTGAAAATATGGACGCTGACTAAGGTCGCCCTAGTTGGACCTACTTAAGGGACCGAAAATGCGGCCTCATTTGAATCAGGAAGACACGAGAACCCGTCTGGGAACGACCGTCCTGCAGATCATGCGTGACCTTCTGGACAACTACGCCTTGGAATTTGCCTAAATTGATATTGTGAACGCTACCAGAACTGATATAATAGTTTTTAAATAAAGTAAAGGGGAACTGATTATGCAAAAGATTGTTACTTTTGGTGAAATGATGATGCGCCTGAAGCCTTCCCACATGCGGCGGGTCCTGCAGACCAACCAGTTTGACGTGGACTACGGTGGCTCAGAAGCCAACGTGGCCGTCTCCCTTAGCCTGTTCGGGGACGACGCCAGTTACGTAACCAAGCTGCCGGAAAACGTCCTCGGTATGGCAGCCCGCAACAAGCTGCGTCAATACGGGGTCGACACCTCACGGATCCTTTACGGTGGTCCACGCTTGGGGATGTATGTCTTTGAAAAGGGCCACAGCGTCCGGTCGACGAAGGTCACTTATGACCGGGCCGGAAGCTCCTTTGCCTCCTCAAAGGCAGCCGAATACGACTGGGCTAAGCTGCTTGATGGGGCAGATTACTTCTACTTCTCCGGAATCACGCCAGCCCTTTCTGAAGAGTTACGGCAAGCGGTCCTGAGTGCCTGTGAATACTGTAAGGAACACGGCATCAAGGTCGCCTGTGACCTGAACTTCCGGGGCAAGCTGTGGACACCAGAAGAGGCCCAGGCTTACATGAAGAAGATCATGCCTTACCTGACGATTTGCCTGGTCAATGATGAAGACTTCGAACAATCCCTCGGCATCCACGCCTTTGACGGTGACATGTCCCACGGAATTGAACAGAAGGCGACCTTTGAAAACGGCATGAAGGAAATCACCAAGCGCTATCCAAACGTCAAGGTGGTGGCCAGTGTTCTGCGGAACATCCAGTCCGTCGACAAGTCCACCTGGATGGGCCTGGTCTTAAAGGACGGCAAGTTTACCGAGAGTCCGGCTTACGACATTGATGTCCTAGAAGGGGTTGCCGGTGGTGACGCCTTTGGTGGCGGTCTGATGCACGGGATTTTGAACAACTTTGCCGACCAGGAGCTAATTGACTACGCCATTGCAGCCAGTGTCCTCAAGTTAACCGTCCTCGGTGACTTGAACGTGACGACGGAAGCAGACGTCCGGGCCGTCATGGACGGCGGTGCCGGTGTCCGGGTTTCCCGGTAAAAACTAAATAGGACTTGTTATCTGCCAGCTAAACTACTAGTATATTAGTTGGCAGATAATTTTTTGACTAAGGAAAGAGGTTTTTCGCCAATGTTACCAAAGTATGAAGCACTGAAAGCTGTTGAAAAGGCCGGTATCCTGGCAGTTGTCCGGGGTCGGAGTGAAGAAAATGCCTACAAGATCTCTAAGGCCAGCATCAAGGGTGGGGTCAAGGCCATTGAATTAGCCTTCACTTCCCCAAACGCTGACGTTACGATCAAGCACTTAAACGAAGAATACGCTGATGACCCCGAAGTTGTTGTTGGTGCCGGGACTGTTCTCGACCCCGCAACTGCCCGGATGGCCATGGTAGCGGGTGCCAAGTTCATTGTCAGCCCGTCCTACAACGAGGAAGTTGCCAAGCTCTGCAACCTCTACGCTGTTCCTTACATGCCTGGTTGCTTCACGCCAACCGAGGTTCAAACAGCCCTGATGACTGGTGCTGACGTGGTCAAGATCTTCCCTGGTGCCATTGCCGGCCAGAAGATGATCCCAGAACTGCAGGGACCATTCCCACAGGCAAACATCATGCCAAGTGGTGGGGTTTCCCTGGACAACATGAAGGACTGGTTCAAGGCCGGTGCCTTCTGTGTTGGTGCCGGTGGGAGCCTGGTTGGCCCTGGTGCTGATGGTGACTACGACCAAGTAACTGAAAACGCCAAGAAGTTCCACGAAGAACTGCTGCGGATTCGGAATGAAAAGTAATTAAGGAACCGTTTAAAACAGAAGAGACCGGTAGTCCAAGTTCACACTTGGCTGCCGGTTTTATTTGTTGCCTAAAGTGTAATTGATAAAGTAATTAGGGAAGGCTCTGATTAGGCTGTCCTCCTCGGTCAGCATCCGGTGCATGTGGTTGGCGGTCAGTCGCTCAACCTCATTGATATCACGTTCACGGACCGCTTCAAGGAGGGCCTTGTGCTCATCAATTAGGCCAACCCAAGACAGGCCTTCGATTTTGAGCCTTAAAAAGCGGAAGCGGTCGAACTGGATGTTGATTCGCTTAAGCCAGTTCCAAATCCGTAGGTGGTCGGTGATGACGTAGAAGTAGCGGTGGAACTCGTCATCACTGGTTAAGAAGTTGGTAAAGCTATCTTCCTTCATGATCAGGTACTGCTTAGACAGGATCTGCTTGAAGGTATCAACCTCTTCATGGGTGAGACGAACAGTTGTGGCGTCACGCATGATCCGTTGTTCGACACTAGCCCGGACAAGGCGGGCGTCTAATACTTCCTTCATGTCAATCTTTGAAATATATGTTCCTGATTGGGGAATGACATTAATCAGGTTTTCCTGGCGGAGCTGTAAAAGGGCTTCCCGTACCGGGGTCCGACCAATATTAATGTCTGCCTCAATCTTTTTTTCTGAAATCTTCTGGCCGGGCTTGTACTCCGCATTAATAATTTTTTTAATGATGATGTTGTACGCTTGCCCGGTTAGGTTACTTGTTTGCGCGCTATTCATTTCCTCATTCCTCCGTTTGTCACCATTATACCATCATTACTTTTTAAAAATTAGTTTGTGATTTTCTTGACAAAGCAGCTGGAAGCGTTTACTATAATAAGCGAACTGATATATTAATATATTACTTAGAAGGGAGAACTTTCCATGGTGAAATTATTAGATGACTATCAAAAGGATGCAGGGTCATTTCACCAAGCAGGAATTACGGTTCCAAAGTTTGATCAAGCAGCAATGGTTGCTGAAACGGCGGAAAACCCAGTTTGGGTCCACTTCGGTGGTGGAAACCTGTTTCGGTGCTTCCACTCAACAATCGCCCAGGACTTACTCAACGAGGAGGCAATAAAGAGTGGGGTAATTGTTGCAGAAACTTATGATGACGAGGTAATCGACAAGGTTTACCACCCACTGAAAAACCGCTTCTTATCGGTTGAGATGAAGAGCGACGGGACCTTTGACAAGGAACTGGTTGCCAGTGTTGCCGACAGCATTTACGCCGGCGCCGATAACAAGGCCGGCCGGGCAAAGCTAGAAGAAGTCTTTGAAAAGCCGTCCTTGCAATTTGCCACCTTTTCAATTACTGAGAAGGGGTACGCACTGAAGGACATGAACGGGAAGCTGACCAAGGCTACCGAAGCCGACATTGCTAATGGTCCAGAAAACCCGGTAACAAACATGGCCTTTGTTGCCAGTCTCCTGTTGGCCCGTTACAAAGCAAACCAAGCACCAATCGCAATGGTAAGTACCGATAACTTCTCGCAAAACGGGCAACGCCTTGAAGATGCGGTGATGCTGATTGCTAACGGCTGGCTAAAGAACGGTCACGTTGACCAAGGCTTCATCGACTACCTGAATGACCGGCAGAAGGTGACCTTCCCATGGAGCATGATCGACCGTATCACTCCTAACCCATCCGAAGATGTTGCCTCACTCCTTAAGAAGGACGGTTTTGAGGATACCGAATTAGTTCACACCACAAAGCACACTAACATCGCGCCATTTGGTAACACCGAAGAAATCCACTACCTGGTAATCGAAGACGACTTTCCAAATGGCCGGCCCGCACTAGAAAAGGCCGGGGTAATGATGACTGATCGGGAAACGGTCAATGACGCCGACCAGATGAAGGTTACCGCCTGCTTGAACCCGCTCCACACTTCACTAGCAATCTTTGGCTGCCTGCTCGGCTTCAAGTCGATTGCCGCCGAAGCAGCGGACGAAGACCTCCTGAAGATGATTAAGAACCTGGGCTACGGTGAAGACTTACCGGTTGTTAAGGATCCGAAGATCATCAACCCGAAGGAATTCATCGACACCTTGATTAGCAAGCGGCTGCCAAACAAGAACATTCCGGACACACCGCAACGGATTGCTTCAGATACGTCACAAAAGGTTGGTATTCGTTACGGCGTGACCCTCCAACACTACGTTGACGATCCAAAGCTGGACCCTGCTAAGCTCGAGTTCATCCCACTGATCATCGCCGGCTGGTGCCGCTACCTGATGGCCATTGACGACCAGGGGAATGCATTTACGCCGAGTCCGGACCCACTTTATGACCAGCTTCACAAGTACGTTGCTGATATCAAGCTGGGTGACGATGGGGCAGACGTTCACGAAAAGCTCCAACCAATCCTCAGCAACAAGTCCATCTTTGGCAACGACCTGTACGAGATTGGTCTGGGTGAAAAGATTGAAAACTACTTCAAGCAGATGATTGTTAAGCCGGGAGCAGTTCGCGAAACGATTCAAGCAACCATTCAAAAGTTTGGTAAGTATTAATAAGGAAGAAGGAAAACGTAACTTATGAAGAACATGGGATTTCGCTGGTATGGCGACGGCAACGACTCCATCAAGTTGTCCGATATTCGTCAGATTCCAGGAACAACACAAGTCGTTGGAGCCCTCTTTGATATACCAGTTGGTGAAGTTTGGCCCAAGGAACGGATCGCCGCACTGAAGAAGGAAGTTGAAGACGCCGGTCTCAAGCTGGAAGTCATCGAATCCGTCAACATTCACGACGACATCAAGATTGGCCTGCCGAGCCGGGACAAGTACATCGAAAACTACAAGGAAACGATCAAAAACCTAGCCGCTTACGGCATCAAGGTAATCTGCTACAACTTCATGCCGATCTTTGACTGGGTCCGGACCGACCTCCACTACCCACTGCCGGACGGCTCCACGGACATGGCCTTCCAACACAAGTATGTTGAAGGGTCACCGGAAGACATCATCAAGTCGGTGGAAAAGAACTCCAACGGTTACGTCCTGCCGGGCTGGGAACCAGAGCGGCTGGCCGAAGTTAAGCGCCTGTTTGAAGCTTACAAGGATGTCGACGAAAAGAAGCTCCGTGAGAACCTGAAGTACTTCCTGGACGCTATCATTCCAACCTGTGAGAAGTACGACGTCCGGATGGCTATGCACCCGGATGACCCGCCGATGCCACTGTTCGGTCTGCCACGGATCTACAAGAACCGGGAAGACATGATCAAGATTGAACAGATGCACGAATCTAAGTACAACGGCTTCACCATCTGTACCGGGAGCCTGGGTGAGAACCCGAAGAACGACGTGCCGGCAATTATCCGTGAGTTCGTCAAGAAGGACCGGGCACCATTCATTCACGCCCGGAACATCAAGTTCATGGGCAACGGTGACTTCCATGAGTCTGCCCACCTGTCCTCTGAAGGTTCACTGGACATGTACGAAATCATGAAGGCCCTGTACGACACCCACTTTGACGGTTACATCCGTCCAGACCACGGCCGTGACATCTGGGGCGAAGAAGGGCGCCCTGGCTACGGCTTGTATGACCGGGCCCTCGGGATTACCTACCTGAACGGGCTTTGGGAAGCAATTCAAAAGGATAACCAATAAAAATATTTTCTTGTTCTATCATGACCTGACCATATCTCATGATATTAGCCCATGGGGTATGGTTTTTGTTAGCAATTATTTGTGAAAAAATGAACTTCAAAAGATGGTGAAATTATGAATAAACATAAAAAGACCAGTTGGGTTTATACACCGAAGAAGATTAACGTTTGGCGTGGGATTGGATTCGGTATGAACGACCTTATGGGCGGTGGTTGGAACAACATCGTCTCTGGTGTTATCTTCGTTTTCGTTATGAGTAATGGTATCAGTCCGGCCCTGGCCGGGGCGATTACCGGGATTGGCCGGATCTTTGATGCATTGTTCTCCCTGTTCTTCGGGGCAATCACCGATGGCTTTTACCGGAACAAACTTGGTCAAAAGTTTGGGCGGCGGCACTTCTTCATCCTGCTTGGTGGGATCCTGTTTGCCTGCATCTTCCCACTGTTCTGGGTCAAGTCGACTAACTGGGTTTACTACCTGGTTGTCTACGTGGCAATTGAATTGATCATTGCCATGATCCTGATTCCTTGGGAAACCCTGCCAACTGAAATGACCAACGATTACAACCTCCGGACAGTATTGTCTGGTTCCCGGATGGTTATTTCCGCAACAGGGACGGCCTTAGTATTCTTCATCCTGGCTGCTCTGAAGCACGCTCAGAACCCGAACGCTTACCTGGTTACGGGTATTATCTGGACGATTATCTTTGTTATCGCAATCTTTACTTCCTACCGGAGCACTTGGGAACGTCCGTTGACCGAGGATTACGTTAAGAAGCTGAACGCTCAACCACGGTTATCAATGGGTGAGTTCATGAAGAAGACCGTTCATGATTACTTCTCGACCTTCAAGAACAAGGCCTTCCGTCAACACCTGGCAATTTACCTGCTTTCCTTTACTGGGAAGGACTTCTACTCAACCATGCTGCCAACCTTCATCGTTTGTTGTATCAACGGTGCCAAGGAAGACCTTCCTTGGACCCTGCAAGCTTTGTCCGCAGTTGGTATTTTGGCAACCCTGGCTGCTACCCGGATCATGATCACCCACGGTCCACGGTTCCTTTACGGCTTAGGTTACTCCACAATTATTCTGACGATGATTGGTTACATTGTCACCTGGATCTTTGATGTTAACAACCCGGTTGTTATCCTGATTGTTATCTCGCTGTTCTACCAATGTGGTCGTGCCATCCTGGAATTCACTCCATGGAACGTCTTCCCATTCATCCCTGATGTTGACCGGATCATGACCCGCCAGGACCGTGCCGGTATCTACGCCGCTGTTATGACCTTCTTCCGTAAGTCCACTGGTGCCATCGCTTCTTGGATTGCCGGTATCTTACTTGAAGTAATTGGCTTCAACTCTAAGTCAATGCTTAACTACGGTACGACACCACACTCCATTCAATTCGGAATCATGCTGATCTTCTTCGTCGGTCCTGTTCTGTTGATTGGTTGGGCCCTCTGGATCTCACGTAAGTTTAAGCTTAACCGTGATACCCACGAAATCCTTAAGAACGAAATTACCCGTCTGGAAAACGGTGGTTCCAAGGCCGATGTTACCCCTGAAACCAAGGAAGTTGTTGAGGAATTAACTGGTGAATCTTACGACAAGGTATGGCCTGAAAATGTACCAGACCAAACCAAGGCAAACAACTAAGGATAAGCAATTGGAGGTAAGAAAAATGGCGCTTATTGATAAAAACTTTCTGTTAACTAATGACTGGGCCAAGAAACTCTTCTTCGACTATGCAAAGGACATGCCGATCATTGACTTCCACTGTCATCTGGTACCTAAGGAAATTTACGAAAACAAGAACTACAAAAACATCACGCGCCTGTGGTTAAATGATGGCACGTATGGTGACCACTACAAGTGGCGCCTAGAACGGGCCAACGGTGTTCCCGAAGAACTGATTACCGGTGACGGGGACGACTATGACAAGTTCCTGGCCTGGGCGGGAACAATTGAAAAGGCCGTTGGGAACCCAGTTTATGAATGGACCCACCTGGAGTTGCACCGCTTCTTTGGGATTGACGAACCGTTGACCCGGAAGAACGCACCGGAAGTTTGGAAGAAGGCCAATGCCATGCTCCAAACTGACGACTTCAAGCCTCGTAACCTGATTAAGAAGTCCCACGTGGTTGCGGTCTGCACGACTGATGACCCCGCTTCTGACCTCCACTACCACAAGTTATTAAAGAAGGACGAAAAGGAAAACGGCTTCCGGACCCTGCCAGCCATGCGGCCTGACAACCTGATCTACATTGATAAGGAAGGTTACGGCAAGTACCTGGAAGAACTGGGTAAGATTACCGGAATCAAGATCACTTCCTTCAAGGACATCCTGAAAGCAATGGACAAGCGTTTCCAATACTTCAACGACATGGGTGCCCGCTTGTCTGACCACTCCCTGAGTACTTACCACTTCATCGAGGCCAGTGACGAAGAGCTTGACCACATCGTCAACAAGGCTGTCAAGAACGAACAGCTGACTGATCAGGAACGTGACCAGTACCTGACGATGCTGATGGAAGGGCTGATGAAGCTCAACAAGAAGTATGACTGGACGATGCAGTTCCACAACAACGTATTGCGGAGCATCAACCACCCAATGTTTAATAAGATTGGGGCCGATACCGGTTTCGACGCAATGGGGACCCAACCAGACATGATTGCTCAGATCCAGCAGCTCTTCACTAAGATGAAGGACGAAGATGGCCTGCCAAAGATCATCTTCTACTCCCTCAATCCTAACGACTGGATGCAATTGATCACGCTGATGGGCTGCTTCCAAGAAGGCGGCAAGCAACGGATGCAGCTCGGGGCTGCCTGGTGGTTTAACGACACCGCTGAAGGGATGGACACTCAGTTGCGTGACTTCGCCCAACAGAGTCTGTTGCCAAACTTCGTCGGGATGCTGACTGACTCACGAAGCTTCCTGTCGTACCCACGGCATGAGTACTTCCGGCGGGTTCTCTGCAACTTCTTCGGTAAGCTGATCGAAGCAGGGCGGGCTCCTGAAGACAAAGAATACGTTGGCAAGATTGTCCAAGACATTTCCTACAACAACGCTCTGAATTACTTTGACTTCTTCCCAGATGCTAAGCCAAGCGAACTATTTGGTGAGCACGAAAATAAGTTTCAATTCTAACCTAGTATAACGAGGGGGACGGCAAATTTTAGCCGACCCCTCTTTTCGTATTGAAAAAATAAATATAGAAAGGTGTGGTTAAAACATGTCCGCAGATATGGTCTCGCTGCTTTGGATTTTCATCGGCATATGCCTCTTAGTCTTCTTAATTGTTGGCTTGAAGTTACATAACATCATTTCACTTCTCATTGCCGGAATTTTTATTGCGTTTGCGGAGGGGGTGCCAATTACCAAAGTTGTCCCCACCGTTGAAAAGGGGATTGGTGGTGTCCTATCGACACTAGCCCTGATTGTCATCTTTGGGGCGATTGTTGGGGAACTAATGACCCAGTCAGGCGCTTCTCAGCAAATAGCGGATACGATCGTCTCAAAAATGGGACGAAGGTATTTGTCATTTGCCCTGCTCATCATTGGGATGATTTTTGGGATGTCAATGTTTTATGAGGTTGCCTTTCTTATTACGGCACCACTAGTTATCAGTATTGCACGGGAAGCCAAGATTCCTTACATGCGTCTGATTATTCCAACGGTTGCTGGTGCAACGATGGGGCACAGTATTTTTCCACCACAACCTGGTCCAATGGCATTGGTAACGGCTTTTCATGCTAATATCGCCCAGGTTTATATTTGGGGACTCGTCGTCATTATTCCGTCAATCATTTGTTCTGGAATCCTAATTCGACGCTTCATTCCTGGTCTGGACAAGATGCCCCTTGGTAATGTGATGAAGCCGGCACCAAAAATGCCGAAGGATCAGCTGCCGAGCTTTGGTATTAGTTTGCTGGTCCCGTTACTACCAGCGATTATTATCATTGCTTCTTCAATTGTGAAGTCCTTGACTAAGCCATCGGCAATGCCGTACAAGTTAATGTCCTTTATCGGTAGTGCCGAAATAAGTATGCTGATTACCGTGATTGTGGCAATGGTTGCCTTTGGCTATGCGCGTGGCAAAAGTGGAAAGGAGATTACTGACGAGCTAACTAAGGCGATTAAGGGGATTTCCAACGTCCTGCTTGTCATTGCTGCTGGGGGTGTAATGAAGGAAGTTATTATTGATACCGGCGTCGGTAACATTATTGTCACCATGTTTGATAAGCTGCCCGTGTCACCATTTATCTTGGCCTGGTTAATTACGGTTTTGATTCGGATCCTGACCGGTCAAGGGGCGGTGGCCGCAATCACCGCAGCCGGAATCGTTGCACCGATGATTACCGCAATGCACGTTAGCCCGGTACTGATGGTTCTAGCCTGCGCTTGTGGTAGTAACACGATGACCCTGATGTATGATGGGGGCTTCCTGCTGTTCCAACAATCGTTTGGGATTTCAATGAAGGATACTTTCAAGACCTGGGGCGGACTGGAATTCGTTAACTCACTAGTCGGGTTACTGATGGTCCTTCTCTTAAGTGTCTTTGTTCATTAAAAATATATAACTAACATAGTGGATCCTAGCGACTGACTTTGCAGGAGTTAGGATCCTTTTTTGCGGAATTTAAAAAGAAATCCCTTACATACAAAAAGTTAGTGCAAAGGGGTTGAAACTCATAATATATATAGTAGAATACAAACTGTTCATTGATTGTTCACGTTAACATAACATGTTAACTTATCTGTGAGAGGAGAGAATTTCAAATGAATTTTATCAAGACTTTAGCAATTTTCATCGTAGCAAGTATCGCATTAGCCGGGGCCGCTAGCGCTAGTTCAATCTACACGACTACTAATAACAACCACAGCCTTAGTCAACAAATGACAAACGTGGTTGCCAAGAATACCGAAGCTGTTAATACCCAGCTCAACAAATAATTTTTAACTGCTAAGAAGGGTCAAGTCGGCATACCGTCGGCTTTTCTCTTTACTCCAGCTTGATCAATTCTAAACAAATTGCCAAAAGATATTGAATGTTTCACGTTAACATTCTATAATGTAAATAGATTGAGAGCGCATCCATCCTTTGCTGTTCCAACGGTGGTGGTTACGTCTTCAATAATGAGCTTGTCTTGCGATTATTTGCACATCATCCTCTCACAGATGCGACAGCGACTCGGCAGACAAGCGGCTGCAGTAGATATTGGTTAATAAATTCTGGAGGTTTTCTAAGATGGAAAGTCTTAATAATAGTTTTCGTAAATTGCCACAGTACCCCAACAAGGTTATTCAATTTGGTGAAGGTAACTTCTTACGGGCCTTCATTGACTGGCAGATTCACCAGATGAACAAGCAGGGCCTGTTCAAGGGGGGCGTTCAAGTTGTTCAACCCCTGCCAACTGGCCGGATTAAGGAACTGGACGAACAAGACGACCTGTACACTGTTCTTCTCGAAGGAATTTTAAACGGTAAGAAGATTCAAAGCCACGAAATCATCGAATCCATCAACGGGACGGTTAACCCTTACACCGACTACGACAAGTACATGGCCTTAGCAGAAGACGACAACATCGAAGTAATTTTCTCTAACACGACAGAAGCCGGGATTGAATTTGTCCCTGAAGACACGCTGGACGCCGTTAAGAAGGGTGAAAAGAGTTCTTACCCAGCTAAGTTAACGGCACTGCTTTACCACCGCTTTGAATTAGGCAAGAAGGGCTTCCACATCATCCCTTGCGAACTGATCAACCACAACGGGGATGCCCTGAAGAAGGCCATCCTGCAATACGCTGACCTGTGGAACCTTGGCCAAGACTTTGTTGACTGGATCAACAATGACAACGAATTCTACTCAACATTAGTTGATCGGATCGTTCCAGGTTACCCACGTGACCGGGCTGCTGACCTGGAGAAGGAATGGGGTTACAAGGACCAAAACATGGTTAAGACCGAACCATTCCTGATCTTCGTTATCGAAGGTAGCAAGGACATTGAAAAGGTATTGCCACTCAAGGAAGCCGGCATTAACCTGGTCGTTACTGACGACATGCAACCATACCGGAACCGGAAAGTTTCTATATTGAACGGTCCCCACACGACAATGTCCCCAATCGGCCGCTTAGCTGGTCTGGAAACCGTTGGCCAAGTAATGGATGACAAGGACTTCTACAAGTTTATTGATGACGAAATGCACAAGGAAATTATTCCGGTTGTTCCACTTCCAAAGGATGAACTGGAAAGTTACGCCAAGGGGATTCAAGAACGGTTTGAAAACCCATACGTTAAGCACGAACTGAGTGCCTTAGCCCTGAACAGTATTTCCAAATACGCTGCCCGCCTGTTGCCAAACTACAAGCGTTACTACAACAAGTTCGGCAAGCTGCCAAAGCGGATGAGCCTGGCCCTGGCCGCTTACCTGTGGATCTACAACGGTAAGTCCAAGTTTGACATCAACGATACTGCTGACGTCACGGTCGGCTTCAAGAAGATCCAGGGCGACGACAACTTTATTCACGAAGCCCTTTCTAACCCTGACTTCTGGGGCGAAGACCTGACCAAGATCCCTGGCCTGGAAGACTTAGTAACTAAGTGCTACAACGAAATTGCCGAGAAGGGCACCCGGGCAATTGTCCAAGAAATTAATGCAGAGGAGTAGTAGTTTCATGGAAAAACTAGTTATCTTAAATGGCAGTGACAACGTGGCCATTGCGACCACTAACCTGACTGCCAAAGATACTGTTGAAGTTGCTGGCCACCAGCTCACACTCACGGCTGATGTGCCGGCCGGCAATAAGGTCGCAACCCAAGCCATTAGCAAGGGTGAAGACGTTATTAAGCTTGGTCAAGTAATTGGCCAGACAACGGCGGATGTTCCTGAAGGGGCACTCGTCAACGAAGGTAACCTGGTTGATAAGACCACAAGTGTTGCCGATCAGGCCCCCGTTGCGGACTTGTCCCAGTACGTATCAAAGCAAAACTTCATGGGCTACCGGCGAAAGAACGGCAAGGTCGGCATTAGAAACGACCTCTTCATCGTCCCAACAGTTGGCTGCATTACCCCACTGATGGACGTGATGGTCCAACAGTTTAAGGCGGTCCACCCGGATAACGGTTCCTTTGATAACATCGTTTTGCTGAAGCACCCATACGGCTGTTCCCAACTGGGTGAGGACTTTGAGCAAACTCGTCAGGTCCTTTGTGATGCGGCCCTCCACCCGAATGCGGGTGGGGTACTTGTCTTCGGCCTTGGTTGTGAAAACAACCAGATGGACGGGATGAAGGAGACCATTGATAAGATGGCCGGTATCGACCCGCAACGGATGAAGTTCCTGGTTGCCCAGGAAGTCAAGGATGAGTTTGCCAATGCCCAACAGATGCTGGAAGAACTGAATGATGCGGCGGCTAATGACCACCGTGAACCGGTTCCGTTGAGTGAATTAACGGTCGGCCTACAAGGGGTTCAACCGGATGCTCTGGCACCAGTCACCGCGGACCGGCTTCTCGGCCGGCTTGCCGATGTCGTTGATGCCAATGGTGGGAAGACCGTCATTACCGGTTTACCGGAAATGGCTGCCAACCAGGCTAACTTGGCCAAGCGGGCCGGGGATGATGCCACGGCCGCCAAGGTTAACCAGGTCTTTGACCACATGCGGAATTACTACGGCGAATTTGACCAGGAAATGGTCAAGAAGCCTGGCCAAAAGGAATTTGCAAAGGGAGTTACGACCGCTACTGAAGCAGCCGTCAACGCGAGCCAAAAGGGTGGCCAAGCCCCAGTTAGCGATGCCCTGTTTTACGGTCACAAGGCTGAAAAGGCTGGCTTAAACATCCTGGAGGCCCCGAACAACGACCTGATTGACTCCTCCGCCGAAGCAGCGGTTGACTGCCAGTTAGTTGTGACGAGCACTGGGGTGGCAACCCCTTACGCCAGCTTTGTCCCATCCGTGAAGGTGGCCACAACGACCGAACTAGCAAGTAAGAAGCAGCGTTGGATTGACTTCGATGGTGGCCAGGTTCTGAACAGGCCATTTGAAGAAGTCGCCAAGGAATTTATCGATGACATCATTGCCATCGCAAGTGGTAAGGAAACGAAGAACGAACAAGCTGGGTTGCACGGCCTTGCGATCTTCAAGATCGGGGTCACCGAATAGTAAGGAAGTTATTTAAATGATTAAAATTGAAAATGCTGACTTTCGTGCAGAAATTGACGAACACGGAGCACAGTTAACCCACCTGGTTAATAAGCAGGCCAACTTTGACTACATTTGGAACGGTAAGGAGTGGGGCAAGCACGCCCCGGTCCTGTTCCCGGCAATCGGTCGGTCCAACGATGACAAGTATGTTCTCGACGGCAAGACCTATGAGATGCCGCAGCACGGTTTCGTCAGTGACCAGGACTTAACGGTCACCTACCAAACCGAAAACGCGGTTACCCTGGAATTAAAGGCTAACGAGGCGACCAAGAAGTACTACCCGTTTGACTTTACCCTGGCAATCACCTTTACCCTGTTGAGCACCGGCCTGTCGCTGAGCTTTGCGGTTACCAACAACACTGACCGCCAGATGCCATACTCCATCGGTTCCCACCCGGCATTTAACGTCCCAATCAACGGGGTGGCTAAGTTTAACAACTACCGGGTTAAGTTTGCCGGTATCGAGGGGCCAATCAACGACTACGAAATTGTCAAAACGCCTAACCCGTACCGGACTGGTAAGGAAGAATTGTTGACTGAAAACAATGAACTGGCCCTGAACTACGAAACCTTCAAGCCCGGCCTGCGGATTATCAGCAATCCAGGGATCAAGAGTATCAAGCTATACTCACCACTGACCTCACATGCGGTCGAGATGGACATCAGTCAGTTTAAGAACGTCTGCCTGTGGACGAAGGAAGACGAAGACTGCGCATTCCTGTGCATGGAACCGTTCAACGGCTTCCCCGACGTTCTCGGTGAACCAGTTGACTGGATGAAGAAGGAGGGCAACATTATCTTGCCTGCCCACGAAACCAAGGTATCCCAGTACGAAATGCACTTATCATAATTAAATTGCAAAAGGAGAAATTGAATTTATGTTACCAAAGTATGAAGCACTGAAAGCCGTTGAAAAGGCCGGTATCCTGGCAGTTGTCCGGGGCCGGAGTGAAGAAAATGCCTACAAGATCTCCAAAGCCAGCATCAAAGGTGGGGTCAAGGCCATCGAACTCGCCTTCACCTCCCCAAACGCTGACGTAACGATCAAGCACTTAAACGAAGAATACGCTGATGACCCCGAAGTTGTTGTTGGTGCCGGGACTGTTCTCGACCCCGCAACTGCCCGGATGGCCATGGTAGCGGGTGCCAAGTTCATTGTCAGCCCGTCCTACAACGAGGAAGTTGCCAAGCTCTGCAACCTCTACGCTGTTCCTTACATGCCTGGTTGCTTCACGCCAACCGAGGTTCAAACAGCCCTGATGACTGGTGCTGACGTGGTCAAGATCTTCCCTGGTGCCATTGCCGGCCAGAAGATGATCCCAGAACTGCAGGGACCATTCCCACAGGCAAACATCATGCCAAGTGGTGGGGTTTCCCTGGACAACATGAAGGACTGGTTCAAGGCCGGTGCCTTCTGTGTTGGTGCCGGTGGGAGCCTGGTTGGCCCTGGTGCTGATGGTGACTACGACCAAGTAACTGAAAACGCCAAGAAGTTCCATGAAGAACTGCTGCGGATTCGGAATGAGAAGTAAAAGGAGTTATGAATAATGAATAATTTCATTATTTTGGATGAACATGATTCCGTTGCGGTCGCTCTGCAGGACCTGCCAAAGGGAACGGTTTTAAAGACCGCCAACCACGGTGACGTAACCACCCTGGAAGACATCACTCGGGGCCATAAGATCGCCCTGGAGGACATCAAGAAGGGTGCCGACATCATCAAGTATGGTTACCCGATCGGTCACGCAACCCAGGACATTAAACGTGGGGAACATGTTCACATTCACAACATCGCAACGAACCTTTCTGGTGAGTTGGAATACAGCTACAAGCCAATTAAGATCACAACGAAGGTCGGCAAGGACGACCGGAAATTCATGGGTTACAAGCGACCAAACGGCAAGGTCGGCATCCGAAACGACCTCTACATTATCCCAGTTGTTGGCTCGGTTAGTGAACTGATTGACCCGCTGGTCACCCAGTTCAAGGCCCTGCACCCGGACAACGGTAACTTCGATAACGTCGTGCCCCTTAAGCACACTTACGGAATTGACACGCCCCAGGATAACTATAAGCGGGCACGGAAGATCCTTGTGGACGCAGCCTTGCAACCTAACGCCGGGGCTGTCCTGATTTGTGGCCTGGGCTGTGCCGACGATGACGAGCTGGCCCAAATGAAAGCTGCTCTTCAAGAGGCCAACGGGAGTATCGATACGGACCGGATCAAGTTCTTGTCATCCGCCGACAGTGATGATGAGATCACTGATGGCTTAGCAATGCTGGAAGAACTGAACGCGGCAGTCAAGGACGACCAGCGGACGCCACAACCACTGAGTGAATTGAAGATTGGTTTGAAGTGTGGGGGCTCTGATGGGCTCTCCGGGGTAACCGCCAACCCGCTTTTGGGGCGGCTCTCCGACTTTGTTGCCGCTCAGGGTGGGACCACGGTCCTGTCCGAAGTTCCAGAAATGTTTGGTGCCGAGACAATCCTGATGTCCCGGGCCAAGGACGAAAAGACCTTTGACAAGACGGTCAACTTGATTAACAACTTTAAGGCCTACTTCGAGCGCTTCCACCAGCCGATTTACGAGAACCCGTCACCGGGTAACAAGGCTGGCGGGATCTCAACCCTGGAAGATAAGTCGCTTGGCTGTACCCAAAAGTCCGGGACGTCCGCCGTTAACGACGTCTTAAAGTACGGGGACAAGATTAAGACTAAGGGTCTGAACTTGCTACAGGCACCCGGTAATGACCTAGTTTCTTCATCGGCCGAGGCTTCGGCGGACTGTCAGATGGTCCTGTTTACCACGGGACGGGGGACGCCATTTGCCACCTACGTTCCAACGGTTAAGGTTTCTTCCAACTCCTATATCGCTAACCTTAAGCCGCGTTGGATCGACTTTGACGCCGGCCAGTTGATGAACGAATCGATGGATGACTTGGCAGCGAAGTTTATCCAGTACATCATCGACGTGGCCAGTGGTAAGAAGACCAACAACGAAAAGTATGATGTTCACGGAATCGCCATCTTCAAGACCGGCGTAACGGAATAGCATTTTGGATGTAACAACCTCAGAAAAAAGGCAAGGTGCCATAAATTGTGACACCTTGCCTTTTCATATTCACATTAGGTAACTAGTTTTGTTGACTGCCACCTGCTGGCTTGTCAGCGGCCTTCTTGAGCTGGGCGTTGGTTTCCTTCAAGCGGGCGTTTTCCTTTAACAGGTCCTTGACCTGATTCTGCAGCTTTTGCAGCTGCTTGGGGTCAACCTTGCTGGCCCGCAACTCCTTGAGCTCCTTATCCTGTTTCAAGTGATTTGAGAAGGAGAGGAGGTAGATGATTAGGGCCCCGATTAAGAAGCAGACCAAAATCAAGAGAATTAACGGCAGCTGGAACTTGGCAAACAGGAGGTTTACCGCCACGGATGCCGTGTTAGCAACCGCAAAAATGGCAATGATGATAATTAGGATAATTGAAATAATAGTAGTTGATTGTTTCTTCAATGTTCTTCCCCCAAACTAAATTTACCTTCATTGTATAACTTATTTTGTTTGGCGCATACCCTTAGGACACAGCTTTTGGTCGTTTCGGGAACTTTTGGTATACTAATAGCGGTATTATTCCAGACTCTTCAGGGCCTGGTTGGCAAGGTGGTGGGCACCGGCATTTTGACTGTCGGGGACCCACCGGGTGACGACGGTCGGGAAGTGGTCAATCAACCGGTTCAGGGTAGCGAGCTGTGCTTGGTAATGTTTTGTATAATTTTTGCCAATTGCGTCACTAAGTAAGCGGCTATCGGTGTAGAATAGGACTGTTTGTTCGCCAGCAAAGTGGTCACAAAGGTACTGAAAGCCAAACGTGGCCGCCGCGAACTCGCCACTGTGGTTATCAGCTCTGGCGACCGTCTTCGTCAGCTGGTACTGCTGGTGGTTGAAAAGGATTAGGACTCCTAAGCCGGTTGGCCCCGGGTTACCCTTGGTTGCCGCGTCAGTATAAATTTTAATCATTAAAAATCACCTCATCGGAAGGATGTTAATCATAAATGGAAGAAGAAATACGTTATTTTTATCAACCAGACCTGACCGGGACCATTATTTCCTGGTGCTGGACCTTCATTATTTTCTTGGCGGGCCTGATTATCTGGTTGGAAATTACTCATTTTCAGTGGATCACGGCCGTCCTGTTCGTCATCTTCGCTGTCCTGGTATTCTTAGAGATCAAGCGGCGGACCGTAGTGGTGACGCCAACCAAGATGACCTTTAGTCGCCTCCTGCAGAAGGACTACCTGGTGATTCCACTGGCTGACATCCGCCAACCCCATTTTACTAAACATACGATGTCAATGACAGTCAACGGCGAGGTTCTCAACTTCACCTTCACGAACAAGGCCATTCGCCGCCTCCAGGCCCTGCTTGACCGCCAGGAAAAAGAAGGGGCCCAGTCATGACCGTGGTTATTTCCTTAATCCTAGCCATTGTCCTGGTGGCTCTCGACCAGCTGGTGAAGCACTGGGTGGTTGCTAACGTGGCCTTAAACACCGCCCATCCCTTGATTCCCCACGTCCTTGCTCTGACGAACCTGCGAAACTACGGTGCCGCGTGGAGTATCCTGGAAGGGCAGCAGTGGTTCTTTTCAGTGGTGACCGTGGTCGCCTTAGCGGTCATCCTCTACCTGTTCTATCGCTGGCGCCACAACCCGCGCCTCCTGTGGCCACTGAGCCTCATCCTCGCCGGAGCGGTTGGTAACTTTATTGACCGCCTTCAGCACGGCTACGTGGTTGACATGTTTGAAACCCTGTTTATGAACTTTCCCGTCTTTAACGTGGCGGACTGCTGCCTGACGATCGGCGTCGTTTGGTTGGTCATTATCATTATTCGTGAGGAAGAGGAATAGTATGGAAGAAAATTTACGGTTAGTGGTTGAAGAGGGGATGACCGGGCGAATTGATAAGCAACTGGGTCACCACTTCAACCAGTATTCCCGCTCACAGATTCAAAAATGGATCGGTGACGGGAACGTAAAGGTTAATGGGCACCCGGTTAAGCCCAAATACAAGCTTGCGGTCGGTGATGAGGTGACTATCGAGCCAGAAAAGCCCCAGAAGATTGACCTGGAGTCCGAGAATATCCCCCTCGACATCGTTTACGAAGACGATGACGTGGTGGTCGTAAATAAGCCCCAGGGGATGGTGGTCCACCCGGCACCGGGGCACCCCAATCACACCCTCGTTAACGCCCTCTTGCACCACTGCCCACTCTCGACAATCAATGGGGAATTTCGTCCCGGGATTGTTCACCGGATTGACAAGGACACCTCAGGCCTTTTGATGGTGGCCAAAAACGACATGGCCCATCGCTCCTTGGCTGCCCAATTAAAGGCCAAAACCAATAAGCGGGAGTACGTGGCGCTGGTGCATGGTGTCATTAAGGACGACCAGGGGACCATTGACGCGCCGATTGGGCGGTCAAGAAAGGACCGGAAGAAACAGGCCATCGTCAGTGACGGACGGCACGCCGTTACCCACTTCAAGGTGTTGAAGCGTTACCGGCACTACACGCTAGTTTCCTGCCGGCTGGAGACGGGCCGGACCCACCAGATCCGGGTCCACATGAAGTCGATTGGCCACCCGCTTGCTGGGGACCCCCTGTATGGTCCGCGGAAGACCCTCCCGGGGGCGGGCCAGTACCTTCACGCCCGGCTGCTCGGCTTTAAACACCCCCGGACGGGAAAAGAAATGGTGTTTACGACCCCACTGCCCGACTACTTTCAGAAAATGCTGGATAAGCTGGACAAGACGGATTCTAATTAACAGAAAGCACCAAGTCGTATATAATTGGAAGAGTGAATAAGTGAGCAAAACGTAACCTGCTCAAGAGGGGGATTATTAATGGCATCACGATACCTCATATTTGAAGATGGGTCTATCTTTGCCGGCGATGGTTTTGGCGCCCCGGCCGTGACCTTTGGCGAAGTAGTTTTTAACACCAGCATGACTGGTTACCAGGAGATCGTCACCAACCAAATCTACAATAATCAGATTTTGATTTTTACCCAACCTAATATCGGGAGCTACGGGATTCAGCGCAACATCTATGAGACAATTGTCCCGACAATCAAGGGGGTTGTGGTCCGGTCGCTCTCCAACGTGGCGACTAACAACGTCCGCCGGCTGACCCTGGACCAGTACTTAAAGCAGATGAACATTCCAGGGATCAGTAACGTTGACACCCGGGCCATTGTTCATAAGCTCCGTGCTGCCGGGAAGCCGTTGAAGGGGAGTATTGTGCCTGTCCCTGATGACCACGCCTTCGACCAGCTCCACGCCACGGTCCTGACGAGCCAGCAGGTGGCCCAGGTGGCCACGCCTAAGCCCTACCCGAATCCGGGAGTGGGGAAGAGCGTTGTCGTTATTGACTTCGGCCTGAAGAACGGGGTCCTGCGACAACTAAGCCGGCGGAAGTGCAACGTCACCGTCCTGCCGTACACGGCAACAACGGATGAGATCCTCCGCCTAGATCCAGACGGGGTTGTCCTGTCGACCGGCCCGGGGGATCCCAACAAACTGAAGGCGTCGGTCCTGAAGATGATTCGGGAAGTGGAAGAAAAGGTGCCCCTCTTTGCAATTGGCCTGGGCCATGAGCTCTTTGCAATGGCGAACGGGGCCCAGGTCAAGCGCCTGCCGGTTGAGCACCACGGGATGAACCACCCCCTGCACGAGATTGTGACGGACCACATTGTCTACGCAACCCAGGGTGGGGGCTACCAGGTGGACCGGACGACGATCGACCGCTCCAAGCTCTTCATCACCTATGTCGACATGTTGGATAACAGTATTCAGGGCCTGCGTCACCGGCAGTACCCGGCGTTTTCCGTCCAGTTCTTCCCGGACGGGGCACCTGGGCCCGACGAGACAAACGGCCTATTTGATGAATTTATTGAGATCATGACCCGGAGGGAGGCGCAACGGTAATGACAAAAGAAGTTCGTTCCGTCCTGATTATCGGGGCCGGGGCCAACGATGTCCAACACGGGGATGAACTCGACTCGGCAACCTACCAGGTGGCCACTGAATTCCACCAACTAGGCGTCCACACCATCCTCGTCGATGACAATCCCTTTTCGGTAAGTCTGGAAAGCAGCGACATCATTGACCACGCTTGTGTGGGCCCACTGGAGGTCGATAACCTGATCCGCATCATTGACCAATACAAGCCTCACGCGATCCTCCCAACTTTGGGGAACCGGCGCGCCTTCGAACTGACCCAGAAGCTGCTTGACAAGGGGATTATCCAGGAAAGAAACATCCGCCTGCTGGGCATTCCGGAAGGGACCATCCGGCAGATCAATAACCCGGTCCTGCTTAGTCGGACCCTCCACGCGATGGACGCGCCGACGAAGGCCATCGTCACCGTCAATACCTACCAGGACGCCCTAGAAGAGGCCCGTAAGATTGGTTACCCGGTCATTATCCGGTCGGTCCTTCCCAAGAGCAGCAGCACCCGACAGATTGTCCATGACCAGCGGGAGTTGGCCCCGGCCGTCCAGAAGTGCCTAAAGCAGTCGCGGGCCGACCAGGTCTTTGTTCAGCAGAGCCTGGCGGGCTTTAAGGAAATTGAGGTGGTCGTCCAGCGTGACCAGTCGGGGACAATGATGATGCTTTCGATGGTTGAAGACATGGACCCAATCGGTATTCACGCTGGTGACTCGATTGCCTTTAACCCGCCGCAGACCCTCTTAGACCGGCAAATTCAGGACATGCGGGACACGGCCTTTGCGATTACTCGCAAGCTGCGGATTGTGGGGGTCAACCACGTCCAGTTTGCCCTTAACCCGGAAAATGATAAGTTCTACGTGATCAAGAACAGTGCCTACTTCGACCGGATGACGGCCTTTGTTGCCCAGTCGACGGGGTACCCGATTGCTAAGGTCTGTGCCCAGCTGTACGCGGGTTCGCTCCTGCGTAATATTGACCTCGGTAAGGACTACGTTAACCACGCCGCCCTCGTCGAACCGACGATGGACCACATTGCGGCCCGGGTGCCGATGTGGGGTTTTGATGCGGTTCCCGAAGCCGACCAGCAGCTGACAACTGAGAAGAAGTCGGTGGGGACGGCCTTTGGGATTGGCCGCAGCCCGATTGAGGCCCTGTTCAAGGCCATTGAGTCCCGCTACAAGGAACCGACCGATTTCCACCTGTTAGCCCAGGAGAAGCTCTCTGATGATGAACTCGTCATGAAGCTTGTCCACCCGGCTGCGGGGCGGATCTTCGTCCTGATTGAGGCGATGAAGCGGGGCTATTCGGTCGATGAACTCGCCGAGATGACGAAGATTGATCCCTTCTACTTTGACCAGATCAACCGGATGCGGTTGCTAATTGAAGAGATCATCGAACACCCGCAGAAGGAGCCGGTGTTGATTAAGGCCAAGTATAACGGCCTGAGCAACCAACTGATTGCCCGCCTGTGGAAGACGACTCCGGAGCAGGTCTACCAGATGTATGAGGACCACAAGTTGATGACCAAGTATAAGGAGATCGAGCCCTCCGGTGGGGAGTTCACCCAGCACACCGGGAGCTTCTACTCCGCACTTGAGTCCGAAAACGAGGCCACCAAGACGGCCCAGCCGAGTGCGATGATTATCGGAACTGGGGGCCTGCGGCTGGGGATGAGTAACGCCGGGGACTACTTTGTCGCCATGGTGATGCGCCAATTAAAGGCCGACCACTTCCACACGGTAGTGGTCAATTCCAACCCCAGTTCAGTTACCCTGAGCTACTCACTGGCGGACAAGCGCTACATTGAGCCGGCCACGACGGAAAACATCCTGCAGATCCTGCGAATTGAGCAGCCGCAGTTTTTGTTCGTGCCCGCCAGTTACGGTGACCTTCTGGCGGCACTTAAGAAGGACCAAATTGAAAGCCAGCTCGTGGTGATTCCGGATGATGACCTGTCAATGCTGGATGACTATTCTAACCAGCTGGTTTCCTTTAACTTCCTCTACGATGGCAAGTATGCCTACCCGCTGGGGACCATCACCAACCTACTTTCCGTCGACCAACTTGAATACGAGTCAACGGCGATCCGTTACCCGGCCGAGCTGGATAATGCCGATAACCAGAAGTTAAATGACCAGAGTATGGCCGCGATTGCGGGGCAGTCGGTTCCGGGCCTCTACCAGGTGATCTTTGAAAAACAGGCGAGCGGCGGTTTTAAGCAGGTCGGTGTCCAGCCGATGCCACTGCCGGAGATTGCCTTTTTGGCCAAGGCCCTGGGGTTAAATCTCTCTGCCATTTTGACCCGGATCCTTACCGGGCGGGCACAGAGCGCGGACATTAACGAGTTCTTGAAACACGAGGGCCCATCCGGCAGTGCCACCTACCGGGCGACCTTCCCATTCAAAGCGCTCCACGTTAAAAACGGTGTTCCGGCGGTCGAGAAGATTATCGGCGCCCGGATGCAGTTCATATAGAAAATAAAATTAGACACTGATGCTCTTTATAAAGCACGGGTGCTAATAATTGATGAGTTTTTGAAAAATGTTCATTAAGTGTTATAATCAATCATGAAAGCGGTTACCTAGCACTCATTCGCGAATGCCGCTTGATCAAAGACTTTTTAAGGAGCGTTTTTTAATATGGAAAGTTTAGTATTACTTTTAGGTTTTGCAATTGAAGCAGTGGTTCTCTTAGTCGTTAAGCAGATATACTCGTAGTTCAAAAAATTAAATTTCACCCTTGACATTCATTAACGTGGATTATACAATAATGACAATCAAATTAAGAAACGCTTAGAAAAGATGAGTAGTGTTCTAATGACTTTACAGAGAATCACCAGTGCTGAGAGGTGATGAGTCAGCGGCTCACGAAGATGGTCTTGGAGCAAGTTGTGATTGCGAGCTACGGTAAGTAATCCACGGTTGACGACCGATAGCAAGTCTAGGTCTACCATACGGTGTACCTATTGAGGGTGGGGATGTGAGTCCCTACCAAATTAGGGTGGTATCACGTTAATGAATTTCTAACGTCCCTAGGAAAGGCACAGTAGTCTTTCCTAGGGACGTTTTTGCTTTTAACCATCTTCTCATTTTGACGTGAAGGGGAGAATTGAACATGAGTGAAAAATTACAAGCACCATACCATTACGATATTGTCGGCAGTTTCTTACGACCAGCTAAGTTGAAGGAGGCCCGGGCCAAGTACAAGGCAGGTGACATTGACGAGGCCACCTTAAAGGCGGTCACCGACGAATGCATCACCGACCTGATCAATAAGGAAAAGGTGGTGGGCCTTCACGCGGTGACCGATGGTGAATTTCGGCGGAGCTGGTGGCACCTCGACTTCCTTTGCGGCCTGAAGGGGGTTGCCAAGTATGACTACCAGAAGAGTTATAAGTTCCACGGCGCCAAGACCCGGACGGACAACGCCGAATTAGCGGGGAAGGTGGCCTACAACCCTGATCACCCATTCTTCGCGGCCTTCCAGTTCGCCCAGCAAGCCGCTGGTGAGGGGACGGTAGTTAAGCAAACCATCCCATCACCAACAATGCTTTTCCGGGATAACCGGTCGGACAACTGGCCAGAGTTTTATGACCAGCGGGCTGACTACCTCGCCGACTTGGCAACGGCCTATAACAAAACCATCAAGCACTTCTACGAGCTGGGTTGCCGCTACCTCCAGATCGACGATACGACCTGGGCCTTCCTCATCAGTAAGCTCAACGAAACCGCTGATCAGGAAGCTGAACATGCCAAGTATGTTCAGCTGGCAGAGGATGCGGTGACCGTTATCAACGGTGCCCTGGCCGACCTGCCGGCAGACCTGACCGTGACGACCCACATCTGTCGGGGGAATTTCAAGTCAACTTTCCTCTTCTCTGGTGGCTACGGGCCGGTGGCCAAGTACCTCGCCCAGCTTAACTACGACGGATTCTTCCTGGAGTATGATTCCGACCGGGCGGGGGACTTCTCACCGCTGGCCACGATTTGGAATAATCGTCCGGATGTCCGGATCGTCTTGGGATTGGTTACTTCAAAGTCAGGAGAACTTGAGGATGAGAAAAAGGTGGTTAAACGAATTCACGAGGCGGCCGAACACGTTCCCTTGGCAAACCTGTGCCTGAGTCCCCAATGTGGGTTCGCATCAACGGAAGAAGGTAATATTTTAACGGAAGATCAAGAATGGGCAAAGTTAAAACTGATTAAGAAGATTGCAGAAGAAGTTTGGGACTAAAGAATTAATTAAAGGAGATCATTATTATGGCTAAAGTTGAAAGTTTTACGTTGGATCACACTAAGGTTAAGGCACCATACGTTCGTTTGATTACGGTTGAAGAAGGGCCAAAGGGCGACAAGATTAGTAACTACGACTTGCGGTTAGTCCAACCAAACGAAAACGCCATCCCAACCGCTGGTTTACACACGATTGAACACCTGCTGGCTGGTTTGCTGCGGGACCGCTTGGACGGGGTCATTGACTGCTCACCATTTGGCTGCCGGACCGGCTTCCACTTGATTACCTGGGGTGAACACTCAACTACCGAAGTTGCCAAGGCCCTGAAGTCATCATTAGAGGAAATTGCCTACAAGACAAAGTGGGAAGACGTTCAGGGAACGACAATCAAGACCTGTGGGAATTACCGTGACCACTCACTATTCTCCGCTAAGGAATGGTCTAAGAAGATTTTGAGCGAGGGAATTTCCGATAAGCCATTTGAACGGCACGTTGTTGACTAGTTGACGAAATAAGAGAGGAAGATTGGCATGCGCAAGAAGAGAAGACGTAAAATTTGGTGGTGGGTGATCGGGATCATCGTTGTCCTGGCGGCAGCGGTCGGCCTCGGCTTTGCCAGCAATGGTGGCCCACTCGGTAATAAGGAGATTACCATTGGGACGATTGGCCCGGACGTCCAGGTTTGGCAGCACATTGCGAAGAGCAAGGAGGCCAAGCAGGCGGGGCTTAAGATCCGGGTTAAGGACTTTACCGACCCGGTTGCTTTGAACAAGGCGACGGCGAACGGCCAGATTGATGTTAATGCCTTCCAGTCCTGGTCCTACCTCCAGGCCTACAATAAGGAAAACAAGAATGGTCAGTTAGCGGCCCTCGGGACCACCTACCTGGAACCAATGGGGATTTACTCCGACCGCTACAAGAAGATTAGTCAGGTTCCGGATGGCGCCACGGTGGCAATCGCCAATAACCCGGCCAACACGGCCCGGGGTCTTCTCCTCTTGCAAAGCGCTGGTTTAATCAAGCTAAAGAAGAGTTTTGGGGCCACGAGCGGGACAAACGAGATTGCCGCTAACCCGAAGCACCTCAAGTTTAAGGAAATCGACGATACAACGGGTCCCCGGGTCCTAAAGTCGACCGACCTGGTCCTGATTGGGAATACGATCGCCTTGACGGGGCACCTAAACGTACTGAAGGATTCTATCTATCACGAAAAGGTGGACCAAAGCACCAAGGACAACATCAACGTCCTGGCAACCGCCGAGAAGAACCGCAACAATGCTCGTTACAAGAAACTGGTAACCCTGTACCACAACCACCAGATTCAACAGTGGATCAACAAGAAGTACCAGGGGACCAAGGTAAATGTTCAAAAACCACTTAGTTATTTAGAAAAGTAGGGTGATTTTAATGAATATTGTCCACTACCTCGAAACAAACTTACTCCGCAAGCAACGGCTGGTTAAAACTCCCGTAGGCCACAAGATTTGGCACTGGTTAAACCAACCAGTTAAATAAACAATTAGCTCTCCATCTGCTGGGGAGCTTTTTTTATGGAGGCGGCTTTAGAAGAGAATATTTACTTTAACTAAACTAAAACACCAACCATTTAAACCAAAAAGCCACGCCCAGAAAAAGGGCGTGGTCATTGGCAAAATTAACTAGTTATTCAGTTTGTGCGGCGTCACATATAAAGTCTTTTGGCCGGTGAAAGTAACGAAACCGGGCTTAGCACCGTTTGGCTTGTGGAGGCGCTTGACCGGCAGGTAGTCAACGGGTACGTTGTCGGAATCACGTCCCTTTGAGAAGTAGGCTGCCAGTTGGGCCGCCTCCAGAATGGTCTGATCACTTGGGTGGGTATCACGGATTACAACGTGGGAACCAGGGATGTCCTTGACGTGCAGCCAGATTTCATTCTTGTTGGCGATTTTAAAACTGAGGCGGTCGTTTTGCAGGTTGTTCTTACCGACAAGCACAAGGGTCCCATCGCTCGTGTGGAACTGTTCGGGCTTGCTGACCCGGACCTTGCGCCGCTTCTTGCCCTTCTTCTTGTTCTTGATGTAGCCTTCCTCTTGCAGCTCAAGACGGATTTCCTGAATGTCAGATGGCGAGGCAAGGTCAATCTGATTCTGGATATTTTCAAAGTATTCGATCTCCGCGTTGGTTAGCTTGAGCTGCTCGTCGACGTAGGCTACAGAGCTCTTCAACTTATCGTACTTGGTAAAGTACTTCTGGGCGTTTCGTGATGGGGAAAGCTCCGGGGAGAGGCTGATCTTAAGGGGCTTATTGTCATCGTAGAAGTTAGGAAGGGTGATTTCCTTCATCCCGTGCTTCAACTTACCGAGGTAGGTGGTCAGGATCTCGCCACGGATCCGGTACTTATCCGCTTCGCTGGCGTCTTCAAGCTGTTTATTGAGCTTCTTAACCTTGCGCCGGTCCTTCTTGAGTTCGTTTTTAATGACCTTGATTACTTGCCCGGCCAGTTCTTTGGAACGGTCCTGCTGGGCCTTCTGGGCGTAGTAACTATCGAGCATTTCAGATAGCGTTGAGAAGTGCTGGATGGCGTTTTCGTCAGCCCCGGCTGGTGGGAAGGCCATGAACTGCTTCTTTTTGCCATCAAGGATAACGGGGTCTGGGTTGTCAAAGTGGTGGATAAACTGCTGGTAGGTGGTTGGCAGGTGGTCACTGGCCAGAAGCCGGTTGGCCAGGTCTAAAGACGTATCATGGCCCAACCCCTCATAATGGTCTTGCAGCTGCTTGGCCAGGTCACGGGGGTCAGAAAACTCCCGGACCAGATCACTGTAAAGCTGGTTGGGCAAGTAGGGGTTGGCCTTGTCCTGCTTCGGCGGCATGACAAAGGTGGCACCCGGCAATAGAAGACGAACCCGGTTCTGGTCCGAGCCGACGTGCTTAATGGTATCAATAATCTTGCCTGTCTTATCATTGACCAGGGAAATGTTACTGTGGCGGGCCATGATTTCACTAACTAAGATGAGTTTCTGACTATCCCCGAGCTCATCGCGGGTGTTAAAGGTGAGCCGGATGATCCGGTCGTTACCAACCTGTTCGATCTTTTCCAGGATGGCCCCGTCAAGGTACTTCCGAAGGGTCATCGTGAAGTTAGTGGGGACGGCGGGATTCGTGAACGGGACCGTCGTGATTTGAATCCGGGGGTAGGTCGGGTTCGCAGAAATTAAGAGGGAATAGTTGTGACGCTGGGCCCGAATGGTCATGATTAATTCAGCAGGGTATGGTTGGCTGATCCGGGCCACCCGACCGGTCTTTAAAGTCGTATTCAGTTCGTGTACTATGGCATGGGTGAAGAAGCCATCAAAAGACATTGTAATTACTCCTTTATTTTTTACGTTCATTAAAAGTGCGGTATTAATTATAACGTTTTTACCAGTGAAGCGCCAAAACAAAGCACTCTGGTGGGGGAAACAATAGTTGGTTTATGCCTGCTCTTGTGGTATGCTTCTTATATTATGGATATTTTCTAATATCATTTGCAATTATTCTATTAAATTTATAACGACTTGGAGGAAGATAAGATGAAAATTGCTGTTGTTACGGACAGCACCGCCAACATCACTCCTGAAGAGGCAGCGAAAAACAACATTCACGTTGTGCCAATTCCGTTTTCGATTGATGGGAAAAACTTCCGTGAAGGGGTCGACATTTCAACCGGTGACTTCTACCAGTTGCTGAAGACCTCGAGTTCTTTTCCAAGTACTTCCCAACCATCGATTGGTCAAATGATGGAACTCTACCAGAAACTGGCTGACGACGGCTATGACGCGGCCATCAGTATCTTTTTGACCGGTTCCATTTCCGGCTTCTTGGGCAACGTTGCGCAAATTGCCGAGGAAATGAAGGACACAATCAAGATTATTCCGTTTGACTGTCACATTACCTCTGAACCAATGCACTACATCGTCTTGGAAGCAGCTAAACTGGTCCAAGAACATGAAGACCCAGACGAGGTAATTACTAAGTTAAGGACCCTGAGTGACACGGTCAACGACCTGTTCGTCGTTGATGACCTGCAGAACCTGGTCCGGGGCGGCCGTCTTTCTAACGCCTCCGCATTTGTGGGGTCAATCCTGAAGATTAAGCCACTGCTGTCATTCGACAACCCGAACCACTCGATTGAGGCCTTTGAAAAGGTTCGTTCGATGAAGAAGGCCAAGTTGCGCTGTGAGCAGATCTTTAATGAGAAGTTAGCCAAGGTTGACTATCCGGTACGGGGAATGGTTATTCACGCCAATGCTGAAGAGGCCGGACAAAAGTGGCTGGATAAGTTGCAGGCAGAGCACCCCGACATTGACTTCGCGCTGGGCTACTTTGGCCCAGTAATTGGGACTCACCTTGGGCAGGGTGCTTTAGCACTTGCCTGGATGCAAGACACTACTAAGAAGCCCCTGTAATGGATATGAAGAAGAATTGGCTGAAGTATGCGGGGATGATTATCATCGCTGCTATTCTAACCGTTTTGGTGGGGATCGAGAGTTTTCGGATTGTTGCCCCCACGGGGGTGCTAATTGCGCCGTTGGCCGGCTTGATCCCCGTGGCGGTTACCATCGCTATTGGGACCGTTTCTGGAATCATTACGGCCGTCGTTGCCTGTTTAATATTACTGGCGCTGGGTAGTGCGGACTGGTTGATGCTGGTTAACTTTGTCCTCATTACCGCCTTGATCGGCTGGATTATTGGTTGGCAGTTGCCGCTACGGCAGAAGGTCAGCCACCAGCAACTAATCTGGTTAGCACTCGTGGCGGCCATCATGGAGGCGGTCTTGAACCTCATCTTTGTTGGCCTTGTCGGTTGGCGAACGGGTGGTGACTGGTTGGCCTTTATCCGGCTGGACCTGCTGTCCACAATTTTGACGGCATTACTGTACGCCGTTTTAACGGCGCCGCTGGCAATGGCCTTCCGGTGGCTCGCCCGGCAGATTTTACCGGGAAATGACCACCCGGATAATCCACAGGGCCCCGTAGAAATCGACCTAAGTGAACATAATAAAAAGAATAAAGAAAAGGGTGGAAAATAAACTTCCGGCGGCACGGTTGCCGATCCTGGGGAGGTATTTCCCACCTTTTGTTTGGAGGATGAAATGGAAAGTTGGTTATTTTTAGGGGTTGTCTTACTGATCGCCCTGTTCGGAAAAAACATGTCGCTGGTGATTGCGGCGGTGGTTGTGATGGCCCTCAAGCTCCTGCCGATGACTACCAAGTGGTTGCCGGTTATCCAGAGCCGGGGAATTAACTGGGGCGTGACAATCATTTCGGTCGCCATCCTGGTCCCAATCGCGACCGGTCAGATTACCTTTAACGACCTTTTTAAGGCCTTCAAGAACCCGGCCGGATGGATTGCGATTGCGGCGGGAATTGCGGTGGCCATTCTTTCCAAGTACGGCATTAACCAATTGGCCGCGGTGCCCCAGGTAACGGTGGCCCTGGTCTTAGGGACCATCATCGGTGTGGTCGTCTTTAAGGGGGTGGCCGCTGGACCGGTGATTGCCAGTGGGATGACTTACTGCATTATTAGTTTGTTGAATCTGCATTTTTAAAGCGAAACGAAAAAGCATCAGGGTACTCCTAGTGACTAGTCGGGAGCGCTCTGATGCTTTTTAGCTTCTTTAACATTTATTATCCCATTCGTTATGGAATTCGGCGAGAAAGCCTTTCAAGACGGCCTGGCGGTGGACCGCAATCTGCTTTGCTGTTGGGGTCTGTAGCATCCCCGCCAGCTTGAGAATCTTCTCGGAGAAGTGGTTAATGATTGTCTCGTCATCAAGGTTCCGGTATTCCTCATGGGACATGTTTTCCCGCGGCTTGATCCGGGGGTCGTAAATCTTTTCATGGTGGGCACCACCGTAGTAGATGGCCCGGATAATGCCGATTGCCCCGATTGCATCTAGCCAGTCAGCATCACGGACGATTTGACCAACCTTACTGAGGTGGACCTCACCCTTATCGAGGGTGTGGGCAAAGGAGATATTGGCAATGACGTCCATGATGGTGAAGATATCGTTGGCTTCGAAACCGTTCTGTTCCAAGTAGGTCCACAGTTCTTCCTTGGCTTCATCAACGCTTGCCACCAGCTTTTCGTCAATCGTGTCGTGGAGGTAAGCGGCAGCAACGGGAAGGAAGGGGTCGACCCCTTCGCCCAGGGCAATCTTCTTGGCCATCTTAACGACCCGGTTGATATGGTCCATCCCATGGCCGGTACTATCTTCGCCGAGCTTGTCAATCGTGTACCGCTTAACCGCAGCAATTTGTTGTTCGTGCGTCATTCTCTGATACTCCTTCAGTTAGTTAATGCTTTAAGACTAACGGATTTTCCTGACTAGGGCAAGCCTCTTCTTGCTATAATTGTAATTATTAAGGAGGACCCACCATGAATTTACTTTTTTCGATTGACGACCGTTTTGCCCGCCAGCTGGAAACCGTCTTGCTGTCAATCAGCTTAAACACCCAGGCGACAAAGATTGATGTGTACGTCTTGCAGAAAAGGAAGCTTGAAAAGGGTGCCGAGATCGACCACCTTTGTCAGCTCCTGGGGATGACCTACCACCCGGTGCTGGTTGACGAGGGGCTCTTTGTCGACGCGCCGGTGACGGACCGCTACCCGACCACCATCTACTACCGCCTGTTGGCCCACCAACTGCTCCCCGCAACCGTCCACAAGATCCTGTACCTGGACGCTGATACGCTCTGCATTAATAACCTTGACCAGTTTTACCGCCTGGACCTGACCAACTACCTCTATGCATCGGCAATTCATACGGGCTTAACCAACACCACCGATGTGATTAACAAGATTCGCCTGCAAAACTTCGATGCGGACGGTTACTACAACTCCGGCGTCCTGCTAATGAACCTCGATAATATCCGGCAACGGGTCCGGGCAACGGACATCTTTGATTACATTCGTAAGCATATCCTCCTCTTACCGGACCAGGACGTCTTAAACGCCTTGTATGGCAAGTACATCAAGTCGGTCCCTGATGAAAAGTATAACTATGACACCCGCAACGGGCGGACGTACGAGCTCATCAGCTTCGGGGAGTGGGACCTCAACTGGGTAATTGAAAACACGGTAATCCTCCACTACTGTGGGCGCGAAAAGCCATGGCTAAAGAGTACACGGCACGGCCGTTTCACCGCCCTTTACAAGCATTATGACCACCTGACCCAGCGCATTATCAAGGGCCAAATTGCCCTATAAAATAAGCCGGTCACCGCAAAGAAAGCTCTGGTCAAACTTGGTAGCGGGGTGAAAGTACTGCTTGCCGAACTCATCGATAAGGCCGTGGAAGTCCTGGGCCATGGCGACCGTGAAGTCCGGCCCTAACGAACACTGCTTGGCGAGCGACTGGTAATTACTGAGATTGGGCACCCCGAGCCTGGTAAACAAGGTCCGGGCGTACTTATCAGCGATAAAGGTGGGGTCGTCGAAAATGTAGGTGCGCAGGACGTCCGCTGTCTCGTCCCCGACGCCGTGCAGTTTTAACAGGGTGCCCCGGAGGTTAGTGCCAAGGCTTTGGTGGATCCGGGAGTAGTCGAAGTTGAACTGGGCGAGCCAGGAAAAAACGGCAGCCACCGCCTTGCTCTTATTCTTATAGAAGCCAGCCGGGCGCACCAAACGCTGGATCTCAGTCATTGGTAAATTGGTTATTTTTTCCGGATCAAACCCCGTTTTTTGCTGGAAATTAGCAACCGCCTTGTCGGCATTCTGCCAGTTAGTGTTTTGAATCATCAGGGCCCCAATGATGATTTCTTCCTTTGAATCAGCTGGCCACCAGCCAGAAGGGCCCATCTTCCGGTGCATCTTTTGGTAAAGGCTTAATAAGGTTAGTTCCATCAGTGCCGCCTACTTTTCCCAGAAGAATTTGATGAGGACCCGGTTTACCTGGGGGTTATGGTGGAGGAGCTCATGGGAAGCATTGGGCCCGGTAATCTTAACTTCCTTGTAGGATGCTGTCCGGCCGTTGATCAGGTAGCGGAGGGTCCGACTAGAGTTGTTGCTGACCTGGCTGTCGTTGCCATTCCCGAGGTCCCCGTAGAGGTTGAGAACCTTGATTTGCTTGGGGTAGGTGCGTCGCAGGGGGAGGAGTTTCTTAAAGGAGGCGTTTTCCTTGGACGGTTTGCCCGTCTTCGGGTTGATTGTCAGGTTGGCGGGTTCGTTCCAGTCCATTGCCCCGTCAAAGGTTCCGGCCATTGCGGCCTGCTTTTGAATCTGGGGAAGGTGACGGTTCTGCCCGTTATGGAGGAGGTAGTACATCACGGCGAGGTTGCCCATTGAGTGGGCCTCGATGTTAATCTTCTTGAAATGGTAACGGTCCTGGAGCTTGACAATAACGTTTTTGACCCACTGCCCCTGCATGGTATAGTCGGTGTTGCGGCTGTTTTCAAAGTTCACCATGACAAGGGGGTTCACTGCATTGTGGGGGATATTGCCCAGCAGGGTGACCTTACCATCAGCATCGACCTCCGCGGTGATACTGGTTTTGCTGACCCCGGCCTGCTTAATGCCGTCGACCATGAACTGTTCGGCATGGGCGCCGCTGTTGTAGCCATGGAAGAAAATCGTTGGCGTTGTTGACTGAACGTACTTCGCCGAGTGGGCAGGAAGGGCCCAAATAAGGGTACAGAAGATTACTAAGAGTGGTAGCCAAAATTTACGACGAAAAATCATTTTATAAACTCCTTTTAAATTGAATGTTAATCGCTTGGCAAACAAGGCCAAAGTGTGATAAAGTTTTTTAGTCGGAATAAATTAAAATCATTCCAGAATAACGAGAAGGGAAGGTACGAACGATGAAATTAAAGAAAGCCACCATGGAAGACTACGACCAAATCATGGATATCTTAAAGGACGGCAGCAACCAATTGGCCGAACAAGGAATTGACCAATGGCAAGGCGATTACCCAAACGCAGACGTGGTAAAGAAGGACATCGAAAACGGTTGGGCAATTCTTGCGCAGTCTGACGATGACCAAACAGTTGGTTACGTTGCCGTTGTTGACGGACCAGACGAATCTTACGCTAAGATGAAGGGTAAGTGGATCATCGATACCGATAAGTACGTGGTCCTTCACCGGGTTGCTGTGCACTCCAAACACACCGGTCACGGGTACGCTTCAAAGCTCTTCGTTTCTGTCCTGGACTACATCAAGGAACACCGGACAGATATTGAAACCATCCGGATTGATACCCACATTGATAACAAGATCATGCAACACTTGATTACCAAGCATGGCTTCAAGAAGGTCGGCGAAGTTTATGGTTACTACCGTCCTGACGAAGTGCTATACGTTTACGCACAATTAACTAAATAATTGTTATAGGGGGACCTGCTAGTGATGACTCATAGCGGGGCCCTTTTTTAGTTACTCCGTTCGGTCACGAACTGGAGGAAGCGCTCGGCCGCCGGGGCCAGCATGTTGTTTTTGCGCCAGATCAGGAGGTGGCCAGTTTCCTTCTTCGGGGTGAAGGGGATAAAGGCGATTTCGGGGTCCGCACTCAATGCCTGGATCCCCTTAATGCCAATTGCGTAATAGTTACCGGACCGGATCAACTCAATCGTGTTGCTGGGGAGGTTGTTGGTCACCATCCAGTTGAGCTTCGTCTGGTCGAGCTTTAAGATATCACTGACCTCGTCCCGGACGATGTTGCGGTGGGGGAGGATCAACGGCAGCTTATAAAGGTCATTCTTGCTGATGGCGGTTCTTTGCGCCAGGGAATCATCACTGCGCATCAAGAGACCCCACTGCTCCTTAATGGGGAGGACGACGTAGTTATACTTGGCCGCCTCGACGGGCTCAATCAGGCAGGCTAGGTCGAGCCGGCCCTCATCAATTTGGCGACGGAGGGCGTCACCGTCACCATCGAAAATATTAAAGCGAACCCCCGGATACTCCTTTTGAAAGTCGTTTACCATCTTCATCATGAAGGGGGAAACGAGGGAGACAACGCAACCCAGGTTAACGGACCCTACCAATTCCTTTTCCTGCTGGTGGAGGTCATCTTTGGTTTGGTCGACCAGCTGGAGGAGGGTGGTTGCCCGCTGTTGAAATAGGACGCCAGCCTTCGTTAACTGGAGCTGACGCTGGGTCCGGTCGAAGAGGGCGACGTCGAGTTCTTTTTCTAACTCCATGATTTGCCGTGAGAGGGTTGGCTGGGTGATGTGCAGCTGCTTGGCGGCTTTCGTGATATTATTAGTATCAGCAACGGTTAAAAAGTACTTTAAAACGCGGGTATCCATTTAGTGGGGCCTCCAATTCTTAATAAATTAATTATACAACAAGGGGCGATTTATGATGGCACAGCAAGCATTAATCCTTTACTATTCTCAATTTGGTAATACAGCCCGGTTAGCCAGTCAAATTCATGAAATGACGGGCGCTGATATCCTCCAGGTTAAGGTGGCGGACCAGACTTTCCCCCAGGACATGGAGGCGACGGATTCAATTTACAAGAAGCAGCGGCAGACCAACCGCCTTCCGGAAATCACCACCAAGCTTCCTGACCTGTCTTACTATGATGATATTCTGGTGGGTGGACCGGTCTGGGATGGGCAGATTGCCTCACCGGTGATGGCACTGTTGACCAAGCTGCAGGGCTACCAGGGGAAGGTGGCACCATTCTCAACGGGGTGGAGTGATACGGGTAACTACCAGCAGGACTTCATCGCCCATGACGGGAAGCTAACGGTCCTGGACGGCTACCATGTTCTGACCCATGCCAAACCAGCATATTCTCCCGCCAGCCTGATGTCATGGCTCCGTAAATTATAATACAATTTGAGCATTAGCCATTAATTAAAATAAGTATTTCACATTAATGCCGTGAGCGTCTAAAGTAAAGTTAACAACTTTAAGGAGGCCTTCACATGGCAAAGAATGAAGAAGCAGTGAAAAATGACATGTTTGGTTTTGGTGACAAGAACGTTGCCTATGCCAAGTATTTTATCGGGACTAGTTATTTAAATGGCTTAGTTTCACCAGACGATAACATCGATATTAACGTGTCGAATGTCAATTTCGAACCGGGTTGCCAGAACGACTGGCACATCCACCACGACGGCTTCCAGATTCTGCTGGTCACGGCGGGCGAAGGCTGGTACCAAGAAGAGGGTAAGCCCGCCCAACTGCTGAAGCCCGGTGATGTGGTCGCAATCCACGAAGGAGTCAAGCACTGGCACGGTGCTACTAAGGACTCCTGGTTCTCCCACATTGCAATCACAAAGGGGACCAGTGAATGGTGCGAAAAGGTTGACGATGATTACTACAACAAGTTGAGTAAGTAGGAGGAGATAACGATGGCTAAAAAACAAACAGCAGGTCGTGACCAACTGGGTGACTTTGCACCCAAGTTTGCGGAATTAAACGATGACGTTCTCTTCGGCCAAGTATGGTCCCGGGAAAAGGAATTAAAGCCGCGTGACCGGAGTATGATTACGGTCACGGCCCTGATTACTAAGGGGGCTTTTGCCCAGCTGCCATACCACATGCAGGCGGCTAAGGACAATGGCGTTACCAAGGAAGAGATTGTGGAGGTCATCACCCAACTGGCCTTCTACGTTGGCTGGCCGAATGCCTGGTCTGCCTTTAACATTGCCAAGAAGGTTTGGGGCGCTGAAAAGTAACCCACATCGATTAAAAAGCGTTAGGTAGACTTTATTTACCTAGCGCTTTTGTTGTTAACAGGCTGTAAAAAGAGTACATTAGTAGTGTTAGCCTAAAATAGGGAGTGAAGAATGGATGAGTTATCATATCCGGCATTGCTGGCTAATACTATTGGTGTTTGCACTGGGTATAACCCTGCCGTGGATAACAGCGGCCGCTAGTAATAATCACATGCGACAGCCGATTAGTTGGGTCAAGTCTTCCGAGACAGTTCCCTATCCCGAGCTGAATGGTCGACCCAACCTCTGGGTGAAGGTTAGCCTGAAGGGCAACCGCACCTACATCTATAGCGGAAAGAAGCTCTTGTACACGATGTACAGCTCGGCGGGGGCTTACCAAAAGGATCCCCAGACGCACAAGATGGTTAGTGCTACGCCAACGGGGACCTTTACCACTTCCAATATCCGGATGGACCGGGTTTATAATCCGAACTTGCGGCTAGGGGCCAACTATTGCCTGTCGTGGAACGGGAACTACATGTTCCATTCGGTTGTCACGACAGCGGACCAACACCACTACATCAAATGTCTGGCAAAGCAACAGGGGAAGCATCCTAGCTCACCCGGCTGTGTCTGCCTGTCAATTGATGATGCCAAGTGGATTGAACATGACCTGCCGACCGGGACTAAAGTCGTGGTGGCCGATAATTAGGATGAAATAAGCATCGGTGCGGAACCGGTGCCTTTTTTATGCGGAAAAGTATGACGAACAATGTTCTCTTTACAGCGATGAAAGTTCTCTATAAACTATAATAAACAATATAAAGAGGGTATTTCGATGGCAGAATTAACAATTCGCGGAACATACTTCACCGCAACTGATCCTAACAACGTTCAAGCAGTTAAGGACGCCCTGATTATGATTGACCAGGATGGGGCCATTCAACGAATCCTCCAGCCAAGTGATCAGGAGTACGCTGGCCAGCTGCAAAGCGCCCGGCAGGCTGGCCGGCTTCTGGAGCTGGGTAGCGACCAATACATCTTACCGGGCTTCATTGACCTCCACGTACACGCGCCCCAGTGGCCACAGGCAGGACTAGCCCTTGACCGTCCCCTGGCTGAGTGGCTTAACCACTATACTTTTCCCCTGGAAACTAAGTTCAGCGACCCCGCCTATGCCCAGCGGGTCTATCACGACTTTGTTCACACCCTGCTGGCCAACGGGACCACGGCCGCAATGATGTTTGGGACAATTCACTTCACCGCGAATATGACCCTCGCTAAAGAAGCCGTTAGTCAAGGATTACGCGGTTTTATTGGTCAGGTGGTAATGGATAATCCGGACCAGACGCCTGATTATTACCGCAATCCATCGGCTAAAGCCGCATTACAGTCAACGGAAAAGTTTATCCAAGCGGTTCTGAAGATGCAAAGGCAGACCAGGCAGACGATTACCCCAGTGATTACACCGCGTTTTGTGCCCAGCTGTACCGATGAAGCATTGGTTGGCCTGAGCCAGCTCGCCCACCAGTATGATCTACCGGTCCAATCCCACCTTAGTGAAAGCAACTGGGAGCACGGCTACGCAATCGAGCGCTTCGGTCAGCACGACACGACCGTGATGGACCACTTCGGTCTCCTTACTGACCGGGCCGTCATGGCTCACGGAACCCAGTTGACTCCCGGTGACTGGCAGGTCCTACGAGAAAGAAGGACGGCGATTGCCCACTGCCCAATTTCGAATATCTACTTTGGCAACGGAGTCCTTCCAGTTAAGCAGATGCTAAAGCTGGGCAATAAACTGGGCCTGGGCTCTGACATCTCCGGTGGGTACACCCCAAGTCTTTACCACAATGCCCGGCAAGCGGTAAAGTCGTCACAGCAGTTGACCGATGGGGTTGATAACCACCTGCCAGCTGAGCATCGGGGTGTCCCAGAATCCCGGATCACAATGGCCAACGCCTTCTACCTGGCGACCCGAGGTGGTGCCCAGGCCCTGCACTTAAAGGCGGGCGTAATTCAGGAAGGCTACGCCGCCGACCTGCAGGTTGTCCGGATGCACCGTGCACTGATGCCTCTTACGACAGCGGATATTTTCCAACGCTTGATGTACCAGACGGAACAAACAGACATCTGTCACGTCTTCGTGGGTGGCAGGGAAGTATACCAGGCGTGAAGCAATCACGACACCAAAAGCAGTAAAAAGCCCTCAGCAAGACCACAACCTTGCTGAGGACTTTCTTGTTTGTCACACTCGCCAAAATTATCTTAAACTCACTTCAACATCAATTTGGGCCCATCATTGCCAATTAGGGTCATGGCAGAGTCCTTGGCCATAAAGCAGGAGTCAAGGTCAATGAACTTGACGTTTTGGTGGCCCAGTGCGAAAGCCAGTCCAGCGGCGAGACCGACTTGAGATTCAATCATGCAGCCAACCATGCAGCCAATCCCCGCCGTGGCACAGAGGTCGTTGATCTTGGCTGCCTGAAAGAGGCCCCCACACTTCATCAGCTTAATGTTGACATAGTCGGCGGCGTCAGCACGGATCACCTTGAGCGCGTCGGCTGGTGAAAAGACGCTTTCGTCTAACATAATGGGGATCGTCGTCTGCATCCGCAAACGGGCCGTCTCCGCAATCCGGTCGGCGGCCAGTGGCTGTTCAACGAAGGCGATGTTGAGGTCCCGTTCTTCTAGCATGGCCAGGGCCCGCCGCGCTTGCTTGTAACTCCATCCTTGGTTAACATCCAGGCGGAGAGAAATTTTGGGCCCGACCGCTGCGGCAATTTCGGTCACGGTGGCGACGTCTTCGGTCACGGGACTGTTGCCGATTTTGATTTTTAGCGCTGTAAAGCCTTCAGCAACCAGTTCGCGGGCTGAAGCGATCATTTGCTTTTGACTACCGATACTAATCGTGTAATCAGTCTCCATCGCTTCCTTGGCACCACCGAGAAGGGCGGGGAGGGGCATTTTAGTGACCTGACTCAGGAGGTCATAAATGGCCATGTCGAAGGCCGCCTTGGCTGGTTCATTGTAGCGAATTACGCTTGCCAGGTCGTTCATCAACTCTTCCAAGTGGTTGAGCGATTTGCCGACCAGTTGGGGCCCGATTACGGAATCCATTGCCTCCTTCAAAGAACTCATCGTGTCACCAGTTACCTTTTCATTGGGGGTGGCGGCACCCGTTCCGGTTAGACCGTTGGCCAGGGTCAGCTTCACCTGGACCGCGTGGATCGCCGTTACCTTGTGCAGGTGGGTAACAAAGGGACGCTTTAGGGGTTCATCAATGACTGCGGTTTTAAAATTTTTGATTACTAGTTGGTCTGTCATTTTATCAAGTCGATTCTTTTTGGAATATCATAATCATATCATGCCTTAGGAGAAATGGTATACTTACTGATAGGAAAGAGGGATGTTAATTTGGAAAAGACAGTAAAACTAAACAATGGCGTTGAGATGCCGCAGATTGGAATGGGCGTTTGGAAAACCAACCCGGATGATACCGCCGCTTTGGTAAGGACCGCTGCCGCCAATGGTTATACCCTGTTTGATACTGCCAAACAGTATGGTAACGAAAGTGGCGTTGGTCAGGGATTGCAAGAGGCGATTAAGGAGACAGGAAAGAAGCGTGGTGACTTCTTCCTAACCACTAAGATCTTTAACGGTGACCAGGGTGACTATGACAAGCTGCGGTCGGCCTTCAACCAGCAGCTTCGGGACCTGCAGACCGATTACGTCGACTTGCTCCTTCTCCACTGGCCAGTTTTCGATAAGTACAACGAATCCTGGCGCGCCTTGGAAGGGATTCTAAAGGATGGTCAGGCAAGGGCGATCGGGGTTTGCAACTTTGATGTGGACCACCTGACTGACCTGATGGATCACGCCCAGGTAATGCCGGCGGTCAACCAGATCGAGTTTAACCCCTTTATTCACCAACCCGACACGGTGGCCTTCTGTCAGGGAAATAAAATCCAGCTCGAGGCCTGGTCACCACTGGGGAATGGTCGGGCCCTGGCTAACCCGGTAATAAACCGGATTGCTAAGGAAAAGGGTAAGAATCCGGCCCAGGTTATCTTGCGGTGGGAACTGCAACAGGGCTTCGTGATTATCCCTAAGTCCAGCCATGCGGAACGGATGCGGGCTAACCGTGACCTTGATGACTTCACCCTGACGGCGGACGAGATGGAAGCAATTGCGGAATTAGACGAAGAGAAGCACTCCATTTGGTATGACAAGTACAAGTGGTCAGGCAATCCAAACGGGGTTGACGACTACATTGCTAAACCGAACGAATTCTAAAGAAAATCGGCTAACGAAAGCACTATTTCGTTAGCCGATTTTCTTATTATTTATCCTGGCGAATTAGAAGTACCGAACCGATCGTACTAATGATTGCGAAGATGGCACCGATGTAACCAATCTCACCAATTGCCAGGGAGTTGACACTAACTGAAGCGGTGAATGACCCCACCGTCACCCCAACGTTTGTGCAGATCGGGTTAAGTGAGGAAGCCAGGTTCATCGCCTCTGGGTAGTCACGGTCGGCGACGTTCAAGAACATCACCTGGAGGACCGAACCGGGGATGCCGAGGACCAGGCAAATCACGCACAGGAGGATGATCCCGGTGAATGCGTTGGTAAAGGACAGTCCCATTAATAAGAGGAGCAGGAGGCAGGCACCACTAATCAGCGGCATCTTGCTTGTTCCGTAGCGGCCCGAGATAATGCCGGCGCAGGTGTTACCGATGATGAACATGACCCCAACCAGTCCCAGTAGCCAGTTTAGCTGGGTGGTGCTGTAATGGAGAACATCGGTGATGATGGGCCGAATGTAAGTGTAGAAGGTGTATTCGGCCGCCATCAAGGTGACCATAATTACGATGCCTAAAAAGATTCGGGGGTCCCGCAGCAACTGGAGCTGGTGCCTAATCGATCCCTTGGCCTGTTTCGTATTGCGGGGTACCAGGAAAAACAGGAGGACCGTAATAATCAAGGTGAGAACACTGATGAGGGCAAAACTAGCGTGCCAGGAAAAGGCGGTGCTAATCGTTGTCCCAATTGGTACCCCAATAATGGTAGCGGTGCTGAAGCCCGAAAAGACCGTCGCCACAAGCATCGATCGCTTCTGAATTGGGGCAATGATACTGACGTAGACCAGGATCAGTGAAATAATGGCTCCCGCCACTGCTGCGGTAATGATCCGGGAAGCAAAGAGACAAACCAGGTTGGGTGAGCAGGCCGTCAGCGTGTTACCACACAGGAAAATTACCATCAGGGTCATCAGGACCTTGAAGCGGTCATACTTGCTGGTGACCGTCGTTAAGATTGGCGTGCAGATAGCATAGGTCAAAGCAAACATGGTTACCAGCAGGCCGACCGTTGAGAGGGAGGCGTGATAACTCTTGGCGATGTTTGAGATGACCCCCACCACCATAAACTCGTTGCAACCGAGCAAAAAGGCAACGAGGACAAATACAATACTTTGTAAACGATACTTCATAAAGAACTAATCCAATCCCTTCTTCAAGCATATTAATGCAGTTAGTGTGCACGTTTTGTTTGGACGGGGACAAAATGGGGATATTGCTTTTAAAACCCCGGTATTAGTCAAGGTGAACTAAACCGTTGATATTATAACATAAACGGTTAGGTAAAACGTTATAAGTATTTTATGAACAAAGGGATGGAAGGTATTGAATTCTTTCCATCCCTTTATTTATATTGTTTAAATCAGTTTGGAATAAAAAATGATAATTGCATCGACAATAATAATAATTAAAAGAAAAAGCCAAAAATTAACTCGTTTTGATGGCTTCATATTAATCCTCCTCCTTTTACTAAATACGAACATCTTTATGAGATGGTTTTGGAATTATGGGGTCAACTTTAATATTGTTCAGGTATGTTTTGTTAAACGCATTTCTGTAGTGACTGGCGGTTGTTCCTGTAACCTGTTTGAAAACGCGATAAAAGTATTTTTCATTATCAAAATGGAGTTCAAGTGCAATTTGCTTAACAGCCATATCTGTTGTTAGCAGCAATTCTTGTGCTTGTTGAATCCTAACCTGATTGATATAACGAACAGTCGTTAGTTGATCATGAGTCTGAAAAAGATGAGCTAAATATGTTGGTGAAATATTGAAGTTATTGGCCACTTTAGTAACGGTCAAATTTTCCTTTGCATGAATTCTAATCCAGTTCTTGATTAACTCGTATCGGCTTGTATCCTTTGCTGATCGCTGTTTACGACATTCGTGTATGTATTGCGTACTGACCTCAGCTGCTATGCTGGAAACGAAGTAATCACTGTTTAATGGTAATGCCTCAGCTGAGTTTGCTGAATCAAGTAACTGACGCATTAGGAGAGTAATTCGTGTGAAATTATGTAAGTGACAAAAGCGAGGAATTATGATTTCATCGGCATGAATACGCTCAGGAAGATATTCAAAGCTAATGGATTCCTGCGGAAAAAAATGAAGCCAGTAATAAATGGTATTGTTTGGGGATTTCTTAAAGCCAACATGCCGAATACGAGGTGGAATTAGTAAGCAGTCATGGCGATGAAGAGTATACTTCGTTTGTCCAATTTTGATATATGCAGCTCCGTTTAACATGAGAAACAATTCGTAGTCATAATCATTAACAATATCCTTATGCTGCCACCCAGCATCAGCAATGTAGTGACCTGCTTTGAAAAACGAAAATGGCTTGCTGAGGTTGAATTTGTATACTTTTTCCATTAAATCGTGCACCTCACTTTATATTTGTATACCTTTTTGCTAATTTTATTAGTTTCAAGCAATTTTGTAAAGGCTTACACTAAAATTGCTCAAACGAAATAATAAGAATTGAGGGTGTCAAGATGCTTTTTGAAAAAGAACACTGTTTATGTTTACGTAATGGAAATGAGCTGTTACAGGTTGAACCATGGGGTAAAAATAGTTTTCGAGTGCGATCAACTAAGTATCCCCAATATACAGGTAACAACAATGCACTAACTGAGCCAGTTAACCATCAATATGGTTCAGTTACCATCAGTTCAGACCAGCAAAGCGGGGAAATTATTAATGGAAAATTAATCGCCAAAATTGACCAATTTAAAAATCTCAGCTTTTTTAATCAAAATAGGAAGGAACTTCTTCGTGGTTATCAGCGAAATAGAATAGCAGATATGTCAGCGGGTGTTGATAGTGAAAAAGTAAATCATTTTAATAGTGCCCTTAACATCGATTCACGGGAATTCATACCAAAAATTGGTGCAGATTATGAGTTGAAAATCCGCTTTGAAGCAAATCCTAAAGAAAAATTATTTGGGATGGGCCAGTACCAACAAGATTTTCTCAATCTAAAATCAGCCCATTTAGAGTTAGCACATCGTAACTCACAGGCAAGTGTCCCATTTGTTCTTTCGAGTCAGGGATATGGTTTTCTTTGGAATAATCCAGCTATTGGTGATGTTAGTTTCGCTAAAAATATGACACTCTGGCATGCACGTTCGACCAAGGAAATGGATTATTGGATTACCGCTGGCGACACACCACGAGAAATTGAGGAACAGTATGCCGATGTAACAGGTAAGGTGCCAATGATGCCTGATTACGGCATGGGGTACTGGCAGTGTAAACTTCGCTACCGAACGCAGGAAGAGTTATTGGCAGCGGCACGTGAGTTTAAACGTCGTGATTTACCAATTAGTGTAATTGTGATTGACTATTTCCACTGGCCAAAATCTGGGGAATATACCTTTGACAAAAAATATTGGCCTAACCCTTCTGGAATGATTAAGGAACTTCATCAAATGGGGATTAAGTTAATGGTTTCTGTATGGCCAACGGTTGATCAAACAAGCAGTCATTATGCTGAAATGAAAGAAAAAGGGTATTTGGTCCAGGTTGAACGTGGCGTGCCAATTACGATGGACTTTCTTGGAAATAATGGATTTGTTGACTTTACCAATCCAGCAGCACGCAAATACCTTTGGAAGTTATTAAAGAAAAATTACTCTGATCAGGGGGTAGATCTTTTTTGGTTGGATGAGGCTGAACCAGAGTATACCATTTACGATTTTGATAATTATCGCTATTACAGAGGTAGTGATTTACAAGTTGGTAATCTTTACCCAGTTAAATATTCACAAATGGTTTATGACGGTCAAAAGGCTGCTGGAAAAAGAAAAATCATTAATTTAGTTCGGTCAGCTTGGGCAGGTAGTCAGAAATTTGGAGCACTTGTTTGGTCTGGGGATATTGATTCAAGTTTTCGTTCGTTACGGAACCAGTTAGCGATTGGCCTGAATATGGGAATTGCGGGAATCCCATGGTGGACAACAGATATCGGTGGTTTTCATGGCGGAATTGACGATGACCCACACTTCCGTGAATTAGTAATTCGTTGGTTTGAATTTGCAACATTCTGTCCAGTTATGCGAATGCATGGCGATCGTGAGCCACATACAAAGCCCTTGAGTAATATTGGCGGTGGTAAGATGCCTTCTGGTGGTGATACCGAACCATGGGCGTATGGTGATAAAGCCCTGGCTATTATGCGGAAGTATATGACACTAAGGGCTAATTTAAAGCCATACATTACCGAACAAATGAAGGCTGCTCACGAAAAAGGGACACCCGTAATTCGTCCCCTATTTTATGACTTCCCTGAAGATAAAGTTGCATGGAATATAGAGGATGAGTACTTATTTGGCCCGAATATCCTGGTTGCGCCAGTTTTGTACTCGCAAGAAGAAAGAAAAACTCAACATATTTACCTCCCTGCTGGTACCGATTGGGTTAACCCTTACACTGGTGCTAAATTGGCTGGTGGTCAAACAATTTCGTTTACACCCAATTTATCTCAACTACCGTTATTTATTAGGAAATCTGAATATCAAAGCTTGCGTAGCGCTTTTAACATATTGAATTAGCTTTCAAAGGAGGAGTTTAAAAATGGACAAGCAAGTTAAGCAAAGTTATCCTTGGGGGTCAAGTAAAGATAAAGTTGGGGCTCTAGAAAAACTCTGTTATGCTAACTTTGACTTTTCGGGTCAACTTGTAGCAACTATTGTTAATAGTTATCTAATGTATTTTTTTACTGATGTTGCCGCTTTATCGGCTGCTGCAACCGGTATTATTCTTCTAGTCGCCCGGGTAGTCGATGCGGTAGGTGCACCGGTATGGGGGACGTTAATAGATATGACTCATTCTAGATATGGAAAGGCTCGGCCATTTTTCCTTTGGCTGACACTTCCCTATGCCGCTAGTGCTATTCTCTTATTTTGGGCACCGGACTTGAGTTCACAAGCAAAGGCAATTTATTGTGGAATAGTTTATATCATCTATGGAATCTTATTCCTAGGTATTAATTCTCCAATCACAACGATTCTGACGTTAATTACGTCTTCGCCAGTTGATCGAATTAAGCTTAATTCATGGCGGATGGTTGGTTCCCAGGCCGGAGTATTTATTGTCAACTCATTGACACTACCGTTAGTTGCACTATTTGGTCATGGTAACGATGTGCTTGGTTTCCGAATCTTTATTGTTGTGTTTGCAACCTTAAATGTTATTGGTACACTCTTTTCATTTGCTAATATTCGGGAACGTATTATTGTGCCTAACAGTCAGCGGGTCACACTTCGTCAAAGTGCTCACGCAATGAATAAAAATTGGCCTTGGTTTATTATTGTTACTGGTAACTTTCTTTTTTGGATTGCCCAACAGGGTCGCCAACAGTCGATGGTTTACTACTTTACTTATTATTTTCATAATAAGGGTTTAGTAACATTCTTTAATTCCATTGCAATCATCCAAGTATTAGGGATGATTTCCATTCCATTGATGAATAAGTATTTCTCAAAGAGTCATATCTGGGCATTAAGCTTAGCAACCGCCGTATTTGGTCAGTTCATTATTATGTTTGCGCACCTTAACATTACTGGGGCGATCATCGGCTGGGTAATTGCCAATATTGGCTCTGGAATCGCCTGTTCATTACCATTTGCATTATTAGGATCAGCAGTTGACTATGGTGAATGGAAGAATGGCGTTAATGCGGCCGGTTTACTAACCACAATTGGCTCTTCCTTCTGCATGTCGATGGGTATGGGGCTCGCTGGTGCATTGAATGGTGGAATAATGTCCGCGTTCGGTTATGTTGCTAACCATGCCCAAACTGCTCACGCTCTTGTTGGTATTGGAATTTCGTTTAACTGGGTAACAATTCTGATGTATGGGTTGGCTATTATTCCAGCACTTATGTATCAGAAATATGAAAACATGGAAGAAAATATTACAGCAGAATTAGCTAAAACGCGTGAATAAAAGATGATGATATAAAAACTTAAGCACCTCAAGATTGTTAGAACTACTTCTAACAATCTTGAGGTGCTTTATTCAACTGGCATGTTTCTATTGATTACTTGCTCTCCTAATCTTGTGGTACAGCTTCTGGCTCAGGAACAGTGATACCAGGAGAAAGAGCAGGCAGAAGGCAAAGCCACTCTGGATTCCCAGGTGGGATGACTGACAGTGAAGGATGTTATTAATGATCCCGACCACGGCGATGATTAAGGCCGTCCCAAACGAGGCCGCAATTTGTCGCATCGTGTTAAAAGTAGCGACGGCGTCCGGGACAATCTCGTTTGGCAAGAGGGAGAGGGCCTGCGTTTGCAGGGGAATCAGCATGGTCACTAATCCAAACTGCCGGACCGTCTGAAAAATGGTAATCATCAGGACAGTGCTCCGTGCCCCGATTGCTGCTTGGCAGGTCGTCCCGATAATGTCAATAATCAGGCCGGCACCGACGAGGACCTTGATTGGGTAGATATCGTAAAAGCGGCCACTGGTTGTTGACAGTAGCCCGGTGAGGATTGCCCCCGGCAGGACACTGATGGCCGAGACAACGGTACTCTTACCCAGGACGACTTGGACGAGGAGGGAAATCAGGATGGTGTTCCCGTACATGGTGGCCGTAATCAGCATGTTAATTACCGTTGCCAGGACGAATTGACGGTGGGCAAAGATACGGAAGTTGATCAACTGATGGTCACTGTGACGCTGGTTGACGTAGAAAAAGGCCAGGGCAACTAACCCAATCCCAATATAACCAACAACATTAAAGCTGGTTAGCTGGTAGTTGGAGACGTTGGAAAGCCCCATCAGCAGAGACCAGAGGCCGACCGTGATGGTGATCAGGCCAACCATGTTAAAGCGTGGTGATTCGTTGTGGGGGATGTACGGTAAGAAAATAAAGGACAAGATTACCGTGGCAATTGCAAAGGGCAAAATCAGGATAAAGAGGTAGCGCCAGGAAAAGTAATTCAACAGGAAGCCAGAGAAGGCAGGGCCCAGGATAGGGGCACAGTTGAAGGCTAAACCAATGATCCCCATGATTTGGCCCTTTTTCCCTGGCTTGGCATAGCGGATGGCGAGCACGTTAATGAGGGGCATCATCATCCCCGCTCCAATTGCCTGGACCATTCGGGCAATGACGATGAAGGTAAAGCTCATTGCCGCCGCGCCCATGATCGTTCCGAGGAGGAAAATTCCCGCAAACAGGATGAAGAGATGACGGAAGGAAAAGCGCTTGATGAGGTAGGAACTGACCGGGATCATCAGGGCATTGACTAGCATGTAGCCGTTAATTACCCACTGGACCCGTCCTTCCGAGATGTGGAAGACGTTCATGAAGGTCGGAATCGCGATGTTCATCAAAGTGGAACAAAAGAGGCCGAAGAAGGTCCCGAAGACCATGATGACAAGGGCTCGACTAATACGTTGATCTTTCATTTAATAATAAAATACTCCTTAAGCTAAAGATTAACAGTAGTTAAGTGTAACAAGACTCCGCTGAATGTCAATTGGCCATCGGTATACTTTCGAAAAGGATCAAAAGATGCTAAGATTAATATATCTACATATGTAAACAATAGGGAGTGAAGTGCATGGCAAAGGATTTACAAATTACACCGGCCGAGTGGCGGGTAATGCGGATCGTTTGGACCCTGGACGAGACGACCAGTCGGGAGGTTACGGAAATCCTCCAGCGAAAGGTGGACTGGAAGGCGGCGACAATTAAGACTCTCCTTCACCGGCTAGTCACTAAGGGTGCCCTGACGACGACACGGCGGGGCCGGGCCTTTATTTACCATCCGGCAGTTGCCGAGCAGGAGACAATGTGTCAGGCAGCGGACGACCTGTTTCAAAATATCTGCGAGCGCCGGGTTGGCCGGACGCTTAACCATGTCTTAAACCAGGTGGAGTTGAGCAAGACTGATATCAAAAACTTGCAAGCAACGTTGGATAAGAAGCTGGCAACCGCACCAGACCAGGTTCAGTGTAACTGTGTGCCGGGCCGACCGATGAACTGTTAGGGGGCGCAGGATGATAAAGGGTTTAGGCATTGACCTAACGGAGATATCACGGGTTGCTCACCTGGCGGCAGAGCATCCCCAGTACGTTCAAAGAATCTTAACCTCCAAAGAAATTGCCCAGTACCAGCACTTTACTGGGCAGCGAGCCAACGAGTACCTCGCCGGACGGTGGTCATTAAAGGAGTCGTTTTCCAAAGCCTGGGGAACCGGAATTGGAAAAGCGGTCGGTTTTCAAGATATCGAGATTCTGGATAACCAGCTCGGCGCGCCGGTAGTCACCAAGTCACCATTCAACGGGGCGGTCCACGCCTCGGTCAGCCATACCAGCGAGTTGGTAATGACGGAAATAATACTGGAAACAACTGAAAACGGTGGAACAGTTGCATGAGTCCTGCTACATAAAAAGGCCTTCAGTCGAGCTGGAGGCCTTTTATAGTTGGGTGCCGAAGTCAAAATCAATCCGGCAACGTCTGCGTCATTTTGCTATTCAAGCTTACTTTTCCTTTTTGTCGTCATCCTGGTCGTCGTCCTTATCCTTCTTCTTCGGTTTGATGTAGACGACCTTAAACTTCTTCACGTAGGAGTTCTGCAGGTCTAAAGGCGTGAATGAGAAGTTGTCAACCCGAATTGGTTGGCCGACTTTTAAGTCATACTGGCGTTCCAGGAAGAAACCAGTTAGGGTCGTGACTTCTGACTTTTCGAACTGGGCAATCTTGGTGTGGAAGTAACGTTCAAAGTCGTCGAGTGGCATCTTTCCCGATACTTCGTAGGTTGGGTTCCCCTTAGCGTCCGGGTCCTTCTTCTCGATCATGTCTGAGGTAGCGTGATCGATTTCTTCTCCCACGGTCCCAAAGAGCTCTTCGTAGATATCCTTATCGGTGATGATCCCAGAGGTACCACCGTATTCGTCCTGAACCACAACGATTGGGACCTGCTTCTTAACCATGGTTTGCAGGACACTGGTGATCGGTTCGTTCTCATAGACGATGGGGATCCGCCGCATGATTGTCCGAATTGACTGCTGGGAGTTGATTTGGTTTTGCCGCATCACATCGTAGGAGAAAATGTACCCTAAGATGTGGTCCTTATCGTTATTGGCAACAACGGGGACCCGGGTAAACTTCTTTTCAAAGTACAGCTTAGCGGCGTCCTCAATCGAGGCCTGGATATCAATGACCGCCAGTTGGGTCCGGTCAATCATAATGTCTTCGGCGACCTTGTCGTTCATTTCAAAGGCCCGCTGCATGAAGAGGACGTCTTCCTTGTCCATTTCACCGGCCTTTTCGGATTGCCGCGAAAGGGTGACGATTTCGTTTTGGGAGTAGGTATCTTCCTCTGGCTGGACGTTAAAGCCAAGCAGCTTAGTAATTCCCGCAGCGGCAACCGCGAACAACCATACAAATGGGTAAAAGATCGTGTGGAAGAACTGGACGGGGTGGACAATTGCCAGCAGGATGGGCACCGGCCGGTCAATCGCCATGTTCTTTGGTACCAGATCGGTAAAGACGGCGTGGAAGAAGGTGAAGATCAGGACACCGATAACCGGGGCCAGCGGCTTCAACACGTCTTCGGGAATCAAGTGAATCTTTAACAAGAGGTCAGTAATGAATTCGTCACCAATCCACCCTAAAATCAAGGAGGTCATGGTAACCCCAACCTGGGCGGTCGATAGGTACTCGTTCAGGTTGTTAACCATGTGGATGGCCCGCTTGACTTTTCGGGTCTGACGAAGTTCCGCCAACTCACTTGGCCGGACCTTAACAACTGAGTATTCCAGCAGCGTAAAGAGGGCGGCCAGAAGAAGAATCAAAATAATTACAACTAATCTAAACCAATAAGATGACCATAGTGCATCCATATTAAATACTTCACCTAGGCTTTCATTTCTAATTTCACATCTATTGTATCAATTTACTTTTTGGGTGACCAACTATTTGATAAAAAAGTGCGGTAAAATTGTAATAATTAATCTGTGGGGGCGAACCGAATGAGTAATGACCAGGGACAGACTGTTAAAAGAAGTGCCCGGCTAAAAGAAATTATGACCGTGATGCGTAAACACCATTTTCTTTCAAACTTCTACCGCCAGGAGGCACCTGAAGAAATTTGTGCGGCCTTGCAGGAGCTGGGCCCAACTTTTATCAAGTTGGGACAGATTCTTTCAACGCGGCCCGACCTTGTTTCACCGGCCTATATTAAAACCTTTCACCAACTGCAGGACCAGGTTAAGGCCGACCCGTTTGCCAGTGTTCAGCAAACGTTCGCAGCGGCGACCGGAAAACAGATTGGTGATGTCTTTGCGGAATTTGAGGAAAAGCCGTTTGCGTCAGCCTCGATTGGTCAGGTCCACCATGCCAAGCTGAAGGATGGGACGCCGGTGGTGGTGAAGGTTCAACACCCAGCGGTCACCCAATTAGTCAATACCGACCTGGCACTGCTCCGCCAAGCAATTAAGCTGTTTAAGTACGTCCCGACCGGCAAGATGGTGGTTGACCTCGATAAGACCCTTGATGAATTAAGTGCCTCCCTGTTAAGCGAGATCAACACGATGAATGAGGTTCAAAACGGGGAGGAGTTCTACCGTCTTAACAACGGGGACGGTATTATTATGGTTCCCAAGGTTTATCGCGACTACTGCGCACCTCAAGTGCTGGTCAACCAGGCGATGGTCGGGAAAAGCATTCGAACCCGTTTCGGCCACGATGATGATGAGAAAGTCGTTAAGGAAAATAAGTACCTGGCGAAATGTTTGGTGCGGAACTTTATGAAACAGGTCTTTGTTGACCGCTTCTTCCACGCTGACCCCCACCCCGGCAACATTCTTTTTGCCAAGGGGCAGGCTGGTGAGCGGCAAACGACCAAAGAGCTGGCTAAGCGGTGGGGTGCCGCTAGTGTGCGCTATCAGCGACAAGAGGAGTTACCGCCGTACCGCCTGGTTTACCTAGACTTTGGCATGATGGGGCGCTTGACCCCCGTCATGGCAGACGGCATTGCGGAGGTGATTTTGGCCCTGACCAGCAAAAATGGTCACCGGATTGCGGAGGCCATCCTGGGAATTTGTAACCAGGTCGGGGAAGTAAATGAGCAGCGTTTCACCAGGGAATTAGGTAGTTTTCTCCGTCCCTACATGGCCCAGGGGTTAGGACAGATTGATTTTGCAAACATGCTTTACCGGGTTATTCAGCTCTGTCAGGATAATAATCTGCAGATCAAGCCCGAAGTCACCCTCCTCGTCAAGGCCTTTGGAACGCTTGAGTCAACAGTAGCCAAGCTCGACCCTGATATTTCGATGATGGCAGTTGCCCGGCCGTTTGGGCTTGCCTACCTAAAGCGAAAGTTGCGTGCCCGTGACCTGGTTGATGACGGCCTTTTCAAGAGCCTGGTAACGCTGGAATCCGTCAGCCAGCTCCCCGAAAAGGTCGATACGGTCCTCGATACCATCAACAATGGTGATATTGAGTTCAAACTGCGTTATCAGGGGCAGGAACGGTTGGTTAAGCAGGTGGAGCGGATCACTAACCGCTTCTTGATTGTCATTATTTTAGCGGCCGTTATCCTGGGTTCCTCCTTACTGGTGGAAAATAGTACCCAACATCCCCACATCTACCACCTCGGGGTAATGGGGTACGCCATTTCGATTGCGGTCATTGTGATCCTGGTCCTGAGTGAACTGGTTCACCGCTTTCGTCACTGGCGGAACCAGAATAAGTAGGGGATGGTCATGATGGATACCAACATTGCGGCCTTATTAACGGCCATTCTGACGGCTTTAACCTGGGCCATCACAATCTACCTGATCCTGATCCGCCGCTTTAAGAACCGCGGGGCAATCTTGAAGTATAACTTCTGGACGGCCTTCTTAATGGGCGCCAACCTGCTTGGCTGTCTGCCAATATTATGGTTCTTCGGTCGGCAATCCCTGGGCGGCTTCGTCCGTCAGGCCTGGCTCCTGGCAGTGGTGACGGATAGTCTGACCACCGGGGCGCTGATTATCTTCATCCTGGTCACCTGGTCGATGAGATTTGTCCCAATTCCGGACCACTTTGACTTTCTGATTGTTTTGGGCGCGGCACTTAATAGGGGAAAGGTTCCACCGGTGCTGGCGGCGCGCTTAGACCGGGCCGCTGAACTGTGGAAGGCAAATCCGGATGCCCTGATCATTGTAACCGGTGGGGTGGCCCACGGTGACCAGGTGGCCGAAGCGGTCGCGATGGGCCGGTACTTACAAGGGGTAGGGGTGCCCACTAGTAAAATTCTCCTGGAAAAGCGGGCAATGAATACCTGGCAGAACCTCGAAAACTGCCTGACCCTGATTGAGCAGCGCTGGCAGGCGCACCGGGCCCCTAAAATCGTCGTGGTGACGAGCTCTTTCCATGTTTTGCGGGCGGCCAGCTACGGTCGCCGGCTCGGTTTAACTTTGAACTGGGTCAGTGCCCGGACACCGGGTCCCTACCTGCCGTTGACAGTTGTCCGCGACTTTCTTGGCAACATTCGGGACCACCGCAAGATGGCCATCCTTATTTTAGTAGTAGCCTTGATTCTTGTGGAAATAATTTGATAAAAAAAGAGCAGCGATCGTTGAAAGCAATCGCTGCTCTTTTACTTTATTTGTTCTTGTAAACACTAATCTCAATCAGGTTATTATCCGGGTCATGGACGTACAGTGAGGTCATTGCCCCCTCGGACCCGTGCTTTTCTACTGGCCCTTCGATGACGTCGACGTAGTAGCTCTTGAGGTGGTGGATGATGTCTTCCAACTTGTCGCCGGCGACCATGCAGAGGTCAGCGGTCCCCACGGTTGGCTTAGCCGCCTTTAGTTTGGTCGGTCGGTCCGCCTTCTGGAGACGAATCAGTTGGTGGCCGCACCGGAGGGTGATTAAGTGGTCATTACTCTGTTGGTCGATAACGGGCATGTCAAAGACTTCATGGTAGAAGCGCATTGATTCTTCCAGATCACTGACCGTGAGGACAATATGGTCGATTCTGCGCATTTTCATGGATTAAAGTACCTCTTTTCCAAATTTTTTGCCTATATTATAACAGGAATATCGGCTGAAATCCGCTTTTTACCGATGTTAGTCAACGGTTGCCCAGACATCCTGCAGTTTGCCTATTAAGGGCGTGAGTCGCTGACGATCAGTGGCCAAATAGTTGGCATAAAACTGCTTGTGGGCAACTGGGTCTGTGAAGGGAACCGTCACCCGGTTTTTGGGCAGGTCCGCCCCCCAAAGCTTATCGAGGACTGTCAGGTTGGTTGAGAAGAAGGGGAAGCTGGAGTGGGCGAGGAGCTCACTGTATTCTGCCGAGTCGTCTTGGTAAATGAAGCGTCCGTTTGGAATCTCATCTTCAAAGAGCTGGCCCCAAAAGCCAACGTTCTTACCGACGAGGAAGGTTGTTCCCTTCATATCGGTAAAGGAGAGCTGGTCCACTTTCGCAAAGGGCGAATCAGCTGGTACGTTGATGGCAAGACTTTCGGTCCCCAGGTAAGTTGACGAGAAATCTTCCCCAGATAAGCAGTGATTTAAGAGGAGGAGGGAGAACTGCCCACTTTTCAGGAGATCGGCAAACCGGTCTTTGATAAAGGCATCATGGATGAGGACGTTTGGGGCTTTGACTGCCCGGGCAATGATCAAGGGGCCGGGGGCGTCAGCCGCCAACTTGATTTTGGCGTGACTCTGGGCAAAGTTTTGGACCTTTATTCCGTAGGCCTGGTTTGTCCAAAGCAGCTTTTGTGCTTCAGCTGCCGCAAACTTTCCGGTTTCATTAAGGCTGATCCGGTTGGGCTGGCGGTTGAAGAGAGGGACGCCCAATTCATCTTCAATCTTTTTCATTGACCTGGTCAGGGCTGGCTGGGTGACTGATAACTGTGCCGCCGCTTTGGCGAGCGTGCCCGCCTTGGCGAAGGCAACCAGGCCCTCTAGTAAGTAATTATCAATCATAACGTACCCTCCTTAGTATAAGTTACGCTTATACTACCATGATAGAGAAGTAATTTTCAAACAGGAAAGAGCACCATATAATTAATCATGAAAATTAATTGATGAGGAGGAAGAATGATGGCAAAGATCGTAATTTTAACTGGTAGTCCTCACAACCCAGGAACTTCAAAGCAGCTGGCCGACGCCTTTGAAAAGGGCGCTAAGGTAGCTGGCAATGACATTTACCGTTTTGACGCTGGTCTCCAAGGTAATGGTGAGCCGCACTTCTTACAACTGAAGAAGGAAACCGGGGATGGAAGTGGGAATCACTGATCATGACCTGGTCGAAGAAGAGGTGATTCCCCACCTAATTAAGGCTGACGTTGTAGTACTGGTTTCATCCCTCTACTACTTTGGTATTAACGCCCAACTCAAGACGGTAATTGACCGTTTCTATAACTACAACCATGAACTCAAGGAAAAGCACTCGGTTGTCTTGGTCAGTGGCTATGGTACCCAGGATGACTTGGGCGCAATCAAACTCCACATGCAAAAGTTACAGAAGTACATGCGCTGGCCAAGCTTGGGTGACGTCTACGCGGACGATTCATGGAACCAAAGTAAACTCAGTCGGTTTGCCCAACAAGCATATGAAATTGGTAAGAAGATTAAGTGAGGAGGAACTCAAAATGACAGAATGGACGAAGGATGAAATCGCCACCCTTAACCGGGTGCAGACGCTACAGAACCGGCCTTTTAATGATGACCAACAGACATTTGAGGAGGACAACCCGGTATGGGAAGTCACGGTTGACGGCAAGCTCTACATTCGTGGTGCTAAGGGGACGACTAAGACGAAGTGGTACGTAGCTGGCGTTAAAAACGGTGGCCAGGTTGGCATTGACGGGCAAAATTATAGTGTCAAGTACGTCCCACTGAGCGATTCGGCCACGATTAAGAACGTTACTGCTGCATATCAGGCTAAGTATAACGGCCAGTACCCGATTGACCTGATGGTTTCTGACGATGTTGCTGCAGCGACCGTTGAACTGGTAAAGAACTAAAAAAGGAGGTTGTTGCCAATGATTAAAGGAAAAGTAATCGTAATTACAGGCGCCTCTTCTGGTATCGGGGCCGCTACGGTTAAACGGCTGGCAGCGGCGGGAGCTAAGCTGGTCCTCGGAGCGCGCCATGAGGATAAGCTACGTCAACTTGCAGCCGAAATTAAGGATAATGGTGGCCAGGCCACCTACCGGGTGACCGATGTTACTAGTCGGTCAAATAACCAGGACCTGGTGGAATACGCAGTGGAACAGTTTGGCCGAGTTGATGCTATTTTTCTTAACGCGGGGATCATGCCTAGTTCACGGTTAGCGGAACTAAAGGTTGATGATTGGGACCGGACGATTGATGTTAACCTAAAAGGGGTCCTTTACGGAATTGCGGCGGTCTTACCAGTCTTTAAGAAACAAGGCTATGGTCAAGTGATCGCAACATCATCGGTTGCTGGTCTGAAGACATATGCCGGTTACGCTCCCTACTGTGCAAGTAAGTGGGCGGTACGGGAAATCATGGCAACACTGCGCTTGGAAGCAGCCCAGGATAAGGCCAATATTAAGACAACCACGATTTACCCGGCGGCTGTCCATTCTAACCTGATTAGTGGAATCGCCGATGCAGATATCCAGAAGGGTGAAATGGCAGTACGTGCCCAAACGGAGTTACCGGCTGATGAAGTGGCAAAAGCTGTCGAATATGCGGTTGATGCACCTACAGGGACCGATATCCAAGATTTGACAATTGCTCCACTGAACCAGGAGTGGTAAAGATGGTTGAACGCGTTACGTAACAAATTCACAAAAACGGCTAATTGCCAAGAATAAACCCTTGATTCAGGAACTCAATACTGGCGTACATAGCGACGCCGAGATTCACCAATTGATGAGTGAAATCATGGGTGAACCGCTTGATCCGTCAACGGAAATTCGGTTGCCCTTCTTCACCGATAATGGCTTTAATACGCACCTGGGTAAGCGTATCTTTATTAACACAGGAGCGACCTTCTCAGACCTCGGTGGGGTCTACGTTGAAGATGATGTACTAATTGGCCCCGGCGCAAAGCTGATTAGTGCTAACCACCCGATTGATCCGCACTTCCGTCATGAAATGGAACTACAACCGGTGCGGGTAAGGAAAAATGCCTGGATTGGCGCCGATGCCAAAATTCTGCCCGGGGTCACGGTTGGTGAAAATGCCGTGGTCGGTGCCGGGGCGGTCGTCACTAAGGACGTTCCAGCTAACACGGTCGTAGTTGGCGTTCCCGCGAAGGTAATTCGAAAAATTAAAGAATAAGTGAAAATGCTCCAGCAACTGCAATTAGGACAGTTGCCGGATCATTTTGCCTTTAAACCAACCTATTTAAGCGTTAAGCAGGCAATGATTTGCCTTTGAATGAGGGCCAAGTCGGCCTGACTGCCGGGGGCCTTAAAGAGCTGGGTTTGCAAGGCGTGGGTTAGGACAGGCCCGATGAAGATCCGGGCAATTTGAAGTGGCGTTAATTCCTGATTAACTTCCGGAAAAGATTCTTGAATTTTCGTCATTTGAATAAGAAAGCCGTTTGGACCGGTTACCATCCCCGAGTATAGTTCGGGTGGCAGATTGCCAGTGAGGGCCTCCTGGGCAATCAGGCGGACAAAGTCAAAATTAGCGGCGATAAACTGGAGGCGGTTGTTCACCACGAATTCAACCAGTTGTTCCAAGTTAGCGAAACCACTAAGCTGCCCAAAGAAGTTCCCCTTAATTTCCGCAATTACCGGACGGAGAAGCTTGGCGAGGAGGTCGTCTTTTGAAGAGAAATACTTGTAGATAGTCCCTTCACTGACCCCGGCCCGTTTGGCAATCTGCGCAGTCGTGGTGGCGTGAAAACCGTTGCTGGAAAATAACTTCAGGGCAGTCTTCAAGACCTTCTTTTTGCCGGCCGGCATCTTGGCGTCATCAAGCTCGGCGGCGTAGTTTGTTAATACTTCTGCCATTCTATTCACCTCACGTTCTATTATACTTTCCGGTACCGTTTCATCACAATGATGTTAAGCCAGAGAAGGACCACCAGAAAAATCAACAGGGCGATGATATCGCCATCTAGGCTAGTGAGGCCCTTACCCGTCATCACGATTTTGGTTAAGGCATCCCCAGTGTAGGTTAAGGGCAGGACTTTACCAATGTATTGCACCCAATGGGCCATCGAATCGAGGGGGATGATTCCGGAGAAGAAAACCTGTGGCACGACGACCAGGGGGATGAACTGCATCATTTGGAATTCTGAGTTAGCGAGCGTTGACATTAAGATCCCAAAGGCAAGGGCTACCAGGGCAAGGAGGACGCTCACAATAATGATGTTAACGATACTACCAACGACTTCAAACTTGAGCAAGCAGACAGTGGCCAGGACGATAACCGTCGATTGGAGAATTGAAATGGCACCGTAGCCTAGCATGTAGCCATAGACAATCTCACTACGCCTTACCGGGGTTGCCAGTAAACGATTGAGGGTCCCCGAGGTTCGTTCGTTTAACAGGGCCATTCCTGAGATGAGGAAGACAAAGAAGAAGACAAAAAAGCCCATCAGAATAGGAACAATTTTGGCAAAGAAGCCGGTATCCTTGTTACCGTACTGGTAGTGGTTACTAATGGTCGGCGCCGTATTCTCCCTTTGTGGTTGAACGGCGATTGGGCGGTTCTGCTGGACCATGGATTGGAGCCGGTGATTAGCAGCAGTGAGGGTACTGATGGTTTGGCCGGTGAGGGCGGCCTTCAATGCCTGCTTGGTAAGGTTGGTTTTACTAGCATCGGTATTGGCGTAGGTCACCTGGTAGTGGTTGCGGGCTTGCCGGTAGTTGATAACGGCGTCGACGGTCCCTGATCTTAGTGCCCGCTGCGCCTTACTGTTAGTGGCACTTCGCTTAACAGTGATCCCGTTGACCTGGCCCAAGTTGTGGCGGACGGTCTGGGTCACGTTGACGATTGCGACCGTTGCTTTGGTGTTTGAGTTGGCCGAAAACATCACGTTCATCAACCACATAATTAAAATGGGGGCCAGAAACATCAACGCCAGGGTCCGCTTGTCACGAATTAGCTCTTTCAAGACCCGCTGGGCAATTGCTAGTGTCCGCATCATTGCTGTTCCTCCTTTTCTGCTTTTAAGAAGACGTCTTCAATTGTCGGCACTTGGTACTGCTGTTCTAGTTTTTGCGGTGGCGCAAAGGCGATAATGTCACCGTGAAGAAGGAGGGCGACCCGGTCGGCGTGTTCGGCTTCATCCATCACGTGGGTCGTAATTAGGACGCTTTGTCCCTGATCACGGAGGAGCCCTAATTCGTGCCAAATCTGGCGACGAAGGGCCGGATCGATGCCGACTGTTGGCTCATCAAGTACTAATAGGTCTGGCTGCCCAAGCAGAGCAATGGCAAGCGATAGTCGCCGTTTCATCCCCCCGGAAAAGCCACTGATTCTTTGGTCAAGGTTTTCGGTAAGGTCAACCACTTGACTGACGTGGGTAATTTCATTAGCTAACTTTTTACCGAAAACACCCTTCATCTTGCCAAAGAAGGCGATGTTCTCCCGGGCCGATAGGCGACTATATAAGGCATCAGACTGGGCCATATAGCCAATCCGACTCAGTAGTCGGCGGTCGGGCATTGTTCTACCCAGGACAAGGGCGGTTCCAAAATTAATCTCTTCCATCCCCAACATTGTCTTGATGATGGTCGTTTTGCCGGCACCAGAAGGTCCAATTAGGCCCACAATCTCACCGGGATTAACGGTCAGGTTGACATCCTTGAGGACGGTTTGGTGACCAAAACTCTTTTGGATATGTTGTAATTGAATAGTTGGGTTCATATTTAACCTCCTCCTGGTGAGTGAACACTCACTTTGCTAACCGTTAAAATTATAGTGAGTAATTACTCACCAGTCAAGCCAAAAAATGACCCTCGCAAGGGTCACCTCTTTAGCGCCAACTATCTGGATCATGGGTTGGCTGGATATAGTCGGGATCGTCAGGTGATAGGTTCATCCGGCGCTTTAGTTCTGAATCAATGTTCGGATCCGCATTCATTGCCTCACGGGCCTTTTCCTGTGGGTCTTGTGAACTGTTGTTAGTCGTGGACTGGTTATTGGCCGGTTGGTCTACATTGCCAGTGTTGTTTGAACTCCGCTGGTCCTGTAGGTTAACCGTACCGGCCAACTGGTTAATGACGTCGCCGGCATTGTTTTTGAAAACGGGCAAGGAAACACGTTCTTTTAAGGACGTGATGAATTGCCTATTTTTTAACCTTTTAGAGGATAACCTGTATAACAGGTAGTCCTTCTCATCACTAATACTTATTTAACCGTGTACCGCAGCCAAACAGCCCCGTCGTCAAAGCTCTGAACACCCTTTAATTGTAGGCTTAACGGCTTATCACCTAAGCAACCATCAAATAGGCTGGGTTGGTTAACCCGTCCGTCTACTCCAGGACCGATTAGGACACTAATCTCGTCAACCAATCCGGCATTGAGGAAGCCGGCGTTGATTTTGCCACCACCGACCACGGCTAACCGACGAACACCAAACTCCTCAGCGAGAATATCCATGGCGCGGGCCAGGTCAACCTGTTCTTGGCCAGTCGCGATCCAGGAAATTCCCTGCTGGTTAAGGTAGGATAAGTATTCCTTATTAACCTGTTCACTGGTGATGATGAGGTGGGGGAAATCAGCCCCGTCTTCTGAAGGCCAGTCCAAGGTGCCATGAGTATCCACCACGATATTGTAACGATCACTACTAGTATTCACCTTGAATGCTGTTTGGTTGAGCTGTTTATCATGTTGGGGGTGGAACTGCTCACCACTGGTCATTTCGGTGGCGGCGGTTACCCGACCACTGACTCTCGTGGGGGCATTCAAACTATTAAGGGTAGTGTAGTACTCATCAGTACCACGCAGCTGGGCGGTCATCTTACAGTCGATTCGACCATCAATTGATTCCATCATGTGGACAATAATATCAGGCTTATTCATACGTTATTCCTCCTCAAGGTTGTTAATTCAATTCTAATTCCCAATCTCAGCCATTCCCAATACCAATTGCTTATCCTTTTCCATACGGTTTAGGTATATCAGTAATGTTGACAAGCAACAAAATTAGAGTATGCTAGTATATAAGTAATGTTGATAAGCAACAAAAAGGAATGATTAATATGAGTACAGTTTTAGTAGTTCAAGCACATCCTCACATTGAAAATAGTCTTTCGCTGACGGTGGGGAAACAGTTCGTTGATAGTTACCGCCAAAGTCATCCCGACGACCAGGTAATTATCCGTGATCTCTATGCTAAGGGAGGAGTCCCACCATTAAACGACGTGACGATGGCAGCGTGGCGGAAACAGAAATTTGATGAACCATTGACGGAAGAAGAGAAGGCCCTCTTGAACCGCCACCAGGAGTGGTTGGCAGAGTTCATGGGAGCAGATAAATACGTCTTCATCAACCCAATGTACAACCACTTCTTACCAGCAGAGATGAAACAGTACCTTGATTTGACGGCGGTCGCTCATAAGACCTTTAAGTATACTAGTAAGGGGTCGGTCGGCTTATTAACCGGGAAAAAGGCAATTCATATCCAGGCCGCCGGTAGTGAGTACCACGCCAGCGGCAAATGGGGAATCGTCAAGTTCCTCTTAAAGCGTGCGTTGGGCATTAACAGCAAAGAAAGCTGTGCCCTGATGGATCTGGGGGATACCTACTTGACTAATATGTTGAAATTCTACGGCGTTACGGATGTTCAAAAGCTCTTCATTGAGGGGGCCGACGCCCATCACGACCGGCGTCAATCAATTTTAGATCGGGCACTAAACCAGGCCAACGCCATGGCAAGTGATTTTTGATATAATGGCCTTAACAACAGTAAAGCGGGGCCATCTGATGAGCGAAGAGACAATTGATAAAATTCAACACACAATCCAGCAACTGCGAGCACGGCACAACAATGTCCATGGTTCACAAGAACAGAAGTGGATTCAAAAGCATGTGGCGGATGAGAAGCTGGCGGATATCGTTTTAGACCTATCAATTGTCGCTTTTCATATTCTCTCGGCTTTAGAGACGGGAGAAAAGACCGGAATTGAGCTGGCAAGTCTTCTCCAGGTCACCCGCGGTGGAATTACCCGGGCGGCAAAAAAGTTGGTTCACTACCAACTTGTCGATGCTAGCAAACATGTCAATGACCAGAAAAAGATCTATTATTCGTTGACCGAACAGGGACAGAAATTAGCCCAGGTTCATGACCAAATGCACCGCAGCATTAAGAAAAAGCTGGTTAAGAGTTTAACGGCGAAATATTCATCTGCAGAACTGGAAACGGTCGCCGCCTTTTTACAGGACCTTTACCAGTTGGAAAGTAAACTATAGTTAGGTTAGTAAAATACGCCAGTATCCGGAAAAACCGAATGCTGGCGTATTTGGTCATTGTCTGCCTAAGTTAACTAGAAAATTAATCGCTAACCACGACGTATGATTTAATTGCCTGGTGGTCGGCCATGGCCTGGTAAGCCTGGTTGATTTCATCCAGGCTGAAGGTCTTGTCAAATACCTTTCCCGGGTTAATTTCACCATCGAGGACCGCCTTAAGAAGAACTTCCTTGTCGTAAGTGGTGACGGAAGCCGGGCCCCCAGCGATTGTTGAGTTGCCGTAAAAACTCTGGGCAGGGTTGAGTTCGGCTCCATGGGGAAGGCCAACCCGGCCGATGTATGAACCAGGCCGGCCAATTTGCATTGCTTCAGCGTTTGACTGGGCAGTCCCGACACATTCAAGGATGGCGTCAGCGCCGCCATTGGTAATTGCTAGTAGCTTCTTGATTCCGTCTTCACCACGTTCCGCAACGTTGTCGGTAGCGCCAAACTCACGAGCGAGCGCTTCCTTATCGGCATGCCGGCTAGTGGAAAAGATCTTTTTAGCGCCCCGCATCTTGGCGGCAATGATTGCGCACAGGCCAACCGCCCCGTCGCCTAAAACAACAACGGTGTCACCAGGCTGAACGTGGGCAACGCGGGCGGCATGGTAACCAGTCGCCATCACGTCGGCAAGGGTCAGCAAGGACTTCTTCATTCCTTCCGTGTAGTCGCTAGCTTGCCCTGGAACCTTAACGAGGGCCCACTGAGCATGCTGGTAGCGGACGTATTCTGCCTGGTAGCCCGACGAGAAGTTCTCCGTCAGGGAGTGGTCCATGCAGGTGCCATCATAACCGGCGACGCAAGCACGACAGTGACCGCAACCATGAGTGAATGGGGCAATTACGAAGTCCCCGGGCTTAACAGTTGTGATATCCGCACCAACCTCTTTAACAATCCCAATTACTTCGTGACCGTCATTTTCTTCACCGTGTTCCTCTAGTCCCTTGTATGACCACATATCGGAACCACAGACACAGGTCCGTAATACCTTAATAATGACGTCATCATCAGCCTGAATTGTTGGCTTTGCGATATCCTTAACTTCAATTTTTCCCGCACCTTCAAATGCTGCAGATTTCATTATTACAACCTCCGTTTCTGGTTATCAAACATATCTTTCATGATTAATTATATTGGCGAGAGTGAAGGTTGAAAATTAATGATTATGAATGCTAGGATAAATATGATTTATCCTAAGGAGGTGGGGAATAATGGTTGACTATGGTTTATTGCTCGCATTAGTGACATTTGCCCAGCAGGGGACGGTTCGTAAAACCGCCCAGGCCCTGGGCCTAACTTCCCCAGCGGTTACGCACGCGTTAAAGAAGCTGGAGGAGGAAACGAATGTCCAGCTATTCATCCGGCGCCCCAATAAAATTTCCCTGACCAAGGCTGGTCAATACGCCGCTCATCAGGCCCAGCGGTTAGTTAAGGAGAATCATGACTTTATTCCCTTAATTCAACGGTATGATGAAAGAACGGCGACGGTGACGTTAGCAGCTAACGCACCAGGACCCCTGATTGTGGCCCGCGCAATTCATGATTCCCGGCTTACTATTGTTGACCATTATTTAGAAAGAAATTTTGTTCAAATATTAATGGACGACCAGGTGACGATCTTAATTACAAACCAGCGCGTAGAGTCTCCAGCGATAAGTTCGGCTTATCTTGGAACGGAGGAGATGATGGTGAACCTCTCTAGTAAGAATCAGCTGGCCAAGCGGCAATCACTAACCTATGCGAACCTCCGAGAACGGTCAATTCTTAGCCCGGCGGAAGTTGGCTTCTGGCGACACTTATACCAAGAACATATCCCCGGCGTTCGCCTGATTTCACAGCCCCGTCCGGAGGAATACAACGCCCTGCTTAATTATTCGGAGCTACCCTTCTTCACGACCAACCTGACCCACCTTGACCCACACTGGGGGAGGGGGTTACCTGATAACCGTGTCATTCTCCCTCTAGAAGATGATTGTGCTCACCAGCGCTTCTACGCTAGCTTTTTGAAGCTGAACCGGCGGCGGGTTGCCCCCGTAATTGCTCGCATACGGGCATGCTGGTCGCAAAGAGCAAACTCATTCGACTATCAGTCTTAGTTATACTGGTATGAGCATTAAGCAATATTCGTAAATTCACCCGCATGGTAAGCTGAAAACTGTCAATAGCGGTTAGGACCCATCAGGAATGGATTGAACGTGATAGGAAAGTTGAATGGTTACTTATTAATAATAAGCATTTTACTTGAGTCAATTCCGGTCCTAAGGTTATTATTAAAGTTAATAGGAGGAGATTAACAATGGCAAAGACCCTTGTTCTGTACTACTCAGCAACGAATACTACTAAGAGAATTGCGGAAAAGATTGCCCAGCAGCTTGATGCTGATATTGCCGAAATTCACGCCGCACAGCCGTACACGACCGCGGACTTGAACTGGCACGATCCCAAGAGCCGGACCTCAATTGAACAGCACCAGCACAATCGCCGGGTTGACATCAAGGACGACCTTCCGGACATCAGCACTTACACCAACATCATCATCGGTCACCCCATCTGGTGGGGGATTCCACCGCGGATGATCAGCAGTGTCATTGACCATTTGGACTTGAATGGTAAGACCCTCTCCTTATTTGCCACTTCAGGCGGAAGCTCCTATGAACGTTCACAGAGCTACGTGGAACGGACGGTTAAGGAAAATGGTTACGACGTGCAGGTCAACCCGGGAGCCGTTTTGAATAGTGGTAACCAGGTTCAATCCTGGCTTCAAAAACTTAATTTAAACTAAAATAAGCCCGCAGGCTGTTTGTTAAATCCAAACACCTGCGGGCTTACTTATTTAGTCGTTATCTTCGTCACTTTCAACGATGCTGTTCAGCTTGTTTTGCTGATTACTGAACTGCTTTTCCAGTTTAGCTTTGGTGAAGGTATGAACCTTGCGCTTCCCATTTTGGTCGGTGGTCTTAAGGATCACGTTTGACTTATTGACCTCAACAACGAAGTCACTACCGTTCTCGTTATCGATTTCAAAATGGCCGTGTTCGCTTTCCACCTCGAGTGAGTTATCAGCAACGCTGTTCAGATCCTGCTTAGTGTACTTCAGGTAGGCCATCACCGCATAGTTCTGCTGACTAAATTTAGTAGTCGCTGCCAGGGCGGTCGAGTCAGTGCTTAAGCTAAAGCTATTGGCACTTGTGGCAAAAGTACTTACCGTTAACACGGCCAGTGCCGAAGCACATAGCAATCCAATTTTCTTCATTATTAAGTTATTCCCCCATAAATTTCAGTGTTACACGTCACTAACTAGTATATCATACTTGCCATTTACACTAGTGGAAAGGGAAATAAGCTAATTTTGGTAACGATGCCAGTAGTCGGCCAGGTACTTGCTGGTCAGACTGTGCGGGTCAGCGATTAACTTGCTTGGGGCACCTGCAGCAACAACTTGGCCACCATTTTTACCACCACGGGGCCCGAGGTCGAGGACATAGTCAGCATTTACCACGAGGTTAAGGTCGTGGGTGATTGTGACCACAGTTGCCCCGCGGTTAATTAACTGCTGGATGACGCCCACTAATGTTTTGACGTCCAGGGGATGGAGACCAATCGTCGGTTCATCAAAAACAAAGAGGGTGGTTGCCTGGTTGTGGTTAAGGTGCTTGACCAACTTCAGCCGCTGGGCTTCACCACCGGACAGGCTAGGGGTACTTTCACCCAAATGAAGGTAAGCCAGGCCAACTTCTTCAAGGAGTTTTAACTCCCGTTCAATCTTTGGAACGTCCTTGAAAACGGGCAGGGCTTGCCGGACATCTAGCTTGAGAAGATTAACGATTGAATAGCCGTGCCACTTGACCTCCTGGACGTCCTGGTTGTAACGGTCACCATTGCAGACGGGGCAGACCTGTTGCATGTCGGGAAGAAACTGGATATCCAGGGTGACGATTCCCGCACCCCCGCAGTTGGGGCAAGCCCCCTGCTTATTGTTGTAGGAGAAGTAACTTGGTGTGTAGTGCTTTTGCTTGGCCAGGGGCTGGGCGGCAAATAGCTTCCGGAGGTTGTCCATGATGCTGGTGTAGGTGGCGACCGTTGACCGCTGCGTCTTGCCAATCGGTGCGGCGTCGACACTGACGACCTCCTTCAACGGCGATTCGAGTTTGCGCACTTGTTTAGGAAGGGGACTTCCCGTACCCTGGGCTTTGATTGCGGGAACCAGGCTATCGAGGATCAGACTCGTCTTCCCGGCACCGGAGAACCCGGTGATGGCGCTCAACTGGTTGACGGGGAGGTCGACATGGACATCTTTAAGGTTGTAGTAATTGGCAACCTCAAAGTCGATTTGTTTTTTAGGCGCTTTTGTAACTGGCTTCCGGGCCATGAGTTGTGCGGTCCCGTTTAGGTAGGGGCCAATCTTGGAATGGGGGTTGGTGATAATCTTGTCTGGCGTGCCCTGGGCAATCACCTGACCACCCTCATCCCCGGATCCGGGGCCAATCTCGATGATCCAGTCCGCGTTCTTGATGATGTCGACGTTGTGGTCAACGACCACGAGGGAGTTCCCCTGGCTGACCAGTTCCCGGAAGACATTTAAGAGGCCGCTGATGTTGTCCGGGTGGAGACCAATGGAGGGTTCGTCAAGGATGTAGAGGACCCCGGTCGTTTGGGTTCGTAGTGTCCGGGCCAGCTGAATCCGTTGCAATTCACCGGTGGACAAGGTATTTCCGTTCCGTGAGAGGGTCAGGTAATCGAGCCCCAATTCGAGCAGGGGGCGGAGGTTGTCGTCGAATTCCTTGAAAAGGCTGCCCGCCATCTTACCCATGTTGTTAGGCAGTTCGGCCAGAACTTTCTTCTTCCAGTCCGTCAAGTCGCCCAGGGTGAGGTCGGTTACCTCGGCGATGTTTAATCCCCCGGCCAGCTGGTTGAGGAGTTCTGGGCGCAGCCGGGTTCCATGGCAGACAGGGCAGGTTGAGTAGTGGAAGAACTCGCTAATCCGCTTCTGGGCCCGCTCACTCTTGCTGGACTTAGCCGACTCCAGGACAGCTGCATGGGCATTTTCGTAGAGGGCGTTGAAGTCGTGGAAGACCCGGCCTGTTCCTGACCGGAAATCCATTTTGAACTTTTGCTGAGGACCGTTTAAAACAAAGTCCTTTTCCTTAGCAGTCAGGTCCTTGTAGGGAACGTGAATCCGGACCCCAGCTTGTTCAGCGACATTCGGCATGAAATTACGTCCCGGCAGGTGCCAGGAAGCCACGGCACCATCAGCAAGACTTAGGTTTTCGTCACCAATCAACTTGGAATCGTCAATCTCACGTACCATTCCCGTCCCCTGGCAGTTGGTGCAGGCTCCATCTGAATTAAAGGCAAAGTCCTCGGCACTAAAGGCCTGGAACTTGGCCCCACACTCTGGGCAGGTCAACTGGCCCATACTGCTGTCGGACCGGCTCATTGCTTCAGCAATTTTCAGACTTGGCTTTAGACGGTGGCCATTTGGACAAACCGGGGACCCGAGGCGGGAAAAGATTAGGCGGATGACATTAAAAATCTCACTCATCGTCCCGACGGTGGCTCGCTCGGATGGGATGCTCGGCCGCTGCCGAAGAGCCAGGGCAGAGGGAATATGCTTCACGCTAGTGACCTCTGCCTGGGCACCCAGCTTGATCCGCCGCCGGGTGTAAGTTGAGAGGGCCTCCAGGTAGCGGCGGGACCCTTCCTCATACAAGATCCCCATTGCCAGTGAACTTTTGCCCGAGCCGGACAACCCTGAGATGGCAACGAACTTGTGTAAGGGGATGTCAACGTCGATGTTTTTTAAATTATGGACCTTGGCACCACGCACTTCGATCTTCGTTGGTAAGTCATTCACACTTAAGACTCCTTCATTCATAATTACTATTTCTAGGTTACCAAATAACAAACGGGAGCGGCAAATAATCCGTTCCCGTTATTTTATTTGTGATAATTTTGACTGAGGAAGCTGAGCATATCCTGCGGGGCGTGACCCGTAATCCGCTGGAAGTCGTCCGTGGTTTTAGCCATCAGCCCCTTTGCTGCTGCGGCATACATCGAGGCTAATTCATCCCCATCCCCCTCGGACCGGTAGATGTCGGCAAATTCCCTAATAGAAACTGGTGAGTAACCGATTGACTGGCCAGTGACCTTAGTCATGATCGTGCTTAGTTCAACCATGTTATAGTTTTGCTTCATCGTCAGCAAGTAATTCTGCCCGTGATCCCGGAGGTAGTCTTTGACGGCCACGTGGGCAATTGCTGTAGCGCTGTCCTGACGACTGATAAAGGACATTGCCTGGTCACCAACCGGGTAGATGACATTATGCCGCTGAATGAGTTCCGGTAAGTAGGGGACCAGTGGGTCGGCGTACAGGGCGTTCTTGATGACCGCATAGCTAAATGATGAGCTGGCCAGGCGGGCTGGCAGGTAGGCGTAGTAACCCGCCATCTGGAAGGGGTTATTGAACTGGTCAGCGATAAAACTGACATCAACAATGCTCTTGACTCCGGCAGTCTTCATTGCCGTGAGGGTGTTCTCAAATTCGTTGATCCGACCCTGAACGTCGTAAGTCAGACTTGGGATGTAAATGAGGACATCAACTCCCTGAAAAGCACTTGTCATGGTAGAAATGTCCGTATAGTCAATCGCCGCTAGCTGGTAGCCAGCGTTCTTCAGGTTGGTTGCCTTAGCTGGAGTGTGGACCCCCAGGCGAATCGCGGACTTGGGCACTAGCTTACTTAGTTCCGCTACGACCTTACTGCCGAGGTGACCGGTTGCGCCAGTAATAAAGTAGTTCATTATTATTTACTTCCTTTCTTGATAGCCTCTTTTTGGGCCTGCTTGACGAGAATCGAATCGATGACGTCGGCGAGTTTGAACTGAACGAGCTTAGCCTCCGCCGCAACCTCAGCCTGGTGGTAGTAATCGGCCAGGGTGGCTTGAATGTTACCTCCCACGATGCACGCTGGTTCCGTTTTTTCGTCAATCGTGAAGAGGTGGCGCTGGGGCCCCTCGACCGCAAGAAAAATATCATATAAGGAGATTTGATCAAGCGGGCGTGCAATTTGGGGATCGGCAGAGCCGTGGACCGTTTTGAGTAACCCCGCCTTCCTGAGGGCGCTCATTAACCGGCGGACAACGACCGGTGATGTTTTGACACTTCCCGCAATGTTTTCACTGGTTAGTGGTAACTTGTCCTTATATATCGAAATGAAGGCTAAAATATGAATACTGTCGCTAAAACGCGTTGAGATTCGCATGTCCATCCATCCTTTCAGTTACTATTGTAACTGTATCAGTTACATATGTCCAGGGGTAACACCGCAAATTTCGTGCACGTATCAATTGACTTTACACGTCTACCCGTATTATATTAGTCCCAGCAACTTAAATGGCCTGAAACTTTTATGGTTACTATAGGAGGCTGAATACTAATGTTGAGAAAAGAGAAATGGTTAGCAATCACTCTTGCAATCTTACTGGTTACAAGCTTTTTGCCATTAACCGCCAAGGCTAACAGCCGGACACCAATTGTTGTTGGTTCAAAGAGCTTTGCCGAGAGTAAAACCGTCAGTGAAATATACGCGCTGGCCCTCGAGCATGCGGGATATAAGGTGATTCGTAAACCCAATATCGCCAATTCGGTAGTCTACCGGGTGGTTAAGACCGGACAGGTAGATGTCTATCCCGAATATACCGGGACGATTGTTGAGACTTATTTGAAAAAGAACGGCTCCGGTTTAACGGCCTCGCAAATGGCAAATGTCGCTCGTAAAGGGGTAAAAAAAGATGGCCTCGTGATCTTTAAATATGCCCCGGGGGACGACCGGCAAGGAATCGGGATGCGGAGCAGTGTGGCCAAAAAGTACCATATTAAAACGATTAGTGACCTGCAGAAAAATGCGGCGAAGATTCGCTTTGTCTCGCAGGGAGAGTTTGATAAGCGGGCCGACGCGCTTCCAGGAATGAACAAGAAATACGGTAAGTTTAACTTCAAATCACTGCGCGACTATGATGACAGCCTTAAGTACACCATCATGGCAGAAGGAAAGGGTGATGCGGCCCCGGTCTCGACTACTGAGGGGCAGCTCGCGACTAGTAAATACGTCCTATTAAAGGACGACAAGGGCTTGTGGCCACCTTATAACCTTGTCCCACTGGCAAACAAGAAGTCTGCAAAGGAGCACCCCAAGATGGCGGCGACCCTTAACCGGGTTGATGCAAAGTTAACCACCAAGCAGCTGATTAACTTAAACAAGCAGGTAATGGTTCAGGGAAAGAACTACCGGATGGTGGCCCTAAACTGGTACAACCAGCACATGAAGGAGGGGAGAAACTAGATGATGACGTCAATCATGCATTATTTTCAAAATGATGGGGGTCAGTACCTGCAATATGTCTGGCAACACCTCTACTTGAGCTTCATCTCGTTGGCAATCTCGATGGTGATCGCCCTGCCGCTGGGCTACCTCGGTTCACGAATTCGACCCGTAGCCGCTGTTTGTACGGCATTTGCCCAGGCACTGCGCATCATTCCGAGTTTAGCATTACTATTTCTCCTGATTCCCTTTATCGGGACAGGGATGCTTCCGGCAACAATTGCCCTGGTTGCCCTGGCCCTGCCGCCGTTACTCATTAACACGATTCTGGGTTTTAATGAAGTCAGCCCCCTGTATAAGGAAGTCGGTACCGCACTGGGAATGGACCAGCGCCAGTTACGCCGCCAGGTTGAGATCCCCCTGGCCCTTCCCTACATCCTGAATGGAATTAAACTGGCCCTCGTGGAAATCATCGCCAGTGCGACTCTGGCAACCTACATTGGGGCCGGGGGCCTTGGCACGCTAATCTTCACCGGTTTGGGCCTCTACGATATGACATATGTTGTAATCGGTGGGGTTAGTGTTGCCCTCTTATCCCTGCTTTCGATGGTGAGCTTTGACCTGGTGATTAGGAGGATGAAGAAGAATGCCTAAAGCAATAATTCAATTTAAAAACGTGCAAAAGAAGTTTGGAAATCGAACGGTTATTCCGAATCTTAATTTCACAATCAACGCGGGGGAACTGGTAACCATTCTGGGTTCGTCCGGCTCTGGTAAGACGACCACGTTGAAGATGGTTAACGGTCTGTTGAAGCCGGATAAAGGCCAGGTCCTGGTTGACGGCAAACGGTTGGCCGACCAGGATATCGTTCGTCTTCGTCGCCACATTGGCTACGTTGTGCAGCAGGTAGGCCTCTTCCCCCACATGACGGTTGCTGAAAATATCGCGGTGGTCCCAAAGATGCTCCACTGGGATAATAACCAGATTAAGGAACGCGTCACCGAATTACTCCAGCTGGTCCAGCTGAACCCGGCCGACTACGCGGGGCGTTACCCGAGTCAGCTCTCTGGCGGACAACAGCAGCGGGTGGGGGTTGCCCGCGCACTGGCCGTCAACCCGCCATACGTCCTGTTTGATGAACCATTCGGGGCCCTTGATGCCCTGACTCGGGTAGAACTCCAGAAGGAAATTAAGCAGATTCACCAGCAACTTGGCGATAAGACCTTCCTGTTCGTAACCCACGACATTAACGAGGCCCTCTTCTTGGGCCAGCGGGTAATGGTCATGCATGAGGGGCAAATCGAACAGTTTGCCACCCCATCAGAGGTAGTAAACCACCCAGCCACCGCTTTCGTTCGCGACCTGCTGGGGACGGTTCAACAGAACAAAAAACTGTGGGGTGGTTATTATGATTGAATATTGGCGAGAAAACTACCCAATCATGCTAATTGAAATGGGGCAGCATGCCGAAATGGTCTTTGCGGCCCTGGCAATCGCGATTGTGGTTACGATTATTCTAGTACTTGTCTTCCTTCACCGACGGAACTGGTTAAACGGACTGGTCTACTTCTTTTCATTATTGTATTCCGTACCCAGTTTTGCCCTGTTTGCCCTCCTCCTTCCGGTGACCGGACTAGGAATGCGGACCGCGATCATCGTTTTAGCCGTTTACTGTGAGTATGTTCTTCTGCGCAGCTTTATCACCGGCATCCAGGGGGTGAACCCCACAATGGTTGAGGTCGCCCGGGGGATGGGGATGACCAACCGTCAAGTCTTTATGAAGGTTCAGTTGCCACTGGCAGTACCCGCGATTTTCTCCGGCATCCAGGTGGCCCTCGCTTCGGCAATGGGAATTGCAACGATTGCGACGACCATTAATGCGGGGGGCCTCGGCGAACTTCTTTTTGAAGGCTTGCAGACCCAAAAGGTTACCCCAATCCTCTGGGGAACAGTATTGACAATCGTCTTGACACTGACCAGTGCCGCAATCTTAAAGCTTGTGGAATGGGCCCTTGACCACCGCTGGCGGCGTGTTCTCACTGCCAAGGAGGCGTAATTATGAAAGCCGTAGTAATTAAGGAAGCCGGTGGGCCCGAGAAACTGATTTACCAAGACGTTCCCACCCCTGAGGTTCGGCCGGGGTGGACCCTGATAAAGGTGAAAGGTTTTGGGGTCAACCATTCGGAGATCTTCACACGTAAGGGGCTATCACCAACCGTTAAGTTCCCGCGGATCTTAGGGATCGAATGCGTGGGGGTGGTCGCGAAGACAAGCGCCCCAGACCGGCTGCCGGTTGGGCAAAAGGTTGTTTCCATCATGGGAGAGATGGGACGGGCGTTTGACGGCTCATATGCTGAGTACACCTTATTACCCAATGACCAAGTCTACCCGGTTAAAACCAACCTCGACTGGACGACTCTGGCTACAATTCCCGAAACTTATTACACCGCCTACGGATCACTTTTGAATCTGAAAATAAGGCCCGGCGAACACGTGCTGGTTCGGGGCGGTTCAAGTGGCGTCGGCGCTGCTTTTGTGAACCTCGCCAAAGCATTGATCCCAGACGTGCAATTAGCAGGCACGACCAGGTCCCTAGAGAAAAGAGCCCTTCTTCTGCAGGCGGGGTAAGACCAGGTCATTAAAGACCAGCAGGGCCACCTGGCAGGTGAAGATAAGTTTGATAAGGTTCTTGAACTAATCGGCTCGGCAACGGTCAAGGACAGCTTTACCCACCTCAATCCGGGGGGAATCGTTTGTAGTACTGGTGAGCTCGGTAACCAGTGGTACCTACCACAATTTGACCCCATCATGGATATCGCGCCGAACAGCTACCTGACGAGTTTTTACTCGGGAAACGTTGACGAAGCAAAATTAAATGAACTGCTAGACGTGATTGAAAAATACCGAGTTCCAGTAAAGCCAACCCGGGTGTTCAGACTTGACCAAGTTGCGGACGCTCACCGCTACTTAGAAGGCCACCATAGTTTCGGCAAGGTTATTGTAAAAATATAGGATTAGCGGAGGAATCCGCTTTTTTTATTCTCGCGGTTTGTAAAATTAAGTTAGAAAAATAAAAAAGTCATTTGTGATAGACTT
>CAJMLF010000004.1 GCA_905214235.1 uncultured bacterium | reverse complement strand
CTTGATGGGTTTTTCTGTCCACTTAAATGTTCAACTTAAATTTTACAATCTGCCAAATAAAAATTTATCAGCAATGTTTGACTTTGACGGCTGTCCGTATGAAGGATTAGTTTTTTGCTTTGGAGCTATTTTAGATGGAAAGCCAAGCATGATTCCTGATAAGGATACTTTCTTTAATTTAATCAATGAGCGTATCTCTTCTATTGAATCATTATGGAATTATATTACGAGAGATATTTCTGATAATGAACCTTATCTATTAGAGCTTGATTATGAAGATGGGCTTTTCAATCCAGTTCCTATTGATATAAATGATTATCAAGCCCTATTACCTCCTGTCTTTCCGATGGGGCCATACACCGCGGAAAGATTGAATAAAATTGAACAAAATTTAGTTAATGGTACTTATGAACCATCAGTCTTGCCTAGCGGTATCGCTCAATTTCATGCACCTTATATTTCAATAGAAAATGTTACAAACGTATATAAATTAATAAATAATTAAAAATATGATGATTGAACAATTAAATAGTCTAGATTTAATTTAAGGTAACAAAATTACTACAAACTAAATCTAGACTATTTTTTCTTTAATTTTTATCTCTAATTAGCTTCATCAAAATTGCAAAAAAGCAATATAATGCCTTTTAGCTATTTAGTAATTAAGCTTTTTACCGCCTGCCGAATATACGAATTATTAAGCCAAAAACTACTTGTAGTCATATACTCAACTTTTAATGGGTACTTATTAGTGACCCTTGCTTCATTCCAATTTGTCCATCTAGCTTGAACAGGAAGTTTATTAGAAGAGCTATTATTAATATAACTAGATTTTTTTGCATGCGGTCGTACATGAATAATAGCGTTATCACTCAATGATGTTAAATTATTGCTTACAGATTGACGATTAGCATGATATGTTAATTTGACACCTTCTTTGAGCTTTCTTACCGTATCTTCCCATACGTGCTTGATAGGCCCCTCGATATCCCTTTCAGGGACTTGAAAGAATTTTACACCTTTAAAAATATTAAAACCCTTTTCATTATATTGGAAGACTAAAAATATAAAAGTTGATTCGCGAAACATAATATTTAATTCTGCTTTAGGCTCCCCATCTTTATTTTCCCAGGTTTGTGAGACTAAATCCTGATAATTAAATTTTGGAAAAGACATACTTTCCTTATTAATTCCCCGGGCATTAAATTGAATCGTTTTCATAATAAATGAACCTTTATCCAGTTCAGAAATATTATCTAATTTATTCCCCTTACTCAAGCCAAGCATGCGACGCGCAACCATATTATTTAAGTTCTTAGAAAACTTCTCACCAGTTTTAAGCTGAATCCCTAATTCATTAGCTATACTAATAACGTCCTTACCAATATATGGTTCAAATCTTTCAATTATTAGCTCGCGTAGACTTTTATTTTTTATTTCAATAGGATTTTTTATGATGGCATCGTTATCTTCATCACCAAGGATATTCTTGCGCAGGATTTGCGTCATATACCCTGTCTTAAAAGAGAAAGCACGCTGCTTTGCGGGAATATTAGAATGAGGTTGTGGACGAGTACTCTTTTTATTTTTTCCTTTTGTGCACGCTGATAAGTAGTTTGTTAAACTTTCACTTAATTTATCAGCTTTACCTTCATTAACATAATTATAAATCACTTCCCAATCATGCTTAATGATTTTATAATCAACAGGATTCTTACTCATTTCAAATAACGCAACATTACTAAAAAACCATTTATCACGAGGCTTATTCTTAAAGTATTCATAGAATGCTAATTCAATAACTTTATTCTTGTGCAAAAAATGGCTGTCTTCAAATGTCTCATTAACTAACTCATCGTAATTAATTATATTAAGCACCAGTCTTTCTTTAGCGCTATATTTACTTCCTCTTTTTAATTTCTTATATGGCGTAGCCTTTAGCTCTGCTACTCCTAAGTCAGGTTCACTAGCCGAATCTTTTTCTTTTCCAAAATAAGCTTCAAATAAATCTCCAATACTATTTTTGGTATTTTTTAAGTTAATGCCATACTTATCAGCAAGTTCACCAAAAGGTACATTGATTATTTTTCTAGCCAGGTTATGTACCTCTTCTTTTGATTCATATTTTTTCATTACTTGTTGCTCCCATCAGAGTGTGTATAAGTTGATCAATTTCCGCACTTACGGTATTATATAATCATATAATACATATGAGTGCAAAAGTAGAGAGGATAATTCAAAAAATGAAAGTACTAGAATTATTTGCTGGTGTTGGCGGATTTAGGATTGGTCTTGAGAATGCAGATTCAAAGATGTATAAGACACTATGGTCTAACCAATATGAGCCAGCACGAAAAAGCCAAGATGCATTTGAAGTTTATGATTATCATTGGCCAGATACTGATAATATCAATATTGATATTCAAAAGATTCCTAATGAAACATTTGCTAAAATGGATGCGGACATGATTGTTGGTGGATTTCCTTGCCAAGATTACTCAGTAGCTCGTTCATTAAGTAATGAGATGGGGATTCAAGGTAAAAAAGGAGTTTTATTTTGGGAAATTATTAGAGCTTCTCGCATCATTAAGCCTAAATACTTAATCTTAGAAAATGTTGATCGATTACTTAAGGCACCGGCTAAACAACGTGGACGTGATTTTTCAATTATGTTGTCCGCTTTCAACCAGCTTGGATATTCTGTAGAGTGGCGTGTTATTAATGCCGCTGATTATGGTCGACGGCAACGTCGTCGTAGAGTTTACTTTTTTGTTTTTCGTAATGACTTGCCATATGCAAAGATGCTAGATGATAAATATGAGCATAATAATAGTCTTGAAGACTTATTAAATGAGTCACGGTATGATAAATACATTTATACTGATGGCCTTTTTGCCAAACAATTTCCTATCCAAAAAAGGGCATATAAGGGTCGGAAAGCTTACTATGAGTTACCAAAAGATATTGTAGAGGTCTCAGATAAGTTTACAGGTAAAGTATTTAATACCGGTATAATGCGACATGGTCGTTATTTTACAATTGATACTAAAGCTACTGGTAAAGAAAAACCAATTCCATTAAAGGACACTCTTCAGAAAGAAAAAGATGTGCCTGATAAATATTACGTTACCGATAAACAAAAAATCAAGAAGTTCGCCTACCTTAGGGGACCTAAGCGAATCAATCGTACTAGTCGTGATGGCCATAAATATATTTACAGTGAAGGTGGTATGTCACCTTATGAGGACTTAAATTTACCTAGTCGAACGATGTTAACTTCAGAAGGCTCTGTTAACCGCTCAACTCATTGGTTAAAAATCAATGGTAAGTATCGCTTATTAACACCAGTTGAAGCAGAAAGACTACAAGATTTCCCTGATAACTGGACTAAATACAAAAAAGTTGATGGTGAAGTCAAAGAAGTATCCGATAGGATGCGGATGTTTTTTATGGGAAATGCATTGGTTACAACTATTATTAAGCGAATTGGTTTACAACTAAAAGAAATTGAAGAGATGTCAAATAACAATTAATATACCATAATCAAAAAAGCTCCATTCGAAATCTTTATCAAATTCCGAATGGAGCTTCTAATTAAAAAGACTTTTTGTCACAGCTATTTTGTACGCAAAACCAACTAATTGCTTTATTACTTAACAACTAGCAGGTATAGTGATTAATTTATTTAGTAAATTCCATCGTAAGCCTTTTGGAAGAGCTTGATAACTTCTTCCTTGGTTCCCTTACGAGGGTTGGAGAAGGCATTCCCGTCCTTGAGGGCATTTTCAGCCATCAATTCGAAGTCTTCTGGCTTTGCGCCAATGGCCTTGATGGAGTCCGGAATACCAATGGCCTTAGCCAGTTCACGCATCCCGTCGATGGACTTGTGAGCGGCTTCCATCGTGGTCATGCCAGTGGTGTCGTAGCCCATGATTTCAGCCAACTTAGCAAAGCGGTCTGGGCAGGCGATGATGTTCCATTCTTCAACAACTGGCAGCATCAGTGCACAGCAGACACCGTGAGGAGCGTCGTATTGACCACCCAGTTGGTGTGCCATGGCGTGGACGTAACCCAGGTTGGCGTTGTTGAAGGCCATGCCGGCAAGCATTTCCCCTTCAACCATCTTGGTCCGGGCTTTCACGTTGTGACCATTAGCAACTGCTTCTGGCAGGTACTTTTGGATGATCTTGATGGCCTTTTCACATTGGCTATCGGTGATGTCGTTGTGGTCAACGGAAACAAATGGTTCCACCGCTTGGACGTAAGCATCCAAACCGGTAGCGGCAGTGGTTGCTTGTGGGATGTCCAGCATCAGCATTGGGTCGTTGAAGGAAACCAGTGGGATGTTCCGCCATGAAACCACGACGAACTTCAGGTGGGTTTCTTCGTTGGTGATAACGGCGTGACGGGTCAGTTCGGAACCAGTCCCGGCAGTCGTGTTAACCGCCATCAGTGATGGCAGTGGCTTTTCCAGGGTTTCGATACCGGCAAGCTTAGTAATGTCGTCACCGTTCGTCAGGATAATACCAATCCCCTTACCACAGTCGTGAGCAGAGCCCCCACCAACGGTGATGATACTGTCACAGCCATTGTCCAGGTAGATTTGCTTACCCTTCTTGATGTCGCGAATCTTTGGGTTTTCTTCCGCACCATCGAAGACAACGTATTCAACGCCCGCAGCCTTCAGGGAGTCCAGGGTTTGGGCAACCGGACCATTTTCCAAGTTAACGATGTGGCCACCAGTTACGACCAGAACCTTGTGCATGTTGAGCATCTTTGCCCGATCACCAATCTTCTTGATAACACCGGGGCCAAAGAAGTTAACACTTGGCATCAGAAAATCAAATTGACGTTCCATTAAATAACAACTTCTCTCTTTAATTTTTTACGTTCTAATAATTACACATTTCAGGAATCTTTGCAACAATTTTCACGAACCATTTTCTTTGATTTATCGCATTCTAATGCGGTTTCAGAACGTAGTAACGTAGTAAATCTCGATTTTTATCACAAGTGTTGCGTAAAAAGCAGCCGGCGGATTTTAACACCGCCAGCTGCTTTTTGTTTATAAGACATTTTCAAATTCCTGACGAAGCAGGGCTGCCTCATCATCATGAGTATGCAGGCGATAATCAGCCGTGGCCAAAGAGTCACCCGGCATCAAGCTGATCTGCGGGTTAACCGCCAGCTGCTTCATCTTGAGACCAGTGACCACTAGGCGCATTGCCGCCTGGGCCTGACTGCCCCCGTGACCGCCAAAGGTGACCAGGCTGACCGGCTTACCCTGCCATTCTTTGGCTAGGTAGTCAATCGCGTTCTTCAGTGCCGCTGGATAACCCCAGTTGTACTGGGGGAAGAGAAAGATGAAGCCGTCATACGACTGAACTAGCTTGCTCCACTTCCGGGTCTTGGCGTGAGTGTAAAGGCCGGTGAAGGGGATGTGCGGCTCATCCATCATCGGCAGGTTAACCTTCTTCAGATCAACCACGTCGAAGTGAACCTGCTTACTCTTCATCAACTGGACCCGCAGCCAGTCGGCTACCTGCTTACTCCGCCGGTTGGGCCGAACACTGCCAATCAGAATTGCCACTTTCTTCATATTACAATCACCTCAGCTCTAGTATAGTTCACCACAAAGGGACCGTCACACCTTACGCTTACTACTTGTGGTAAGGCAGGCCGTTGATAATCGTGAAGGCCCGGTAAATCTGCTCACTCAATACCAGCCGCATCAATTGGTGGGGTAAGGTAAAGCGGCCGAAGGAAATCTGGGTGTCAGCCCGCTTCAGCACTGCCGGGCTCAATCCCAGCGATCCGCCAATGACAAAGGTAATGTCGCTGTGGCCGTAAGTTGCCAGCTGGTTGATCTCCTTGGCAAACTCCTCAGATGTCCGTTCCTTGCCCTTGATTGCCAGGGCGTAAACGTACTCCCGGTCCTTAATCTTGTTGAGGATCCGTTCCCCCTCCTTGGCCATTACCTCATCCATCTCGGCCTGGCTCAGGGACTCGGGCGCTTTTTCGTCAGGCACCTCAACAACCTGGAACTTACAAAAGCGGCCCAGGCGCTTGCCGTACTCCGCAATTCCCGCCTTGAAGTACTTCTCCTTTAACTTACCAACACCAATTATTTTAATATTCAAGATATCCACCACTTTCCACATGTTTTCCACAAAGTTATCCACAGGCCGATTTGGGGAAGAAATATATCTCCGAATGTTCGCTTCTTAATTCACAAATAAACCGTTTTCTGAGAATGGACTTATCCACAGTTATCCACAAAAACAATCGTTCGCTGTTGATAACTATAATCATTGATATAAAGGCATTCAGTGGGGACAAAATGGAAAAGTTTTCCACTTATCCACTATCAATCCCACTGCCTGTGGATAACTTTTTTAACCGCTAATGTGCCGATTTTACGGCATTGTTTACCGGACTAAAAATTTTCCACTAGTTATCCACCTACTTATCCACAGAAAATATCAACAGCTTTTCTTTCATATTTCTCCCCTAAAATAACACGGCTTGTGGCATTTAAGCAACTTACCGTGGTTAAGTGAATGTTGACCTTTAAATAAAAGGTTAATATTCGGTTTTAAAGATGCATTTGCGGATAAAATCCGTCCTGGTTATCGACAAGGTAGGTAAAATAAAAAAGACCTCCTGCCGACTTTTACACAGGCAGGAAGTCATTTTAGTTAGGCGTAACTGTGGGCAATCTTACCGGCGACCGCAGAGACAATCGCTGCTAAGAGGTCGTCAATAAAGGTATTGACGTGTTGACCGTCGTGGTCGTACTTCGCAATAATCCCCTTCTTGACCCGGTCGAAGTAACCGAAGTTGGTTGTCCCAATCGTCCCGTAGATGTTGGCAATCTGGAGGGCCAGGGTTTCATCAACCCCGAAGACACCGGCGTCATTGACGATGATGCTCGACAGCGGCTCTGCAACCTCACCCTTCTCAGTTAGGCGGTCCAGTTCCAGCATGACCATTGCATTATTAAGGAGCTCCCGCTTGTGGAGGGCGTCTTGCAGGTATTCAGTGCACCGTTCCTTGGTTAGCTGGGGCTCAAATTCGATTTGCGACTCGTAAATAATGTCAATCAAGTCATCCAAGTTAACCCCCCGCTCCTTCAAGCGGTTAACGACAAATTCGTAGGCCTTCGTGTCCGGGTATTTAAATTTACGATTGTTCATTCATTTCACCGTCCTATTTCGAAATTAAGTTATTAGCCATTCTACCACTATTAGTACGGAAAGAATGGTTTAATGCTTCTTACAGAAAAAAGAAAAAGCAATCTTCTGAACATGGAACTAAGAAGATTGCTTTTCTTATCTATTCACCATCATCTTCCTGCTGGTTGTCGTCGGTATTGGCGGCTTCCTTAGTCAGGTGGAGGGTGGCCGTTTGCTGGTGGCCATCCCGGTAGAAGGTTACCTTCGTGGTGTCACCAACCTTGTACTTGTACAGGGCCGCCCGTAATTCGTTCGTGTTGTTGATCTTCTTGTCACCCAACTGGGTAATCACGTCGTACTTCTTCAAGCCCGCGTTATCAGCAACCGAGCCGTTCGCAACCTGGAGGATCACAACCCCCTTATTGACGTTGCTTGGCAGCTTAAGGACGGACTGCTGCTGGTCGGTGGTAACGCTGCTTAAGTCGGCCATCCCCAGCCCAAGTGCTGGCCGGGAAATCTTCCCCTTCTTGACCAGCTGGTTGATGATGCTGACCACCTCGTTACTTGGGATGGCAAAACCAATCCCTTCAACTGAGGAACCATCATTGTCAGAGGAGAGCTTCATTGAATTAATCCCGATTACCTGGCCGGCCATGTTAATCAGGGGGCCACCAGAATTCCCGGAGTTAATTGCCGCATCGGTCTGGATAACGGACGTCAGCGTGCCATCGGTCCCTGCCTTAAGGGTCCGGTTTTTGGCGGACACAATCCCCTTCGTGACGGTGTTGGCGTACTCACTACCCATTGGGGACCCGATTGCCAGGACATCCTGCCCGGCCTTGATTGAATTTGAGTTCCCAAAGGAAGCGACTTCCTTCACGTTCGCCGCGTTGATTTTCAGAACGGCCAGGTCCGTAGCGGAATCCGCCCCCACTAGTTGGGCGTCAACCTTCTTGCCGTTGCTCAGAATGACTTGGAGGGCGTTGGACCCCGAAACGACGTGGTTATTAGTAACGATGTACGCCGTGTTGCCGGACTTCTTGTAGATAACCCCGGAGCCCTCACTGGCGGTCTCCAGCTTGTTACTATCACTTGACGACGAGCCTTCCCCGCCCTGGATAGTTCCGAAGATTCCCAGCGCGCCGTTGCCCTGTTGGACCTTCTGCTTGTTAAGGACGCTGACCACCGTCGACTGGACGGAATCATAGGCCTTCGTCGACTGGGTGTTCAGGTTGGCCTTATTGCCGTTCACCTTGGTCCCGCCGGACTTGTTTGACCCCATCGGTACCCGGGTGCTAACGGCCGCCTCATGGTGCTGGATGGCACCGTTAATGCCGAGCGTCACCCCGCCACCGATTAAGCCGGCTAACAAGCCGACCCCGGCAACTTTCGCCCAGAAACGGCGACTAACTGGTTTATCATCCTTCATTACTCATTCCTCCATCAGTAAATCTCACTTTTACCCTACCGGAAAGTTATGAAATTTCTTTGAATAAACCGTTACAGGACCATTAATTTGCTTGGCTGCTCCGGCTCAGCATCGTCGAGGCGGAAGTCGTGACCCACGCCAAAATCATGCTGCTCCATCATACTGGCAACGGTGAGGTGGGCCAGGGACCGCATGTTGTTATGTTGGCTGCGGTGGCCGAGGAAAATCTCCTTGGTCCGCCGGCCGACAACGCTCATCAAGGCATCGGCCCCCTCCTCGTTGGACAGGTGGCCCTCATCCCCCAAGATCCGCTGCTTGAGTGGCCAGGAGTACGGGCCCATCCGGAGCATTTCCGTATCGTGGTTACATTCCATCAGGTAGGCGTCCGCGTCCTTGATGGTTCCCGCAACCCGACTGGAGACGTAGCCAGTATCGGTCAGGATGCAGAAGGTCTTGTTGTCGTGGTGAACCTGGTAGAATTGGGGTTCCGCTGCGTCATGGGAAACCGCAAAGCTTTCGATATCCATGTCACCGAATTCCTTGACGCTGTTGGGCGCAAAGATAAACTTCTGGTCTGCCGGAATCTTGCCGACCTTGCTGGCCATCGCGTCCCAGGTCCCCTGGTTGGCGTAGACGGCCATCCCGTACCGCCGGGCGAGGACCCCGACACCGTGGCAGTGGTCGCTGTGCTCGTGCGTTACAAAGATGGCCTCGACATCGGCCAGTGAGCGGTTAATTTTATTCATCAACCCCTCAATCTTCTTCCCACTGAGACCCGCGTCAATCAGGATCCGGTGGTGGTTGGTCTCCAGGTAAGTAACGTTGCCGGTGCTCCCGCTTGCCAGAATGCTATAACGTAATGAATCGGTATCTGTCACCAAAAATTTCCCCTTTTTGCAATTATTTAATACTATCCATGTTAACGGTATCCGGTGAGGTCTTCATCACCGTGCTATTAAAGGCGTTGACGTTCAACCTCTGGGTCGTATCAGACGTCTTCGTCTTGATTTGCACTACCCAGGTCGGGACGTACACTGCCCGGTCGTGGTTATTCGTCGTCAGCAGCTTGGTGTAGCCCAGGATTGCCCAGCGAATCTGTGAATCGTTGGGAATCTGGTTGTGCCGGTATAGCCAGATAACCGCGTGCTGTTGGCTAATCGCCGTGGCCCGCTGCTGGAGCGTCGTCGGGTTCTCAACGTAGCCCTGCGTGTAGCCCGTTACCTGGTTGCCATTATTGAGGTGGAAACGGACCTGCCCATCATTATCTAAGATTGGCTGGCCCTTAACCATCTGCGTGTAGACAACCGTCTTCTTGTCAGAAAGCTGGGCGTTGTAGCGGTAATTAGTCCCCAGCGGCACTTGCCGGGCCGACTTGATCACCTGGTTGAGCCGGTAGTTCGGGTGGGTGTGGCTAACCTTGATTGGTGAGTCAAACTCACTGTTGAGCTCGCTATCCGAGAAGCGGGCGGTCTGGTTCCGCAGCTTGGTCATCTGCTGCTCCAGTTGGCCCCCATCCCCGGACCGGGTTCCCGAAATGTAGTAACCGGAAGGCTGGTGCTTGGAAAGGGACGTATAGGTAATTGAATCCGCCCGCATTTCCTTCAAGACCGCGGTCTGGTGGCCTTGCTGACTATTTGAAATGGTGAACCGGCTCCCCTGAAAAAGGAGCTCACAGCCCACGATGATATCAAAGGCAAGGAAGGCAAACAGGAAAATCCATTGAATACGTTTAAAATTCATTTTCGTGCCCTCCTCACTTAATCAATTCCGTGTAGTTGATCCAGTTACCATGGTACTTCACAAAGTAAGATGGTGTTAACTTAACGACCTTCTTATTCTTGCTGTCGGTCTTCCACAGGTAACCGACCCGCAAGCCCTTAACTTCCCTAAAGTGGGGACTGGCATGCAGCTGGTCCAAGACGACCGTGCTGGACGGCAGGCGGACTTGCTGCTGGTCGATTGGCAGTGGCACCTGGACGGAGTAAATACTCATCTGGCAGCGCTCGGTCCCACCACGGGTCAGGCGTAACTTGATTGTCCCGTAACCGTCGCTGTTAAAGATTGGGAAGTCATCGACGTAGCTGCGGTAGGTTAACTGCCGCTGGTGGTCGTTGACCCCGTCAAAGCGGATGTTCCCCAGCTGGACCCCCGTCTTAACAAGGCGGTTGTAGAAGTACGAGTACAGTTGTTCATTGGTCCGCTTATCGTCGTTGTTCAAGAAGGCCTTGTAGTTGACCGTTCCCCGGTCCTGGTTAAAGGTCATCCGTCGGTTGGTCCCGTTTGAGTAGACGATGTTGTCACCATTATGGTTGGTCGTAATGTTGCCGTGCTGGGTGCTGCTCATCAGGTTCGTCGACAGGGTATCAATATTCTGGTTGGTTACCTGGAAGGCAAAGGTCGGCAGGCTAAAGCCCCGTGGGTAGGTCATTACCGTCTGCCCGTTAACGATTTTATGGTCAACGGGGATCCGGTTAGCATCCTTAGCAATGTTTTGAACCTTGTTAAAGTTACCCTTGCTGAGCCGCAAGCGGTAAACCCCGTAGTGGTGGTCACTCAGCAGGTAGATTTCCCGCGGCCCACCGAGGGGGATCACGATGTGGTTAATCTGGTTGACCTGGTCGCTATTGATCGACTGGGAGAAGGTCTCGTTGAAGACTACCGTTGGCACCCCATCCGGGTAGCTCATCATCAGTGAGTTGCGCCGCCGCAAGTAACTCAGGTAGACATCACTGTTATTGCTTTTGACGGTCGAAACCCGGCCAAACTGCCAACTACGGATGTTCTCCTTGAGCTTGCGAATCAGGTTGACCTGGGGGTTGTACAAAATCGCCTGACTGCCCCGCCGGTCAGTCTGAACCAGGTTGGTCGGCAGGTAGACATCCCCCATTGATTGGGTCGTAAATTGTTGGTTCGAGTGAATTAAGTTGTCATGCCGGGCGCCCTCGTATTGAAAAGGATTCGTCCAGACCAGTCCGGAAATCAGCAGGCTGATGATTACGACGAGCGCTAAGGCAAATGATAACCAGTTAGTCCTTAGTTTCTTGATCATCCCAGTCATCCTCCTCTTCATAAGGTACGTATGGCAGTGAAATATAGAAGGTCGAACCTTTGCCCTCGACACTATCGACCCAAATTTGGCCACCGAGCATGTTGACAACCTCCTTGGAAATTGCCAGGCCGAGCCCGGTACCACCCTGCTTCCGACTCCGTGCTTTATCAACCCGGAAGAAGCGGTCAAAGATCCGGCCCAGGTCCTTCCGCGGAATTCCTAGACCTTGGTCTGAGATACTCAGGATAACGTGGTTATGCGTCTCCAGCAGGCGGGTTGTGATCACACCACCGTCTGGCGAATACTTGATCGCGTTATTCATGATGTTGTCAATTACCTGGGTGAATTTATCGGTATCGATTTCCACCCAGAGGTCCTTACTGGTGAAGTAACGCTCAATCGTGTACTTCTTGCTGTTCTCGTCATTCTCGTTCTTCTTAATGATCATGTCGAAGCGGTTCAGGATGTAGTTGAAGAGCTCCTTAATATTGACGTATTCCAGGTTCAACTTGGTGGTCCCGGAATCCATCCGCGACAGACTCAAGAGGTCGTTGATCATCCGGATCATCCGGTCAGTCTCGTTTTGAATCACCGTCAAGAACTTCGGGGCAATCTCCTTATCCTGCCAGGCCCCGTCGCTCAAGGCCTCGACGTAGCTGTGGACACTGGTCAGGGGGGTCCGGAGCTCGTGGGAAACGTTGGAAACGAACTGCTTCCGTTCCCGCTCTTCCTTTTGCTGGCTGGTGACGTCATGGAGGACACAAACCAGCCCGCTGACGAAGCCCGATTCCCGCTGAATTGGCGAGAAGTAGGCATTTAAGATCAGGTCAGTTCCCTCGTTAGACATGTCAATGATCATTTCTTCCTGGTCCGTGTTGATCAACTGGCGGACGGTGTAGTCGTGGCGGATGTCTAAGACGTCAATGATTGACTTCCCAATCAAATCGTCCTCATGGTCAACGCCGAGCAACTGGAGGGCCATGTTATTGACGATGGTTACGTTGCCCCGCCGGTCGGTCGCCAGGACCCCGTCGGACATGTGGGACAGGACGCTGTCAAGCCGCCGCCGTTCTGAATCCGACGACTCCTGGGCCTCCTCGACCCGCACGGAGAGGTTGTTAACCGCCCCGGCCAGTTGGCCCAGTTCATCATTTCCCATGACCCGGACCTGCCCGGAGAAGTCCCCACGGGCGATCCGCAGCGTTTGCTTCCGCATTTCTTCAATTGGCCGCGTTATTTCCTGGGAAATAAGAATAGCCAAGAAGAGACTCAGGGCAATGGTAATCAGAGCCGCCGACAGGTAAATCAGGGTAATACTGTTGATGTTGGAGTATACCCCTTCCAGGCTGGCCCGCAGGTATACCGCCCCGACAACGTTATTATTACTATCGTTTAGGGGAATAACGTTAACGTAGTAGCGGTTATGGTTGGAACTATCATAAATATTTTCGGAGTGGGTCCGGTTATTAACCAGGGTCGCCTTGACCGTACCATCGGTAGTCTTCTGGCCCACGATTCCCCGGGTATCGCTCGTGCTGGTACTCCGGATAATCCCCTTACTGTCAATTACCCGGATCTCCGAGATGTTGTTGTTATTGACTTCTGACAGGATCTGCCGCATCTGCTGGTTGGCCTTCTTCTTGTTGGGCCGGGAAAGCTGTTCGCTCAAAGAATTATCAACGTACGACGGCAGTTCAATGGTTTGTTTAAACGTATTCAGGTTTTGATGCTCCAATTGACGCACAAAAACCGCCCCGACGCATTCCAACGTTAACATCAGCATTAACGCAAACACGAGGGCGATTTTTACCCGAATCGATTGATAAAATTTTAGCTTGCTATTCACAACCGTTCAGCCTCTAATTTTGATCAGGATTTGCTAAGTAGTAACCAACACCCCGCCGGGTAATCAACCATTGTGGCTGACTTGGATTATCCTCAATCTTTTCACGAAGCCGCCGGACAGTAACGTCTACCGTCCGGACATCACCGAAGTAGTCGTACCCCCAGACGGTCTGCAGGAGGTGCTCCCGGTTGATGACCTGACCAATGTGTTGGGCCAGGTAGTGGAGCAACTCGAACTCCCGGTGGGTCAGGTTGATATTTTCGCCCCGTTTAGTAACGGTGTAGGCTTCGGGGTGGATAGTCAAGTCGCCGACCTTGATGTCGCTGTTCTTATCCTCTTCCGCCGGGGCCTTCAGCGTGGCCTGCCGCCGCAGGTTAGCCTTAACCCGGGCAACCAATTCCCGGTTAGAGAACGGCTTGGTGACATAGTCGTCGGCACCGAGTTCCAGGCCGAGGACCTTGTCCAGTTCCGAGTCCTTCGCGGTGACCATGATGATTGGCATTGTGTGCTTGGCCCGCACCCGCTTGGCAACTTCCAGGCCGTCAATCTTTGGTAGCATTAGGTCCAAGATAATCAGGTCGGGGTCCTCAGACTCAACCTTTTCCAGGGCTTCCTCGCCGTCAAAGGCAACGACGACCTCGTAGCCTTCCTTTTCCAAATTAAATTTTATGATATCTGAAATTGGCTTTTCATCATCAACAACAAGAATTTTCTTCGCCATATCAATAGTCCCTCCGTTGGGTATAATTGATCAAAAATTTAAAACCTTCATTATTAAGCTAGCTCAATTATAGCACAGGTCCCGAAAACTTTTTTAGCAAAAGCCGTTGACAATTCATAGTATTGATGGTAGATTAATAAAGTACCTTGTTAAGAGGTCATGGGCAGTTAGCTCAGCTGGCAGAGCAACGGACTCTTAATCCGTGGGTCCAGGGTTCGATCCCCTGACTGCCCATCAGAGGTTTACAGAGATTGAGGTTTCCTCAATCTCTTTTTTTGTTTTCCGGGAGGTATTGATGATGGCACAAAAGACGGTCCTTAGTGAAATTCAGGTTACTCTCGACGTAATTGGTGGCAAGTGGAAGCCGTTGATTCTCCACTACCTGGAAACCAACGGGACCAGGCGCTACAGCGAGATCCTTCATTACCTGGAAACGGCGCCAAAGAAGACCTTGACCGCACAGCTAAGGGAGTTGGAAGCGGCCGGAATTATTAGCCGCAACGTCATCCCCACCGTCCCCGTCCAAGTTGAATACGCCGTGACCGCACACGGCCAAACCCTCTTTCCCATCCTCGATGTCATGTGCTCTTGGGGCTATATCAACGGAAAAGGCTACGATATTAAGCACCGCACCTGTGAATATAGTGAGGCTACTAAGCAGGTTAAAGAGGAACGGCTGCGCAAGCTCAACCAGCTCTACGCCGCTGACCACCACCCCACCAACCAGGGTACTTCAAAGTAACCTGGGAAATAAAAAGTGCCGTCTTGTCGACTCAGCACTGGTTAACTATCATGAAAAGTGTAGTTTAACTAGTCAGATTCGAAAGGACGGCTTTTCTTATGAAACAAATTAACCTCGGTGCAACCAGTCTGAAGATCCCGGCAATGGGACTGGGGATCATGCGGATGGAAGCTAAGACCCCGGCCGAAGCGGCCAAGGCGGTCGACACTGCTTTTGATAACGGCATCAACTTCATCGACTCGGCTGATATTTACGGTCAGGGCAAGTCGGAAGAAGTGCTGGGCCAGGCCCTCAAGCTGTCAAATGCTAAACGGACGGACCTTTTCATCCAATCTAAGGTCGGCATCATCGTTGACCCGGCCCGGAGCAACGGTAGCTTTGTCTTCGGCAGCCGCTACGAATTCACCAAGCAGCACATCCTGGAGGCTGTTGATGGGGTCCTGAAGCGGATGGGGACCGACTACTTGGATGGCCTCCTCCTCCACCGGCCAGACCCGCTGATGGACCTGGACGGCATCAAGGAAGCCTTTGACATCCTCCAGGCCAGCGGTAAAGTCCGCTTCTTCGGGGTCTCCAACTTCAACCCCCAACAATTTGCGATGGTCCAGGACAGCATCACCCAACACCTGATGTTTAACCAACTGCAGTTTGGCCTGAAGCACACGGGGATGATCGACTTCGGGATCAATACTAACATTGCTAATGCCGATGGAACCGACCACGACGGCGGCCTCCTCGACTACTGCCGGCACCACCACATCACCATCCAGGCCTGGTCGCCATTCCAGTACGGGAATTTTGAGGGCACCTTCATCGACAACCCGGACTACCCAGAACTGAATAAGAAGCTTGGTGAACTGGCCACCAAGTACGGGGTTGGTAAAAACGCCATCGCTACCGCCTGGGTCCTCAAGCACCCGGCCCAGATCCAGTTGATCATGGGGACCATGAACCCGGCCCACATCGCCGACAGTGCCAAGGGCGCCGACGTTGACCTGACTAACCAGGAGTGGTACGACCTCTACCTGGCTGCCGGACACCAACTGCCTTAATTGAGGAGGAGTCATAATGTATCAAGCTAACCCCCACCGCTACCAACAGATGACCTATAACCGGGTTGGCAAGAGTGGCCTCAAGCTCTCCGCCATTGGTCTGGGCTTCTGGCACAACTTCGGTAGCGTTGACCCCTACGAAAATCAGAAGGCCATCGTCCACCAGGCGTTTGACCTCGGAATCACTTACTACGATCTCGCCAACAACTACGGCCCGGTCCCCGGCAGTGCGGAGGAAAACTTTGGCCGGATCATGGCCACCGATATGAAGCCCTACAGAGACGAGATGATCATCACCAGTAAGGCCGGCTACGAAATGTGGGACGGCCCATACGGCAACTGGGGATCGCGCAAGAGTATCATCGCCAGTGCCAACCAGAGCCTCAAACGGCTCCAACTGGACTACGTAGACATCTTCTATTCCCACCGGCCAGACCCGGCGACGCCAATTGAAGAGACTGCTGAGGCTCTCGACCAGCTGGTCCGGGAAGGCAAGGCCCTCTACATTGGAATCTCCAACTATGATGGTGCCCAGACCGCCGCGATCACCAAGGTCTTTAAGGACCTCCACACGCCATTTATCATCCACCAGCCCCGCTATAACATGTTTGACCGCCACATCGAGGGTGACTTGTTACCGGTGCTGGAGAAGGAAGGTAAGGGCGCGGTCTGCTTTAGTCCCCTGGCCCAGGGGTTATTAACCAACCGCTACCTCAACGGCATCCCGGCTGACTCAAGGGCTGCCAAGTCGACCAGTCCCTTCCTCCACCCGGATCAGGTTGAGCAAACCATCGATACCGTCCGGCAGTTGAACGAAATCGCCAAGCAGCGGCACCAGACCCTGGCCGAGATGGCTCTGGCCTGGGACCTCCGCCAACCAGTGATGGCATGCGTCCTGGTGGGCGCTAGTCGGCCAAGTCAACTGGTTGACAACGTTAAGGCCCTCAATAACCTCAAATTCACCGCTGACGAGCTGGCCGCCATTGACCAAGTGCTCGCCAGTCAACAATAACCGCATAATAATTAAGGCCACCGCAGGAAAACCGCCGGTGGCCTTATTACTATTTAAATTGATCGTGAACATACTGGGCATAGAGTGGCGTGCTCTCCAGCAATTCCTGGTGGGTGCCGGCGCCCGACACCGTCCCGTGTTCGATAAAGTAAATCTTGTCAGCATCGACAATCGTACTCAGCCGGTGGGCAATCACCAGGGTGGTCCGCCCCTGCATCAAGTCGCCAAGGGCTTTTTGAACCATTGCCTCGGATTCAGCATCCAGGCTGGCCGTGGCCTCGTCGAGCATTAAGATCTTGGGGTCACGGAGGAAGGCCCGGGCAATCGCAATTCGCTGCCGCTGGCCCCCGGAAAGCTTGATTCCCCGCTCCCCAATTTCTGTTTCCAGCTGGTCGGCCATTTGAGAGACAAAGCCATCGGCGTACGCCATCTTGAGGGTCCACCAGAGTTCATCATCACTCACCGACCGGCGGAGTCCGTATGTCAGGTTATCCCGGATGGTGCCCGGCATTACCGCGGCATCCTGGCTGACCAGACCGATTTGTTCCCGCCACTTGGCCAAGTCGAACTGATCAATGTCTTCATCGCCCAGCAGGACCTTACCGGCAGTCGGCTGGTAGAAACGTTCAATCAGGGAGAAGATGGTCGTTTTCCCACCACCAGACGGGCCCGCAAAGGCGATCACCGCGTTGGGTTTCGTCGCAAAACTGATGTCCTTGAGAATCGGCTTACCGGGCTCGTAGGCAAAGTCAACGTGGTCAAACTTCAGTGGCTTTGCCGCGATTTCCTGTTCGGTCTTGTCGCTAACAAATTCCTCGGGTTCGGCCAGCATCTGCTGGATTCGTTCGGTGGCCCCACTTGTCTTGGCCATGTCGGTAAAGAGCTGGCTGACGATGATTACCGGACTGAAAATCTGGAACAGGTACATCAGAAACGATACCAGTGCCCCCATGGTAATCTGGTTGTTCATTACCCGAATGGCCCCATAACCGAGGACCAAAAGGAACATTACCATCATCATCATGTTAGTAACCGGCAAGGTGACGGAATTGACGATGGCTTCCTTGGCCCCAATCCTGTAGAGGTTGCGAATGCGCTGGTTTCCCCGGGTAAGCTCGTGCTGCTCACCATTTGAGGACTTGACCAATCGCACCTCTCCGAGCACGTCGGTGGAGTCGCTGACGAACTTAGCCAGCTCATCCTGGCGGATCCGACCGATTCGGCGGGACCAATTCATAATTGGCATCATCACCAGGATAATCAGCGGGACGGTGACGAACATCAGGATGGTCATCCTCCAGTCCATCGCCAGCATGATGACCAGGGCGCCGACAAACTGGAGGATTGAGGTCATCGCGTTGGGGAAGGTCGACGCAAGGAGTTCCTTCACCTGTGAGGTATCGTTGACCAGCCGGGAGCTGATTTCCCCGGTCTTGACATTGTCAAAGTACTTTACCGGCATCTTAAGCAGCTTCTGCCACAACTGTTTCCGCAGCTTGGCCACTACGTTCTCACCAAAGATCCCGAGCAGGACTCCTGAAACGGCACTGGTAATCAGTCCAGCAATAAAGATAACCACCGTTAAGATTGCCAAAGTTGGGCTAATACTACGGAAATTATTGATCAGCCGCTGGGCCAGTTGCGGCACAAACAGGTTGGCCGCTGTCGAAATAAAGCCCAGCAGGACCCCGACCACGAGCCGCCCGTATTTCGGGTGGAGGTGGTTGATCAGTCCAAAGAACTCACGAAAATTGAACTTTTTCCTTGGCATTTTGTAAGCCTCCTAACAATTAAGTATCTAACTGTTTTAAACGACTTACATTAAAACACATAGGCATCTAACTGTCAACAAGATAATTTACTTTTCTAGGTCCCGGTTAATTTTCTTCATCGCCGTTACCATTGCGTCGATATCTTCTTCTCGCAGATGATCCACAATCTGTGAGTAGGCCTGGTCAAAGACCGTCTTGATTTTCGCCGTTTTGGCGACGCCGGCATCTGTCAAGAAAATCCGCTTGATGCGGGCTGATTCCTGGTCGTTTTTCCGGACAATATAACCGGCCCGTTCAAGATTCTTCAACATGCTGGTGACGCTGGCGTTGCGGAGGTGGAAATAGTCACCGATTTCCCGTTGAATCAGGCCAGGCTTTTTTTGGATGTACAAGAGGGTCCGGGCCTGTTGCGGTGTTAGGTCTAGTTGTGGCGAAAGGCTAATGTAGAAGTGTTGCATGTTAATCATGTAGGTCCGCAACAGGCGGTTCATCAGCTCAAAACGCTCTTTTTTGCTGGTCATAAAATTACCCCTTACTTTAGAATTTATCCTTACTATTAGCTTATAACAGTTAGATGCCTAAGTAAAATACGAAATAATTTTAAAAAGGCCTTGCAAAAAAGGGGAAAAGTTGATATTATAATTTGTGTTGTCAATATGACATGGGCAGTTAGCTCAGCTGGCAGAGCAACGGACTCTTAATCCGTGGGTCCAGGGTTCGATCCCCTGACTGCCCATCACTAAGCACTCGTTTCGGCGGGTGCTTTTTTTTGTCACCAAAAAAGGTGCCAGTCCTCGGCAAGGCCGAATACTAGCACCATATCACTATTATTTTTCATCCAACAAGCGCTGCCGGGCTTCCTTGAGCTCCGCTGCCTCCTGTTCGTTCGGTTCTGGGTACGAGAGGGGCAACTTTTCAATCCGCTTGGTGATAATGTCTGAAACAATCAGGCGGGAATACCACTTGTCGTCCGCCGGGATAACGTACCATGGGTTCTCCTTCGTGGCGGTGGCGTTAATTGCCTTCTCGTAGGCCGCCTGGTACTGGTCCCAGTACTGGCGTTCCCGAATATCCGCCGCCGAGAACTTCCAGTTCTTTTCCGGCCGGTCAATCCGGGACAAGAACCGCTTCTTCTGTTCATCCTTAGAAACGTGCAGGAAGAATTTCAAAACAACATAGCCGTTACGGGTCAGGTACTTCTGGTACTCACGGATATCCTGGTAGCGTTTCTCAAAGAAGTGGTCATCCACGTCCTTTAAGGAGTAAATGCCAGGGAGGTTGCTATTCAGGATAATTTCAGGGTGGACCCGGGACACTAAGACATCCTCGTAGTAAGACCGGTTGAAGACCCCGATGTCCCCACGAAGGGGCAGCTCCCGGGTAATCCGCCAGAGGTAGTCATGGCGCAGTTCCTTAGAAGTGGGCTGCTTAAAGTTGGCGACCTTAAAGCCAACCGGGTTAACTCCCGAGAAGATGTGGGCAATCATACTGTCCTTCCCCGCGGCATCCATCGCTTGGAAAACGACCAGGACGCTGTAGTGCCGCCGGGCGTACATCTTCTTTTGGGCCTCCCGGATCCGCTTCAGATTCTTCTTAACCTGCTTCTTGATCTTCTTCAGCTCATCACTTGAGTCCGTAACAAAGGTCGGCGCCTTCTTAATCTTAAAATCATTACTGGTATACCGATACTGTTTTGTGTCCATCGCAATTCCTCCTTTTCCGTCTTCCTCAATCATATACCAAATAGCCGTCACCCGGGTAATTATATTTTTTTGTTGACAAAAAGTAACTAACTCGGTATAGTATAGCCAAGTTTAGAAACGAAGGGAGTAATCATTATGACTAACGCAATTTTTGCCAAGGCTGCTACTTGTTGTGCATGTTGTGCGAACGCCAACATGCTATTTGCGTTACCCTATGATTACTCAGCGGGAAGACGGCAAAGTTAACAACAAGTAGCTTTTCCGTTTTAAATATTTTCCAAGTAAGAGTTCTCAGAGTGCGCGCACTGGGAACTCTTTTTTTGTTGCTAAACGAATTGCGGAATTATGTAAATTAAAGAAAGAGAGCATTAAAAATGCAAGCACTACTTATTATCATCATCGCCGCCGCCATTATGGCCGGCATGATTTACCTCCACCGTCGCCACTGGGGCTTTAACAAGCTCGTCTTCTTGGCCCTGGTCTTGGGAATCATCGGTGGCGCGGCCATTCAACTAATCTATGGTCCCACCAGTAAAACCGCCACGACGGCCATCGATTGGATCAACATCGTCGGCAACGGCTACATTGCCCTGCTACAAATGCTGGTGATCCCCCTGGTCTTCGTTTCCCTCGTGGGCGCCTTCACTAAGCTAAAGAAGCAAACGAACCTGAAGAAGATGACCACCAATGTCTTGGGAATCCTCCTTTCCACCACCGCCGTGGCCTCCTTCATCGGGATCATGAGTGTCCTGGCCTTCAACCTCCAGGGAGCTAGTTTCATCAAGGGGATGGCGGCCAACTCGACGGCCATTGACGCCATTAAGACCCACCAGGCAACATTAAAGGGTTTGACCCTTCCCCAACAGATCACCAACCTTTTACCCACCAACATCTTCGCTGACTTTGCCGGCACCCGGTCTTCCAGTACCATTGCCGTCGTAATCTTCTCCCTGATGGTCGGGGTGGCCTTCCTGTGGCTCCGCGATAACCAGCCGGATGAGGCCCGGATCTTTGCCAAGGGAATCGCCGCCCTGCAGGCAATCGTCAGCCGCCTGGTAAAGATGGTCCTTGAGTTAACCCCATACGGTATTTTCGCCCTGATGGTCAAGGCCACCGCAACCAGTAGTTTTGCCTCCATCGCCAAGCTGGGCACCTTCATCGTCGCTGCCTACGTGGCCATTGCCGTAATGTTTATCGTCCACACCATCATCCTGCTGGTCAACCGCATCAACCCGGTTGCCTACTACAAGAAGGCTTGGCCCGCCCTCATCTTTGCCTTTACGTCACGGACCAGTGCCGGTACCCTGCCGTTAAACGTCAAGATTCAACGGGACTCGCTGGGGGTTAGTTCTTCCATTGCTAACTTTGCGGCCAGCTTTGGGCTGACGATTGGTCAGAACGGCTGTGCCGGAATTTACCCATCAATGGTTGCCGCAATTATCGCCCCAACTGCCGGAATTAACGTCTTCTCCTGGCAGTTTATCCTGACCTTGATTGCCATTGACGTCATCGCTTCCTTTGGGGTTGCTGGCGTCGGTGGTGGGGCCACCTTTACGACCCTGATGGTCCTCGGGACGTTGAACCTGCCCGTTGCCATCATGGGAGTCTTAATTGCCATTGACCCAATCATCGATATGGCCCGGACCGCCCTGAACGTCAACGATTCCATCCTTGCCGGGGTCGTAACTGCCAAGAACATGGGTGAGCTGGACCACGACAAGCTGGCTGACCAGTCCAAGATTGTCGCTAATGAACTATAATTTCCCGGGAAATATTTCCAAATATTGCACCCAAAAAAGAGGCACGGCTGATTGTCGTGCCCCTTTTTCAGGAGATACTTAGTTTATAAAAGGAGAAGTATTAAATGTTTTCTGGGTGACGTTGGATGTAAACAACCTTCGTGTCAGTGCATTCAAGGATACCGTGCATACCATCAGAACCACCGATACCAGATTCCTTAACACCAGCGTGGTAACCTTGCATAGCTTCGAAGTAGTTCCGGTTGACGTAGGTTTCACCGGCTTGAATTTCGTTAACAGCGTAGGCTGCCCGGTCAAGGCTCTTGGTAAAGATACCAGAGGTCAGGCCCATCGTGCTGTCGTTGCACATGTCAACGGCTTCTTCAAGGGTCTTGAAGGTCATAACTGGCAGAACTGGACCGAAGATTTCGTCTTGGATAGCAGAACCATCCTGCTTGACATTGGTCAAGATTGTTGGTTCGTAGAAGAAGCCCTTGCCGTCAACTGGCTTACCACCGGTAACAACCTTGGCACCTTCCTTAACAGCTTGCTTTACTTGGCTGTCAACCTTCTCAAGGGCGGCCTTGTTGATCAGTGGACCCATGCCAATCTTAGGGTTCTTAACCGTGTCGCCAACAGTGATCTTCTTAACAGCAGCAGTCAGCTTTTCCATGAATTCGTCAGCAACGTTTTCTTGGACGTATACCCGTTGAACGTTGTTGCAAAGTTCACCGTTGTTGTCGAACCGTGAGTTGATGATGTCGTTAACGGCTTCGTCTAAATCAGCATCGTCACAAACAACAGCTGGAGCGTTCCCACCTAATTCAAGGGAAACTTCACCAACGTGGTCAGCTGCGGCAGCCATGATCCGCTTACCAGCGCCAACAGAACCAGTCAAGCTGGCCATGCCGATCTTAGGGTTCTTGGAAAGTTCGTTCCCAACAACCGAGCCTGGTCCAGTAACAAAGTTTACAACCCCGGCTGGGATACCAACCTTGTCACAGAGCTTAGCAAATTCAAGGGCACCAATTGGGGTGTCAGAACTTGGCTTCAATACGATGGTGTTACCAGTTACCAAAGCTGGAGCCATCTTCCGGGCAATCAGGAAGAATGGGAAGTTCCAAGGCAGGATTCCGGCGATGACACCAATTGGCATCCGCTTCAGCAGAATTGTCTCATCCTTGTTGTCGGATTGGATAACTTCACCCTTGTAAGTCCGGCCAGCTGCTGCCATGTAGTCAAAGTAGTCGGCAGTGAAGTTTACTTCAGTTTCAGCAAGTGAACGAATCTTACCTTGTTCAACTTGCAGATTCTTGATCCATGGTTCTGGGTCCTTCCGAATTTCTTCGGCCAGCTTGTGGAGGTAGGTTCCACGGGTTGGTGCAGGTACCCGGTGCCAAGTCTTTTCAGCTTCCGTAGCGGCGTCAATTGCTTCACGGGTTTCTTCAACCGTGGCACTAGGAACGGTCCCTAAAACAGATTCATCGTTTGGGCTGATTACAGTAATCTTCTTGCCTGAATCTGTGTCAACAAATTTACCATTAATGTACATCTTGTAGTGTGGTGTAGCCATTTTATTGCTTCCTTTCAAGCGTACTATCTAATGCCTTAAACCAACTTTACTGGGCAAATTATTCGCCGGGCTTGTAGTCCTTGTCGATGATCAGAACTGGCTTGATGGTCTTGCCAGATACAGAGTCAGCGTTGGCTTCGTTGATTTGGTCGAAGTCGTAGAACTTTTCGGTCTTGTCGAAGTCGAACATGCCGAGCTTGTAGAATTCAATCAGACGTGGAATGTCAACTTGTGGAATTGAGTCACCCATGTTAACACCAACGATTGTCCGGTCAGCTGGGCAAAGGTCGTTCCAAGTGTTAACGTCGATGTGTTGAGCAGTAACGGCAATGGCAGCCAGAACACCACCTTGTGCTAAGGCTTGGATAGCGTCTTGCATAACCTTAGTAACACCAGTGGTATCAACGATGTAGTCAACACCCTTGCCATCGGTCAGCTTTTGGATAGCCTTAACCATGTCTTCGTCGTTAGTGTTGATAGCGTCAGTAGCACCCAATTCCTTGGCGAGGTTCAGCCGTTCTGGAACACGGTCAATTGCGATAACCTTCGTGCAGCCAGAAATCTTACCAGCCATCATAGCAGCCAAACCAACGGCACCAGTACCAGTTACGGCAATGGTGGAACCTGGTTCAGGCTTCAATGTGTTGAAGACGGTCCCAGAACCAGTTACGTAACCACAGCCCAGAGGTCCAAGCTTCCGCAGGTCAAGGTCCTTAGGTACCTTAACAGCGTTCCGCTCACGAACAACAGTGGTGGTAGTGAATGATGATTGGTCAAACATGTCATCAACTTGGTGGCCATCTTCAGTAAAGTGGGCACTGCCGTCAGGACGAACACCTGACAGGTTGTTAGCAGCGTAGTTCAAGCACTTCGTTGGCTTACCCTTCAAACAGTTGATACAGTTACCACAGCCATAGAATGACAGGATAACGTGATCGCCAGGCTTGAAGTCCTTAACTTCAGGACCAACCTTTTCAACAATCCCAGAACCTTCGTGTCCTAAGATAATTGGGTAACCAATTTCGGCATCACCCTTACGAAGGGCTTCATCGGAGTGGCAAATACCAGTTGCGACCATGTGAATTTGCAGGTCGTCAGCTTGCATATCAGCCAATTCAACGTCGTCACGAATATCAAACTTTGCACCTTTCTTATCTACAACAGCAGCTTTGATTTTCATAACAATACATCTCCTTAGATATATCCAATCGCTTTACAATGTTTACACTATCACAAAGTTTGATAATTTTTAGTTTTTCAAAAATGAGAGTTTCATTATTTATTGTTACACGCCTACTCAGAGTATGGGTTAGGGCAACCTAAACTTGTGAAACTTTTTACTTGTCGAATGAAAAGGTTTTCATACGATTGTCGGAAAAGTTATAAATATAAGACAAAAAAGCAGGTAAAGAATATTATTTCCTTACCTGCTTTATTTTATTTTAAATCTTGTTCACTGGGCGTTTGGTGAGCATGTTTGAGCTTACCAATCTGGTATTCACGACCGTTGTTGACGATGAACTCGTCAACCGCCCCACAGTGGACGCAGCGAACCACGATTTGGTAGCGCTGGGAGTCATCATTGTTGGTGGCGACCCAGTTCCGCTCCGCAATCACTAGTGGCCCCTGCTGACACTTATAACAGGGCAGGGCCAACTGCCGGTCCTCACGAAAGCCGTCCCCGGTTTTCCCGACCAGGCCGAAGCGGTCCTCACCGTGAACATTATCGAAGTTGTTATAAAACACCACGATCACTTCCTAGAATTCTTTAGTCGCCTGCCGTTTCAGCTTGGCAACCAGGAGGATAATAAGTTCAACAACAAGAATTGACGCCGCACAGATCACAAAGAGGACGTGGTAAGAAGCCGCGCCGATCACCAAGCCACCAAAGAGGGGCCCGAACGCCTTACCGAGCGAGGAGTAGGCATTCAAAATTCCCTGGTACTTCCCCTTCACCGCGACGGGCGAAAGGCTGTTTACAATTGCCGGCATCGTCGGGATGGCCGTGGCCTCCCCAATCGTCAGGACCACCATCGCCAGGATAAACCAGGCGTAGGTCTTGGCAACCAAGAGGAGGACAAAGGACAGGGCAATGGTGAACGTCCCGATGTAGACCAGCATGTAGGGGTTGTTGTACCAGCGGTTGATCCAGGAAAGGGCCAGCTGGGCCAGGACAATCAAGATCCCGTTGATGGTCCACAGGAGGCTGTACTTGGTCATCGAAATCCCCCGTTCGGTCATGAAGACGGAGAGGTTACTGGACCACTGCTCGTACATCATCCAGATTACGCAGAGACTAATGAAGAAGGTCCAGCAGACCCACAGGTTGGCCTTGGGCATCTTGGCTGCCCGCTGGTCCCCCGTAATGTCGACCGTCGGCGTCTCCCCACTAGTCTTGTCGTCCCCATCCTTAAAGTGGACAAAGACGATCAGGATGAAGATGAGGTAGAGGACGGTAGTAATCGTAAAGAGGGGCGCAATGTTACCGTGCGCGTACTGGTAGAGGGGCCCGACAATCGTGGTCCCAATCACCATCCCCAGGTTATTGGCAAAGTAAAGCATGTTGAAGACGTAGCGCCCATCCTGGCCCGTCCGGGTGGCGTAGGAGTTGATCATCGTCATAATCCAGCCGTTGAAAAAACCAATGGCAGTCAACAGGAAGGCGTAGATTGGCCAACCGTTAAAGAAGATCATCAACGCGATCACGATGGTTGCCACGATGGAACCGTTGAGCAACAGGTGGCGGGGGTTATAGCGGTCAAATAAGAGCCCACTGATGTAACTCCCAACCACGTTTGCCCCCGAGTAGAAGAGCAGGATAATCCCGGAAACGGTCAGCGACTCGTGCAACTGCTCATGCATATAGATAGTGGTGAGGGGCCAGACAAAGCTGTTGCCAATGCTACTGATGAAGATTCCAACCAGCAGCCACTTCAGTTGAACCCCGTTCTCTTTTTGCATCCGTGACATCTCCTCCCGATTGCAAAGAAAAGGCTGGAAAAAACACCTTTTCTCTAGCCCTACTTTCTCCGTATATTCATGCTGGACAAATAGTTATCATTGGTGGTCTTCCGGAACGTAGGCCACCGACGCAAACTTGTTGTACGACTTGGCAAACAGCAGCTTGACCGTGCCCCGCGGACCGGACCGGTTCTTTTCAATAATGACTTCGACTTCACTGACGTTAGCAGCATCATCGTCATCCTGTTGACCAGGGCCACCACCCTGGTCCTCATCATCGTCTTCATCGTGCTCGTAGTAGTCGTCCCGGTAGAGGAAACTAACGATATCGGCATCCTGTTCGATCGATCCGGATTCCCGGATATCGGACAGGACCGGCCGCTTATCTTGTCGCTGTTCCACTCCCCGTGACAGCTGGGAAAGGGCGATCACTGGGACCTCTAGTTCCTTGGCCAGCTTCTTGAGTTGCCGCGAAATTTCCGAAACTTCCTGTTGCCGGTTGTCGGGGTTGCTCCCTTCAATCAGCTGGAGGTAGTCAATCACGATCAGGCCCAGGTTACCCTGTTCCTTAGCCAGTCGCCGGCAGCGGGCCCGGATTTCGGCCACCTTGATCCCCGGCGTGTCATCGATGAAGATTTGGGCATTCGACAGGGTCCCCATGGCCATGTACATGCTTTCCCACTCCTCGGGCGTCAGCTGCCCGGTCCGTAGGTGGTTCGCATTGATGTTGCCTTCCGCACACAGCATCCGGTTGACCAGGGACTCGGCCCCCATTTCCAGGCTGAAGATGGCCACCGAGGTCCGTTTACCCTCGTCGTCCGTCCGGGTGGCGACGTTCTGGGCGATGTTTAGGGCAAAGGCCGTCTTCCCCACCGCGGGCCGGGCCGCGATGATGACTAGTTCGTCCTTATGAAGCCCCGTGGTCATCTCATCTAACTGCTTATAGCCGGTCTTGAGCCCCGTCACGTCGGTCTTTTGCTGGGAAAGCTCATCGATGTGGTTTAAGGACTCATCAAGGACCGTGTTGATCTTCTTAAAGTCCGACTGGTTATTGCCCTCCGAGACCCGCATGATGTCCTGTTCGGCGGAGTCGAGCAGGTCTTCAATTCGTTCATCGTCGGCGTAACCCTTGTTGATAATCTTCGTGGCGGTGTTGATCAACCGCCGCCGGGTCGCCTTATCATGGACAATCTTGGCATAGTAGCTGACGTCTCTAGCGGAGGGGACGGAGGAGGCCAGTTCCGCAATGTAGGCCGGGCCGCCAACGTTTTCCGTCTGGTTGTCCTTAGCCAGGGCACTGTTCATCATGATTGGGTCGATCGGCTGGTCATCCTCATAGAGGTCAACCATTTTTTCAAAAATCAACTGGTGGGCACGCTTGTAGAAGTCATGCGGCTCCAAGTATTCCATTGCATCCGCCAGCGCGTTTTTACTTAAAAAAGCAGCTCCAAGAACTGCTTTTTCTGCTTCAATATCGCGCGGTTCTTCTTGCATTGGTGCATTATCCATGGCGATACCTCTTTTGTCTTAACAATTTACCAACTACTTTTCGGCAATGTGAACCCGAATTTCAGCAGTTACTTCTGGGTGCAGCTTGATTGGCACGTTAACGTAACCAAGGGCCTTGATTGGGGCGGCCAGTTCAATCTTCCGCTTGTCAATCTTAACCTTGTACTGCTTTTCGAGGGCCGTGGCAATCTGCTTAGTGGAAATCGAGCCAAACATCCGGCCATCGGTCCCGGCCTTCCCGCTCAGTTCAACAACCGTCTTGTCATTTTCCAGGACCTTCTTAACCTTCTTGGCCTCGGCAAGTTCTTCGGCCGCGTGCTTTTCTTCGGCCCGCTTTTGGCCGGCTAACTGGCTCATTGCAGCCTTGGTAGCCTGCTTAGCCAGGCCCCGCTTGATCAGGTAGTTTTGGGCGTAGCCGTCTGGAACTTCCTTGACTTGGCCCCGCTTACCGCGTCCACGAACATCTTGTGTAAAAATAACCTTCATGTCTGTCACTCCTCTGTTTCTTCTGTTTCATTAACCGGGTCCTGCTTCAACAGGCCCAGCAGTGTTTCCTTAACTTGGGCAATCGTCTGGCCACTAATCTGGGTCGCCGCGTTGGCGAGGTGGCCACCGCCGCCCATCTTCTCCATAATTACCTGGACGTTAAAGTCGCCCATTGACCGGGCCGAAACGCCAATCATATTGCCCGACCGGAGGATAATTACAAACGAAGCGTCCACCCCCGCAATCTGCAGGAGCATGTCAGCCGCCTGGGCCGCCGTTACCGAGTCGTAGTAACGGTCCTCTTCGCCGGCACAGATGGCCACCGAGTTGCTGATCTCCGCCCGCGCCAGGAGGTGGTTACGCTCCATGAAGCTGTGCGAGTCCTCCTTCATAAAGGCCTGGATCATCATCCCGTCGGCCCCCGCCGAACGCAGGTAGGAGGCGGCATCAAACGTCCGCGTCCCGGCGCTCTTGGTAAACGACTTCGTATCGATCTGGATCCCCGTCAGCATCGTGGTGGCCTCGAGCTTGTTCAGCCCCTTCCCTTCACGTGGCTGGTACTCGAACATCTCGGTGATCAGCTCACAGGTTGAGGAAGCGTACGGCTCGATGTAGACCAGCAGTGGGTTCTCGGGGAACTCCTCGCCCCGCCGGTGGTGGTCAATGATCACGAGGCGGTTTTGCAGCTTCTCAAAGAGGGCCGGCGAGATCGTGATACTTTCCTTGGCGTGGTCCACCATTACCAGCAGACTGTTGCTGGTCGACTTGTTGATGGCCGCCTCGGGGGAAATCACGTGGTCCTTGATTCCCTGGTAGTTGTCGATTTCCCGCATCAGCCGGCGAATGTCGGAGTGCTGGTGCTCATCATCGACTACGATCCAGCATTCCTTGCCGTTCATCTCGGCAATCCGGCGGATCCCCAGGCAGGCACCCAGTGAGTCCATGTCGGGGTTCTTATGCCCCATGACAAAGAGCTGGTCAGCCTGGCTGATTAATTCCTTGAGGGCCTGACTAATCATCCGTGCCCGCACCCGGGTCCGTTTCTCCATCGGGTTGGTCTTCCCACCGTAGAAGCGGGCCGGCTTATCCTTAGAACGGACAACTACCTGGTCGCCACCCCGGCCGAGGGCAAGGTCCAGATTATTCTGAGCCGTGTCGGCCAGCTTGACCAGGTCGCTTTCCCCGTAGGCAATCCCGACACTCAGGGTCACCGGCGAGTTGCGTTGGGACGTGTTTTCCCGAATCACGTCCAGGATCTTAAACTTTTTCTTTTCCAGGGCCTGTAGTGAAGCCTCGTGCCCGATAATCAGGTAGTTATCATCATCAATGATTTTCATCAAAAGGTGGTTGGCGGTCGCCCACTTGTTAATCTCCGAGGTAACGTAATTATGGAGGTTGGAGACCGCGGAATCACTCATCCCCTGGATCAACTCATCGTAGTTATCGAGGTAGATATTCCCGAGGAAAATCTGTTCCCGTTTAAACTGCTTACTGATCTCTTCATACTTCGTGACGTCCATCAGGTAGACCACGTGGTTCTTGTTCTGGACGAGAAACTCAAATTGTCGTCCCTGCCACGATACGACCTGCGCTTTCTGGTCATCCGCATGCTGCTGAACCAACTGCGCGAGCTCCTGATCGACCTCGGCGAGTGGCTTGCCAACTACCCGCTTCAGGCTGAAATACCGCGCCATGTAAGGGTTGATCCATTCCACCGCGTGCTGGCGGTTAAGAATGATCATCCCCATCGGCATCTCTAAGAGGGCCTCTTGCTGGCCCTGCTTAATCTGGTATAGCAAGTGATTCAGGTACTCATTAGCGTCAATGACGAGCCGGCGCAGCTGCTTCACACTGGTCAGGCCGCCGACGAGGGCGATTACCAGCACAACTACCCCAACTAGCCAGTTAAAGATAAAGGCAAAACATAAACTAATAATGGTTAATAATAGCAAATAGCAGACATTCCAGCGGACCGCTGGGTGTTTAAAATAAAACAGCCAGTTTTCACGACTGAAAAACTTTTGCATAGTAATCCTCCCAAAAAGGGCCCAGTTAGCCCATTTTTTTCTTGGATAATCCTATCATATCACATCAACCGGGGACTCGTCTTGGCTTAAAAATCGACTGGTCGACTAGTCCCTCTACTATTAGTATATTACTAACTAGAGTAAAATTATTAAGGAGACGCTCAGACACATAGTATGGAGGAAAAATGACCCAGAAGCTTAGTCATCACCAATTTAATATTCTCATCGTTATGTTCGTTTTGATCTCATTCATGCTGGGCTGTAACGAATTTATGGTTGTCGGTAACCTGTCCCTAATTGCGGGCACTTATCACGAATCACTAAGCCAAATTTCCTGGCTGGTGGCGGTCTTTGCGTGGACCTACGCCATCGTGACCCCGCTGGTTGCCCTGGGCACCAACCACTGTAATAAGTACTACCTGTTGGTCGGGATGCTGCTGGTCTTTTTGGTGGGGACGATCCTGAGTGCCTGCTCACCCACCCTAAATATTTTCCTGCTTTCCCGGGTCATTACCGCGTCGGTCGCGGGGATGATTGAGTCGGTCCTTTCCGTCATCGTTTACCAGCTGGCTAAGGACCCCAAACAGCGGTCGATGGCGGTCGCCTATATTTACACCGGCTTTAGCCTGGCCTCCGTGGTCGGGGTTCCGCTGGGGACCATCATTGCCAACCACTGGCGCTGGCAGGACGCCTTTGTGATGGTAGCGGTGGTCACGGCGGTTGCCACCCTGCTGGCCTTTATGGTCCTCCCGCGCAACCTGCCCGGGGAGAAGTGGAATTTCCGTGACCAGCTAGTCCTACTGAAAGACTACCAGATATGGTGGGGCATCTGCTTCGTCATTTGCGCGGCGGCGACTCTCTACGGCTACTACACCTATATCCGGCCCCTGATTCGGCAAACCCTCCACTTCAGCGCCAACCAGCTCAGCCTGATCCTTCTCATCCTCGGGGTCGTTGATATCTTTGCTAACCAGGCATCGGGAAGGATTGCCTCACGGGGTGGCTTTCGGACCCTCCGCCCGGTCTACATTATCAACCTGGTCTTACTGACCCTCTTCAGCACGCTGATGGGAAACCAGTGGACCGGGGTCCTGCTCTTAATCTTGCTGGGCTTCACCGTTGCCATCTTTGGGTCCCCAATTCAAGTGTTCTTCTTAGACCTCGCCACCACGCGGTACCCGTCAGCCGTGATGTTAGCCTCGACCCTCAGTGCAATTTTTTACAATGTTGGGATCGCCCTGGCGGCTATGAGTGCCGGTCAGGTTTACCGCCACTGGGGACTGACCGCCCTGGGCTGGAACTCGCTGGCCTACTGCCTGGTCGCCACCATCCTGACCTTCGCATTGGCGCGGGTTAAGCGGCGGTGATGAAAATTGCAACGCAGTCACTCCTATTGTCTCCCGAGATTTCTCTTAATAATAGTGAAAAAAGCAACCCTCAAGAAAAACTCGAGGGTTACTTTTTCATACCGTCACATGAGAAATAATGCGGTTAACTTATTTAATAATTTACCAACACAGCTTGTCTTTAGTACTGCTTCTTAGCAGCAAGGCCAAAGCCAAACATCGCAGAAGCTGCACCAAGGATAATTGCAGCCAAGGCGCTTTGACTGCCGGTTTGTGGCAATTTACCTTGCTGAGCGTTTTCTTCTGAAGCAGGGGCAACCTTAACATGATTGTCCATAGTACCGCTTTCACTTGGCAAAAGAACTGTAATTCCGTTCTTTGACGAATAGCTATTACTGTTACCAGTAATTACACTTGTTGTGGCGTTACTATGACTGTTTTGTGCAGTCGTAGCAGCTTCTTCGGCCTTAATTTGAGCAATTTTATCTAAAATTGGTTGATTTTCCTTAGCGTGTTGAGCTTGGAGTTGCTGCTTGTAAGCATTGATTTGTGCTTGGGCATCAGACTTAATTTTAGCTAATTTTGCTTCGTGATCTGCCTTTAGCTGATCTAACTTAGCATCCAGTTGCTTACGTAATTCAGCAACTGAGGTTGGCTTAGCATCAATATCATGGATTTGACTGTCGTAGGCTTCCTTAGCAGCCTTGAATTTAGCTTGATAATCAGCGTTTTCTTTATTTACCTCTGCGGTATAGCCATCATTAACATTCTTTAATTGATTCTTGAGCTTGGTAACTTCTGGTGAGTCAACGCCGGTTGAAACTCCAGCCAAGTTCTTAATGTCATTATCACGGGTTGCCTTTAAGGAAGTTAACTTGTTTTGCGCTGCTTTCAAGGCATCAGTATCTTTTTGATAGGTTTGCTTTGCACTATCTAACTTATTCTGTGCTTGCTTCAGTGCCTTTTGGGCATCAGAAAGTACCTGCTTGGTGTCAGTCTTAGTATCGACTTTTGATTGTAAGTCTTCAACTTGTTTTGTTAATTGATCGACCTTCTGTTGAGCAGCGTCAACAGCTTTTTGGTCCTTAACTAAGGTACTGTTTTGAGCATCAGCTTTGGCTTTATTCAAGTTGTTTTGAGCAGTCTTTAATGAAGCTTTTGCTTGATCATTATCGCTCTTAGCTTGATTGTCCTTTGCTTGGGCGTTTTGAACAGCTGTTTGACTCTTAGCAATCTGGCTTTGCAGGGCACTGATTTGTTGGGCGATGTTATCGGTTGGAATAGCAATTTCCTTAATGTTTTCTGGTAAGTTAGCTTTAGAGTTAGGATCTATTCCCTTCCAAATATATCCTTGATTAGCCATATTTTGCAATTGTTGGGAAGTCTTATCAGCAATCGAGTCGAAGTGGAAACCACCAACATTGACTTGGCCCCAGCCTTTGTCACCTTTACCATAATCAAAACCGACCCCAAGTCGTTCTGTGTTAGGAGTCCGTAGACCAAGGATGTCAGTAGTGTGGCCATAATCTTGTTCAGCATCCTCGAACAATAAGCTAACGAGAGCATCATATACTCCTCGATAAAGATCGTTGAGTGTTAAGTTGTCATAATAGTGAACAAATAATCCATCATCTTGTTGCCATTCTGGTTTGGAGAAGGAAATGTCTCCTGCCCATGATTCACTGACGTTATCAACGCCCCAGTTATTAGCAATTTTGCCTAACAGAGCGGTGTCATGGCCAGCGCTAGTCCACATATTCCATTTGTCGTTACGATAGCCATTTTCAACATCTTGAGCAATATCAATAGATGCATTAGTAATGGAGAATGGCACAATGCCAAGTTGTTTACGTAGTGGATTGATTAATTGAGCGGCAAATTGAGTAGCCTTAATAATGTCGTCCCGGGATAAAGTACCGTTGGCATTCAGAACAACCTTAACTTGCTTAGCGGCTTCATTGTCATGGTAAACGTTTAGTTCTTGAGCTTCCTTGTCAAGCTTGCTCATCTTATTCCACAGTTCTGGGTAATCGTTTTTAGACAATACATAGTCAGTACTCTTCTTTTGGCTCAAGTATTCCTTCCAGGTATCGATATAGCCCGCTGGTACGGTAATAACGTTACGTTCTTGTAAAGCTTTTAACTGGGCTTGTTGACTTTGCAGTGTAGCTTGAGCTTTTTGTAAGTTTTGTTGAGCAGTACTGTAAGCTTGGTCAGCCAAATCGGCTTGTTGCTGAGCTTCTTTGACCTTATCTTGTAAGGCCGATAGTTGCTTAATAGAGTCCTTGTGCGCCGCTTGGGCTGCTGCTAATTCTGTTTGTGCCTTTTTCAATGCGTCCTGAGCAGTTGCCTGCTGCTGCTTTAAATCAGCTAATTTCTGTGCATCTTTAAGTGCATCTTGGGCGGCGGTTAATTTTCCTTGCTCCTTCTTAACGTCACTTTGGGCATTAGTAACATCAACTTGGTCCTGGTTAACCTTTTCTTGTAAGTTATTAACGTTAGTTTGAGTATCGTTAATTTCACCATCAATTTTCGCCGTCGCGTTAGCTACTTTTTGACTCTGCTCTTTTTGTGCTGCAGTTTGATGACTCTTGATTTGGTCATTAATCTTAGCAGTTTGAGTATCATACTTGCTCTTTAATTGCTTCAAATTTGCTTGGTGAGAATCATTAAGCTTTTGCTGGTCCTTGGCGAACTGTTTTTGTGCAGCTTGACGTTGCTCCTGTTGTTGCGCTGGCGTTGTGATGTGTGCTTGAGCATCAGCTAAGGTCTTCGCATTTGCAGCTTTTTGCTTAGTTACAGCATCAGAATAGCTTGCGTTTTCCTTGGCAGTCGCGTCAGAGGCAGTTTTATTAACTTTAGTAGTCTCAGTTGCAATTGCAGCTTGATCACTACTTGCTTGAGATGCCTTTTGATTTTGTAACTGATTATTCAGTTGATCAATTTGGGCATCAGCGCTTTGTTGATTACTAGCACTTTGGGTGGTTGCTACTTGTGGTGCATCAGCATCCGCATGGGCAACATTTGTTGAAACCGCACCGACTGCGGCCACTCCCCCGACTAATGCAACGGATTTTAAAACCTTAGACTTATTTAACTTCGCCATTATATATACTCCCCCTAGAATTACTTCCTAAACGATAGATAGCTTATGGATTTCCCAATCTTTTCCATAACTCGCCAACCAAGACTCCCATTTCCCGGTTGCCAAATTATAGAAAAGTAGGATTTACAATTATTAGCATACTTCTAAAGGGCCAAAGATGATCGCCTTTAGGTCCGAAAAAGCATTTTCCCCGTGCTTGAATGAAAAAGAGTAACCTAGAACTGAAAAACAGACACCTATTTTTCAGTATTTTTTAATTTTTTGCTTGGGATGCCAACATGGTGCTGGACCCCCTAATATTACTAATTTATAGTAAATAATAGAGTCATAGGGGGATTATCTAATGTTAAAAGTATTCATTCTGGAGGACAATTTACAGCAATTGGCTGAGCTCCAAACCATAACCAAGCAGGTGCTAGCCAAGCTAAACATAACGGATTCACTGGTGTTTCCCTTTAGTTCAACTTCACGCCTGACCAAGGCCCTACCGGAACCCAGCTTGGACAACGTCTTTATCCTGGACCTGAGCATCAACGACAACAAACAGGCCGGTCTCCAGCTCAGCCAGCTGATTCGTCAGGTCGACCACTTGGCAACGATTATCTTCATCACCGTCCACGACGAACTCCTGCCAACCACCTATAAGTACCGTGTACAGGTCCTTGATTTTATCTCCAAGGATCATGACAACGTCGCCCATGAACTATTGACGGATTTTCACCTCATCGCCCAGCGGAAGCAGGAAGCCAAAACAGACGTCTTTAGTTACCGCATCTACAACCAAACGCAGACAATCCTGCTTGACGATATCTGCTACTTCAAGTCCAACAACGGTAATACGCATTCCGCGACCATTTACACTATCGACCACCGAACAATTGAAATCCACCAGAACCTCCACGAAATCGGCAAGGCCGACAAGCGCTTCTTCCGGGTACACCGCAGCTACCTGGTTAACGCCGTCCTCCTCTTTATCACCTTCCGGTCGCTCCTCCTCATCTTCCTTCTTTTGCTAGTCGTCCCCTTAATCATCTACTTCTTCGTTACCCACCGGCAACAGTCCTACACGTTTGTCGCCAGTAACTACATCTTTGTAACCATGACCCTCTTTATCGCCATGGCAATTATTGGCCCAACCGTGATCGGCATTTACGGCCACTTTTCTCCCCAAACAGCGGTAATCTTCAGTAACTGGGGTGGTGACTTTATCGTTATCGTTGAAGGCCTGGTCGCCTACGCCCTGTTAAAGCGGTTTGTGCCCACTTACCGGCGGTACATCCAGGTGGTTATTCACCAGCGCCCCCTCTTTGCTTGGCTGGTAAACGTGGTCTACGCTAGCTTTCACTTTATCCGCTTCGGCTACCACATCCAGGTCATCAAACTGCCGACGCCCGTTTACGTCCTTGTTGCACTGGGATACTTCCTGCTGGTACTAGCGACGGTAAAGGTCAGTGCCAATTACTTTAGTTACTACGACTTGACGGTTAACCAGGCGGTCGAGCTTAGGAACCTCCAAACTTACACTAGCCATATTGAGGCGATGTATGATGACCTCCGGCGCTTCCGCCATGACTACAAAAATATCCTGTTGAGTCTCCAGGATACGATCAAGAACGGCACCATTGACCAGGTCCGGAAGATGTTTGACCAAATCGTCCTGCCCACCAATGACAACGTCGAAATCCGAACCGCGGTCCTGGGGCACATCGCCAATATCGAGGACTTGGAAATTAAAAGCCTCGTCTACAGCAAGGTAATGGCGGCCATCAACAAGCAAATTGATGTCACCGTGGAGGTGGTCGACCCCATTAAACTGTCCGCCGAGGTGGACACCGTGGACGTCCTCCGGATGATCTCCATCCTCCTCGACAACGCCGTCAATGCCGCCCTATTATCCGCAGAAAAGAAGGTCAATTTCAGCTTCTTCACCAAGGATGGCGCCCAATACATCGTCGTCGGCAACTCAACCAAGCAGGCACAGATCGACCTGCAAAAGCTTGCCGGCAACTTTAACGGCCTCACCAGTAGCCGACATTCACTGGGGCTGCGTAACCTCCGGATCCTACTCGCCAAGTACCCCTTCATCCAGCACAATTCCTCGTCCAATCACCACTGGGTTGAACAGGCACTGATTATCCACCCACAAGGAAAGTAAACAGCAACGGGCTCCGGCGTCCAAAGTAATTTCTGGACGCCGGAGCCCGTTTTTCATAATTTATCCCGCAGTCGAAATGATTATCCATATCTTAAGAGAGCGTGCCGCCGGATTACCACTGACCTTAACTGGGTAGTAGGTATCCAAGCTTGGTGCGAAGTAGCCATTGCTGCCACGCACCTCCTTACGCGAAATGGTGATCTCTACCCGCCGGGGAACGGTCAGGATGGTGTTGTGGGCGTTAATAACCAGCTCACCGTGCTGCTTGCTACGGCGGTAGGCCCGGCGCATGGCGTCAACGCTAACCCCATCAACCTGCTCTTTGCCGGCCTGGTTGTGACCAATATACGCTACTGGCAGGCGCGAATTATCCGGCTCCTTGGCCGTCCCACGAATAATATAGTAGTCGGCCCCCAGGCGGTGCTTATGCTGGTCGTAATAGGTCATCTCTACCTCATCATAGCCCGCTGACCGCTGGTCCAAACTCAGCTGCTGGGTGTTAACGACATAATAGATGGTCCCCAGGGCCAATAATACGGTGATGGCCGCCACCACTAGCTTGGTTGTCCACCGGTAACGCCGCCGCACGTAAGGCGTAGTGGCAACGGGCTGGTGGGCAGCCTGTTTTAGGGAGGTATGGCAAACGGGACAAATCCTGGTACCGAGTGGGGAGACCTTCCCGCACTTAGGACAGACCAGGGCAAACATCCCCGGTAACTTGGCCCCGCAATAGCGACAAAAGTGAGCGTCGTCACTGTTTATGGTGTTACATTTTGGACACTTCTTCATTTTTGGACCCCACAAAAAAAGAGTGAAGCAGGAACCATCGTTGGTTCTTGCTTCACTCTTTTTATTCACGAATTAATCTTCAGCAACAAATGGCAAAAGACCCATAATCCGTGCACGCTTGATAGCGATAGTTAACTTACGTTGGTTCTTAGCACTGGTACCAGTAACCCGACGTGGTAAAATCTTACCCCGTTCGGAGATGAACCGCCGTAATAAGTCAGTATCTTTGTAATCGATGTATTCGATGTGGTTAGCGGCGATGAAGTCGACCTTGCGACGACGACGACCGCCCCGACGTTGTTGTGCCATGAAATTACCCTCCTATCTGGTAAAAATTTATTTAGAATGGTAACTCATCATCGGAAACGTCAATCTTCTGTTCCCCGTCATTGTTGCTGTCGGGTGAGAATGGCGCGTTGCTGGTTGGGGCATTGTTGTTGCCACCAAAACCACCATTATTTGGTGATGGGTTTCCTTGAGGAGCATTATTAGTTTGCGGTTGATTACCACCGAATTGCTGGGATTGACCACCAAACGGTTGATTGTTGCCATTACTAAATGGTTGCTGGCCACCCTGCTGATTCATCCCGTTATTTTGACGAGGCTCAAGCAATGCGAAGTTATCAACCACTACTTCAGTAACGTAGACACGGTTACCCTGCTGGTTTTCGTAGTTCCGGGTTTGAATCCGGCCTTCGATTCCAACAAGTGAACCCTTGTGTGTGAAGTTGCTAAAGTTTTCCGCGGACTTACGCCAGATGACGCAATTGATAAAGTCAGCATCCCGTTCCCCATTTTGGTTCCGGAACTGACGATCAACGGCCAGGGTAAAGGATACCACTGCCGTCCCGCTTGTAGTGTACCGCAACTCAGGATCTCGCGTTAAACGCCCAGTTAAGACTGCACGATTAATCATAGATCGTTCTCCTCTCTATTAAAATGACAATCTAATTAAGCATCAAGCTTAACGATCATGTGACGTAGGATATCGTCACTGAACTTAGAAAGACGGTCAAATTCGTTCAATGCTTCGTCAGAATCAGTAGTCAAAGTAACTACGTGGTAAGTACCTTCAGTGTACTTGTTGATTGGGTAAGCAAAGCGACGAGTGTCCCAGTCCTTTGATTCAGCGATGGTTGCACCATTGTCCGTCAGAACCTTGTCGAACCGGTCAACCAGTTCGCTCTTAGCTGATTCTTCGATGTCAGGACGAATGATGTAAGTAATTTCATATTTACGTGTTTCCATGAATGTTACACCTCCTTATGGACTCTGGTTCTCCTTAAAGTAAAGAAGAACAAGGAGAGTAGACGTCTGTACGTATACTCACAGATATAAAATATAGCATAAATACAACTATAAAACAAGCGACGATAACGATAAATCCTGAAAAATGCGGTCACTTATTAAATACGCATTTTTCAGGATTTACATCTTTTTATTCAGGATTTTCTTCGCTTACTTGGTCGGCGGCTTCTTCCTGGTCAGCGGTAGCTTGGTCACTGTCGTCATCAGTTTCCTTTTCTACCTTGGCCATGGTAGCAACCTTGGCGCCGTTGTCCATCTTCATCAGGTGGACACCAACGGCTGCCCGCCCGGTTTGCGATACGCTTTCGATGCCGAAGCGGATGATGACACCCTGGTCAGTGACCAGCATGATGTCTTCGTCCCCATCCACGGTCGTCATCCCGACCAGTGGACCATTCTTCTTCGTCACGTTGACGGTCTTCACACCAAGACCGCCCCGGCCCTTGATTGGGTAATCCTTAGCCGGCGTTTGTTTTCCAAAGCCGTTTTCACTAATTACCAGGACGTTGGAGTCGGCGTTTAGTGGGGCCGCGCCAATTACGTAGTCATCATCACGAAGGCGAATTCCCCGGACACCGGCTGCGCTCCGGCCCATTGACCGAACAACGTCGGAGTTGAAGCTCAGGGCATAACCGTGGTGGGTCCCGATAATCATCGGCTGACCATCTTCAATCACGGCAACGTCCATCAGCTCATCCCCATCGTGGAGGTTAATGGCCTTCAGACCGTTACTCCGGATGTTCTTGAACTCTGGTACCGCTGTCCGCTTGACGGTCCCGTACTTGGTCGTAAAGAAGAGGTACTTGTCATCATCGTTGGTCTTGTGGGACACGTTGATAACCGCACTGATCTTTTCCTTGCTGTCGATATTCAGGAGGTTGATGATTGGAATCCCCTGGGCAGAACGCCCGTATTCGGGAACCTCGTACCCCTTCATGGAGTAAACCTTCCCGGAGTTGGTGAAGAAGAGGAGAAGGTCATGGGTCGAGCTGGAAATCAGCTGCTCAATGAAGTCGTCGTTATGAACGCCCATCCCCTTGACGCCCCGGCCACCACGGTGCTGGGACTTGAATTCGTCCACCGGCAGGCGCTTGATGTAGCCGTTGTGGGTCAGGGTCACAATGATGTCTTGTTCCTCAATCAGGTCCTCGTCTTCGATGTTGGTAATGTCACCAACCTGCAACTCGGTCCGCCGCTTGTCGCCAAACTTCTTTTGGATTTCCATCAGTTCATCATAAATGATCTGGTTGATCCGTTCCTTGTGGGCCAGGATGTCCTTGTAGTCGGCAATGGCAGCCATCAGCTTCTTGTACTCGGCCTCGATCTTTTCCCGTTCCAAACCAGTCAGCCGGACCAGCCGCATGTCCAGGATGGCCTGGGCTTGCCGGTCTGACAGACCATAGTTGTTCATCAACTGGCTCTTGGCAACTTCACTGGTCTGGGACTGGCGGATAATGTTGATGATTTCGTCGATGTGGTCCAGGGCAATCCGCAAACCTTCGACAATGTGCACCCGACTCTGGGCCTTCTTCAGCTCAAACTGGGTTCGCCGGCGAACGACGCTTTCCTGGTGTTCCAGGTAGTATTCCAGAATCTGCTTCAGACTGAGGATCTTTGGCGCCCCGTTGACGATTGCCAGCATGTTGAAGTTGAAGGTTGTCTGCATCAAGGTCATCTTGTAAAGGTTGTTTAAGATGACCTCCGCACTGGCGTCACGCCGGACATCGATCACGATCCGCATCCCGTCCCGGTCGGTTTCATCGTTAACGTCGGTGATCCCGTCAATTTCCTTGTTCCGAGCCAGTTCAGCGATCCGGCTGATCAGGTTGGCCTTGTTGACCATGTACGGAATTTCGTGGACAATGATCCGCTGCTTGCCGTTCTTTTGCTCTTCAATATCAACCTTGGCCCGCACGATAATGCTGCCCCGGCCAGTCTCATAGGCTTTCCGGATACCAGCCTTGCCCATGACTACCCCACCGGTCGGGAAGTCCGGACCAGGGAGGGCCTTCATCAGTTCAGGAATCGTTACGTCCGGGTTCTTCATCAGCATGTGGATGGCACTGATGACTTCACCGAGGTTGTGGGTTGGGATGTTCGTCGCCATCCCGACGGCAATCCCAGAAGCCCCGTTAACCAAGAGGTTCGGGAAGCGGGCCGGCAGGACAACGGGTTCCTTTTCGGTCCCATCGTAGTTTGGTTGGAAGTCCACGGTATCCTTGTTGATGTCCCGCAGCATTTCCACCGCGATCTTGCTCATCCGTGCCTCGGTGTACCGCATGGCGGCCGCACTATCACCGTCGACCGAACCGAAGTTACCGTGACCGTCAACCAGCATGTAACGGTAGCTAAAGTCCTGGGCCATCCGGACTAACCCTTCATAAATCGAGGAGTCACCGTGGGGGTGGAACTTCCCCATGACATCCCCGACAATCCGGGCAGACTTCTTATAAGGCTTATCCGGGGTAACTCCCAGCTCGTTCATCCCGTACAGGATCCGCCGCTGAACCGGCTTCAGCCCATCACGAACGTCTGGCAGGGCCCGGGAGACGATAACACTCATGGCATAGTCCAGGAATGAGTTCTTCATCTGGCTCGTCAGTTTAACGTCCGTAATTCGATTATTTGACATGTCTTCAGCCAATGTCGTTCCTCCTTTTCCGTATTATCCCCGACTAGAGGTCAAGGTTTTCAACAAACTTAGCGTTCTGCTCGATAAAGTCCCGCCGTGGACCAACCTTGGTTCCCATCAGCATTGGGAAAATCTGGTTAGCTTGTTCGGCGTCGTCTAGTTGGACCCGGAGCAGGTGCCGGTTAGCAGGGTCCATCGTGGTTTCCCACAGTTGCTCGGCGTCCATTTCACCAAGCCCCTTGTACCGTTGGATAACCGGCTTCGGGCTCGGCTGCAGGGAGCTAACGACTTGCTGCAGTTCCTCGTCACTTTCGATGTACTTAACAAACTTACCCTGCCGGACTTGGTATAGCGGCGGCTGGGCAATGTAAACGTAGCCGTGGGTGATCATTGGCCGCATGAAACGGTAGATCAAGGTCAAGAGCAGGGTCCGAATGTGGGCCCCGTCGACATCGGCATCGGTCATGATGATCAGCTTGTGGTAGTTGGCCTTGGTAATGTCAAAGTCATCCCCAAAACCGGTTCCCAGGGCCGTGAAGAGGGAACGAATTTCGTCGTTGGCCAGGACCCGGTCCAATGTGGCCTTTTCAACGTTTAAAATTTTCCCCCGAATTGGCAGGATCGCCTGGGTTAACCGCGACCGTCCCTGCTTAGCAGAACCACCGGCGGAATCCCCTTCGACGATAAACAATTCCGAAATGTTCGGGTCCTTACTGGTGTTATCGGCTAACTTACCAGGCAGGTTGGAAATCTCCAGCCCACTCTTCTTCCGGGTAACTTCCCGGGCCCGCTTAGCGGCAACCCGGGCCTTAGAAGCCAGCTGCCCCTTTTCGATGATCTGCCGGGCCTCGTCCGGGTGTTCGAGCAAGAAGCGGTTAAAGGTGGCCGCAAAGACGTGGTCGGTGGCGGTCCGGGCATCGGAGTTCCCCAGCTTAGTCTTCGTCTGACCTTCAAACTGCGGGTCCGGGTGCTTGATGGAGACAACCGCCGTCATTCCTTCTCTGACGTCGTCACCAGACAGGGTCTCGTTGCTCTTTAAGATCCCCGCCTTGTGACCGTAGTCGTTGATTACCCGCGTCAGGGCCATCTTAAAGCCGGTCTCGTGGGTCCCACCTTCGTAGGTGTGGATGTTGTTGGTGAAGGTCAAAAGTTCGCTCCGGTAAGAGTCGGTGTATTGCAGAGACACTTCAACCGTAATCCCGTTTTCCTTCCCTTCAACGTAGATTGGCGGCTCAAAGAGGGTTGTCTTATTTTCGTTCAGGAAGTCAACATAGTGACGGATCCCACCTTCGTAGTGGAATTCTTGCCGCTCAGGATTTTCTTCCCGCTTATCTTCAATGGTGATCTTGAGGCCCTTGTTCAAGAAGGCCAGTTCCCGCAGCCGGGTAGTCAAGGTCTTGATATTGTAAGTCGTGGTTTCCCGGAAGATTGCCGGGTCCGGCTTGAAGTGAACGATGGTCCCGTGTTCGTTTTCCGGAAGGTTGTCGTCAATCACCTTCATCGCGGTCTTAACGTGACCGTGGTCAAAGTCCATGTAGTAGCGCTTGCCTTGCCGGGCAACCTTAACGTCCAGTTCGGTCGACAGGGCGTTAACGACTGAGGCCCCAACCCCGTGCAGCCCCCCGGAAACCTTGTATCCGCCACCGCCGAACTTACCACCGGCGTGCAGGACCGTGAAGACCGTTTCCAAAGCGGGCTTACCAGTTTGTTCCTGAATGTCAACTGGGATACCACGCCCGTTATCTCTGACCGTGATACTGTTGTCGGGGTTAACCTCAACGTTGATCTCGTCACAGAAACCAGCCAAGGCTTCGTCAATCCCGTTATCAACGATTTCCCATACCAGGTGGTGGAGACCCTGGGCTGAGGTCGACCCGATGTACATCCCGGGACGCTTCCGGACTGCATCCAGTCCCTTTAAGACCTGGATCTGGCTGGCATCGTATTCACTCGCTAGTTGCGCTTTCGTTTCTTTTTGTTCGTCGCTCACTATGCTTCCTCCTTAACTAATGTACCGTCCTTTATTTTGAAAATCGTCGGTTCGTTGATTAGCTGACGGGCAACATCACTCAGGCTGGTGGTCGTCAGAAATGTCTGAACTTTATTCTGAATTGCCTTTAACAGGTGGGTCTGTCGGACCGTGTCCAGTTCGGACAAGACATCGTCCAACAGTAGTAACGGGTATTCCCCCGTCTGGGCCTTCATCAGGTCAATCTCGGCCAGCTTGACAGATAGCGCGGTTGTCCGCTGCTGGCCCTGGGAACCAAACGAATGAACGTTTTTCCCGTTGACCATGAAGCGGATGTCGTCACGCTGGGGGCCATACATCGTGCTCCCCTGGTCAATTTCCTTGGCCTTATTTTCCTTGTAAATCGTCAACAGCTGCTGGTAGGCCTGGTCAACCGTCGTCTCGTCACCGATCTTGAGCTGGGTGGCGTAGACCAGCCGCAGTTCCTCCTTGTGCAGCGAAATCTGGTGGTGGAGGTCAGCGGCCCACTTCTCCAATTGCTGCAAAAAATGATGCCGGGCAACGATCACCTCGGCACCATACGCGGCCAACTGGTCTGATAAAACGTCCAACAGGACCTGGTCATGCTGTTGACCATACTTCAATTGTTTGAGGTACTTATTGCGCTGCCGCAGGAGGGTCCGAAACTGGCTGGCATCGTATAGGTACTTGCTGCTCATCTGACTGAATTCCATGTCCATAAACCGGCGGCGTAAGGACGGGGCCCCCTTGACCAGTGATAAGTCCTCCGGTGCAAACAGGATGGCGTTCAGGTTGCCAATATATTGGGATAAACGCGCCTGCTCGAGGTGGTTCACCTTGGCCCGCTTGCCCTCCTTGGTAAACTGCAGTTCCAAGGGCACCTTCCCGGTTGCCTTCTGCACGACCCCGCTGATTGTCGCGGCCTGAGCCTGCCAGTTGATGAGTTCCCGGTCATTGTTGGTCCGGTGGCTCCGGGTCAATGACAGCGCATAAATTGCCTCTAGCATATTCGTCTTCCCCTGTGCATTCCGCCCAATCAGGACGTTCACCCCCGGCGCAAAGTGGACTGTTTCGTCCTCATAGTTGCGGAAATGGCGCAGGTGCAATTCTGTCAGGATCATCTACTGATTCCTACTTACTTTCAATCTGGAGCTGGTGGCCGTCAGGAAGGGTAACCAGGTCGTCAGGATACAACTTCCGGCCCCGCCGGTCATCAGCTTCGTTATTAACTAAAACCGTGTTTTTTTTTAAGTACCACTTAGCAGCACCACCAGTTGGAATGACGCCCTCTTCTTTGAGGACCTGGCCCAAGGTGATGTAGGGGCGGTCGATTACAACTTTTTTAGCTTCCAAAACATTTCACCTACTTTACGCTCTCTATTATACCACAATCACAAGCGAAAATGGCGTCATAGCCCATCTCAGCCAATTGAACTTTTTCGAGGCTTTTTTATCAAAATGGGGTCAAAATGGCTCAATTTGCAAATAAAATCATTTGAGGCCAAATTCATTAACGTAAAATGCCCTTGACCACGAAATGTGGCTAAGGGCATTTTAAATTATTTCACTAATCGTATGTTAGAACGTCCGTACTGGGGTAATCAGGTGGACAAAGTTTTCCGTATCTTCCGTTGGCACCAGGGTAAATGGCCGCAGTGGGGAAGTGAAGGAAATCTTAATGGTGGCCTGGCCAAATGACCGTAAAGCGTCCTTCATGTAGTTCGGGTTAAAGGAAATCTCCAGGTCTTGACCGTCCAAGGCGGTAGTGGCGACCTCTTCTTCAACCGTCCCGATATCAGGGGAGTCACTGCTGATCTGGACACGGTTTGATCCCGGTTGGATGGTCAACTTAACAACATCGTTCCGGCTTTCGTGAGACAACAGGGAAGCACGTTCAATCGAGGCCTGGAAGGTACCGGCTTCAACTTCCATCGTCGTGTCGGCGGTGGTTGGGATCAGCTGACTAGTTTCTGGGTAGTTACCTTCAAGCAGGCGGGAGAAGAAGTGGGTATTGCCGAAAATAAAGAGAACTTGGTTTTCACTGACTTGCAGCTTGATGTCTTCCTTAACGTCACTGACCATCCCCGAAAGCTCGTCCAAGCTCTTCCCGGGAATAATGATGTCAAAGTTCATGCTGCTGTCAACGTTTTCCAAGGCCACTTTCCGTTGTGCTAGCCGGTGACTATCGGTGGCGACCGCCGTGAGGAGCCCATCCTTTAAGGTAAAGTGGACCCCAGCAAGGATCGGCCGACTTTCCTGCTTAGAAACGGCAATGACCGTTTGCCGAATCACTTCACGGAGAACATCGTTAGGGACAGTGATGGTGTTATCAGATTCGATTTCTGGTAGGTGAGGGAAGTTTTCGGCGTCCTGACCATTAATTTGAAACTTAGCCGTCCCGGAAGTGATTTCCGCCTGGAAGCCATTTGTAACTTCAATTGTTACTTGTTTGTCTGGCAACTTTTTAACGATTTCACTGAAGAAGCGGGCAGGTAACACAATGGCTCCTGGTTCCTTAACTGTTAGACCGTAGTCCTCATTGCTAGCGCCAATAACACTTTCAATGGTGATGTCTGAATTACTACCAGTAAGGACAATCCGGTCATTATCAACGACCATCTTTAAGCCCGTTAAAATCGGAATGGTGGTTTTAGATGAGATTGCCCGAAGAACATTATTTAGTTGGCTAATGAATGCGGGACGGTTGATTGTGAAATTCATAGAATGACACTCCTTTTGTGCTGTTATATATAAATATATTTTATAGTTTAAAAATAGTAGTCGTAGTAGGGCCTGTTAATCCTGTGGAAAAGTCCGCTAAGACTATTATAACAAGCATTTCTACTTGTTGATAACTTGTGGATAAGTCTTGGGATAACTTCTGCACTTATCCACAGCTAAGCTTGGAGCTGGTCTTTGAGCTTGTGAATATCCTTTTGGAGTTGGGAGTCGTCCTTAGCGGTGGCCTCAATTTTATCAATGGCGTGCAGAACGGTCGTGTGGTCCTTACCGCCGAATTCCTTCCCAATCTTAGGCAGGGAATAGTCCGTCAGCTCACGCGTCAGATACATTGCAATCTGGCGGGGCATCACGATTTGCTTGACCCGCTTCTTACCCATAATATCGGCCTGGGTAATGTTATAGAAGGAGGCCACCTGTTTTTGAATCTCGTCGACCGTAATCTGGTGCTTGGTCGAGTGGCGGAAGTCCTTGAGGGCCCGGGATGCCAGGTGGGGCGTGATGATCTCATTGCTGAGGTCCGCGTAGACCTGGACCTTAGTCAAGGCGCCTTCAAGTTCCCGGACGTTCGTATCAATCTGACCGGCGATGTAGTTCAAGGTGTCATTGCCAATGTCGATGTGGTCCTCTTCAACCTTACTCCGCAGGATGGCAATCCGGGTTTCCAAGTCGGGCGGCGTAATTTCAACGGGCATCCCCCACATGAAGCGAGAAACCAGCCGGTCTTGTAGTTCGGGGATCTCCCGTGGCATCCGGTCACTGGTCAAGACGATTTGCTTTTGCTGGTCGTAAAGGGTATTGAAGGTGTTGAAGAATTCAATCTGGGTCCCTTCCTTGTCGGCGAGGAATTGGATATCGTCGATTAGTAGGAGGTCGAGGTTCCGGTACTCTTCCCGGAACTGCTCGGTGGTCCGCTTTTGAATTGAATTAATGAAGTCATTCGTGAATTCTTCGCTGGTAACGTACTTAACGCGGGCGTTCTTATTGATCTTAAGCATGTAGTTACCGATGGCTTCCATCAAGTGGGTTTTACCGAGACCAACGCCCCCGTAGATGAAAAGGGGGTTCATGTAGCCGGGACGTTCCGCGGCGTTGAGGGCGGCAGCGTGGGCAATTTTGTTGCCGTCACCGACAACGAAGGTCTCAAAGTTATAGTACGGGTTTAATGGGATATTTGATGTTGATCCCGCAACATTTTGTGGGGTTGGTGATTTAGCTTTTTCTCCCGTTAAAACGTAAACAGGCTCAACGGGGCGGCCCAGTTCACGCTGGACGTACTCCTTGAGCTTTTCCGTTAGGTTCTTATTCCAGAAATCCCGGTGCATTGGCGTCGGTAGTTCAATTTCTAGACGATTTTGCGAGAGAGAAATCGGTTTTGCCGGAGCAATAAAATTGTCAAATGTCACCTGACCGGTGTATTGACGAAAAGAATTTTGGATCGCTTCCCACAGAGAATCGAGCTCAGTCAAAATAATTCCTCCTAGATATTTAATTCCAACCGGTATTTTATCATTCTCTAAAAAAGTTTTCCACAGGGTAATCGAACGAGCAAAAAATTTACACAACTCTGTGTGTAATTCGCCTTTTAGGGATGTGGAAATGGTGGAAAGAGACGAATAAATGATGACTATTAACAGTGAGCTGTGGAAAACTTATTGCTGTTATGGCAGCGATTCAACGACTTTTCAACAGAAATCAACAGGCCTGTGGATAACTTAATAACAGGGTGTGAATTTGGGGATGACCGGTGTATTTCCCTGTGCAAAAATTATCCACAGGGGGAGCTTTTACACAGTGCTGTGGATATTTTTTAACTCTCTGTGGATAACTAAAAAATTTAAATAAATTTTGGCCGTTTATTAATCGCGAAAAGTATGTTATACTTCCAAAGTATGTTTGAAGAAAGATTAGAAACAATCCCATTTATAAAATAGGAGGTGCAATCGCATGAAGCGCACGTTTCAACCAAAGAAGCGTCACCGTGCACGTGTCCATGGCTTCCGTAAGCGCATGAGCACCAGCAATGGCCGTAAGGTATTAGCACGTCGGCGTCAAAAGGGCAGAAAAGTATTATCTGCATAACCACGGCCACTTTTATAGTGGCTTTTTTTATTGTATAGGGGCGGGCAAGCAATTCAGCGAACAACGATCGTTGGCGTTGTTGTTTGCCGGGCCCTTTTTTAGTACCGAAACAAGTGAGGCTGGAGATTAGACATCATGAGAAAGTCATACCGAGTAAAAAAGGAAAGTGAGTTTCAGCGGGTTTTCGAGACTCACAATTCCGTTGCGAACCATAAATTCATCATCTATCAGATGGCTAAGCCAGGCCAAAAGCATTTCCGGGTTGGAATTTCAGTTGGGAAAAAGATCGGTAACGCGGTTCACCGTAACTGGGTCAAGCGACGCATTCGTCAGACCCTCTTAGAGGTAAAACCCCAATTGCGGTCAGACGTTGACTTCTTAGTGATTGCCCGCCCGGCTGCTGATGGCTTGGAGATGGCAGAAACAAAGAAAAACCTGGTCCACGCGTTGAGGTTGGCCAAGTTAATTAATGAAAAGTGAGGAACAATAGCGTGAAAAAGAAGAAAAAAGCCCTGAGCTTAGCGGCCATTGCCGGCTTAACAATGCTGCTGGCCGCGTGTTCTAACAAGCCGGTGACGAGTCACAGCACCGGGTTCTGGGACCACTACATCGTTTATAACTTCTCGCAGTTTATCATCTGGCTTTCCAACCACACCGGTGGCTATGGGATGGGGATCATCATCTTCACGATTATCATCCGGGTCCTTCTCTTGCCACTGATGTTCTACCAGACCAAGTCGATGATGAAGACCCAGGAGTTAACGCCCAAGTTAAAGGCCATCCAGAAGAAGTATTCATCACGTGACCGGGACTCAATGATGAAGATGCAGGAAGAGACCCAAAAACTGTACAAGGAAGCGGGTGTCCACCCGATGGCCTCAATGCTGCCACTCATCATCCAGCTGCCAATCATGTGGGCCCTGTACCAGGCAATCTGGCGGACCCCTGAATTGAAGCACGGGACCTTCCTCTGGCTGCAGTTAGGGCACACCGACCCTTACTTCATCATGCCAATTTTGGCGGCCGTCTTCACCTTCATTAGTTCCTGGTTGTCGATGGCCTCCATGCCGGAGAAGAACAGCATGACAACAATGATGACCTGGTTCATGCCAATCATGGTATTCTTCATGGCCCTCGGTTTCTCGTCCGCCATTACCCTTTACTGGGTAGTTTCTAACGCCTTCCAAGTTGTCCAAACCCTGTTGATCCAAAACCCATTCAAGATTCGTAAGGAACGGGAGGAAAAGCAACGGGCTGAAAAGGCACGGAAGCGGAAGTTGGCTAAGGCCAAGCGGCGGGCCTACCAAAGCAGACGTAAATAGGTAAAGTCCGCAACTTAAATTATTAATATTAAAATCACGACTCAGTTCAAAAAACGGGGTCGTGATTTTTTTAAATAAATAATTACTGATAAACGCTTGTCAATAGGGCGCCACTAGGGTAATTTTATTAAAATAAAATGAGATTATTTTAATAAAAGGAGGCGCTAGCCATGTTTAGCCGGATTGGAGAAGCAATTTATGAAAGTGAAGCGGTCGCCAAGACCTCAGATTTTACCGTTGGTTTGGAGATTGAAATGCAGCGGATTGATGAGGCGGGCAACCTCAGCCAAGAGCCCTATCCGGCCGGAATTGGCGATGAGCAGACGAACCCGTGGATTACCAATGACTTCTTGGAGACGATGTCGGAAACGGTGACCCCATCTGCCAAGCACTCCCTTGACGCGATGCACTACCTTTACCGCCTCAACAACTGCCTGCGGTCGGCGCTGGCGCCGGGGGAGATGCTGTGGCCACTATCAATGCCGCCCCGCTTACCAGAAGACAAGAGTAAGCTGGTCCTGGCCAAGATGGGGCCGAAGAAGGAGGCCTACCTAAAGGAATGGGCCAAGCGCCACGGTTACTCACAGGGGACACCGTGTGGGGCCCACCTCAGCCTGAGCATTGACCAACACGTCATTGACCTGGTTCTCCAAAAGTTCCCGGACCAGTTCGCCGATGAACGGGCGGTCCGTAACCACCTCTATACCGTGGTGGCCCAGGGCTTTGTCCGCTACCGCTGGCTCTTGACCTACTTATTTGGGGCCAGCCCGGTGGCCGAGGCGGGCTACTTTGATAAGGATGACTTCCTGGCCCACCCCCTCCGCAGCATTCGCCAGAGCAAGTATGGTTTTGGAACCAAGTTCAGGGGGGACTACACCAACCTGACGGCCTACATCAACCGGATTGAAGAGGGGGTTAAGCAGGGGATCCTGACTTCGGACTATGAATTCCACGGTCCCGTTCGTTTTAAAGGGAACCGTAACCTAAAGGACTTGCCAAAAAAGGGGATTGAGTACCTCGAACTGCGGATGCTGGACCTCGACCCGAGCAGCTCAGTAGGGATTCGCACCGGGACCGTCCGCTTCATCCGTCTGCTGGCGAGCTACTTTATCATGCACCCGGCAATGAAGGAGTCGGAGGTTACGCCCCTGCTTGATAAGGCCAACCAGATGAACCAGATCACGGCGGCGGAGGAACCGACCGCCCCGAGCAGGTACCAGGCGACCGCCCTGGCAATCATCCGCCATTTGGAACATTATGCTAACCAGATTCAGCTGGGGCCGGAATATTCTGAGATTTTAGAGGATTTCGAGGACCGGGTGGTGAACCCGATGACGACGCCGAGCGCCCGCCTGTTGAACTATGTCCAGGACGGGTCACTTGAGGAATACGCCCTGCGCCGGGCCCGGCGTTACCAGCGGGCGGCCTTGGAGACCCTCCACCCCTTCCGTGGCTTTGAGGACGGCCGGATCTATACCGCGGATGAGTTACGTAAGGAGTTGGCCTGGTAAGGAAGAAAAAAATAGTACACGAAAAGGCCTTTAGCGGGCGAATCATTCGAACGCTAAAGGCCTCTTTACTAATATTATTAATTATTATTGCCTGGCGGCGGCCCGTTTAATGAGGTCCGCAAACAGGTTCTGCGAATACTGGTAGTGCTTAAACATGTTTTCCGGGTGCCACTGGACAGCTAAGACCTGGTCATTGGCCGTTGATTCAACCGCCTCGGGCACCTGGTCATCGGCCACCGCGGTAACGTGGAGGACCGGGGCAATCTTATGCAGGGCCTGGTGGTGGCGGGAGTTGACGTAGGGCCGGCGGCCGACCAGGTTAAACAGGCGGCTGTCCTCGTCAACGGTGACGTGGTGGGAAGGCAGATTGCCCGGGGCGTCCTGGGCGTGCTTGAGCGTCTTCCGGGGGTCTTCCGAAAGGTCCTGGTAGACTGATCCGCCCAGTGCGATGTTGATTAATTGCATCCCCCGGCAAATACCCATGACCGCCTTGTCCGCGGCCAGGGCCTGCTTTAAGAGGGCAATCTCAAACAGGTCCCGTTTCCGGTAGGTCGTCCCTAGCTGTTGGTGGGGCTCTTCATTGTAAAATGTTGGATCAACATCGGCACCGCCGGCAAAGATGATGCCGTCAAACAGCCCTAGGTAGTCCGCCGCCAATTCAGGCTCAACACTCGGAAAGATGACGGGTACCCCGCCAGACTTGACGATGGCTTCAATCAACGGGCGGGGCGCAAAGGCGGCGTTTCGCTCGTTGATAATGTTGGTTGCTTCAGTTAAGGTATCGGCTGGAATGGCAATTCGTGGTCGCATAGGCGCCCTCCTTTGTTTCTAATCAAAATTTAACATTCATTATAAATGAAAATCCGGGCCCTGCAAAGGAAGTATTTCCCAGGAAATGAAATTTTGAAAAGGTGGTATCCTTAATAAAGGACACTAATTCGGGGAGGAAATATTTATGGTCGTTTATACGGGCAAGACAATTAAAGAGGCGATTCAAGTCGCCAGTCGGTCCCTACACAAGCCGGAAAAGGAATTAAAGGTCGAAATCATCGACCAACCGCGGAAGGGATTCTTGGGAATTGGCCGGCGCCCAGCAAAGATTGAGGCAACGGTAAAACCACCAGTTGTCAAAAAGGCCGCAACGACGGTCAAGGCACCGGCGGTTAAGAAGCCGCAAAAGGACGCGGGGATGCAGGCACCGGTTGCCAAGGAAGTTGACGTCCCGACCAACGATGGCAAACTGGGGAGCGACCAGGACCCGGCCGTAATCGCGGCCCGGCACGAAGCCAATGTTCGCCACACCAGAAATACGGGGCAGCAGCTGACCGTTTACCTCAAGAAGGTCTTCAGTACGCTAGGGATTGAGACCAAGCCCGAGATTAGCAAGGTGGCTGCCCACGCAATTACGATTGATATCAAGACGGGGCAATCTGGCAAGGTGATTGGCCACCACGGCCGACGGATCAACGCGATGGAGCAGATCAGTGCCGCCTTTATGAACTACCACGGTGCGCCCAAGACGGCGGTCATTTTAGACACGTCTAACTACCGTCAACGGCGGCAGGCCGCGCTCCACGAAATTGCGGAACGGGCGGTTACCGAAGTAGTTGCTAGTGGCCAGGCGGTTTACCTGGACCCGATGCCGGCGCGGGAGCGGAAGCAATTGCACCGGGAATTAGAGGACAACGACCACGTACGGACGTATTCCCACGGCCGCGACCCTTACCGGAGCGTTGTAATTGCGCCTAAGGACTAGTTTTCGATTGACAATCGCTCACGAAGAATTTAGAATATGGGCGATTATAAAAATTGAGTTGTTAAAGTAGTGAAAGTGCTTTGACCATGTTTGCTGTAGCTGACGTGGACTAGCACTTTTTTTATTGAAGGGAGCATCGACTAGTGGCGAATAGTGAAAATGATACGATCGCGGCGATTTCAACCCCAGTTGGTGAGGGTGGTATCTCAATCATCCGGATTAGCGGGGACGACGCGATCCCAGTGGCCCAGAAGATTTATAAGGGAAAGAACCTGGCAAAGGTCCCGACCCACACGATTAACTACGGGCACATCATTGACCCCGATACCAAGGAAGAGGTGGACGAGGTCATGGTGTCGGTAATGCGGGCCCCGAAAACCTACACCTGTGAGGATGTCGTTGAAATCAACTGTCATGGTGGCCTTTTAGCAACCAACCGGATCCTGCAGCTGGTCTTAAGTTACGGCGCCCGGATGGCCGAACCCGGTGAGTTCACCAAGCGGGCCTTTCTGAACGGCCGGATTGACCTTTCACAGTCGGAAGCGGTCATGGACCTGATCCGGGCCAAGACTGATAAGTCGATGAAGGTGGCCTTGAACCAACTTGACGGCGACCTCTCCCGGTTGATCCGTCACCTCCGTAAGGATATCCTCGATGTCCTTGCCCAGGTCGAGGTCAACATCGACTACCCGGAATACGACGCGGTTGAGGAAATGACCACGAAAATGCTGAAGGAAAAGGCCATTGATATCCAGCAACGGATTCAGGCCCTCTTGAAGACGGCCAAGCAGGGGAAGGTCCTGCGTGAGGGGCTAGCAACGGCCATCATTGGTCGCCCCAACGTTGGGAAGTCGAGCCTGCTGAATTCCTTGCTGCACGAGGATAAGGCCATTGTAACCAACGTGGCGGGAACGACCCGGGACGTCATTGAGGAATACGTCAACGTCAACGGGGTTCCCCTCAAGCTGATCGATACTGCGGGAATTCGCCACACGGAGGACACGGTCGAGAAGATTGGGGTCGAGCGGAGTAAGAAGGCCCTCGATACGGCCGACTTGGTCCTGCTCCTCATCGACAGCTCGGCACCGTTGACCGCGGAAGACCGGGAACTGTTGACCGCCACCAAGGATAAGAAGCGGATCGTGATCCTCAACAAGACGGACCTGCCGCAGAAGGTCGACTTAGCGGAACTGAAGCGGTTAATCGGTGGGGCGCCCCTGGTAGAAACCTCGATTGTTAAGCATGAGGGGATGGACCAGCTCGGCCAAAAGATCAGTCACATGTTCTTCAACGAAGGGATTGAGAGTGGCCAAAACACGGTAATGGTCACCAATGCCCGTCACATTGGCCTCCTCCACCAGGCCAACGACGCCTTAAACGATGTGTTGAAGGGGATCAACGACGGGATGCCGGTTGACCTGGTCCAGATTGATATGACCAGGTGCTGGGACCTCTTAGGAGAAATCACCGGTGACTCTTACCAGGATGAGCTCCTTGATCAATTATTTAGTCAATTCTGTCTAGGAAAGTAGGGAAGATTGTGAAGTCAAGTGAATCATTAAAAACCTCAGATGCCGTCGAATACGAGGGCGGTACTTACGATGTCATTGTTGTCGGTGCGGGCCATGCCGGAAGCGAGGCGGCCCTGGCGGCGGCCCGGATGGGGAACAAAACCCTTTTGATCACCATCAGCCTGGAAATGGTCGCCTTCATGCCATGTAACCCGTCAGTAGGGGGGCCTGCCAAGGGAATCGTCGTCCGGGAAATCGACGCTCTCGGTGGTGAAATGGGTCATAATATCGACAAGACCTATATCCAGATGCGGATGCTAAATACCGGTAAGGGACCAGCTGTCCGGGCATTACGGGCCCAGGCGGACAAACACGCCTACCATCGGCAGATGAAGTTGACCATGGAACGGGAACCAAACCTGACCTTGCGTCAGGCCACCGTTGACCAGCTGATTGTTGAAGACGGTGTCTGCAAGGGGGTAATCACCAACACCGGGGCCCGCTACCATTCAAAGACCGTTGTCCTGACGGTGGGAACGGCCGCCCGGGGAAAGATCATCATCGGTGAACTACAGTACCAGTCAGGCCCTAACAACTCGAAGTCCGCGGTTAAGCTTTCCGAAAACCTGGAACAGCTCGGCTTTGACCTGGAACGGTTCAAGACCGGGACGCCGCCGCGGGTTAACGGGAACACCATTAACTTTGACGAGACGGAAGAGCAGCCGGGGGATGTCGAACCGCACCACTTCAGCTTTGATACTCCAGACAGCAAGTACATTGCCGTCTCCGACCAGTTGGCCTGTTGGCTGACCTACACCAACCCGACGACCCACGGAATCATCCGGGCTAACCTAAACCGGGCGCCAATGTTCTCCGGCGTTATCAAGGGGGTTGGGCCCCGCTACTGCCCATCGATTGAGGACAAGATTGTGCGCTTTGCCGATAAGTCCCGCCACCAGGTCTTCCTGGAACCAGAAGGCCGGGATACGGACGAGTACTACCTCGACGGGGTTTCCACTTCGATGCCCGAAGAGGTCCAACAAAAGATTGTGCACTCCATCAAGGGGTTGGAGAAGGCCTCACTGATGCGGCCGGGATACGCCATTGAGTATGATGTCGTGGCCCCTTACCAGCTGCACCCGACCCTGGAGACGAAGATTATTAAGAACCTCTACACTGCCGGTCAGACTAACGGGTCTTCCGGTTACGAAGAGGCGGCTGGGCAAGGAATCATCGCCGGGATCAACGCGGGACTCCGGGCCCAGGGCAAGAAGCCGTTCGTCCTCAGTCGGTCCGATGCCTACATCGGGGTCATGATCGATGACCTGGTTACCAAGGGCACCAAGGAACCATACCGTCTGCTGACAAGTCGGGCGGAATACCGGCTGATCCTCCGGCACGACAACGCCGACTTCCGACTGATGGAAAAGGGTCACGCAATTGGCTTAGTTAGTGACGCCCGCCTGGCCAAGATGGAGGCCAAGAAGAAGCAGGTGGCTGACGAAATTAGCCGGCTGAAGGCCATCAAGTTCAAGCCGAGTGACGACCAAGTCAACGACTTTATCGAATCCCACGGCGACAACCGCCTGAAGGACGCGGTCACCGCGGCCGACTTCATCAAGCGCCCGTACGTCGACTACCAGACCCTTTTGCAATTTATCCCGGCCCCGGCTGAGAAGCTGGACCGGCACGTAATTGAGCAGGTGGAGATCCAACTCAAGTACGCCGGCTACATCAAGAAGGAAGAGCAAAAGGTTGAACGGATGAAGCGGATGGAAGCTAAACGTATTCCGGACGATATCGATTACGAAGACATCGATGGTCTGGCAACGGAAGGCCGGCAGAAGCTGGAGAAGATCCGGCCGGAAACCTTGGCTCAGGCTTCCCGAATCTCCGGGGTTAACCCTGCCGACCTGGCAATCTTGAGTGTCTACATCCGTCAAGGGAAGTTCTCTAAGAAGGACCATGAGAAATAATTTCCCGGGAAATAGAAGCTGGAAAAAAGCAACAGAGTGCTCCGTATGGCTAGTATAGGACGATCGTTGGCACGGAACGGGTCAATGATTGTCCGTAACTAGACATTAGGAGCACGCTTTTTTCCGCGATTACTGTGTAAGATTCGGAGATGTAAAAAGTGGCTGCCGAGAAAGCATAGTTTCCTCCCAGCTTCTTTTAGCCTTATGCAGATCTTAATATCTGGTAAAACTAGGGTGAAATCCCTTGATGTTGGGCTGAGTATGTTATAATTTAGTTTCGAGTTAATTCATGACGAAATATTCTAATTTTTAAGAAAGAAGAGGGACTTTGTAATGTGTGGAATTGTTGCGTTTGTTGATAACGAAAAACCACAACTAAAAGATACTTTAATCAAAAAAATGAAGGATCGAATCATCCACCGGGGCCCCGACGCTGAAGGGCAGTACGTGGATGACGACGTGGCCCTCGGCTTCCGGCGGCTCAGCTTCATCGACGTGAAGTCTGGTAACCAACCAATCTTTAACGAAGATAACACCAAGATCATCGAATTTAACGGTGAAATCTATAACTTCGAAGAGCTACGGGCCCAACTGATTGAAAAGGGGCACACCTTTACCACCCACGCCGATACGGAAGTAATCCTGCACGGTTACGAGGAGTGGGGGAAGGACATCCTGCAAAAGCTGCGGGGGATGTTCGCCTTCATCATCTGGGACACGAAGAAGAAGGAAATGTTCGGTGCCCGGGACCATTTCGGTATTAAGCCGCTCTACTACGCCCAAATGAACGGGACCTTCTTTGTCGGCTCCGAAATCAAGTCCTTCCTTGACCACCCGAACTTCAAGATGGAGTTGAACAAGCGGGCCCTGAAGTCCTATATGACTTTCCAGTACAACGTTACCCAGGAAACCTTCTTCAAGGGTGTTTTCCGCCTGCCTGAAGCCCACTACTTCACTTACAAGGACGGCAAGTTCGATATGGAGCAGTACTGGGACGAAGACTTTGACCCGAAGAATGAGAGTTTTGACGAGGCCGTTGACAACATTGATGACGTGGTCAAGAACTCCGTTAAGGCCCACACCTTTGCCGACAAGGGAATCAAGGTTGGTTCCTTCCTGTCTGCCGGGGTTGATTCTAGTCTGGTAACCGCCCTGATGCGGCCAAACAACACCTTCTCAATTGGGTTTGACAGTGGCTACGATGAAACCAAGCAGGCCCGTGAATTGGCGGCCAAGCTGGACCTCAAGAACACCGATAAGCTGCTGACTGATGAGGAGGCCTTCAAGACCTTCCCACTGATTCAGTACTACCTGGACGAACCGGACTCTAACCCATCGGTTGTGCCGCTTTACTTCCTAAACAAGTTGGCTAAGGATAACGGCTACAAGGCCCTCTTGTCTGGTGAAGGGGCCGACGAACTGTTTGCGGGATATACGGCATACGGCTTCAACACTAAGGTCAAGTTCATTCGCTGGGTCACTGACCAGTTGAAGAAGCTGCCGAAGGAAAAGCGTTACAAGCTGGGTGAATGGCTGGAAGGCAAGCACTTCCACGGTTCCGAACACCTCTACCGGAACCTGGCCCCGGCCCGGGAGACATTCATTGGCCAAGCCTACATCTTCAGTCCGGAAGAAGCGAACGAATACCTGAAGCCCGAATACCAAGATGGCCCATCCATCGTGGACCTGCTTAAGCCGCTCTACGACAAGTGTGACGAAAAGAAGGACATGAACGAAGTGGCCAAGAAACAGTACGTGGACCTGCACCGCTTCATGCCAGGTGATATCTGCTTAAAGGCTGACAAGATGAGTATGGCTAACTCCGTGGAAATCCGGGTGCCACTCCTTGATAAGGAAGTAATGAAGGTTGCGGAAACGACGCCAACCAACTACCTCTTTAACTACAAGGGTACTAAGTGGGCATTCCGGATGGCCGCCAACCGGCACCTGCCTGAGGAATGGGCAACCCGGCCAAAGCTTGGCTTCCCAACCCCAGTCCGGGAATGGTTGCACGAAAAGAAGTACTATGAAGTTGTGCGGAAGATGTTTGAACAGGACTTTGTTAAGGAATTCTTCGACCAAGATAAGCTGCTGAAGCTGGCAGATGACAACTTCGCAGGCAAGATTGATGGCCGGCGGAAGATCTGGACAGTTTACACCTTCTTAGTTTGGTACAAGCTATACTTCATCGACAACTTCAAGCTTGATGAATCAGGAATTGATAAGGCTAAGGCAACAGCGGCTGAAGCATAATAATATGAGGCTGGGTTCGATCCCAGCCTTTTTTGGTAGGGCCATTCACATTTACCAGAAAAAATGAAATAATAGAATTTTAAGAGAGAAAATCAAGAGGGGTCAATAATATATGGAATTGCATGTTACGCCTGCACTAACGCTACTGCGCGAGCACCATTTATTGGATCATATTAGCAACTTAACCGATTTTACCGCCACGAACGTATCCTACGATTCGCGGAAGGTAACGCCGGGAACCCTGTTCTTCTGTAAGGGGAACTTCCTGCCTAAGTATTTAACGATGGCCAAGGAAAAGGGGGCAATCGCCTACGTTGCTGAACAGGAATACCCTGAAGGGGGCGACCTGCCGGCAATCATTGTTAATGACGAACAGAAGGCAATGGCCCTGCTGGGGGCGGCCTTCTATGGCTACCCACAAAATGACCTGCAGATCATCGCAATTACCGGGACAAAGGGGAAGACCACGACGGCCTACTTTGCTGACCACATCCTGGCCCACGCAACGAAGAAGCACGTGGCCCTCTTCTCAACCCTTGACCGGGTCCTTGGCAACCAGCCGGGTGACCGCTTCAAGTCGGACTTAACCACTCCTGAATCTCTAGACCTCTTTCACGATATGCGGGCAGCGGTTAATAACGGGATGACCCACCTGGTGATGGAGGTGTCATCACAGGCTTACAAGAAGAACCGGACCTATGGCCTTCACTTCAACGTCGGGATCTTTTTGAACATCACCCCAGACCACATTGGCCGTAACGAGCACCCAACTTTTGCGGACTACCTGCACTGCAAGGAACAGCTGCTGGTTAATTCCGATACCTGCCTGATCAATGCCGAGACGGACCACCTGGCCGATGTTTACTATGCGGCCAAGACCACGACCCAGCCGGAGAATATCTACCTCTTTGCCCGGCACGGGGCGGACGTCGCCTTGCCAGAAGGGGCAGCGATTGACTTTGAGTACCGTAATGACTTGGAGGACCTCCACGAGAGTGAATTTGAACTGCGGGCCTGCTCAGAAAAGGCGCAGCGCTTTGCCCTTGACGAGCGTTACACCACCAGTGTGCCTGGTGATTATAACGAAGGAAACGCCGTTGCGGCAATTATTTCGGCGGCCCTGGTGGGGGCCAAAGCAGGCGATGCCCTCGCTACCCTTGACCATGTTCACATCAAGGGCCGGATGGAGATGCAGCGGACCAAGCAGCACGGGACGGTTTACATTGACTACGCCCACAACTACGCGAGTCTCAAGCGGCTCCTGGCCTTTTTGAAGCGGCAGACGGATGCCGGTAAGGTGACGGTTGTCTTGGGGGCCACTGGTGACAAGGGAATTTCCCGCCGCCAGGGATTCGGGAAGGCCCTCACAGAAGAGCATCCCGACCGGATCATCCTCACGACCGATGATCCGGGCTTTGAGGACCCGATGAATATTGCCCGGGAAATAAATTCCCATATTGACCACGACCAGGTTGGTGAGGTCCAATACGAGATGGATCGGGCAACCGCCATTAAAATGGCAATTGACAATAGCGGAAATGATGATATCGTTGTCCTTGCTGGAAAAGGGGAGGATCCCTACCAAAAGATCAAGGGCGTTGATACCCCGTACGCAACTGATAGTAAGATTGCCGCAGACTACATTCGGCAAATTGAAAATTAATTTATAGAGAGGCATAGGTTATGAAAGCATTTCGCGAAACGATGAGCTGGATTGTCCCCATCGTTATTGGATTATTAATTGCACTGCTGATTAAACAGTTTGTTTTTCAAATTGTCCGGGTTGATGGACCATCAATGGAACCTAACCTGGTCAACAATGAACGGGTCTTCTGCTTGAAGACGGCGAAGATCCACCACGGGAGCGTGGTTGTCTTTGATGCCGACGGGGTTGACCCCCAGGTAGCCCAGAAGACGGACTACGTCAAGCGGGTAATCGGTTTGCCTGGTGACAAGGTTCAATCGAAGAACGGTAACATTTACGTTAACAACAAGAAGATCAACCAGAACTACATCAACAAGGACCAGCGGACTGCGGGGACCGGTAATTGGACGCTGAAAAGCATCTCCGTACAGAACAGCTGGCTGAAGCACAACGGTGCAACCAGGGTGCCAAAGGGCGAATACTTCGTCCTGGGGGACCACCGGAGCGTTTCTAACGATGGTCGTTACTGGGGCTTCGTACCCAAGAGCAAGATCGATGGGGTCGTCAAGGTGCCGTCATGGTCTGGTAACAAGACAACGCGTCAAAACGTCAATAAGGAGTGGCAACACTTCTACGATAAGTAAAATAGAATACCGCACAGCGATTGGGCGTTGGCCTAATGGCTGTGCGGTATTTTTTACGAGACGTTTTCGCGAATTCTTCTCATTTCGGCGAATAATATTATTTCCAGTGGGGAAAAGTCGCTATAATGAGGGCCAAGGAGGCGGAAAGAATGACTAATAGTGAGCAGATAGTAGACGCCTTAGTTCATTTTAGGCAATTATCATTTATTCAAATTATCCAGCGGACGATGGTCACCCTCTTTCCCGTGGCCCTAATTGGTAGCTTTGCGGGCTTTCTGAGCTTCGTCTGTTTTTCTCCCGACGGCTTCCTGGGCAGTGTCCTATACATCAAGCACTGGCTCCCCCAGTACCGTTTCTTGCAAAACCTGTTTGGCGACGTCAGTGTGGTGACCGTCGGCTTCTTAGCCCCTTACGCCGCGTTCGTTAGTGCCCAGCTAACGGTCCGCCAGCACCACCGTGAAATTCCGTCAGCTGGTATCATCGCAATGGCCTGCTACGTCCTGGTGTTTTACCACAGCATCCGGCCCGCAGGTAACGCCATTGACATGCGTTACTATACGGCCAACTGGTTCATCGTCGGGGTCGTGATTGGCTACTTGGTGGGCCTGATATTCGTCAAGTTCGGTCACCAGACGTCAATCAACAACTTCGATGCCAAGAGCAACGATATTTTGAAGAGCACCTTTACCAACCTGACTCCCATCTTGCTGGCCCTCCTGGTGGCCTTTTTATTCCACCTCTGTTACGCCCTGGCAAGGCAGGCGGGGCTTGACGTCATGATCAACCAGGCGGTCACCACCGCGGTAGATAGTCACAGTAACTACGCGACGACCATGTTGATGGCAATTCTGGCAACGGTTTTGACCTGGCTGGGTTTTGCCGAGTCCATCAGCATTTCAAATGAGATGTTTAAGAGCGAACTTTTCGCGAACCTCAACTATGCCCTGACCCACAAGACCAGCCTGAACGTTCCCTATCCCTTCACGCCGGCCGCTTTGTACAACGGCTTTGGTCAGTTCGGTGGGGTGGGGTTAGCCCTGGCCCTATTGATCGCCATCCTGTGGGTCAGCCACCATCAGAACCAACGGACAGTCGCCAAGGTCAGTGCCATTCCAGTCTTTTTCAACACCAACTTGCCCCTGACCATGGGGTGCGTGGTAATGCTCAACCCCATTTACGTCCTGCCCTTTGTCCTGTTGCCCCTTTTCAACATGGTATTGGCGAGTGGCCTGATCATGTTCCATATTATTTCACCCCTGGTTTATCCCGCGCCATACGGAACCCCTGGGGTGCTCGCTGCCCTGGTGGAAACGGGCGGCAGCTGGTGGGCCCTCCTCTGGTCGCTGGTTTTACTGGCGATTGACGTTTTGGCCTACATTCCCTTTGTTAAACTAGCTGACCGGGTAGAGGAACGGTTGGCTGAGCAGCGAAAGGCGGGTGAAGCGCATGGACAACACTAGACGTCGCCGCTGGTGGGTACTAATTTTTCTCGTCCTGGCAATCGGGATCTGTGCGGTCCTGGCGGGACGGTGGACGAACCGCAACGTGGACCAGATGGAAACGCGCCAGCGATCGACCATGTCACCAGTCATCATGATTCCGGGCAGTAGTGCAACCGTCAACCGTTTCGACACCCTGGTCAAGAAATTGAACGCCCTTGACCACCAGGACCACAGCCTTCTCAAGGTCAAAGTTTACAACAGCGGGCGGATTGTTTACACCGGCAAGATCCGGCCGCGTGACCGGGAGCCCTTCATTGTGGTCGGCTTTGAGAATAACCACGATGGCTACAGCAACATCAAGCTCCAGGCAAAGATGTTTAGCCGGGCCTTTAACCAGCTAAAGAGTCGGTACGCCTTCAACAACTTCAAGGGGATCGGTCACTCCAACGGGGGTCTGATCTACACCTACTACCTTGAGCACTACTTTAACGAACGCCAGATTAAGATTACCCGCCTGCTGACGATCGCCAGCCCGTTTAACTTTGCGGAACCGATTAACCGGAAGACGGAGATGCTCCGTGATTTTGAGAAGAACCGGGATAAGCTCCCTAAGAACATGATCGTGTACTCGATTGCTGGTTCCGAGAACTATGTCGAAGACGGGCTTGTTCCGGTAAGCAGTGTAGAGGCGGGTAAGTATATCTACCAGGGCGTCGTCAAGAGCTACACCCAGGTAACGGTGACGGGGAAACTGGCCCAACACTCTGCGCTACCCCAAAACAGGCAGGTCATCTTGCTTATCCAGCGTCACGTGCTAAACCACCGGCAACCACAGCAGAACCGGGGGATGCCGACGACGGGCAGCAATAATGAATAAGACTAAAACTCTCCAGCAGTCTGTCGTGGGACCACTGGAGAGTTTTGATAATAAATTATCACGATGATAAGTTTTGTATTGTGTAAGCGCTTTAGTTCTGTTAAACTATAATTGTACAACAATTCACAATCTTAGTAGGGGGTAGTTAATTATGGCAATTGATAAGCAGCAACTATTACGTGAGCATCCTGATATCAAGGACTTTCTGGACCTCAAGTCGACCCTGTGGCTGAACCCAGGGGCCCTGGCTAACGACCAGATTTGGCAGCACGAGCAGTTTACAATTGAGGATATTGAAGCGGCCGATGCCGACCTCCACCGCTACGCCCCCCTGCTCGAAAAGGTCTTCCCCGAGACGGTTAAGACCCACGGGATCATTGAATCACCCCTGGTCCGGGCCGACAAGATGGGCCAGGTCCTGGCTGAAAAGGAGAACTTCAGTGGCCACCTGCTGGTAAAACTTGACTCTGAACTATCAGTTGCCGGATCGATCAAGGCCCGGGGTGGAATGTATGAAGTCCTCAAGTTTGCGGAAAAGTTGGCCCTTAAAAACGGAATTATCGCGGATAAGGATGACGATTACACCAAGCTGGCCAGCCCGGCCGCCCGCCAGCTCTTCAGCCAGTACAAGGTTCAGGTGGGCTCAACCGGGAACCTCGGCCTATCAATCGGGATTACGGCCGCGGGCCTCGGCTTCAAGGCTATCGTCCACATGTCCGCGGACGCTACCCAGTGGAAGAAGGACCTCTTACGAGAGAAGGGGGCCAAGGTCATTGAATACACCGGTGACTACAACACGGCAGTTGCCCAGGGGCGTAAGGAATCCGACGCTGACCCGCACAGTTACTTCGTGGACGATGAAAAATCCGCAACTCTCTTCCTGGGCTACGCGGTGGCGGCCCTGCGGATGAGAAAGCAGCTTAAAGACCTCGGCATTAAGGTTGACCGTGACCACCCAATGTTCATCTACAGCCCATGTGGTGTTGGGGGTTCCCCGGCCGGGGTCTGCTACGGGATGAAGATCCTCTTCGGTGACGCAGCCCATACCTTCTTCGTTGAGCCAACCCATTGCCCGAGTGTTGGCCTCGGAATGGCTACCGGCCTCAATGAGCAGATCAGTGTTAAGGACGTCGGCATTGACGGGAAGACCGCCGCGGATGGACTGGCTTGTGGCCGGCCATCCGGGATTGCCGGGCGGATCATGAAGCCAATCTTGGCCGGGGACGTCACGGTGGATGATGCCAAGCTCTTCGACTACATGCGCCTCCTTCACGACACCGAGGACCGGATTATCGAACCATCCTCCTGTGCGGCCTTTGCAGGACCAGTAATGCTATACAACACCGCGACCGGGAAGAAGTACATGGCCGACCACGGTCTGACGCCAGAGATCATGAAGAACAGTATTCACGTTGCATGGGCTACCGGGGGAAGCAAGCTGCCGGAAGCCACCGTTAAGGAATACCTGAATACCCACCTCGACTAGTTCAGGGTGACCTCGCCTGCCACGTTGGTGTTGAAGAATTTAGCCACGGCGGCAACATCCATCCCCTGACCGAGGGCCCACATTAACTTGGTAATGGCACTCTCGGACGTCATGTCATGGGCACTGATGGCCCCCTGGAGGAGCGCCTGTTGCCCAACCTCATACTTAGTTAAATCACTTCGTTCATACAGGCACTGGCTAGAGGCGATTACCGGGATACCCCGCCGGATCAGCTTACCGACGGCCGCAACCAGGTTACGCCGGATATAAGTCATGCCACCAAGTCCATACGCCTCAATAACAATTCCGTGACAACCGCTCTGTGCCATCGCGTGGAGGAGGCGGGGGTCAAATCCCGGAAAAAGCTTAACCAGAGAAACGTTAGCATCAATGTCGGTGTTTAGTTTGCACTGACCGTTGCTGACCTTCTCTGGTTTTTGTATTTCAAAGCCGTCCGAGGTAACCCGGGCGACCGGCGGGACGTTGACGCTCTCAAAGGCGTTAAAAGAGGTTGTCCGGACCTTAACGCTGCGGCAACCCAGGATCACTTGCCGGTCAAAGGCCAGGTAGATTCCCGGGGCGCACTTGGCAGCCGCCGCAAAGGCCACCCGTAAGTTGCCGGGGGCATCGCTCAGGATGACGTTCATCGGCACCTGACTACCTGTCAGGACAACGGGAAGGTTGATGTTTTGTAGCATGAAGGTCAACATCGAGGCGGTGTAGGCCATCGTGTCGGTTCCATGTGAAACAACGATACCGTCGTAATCGTTGCGGTACTTGTAGATTTCCCGGGCGATTAGTTTCCATTCCTCGGGCTGGATGTTTGACGAGTCGAGTTCGAGGATATCTTTGACAACGATCTTGTAGGGGATCCGGCCAAGCATCTTGAGTAAAGACTCGCCGGATTCACCAGGGACCAGGCCAGAATCGGAGACAACCGAGGCAATGGTCCCCCCGGTTGATAAAAGCAGCAGTTTCTTAGTTGTCATTTTTTCACCAGCTCATTCTTTTTTAATGATATTTTAGTGGCCAATTATTCTGGTGACAAGTCTTAACTTAAGACCACCGGAAGGGGAAAAGGTATGGTAAATTAGATGTAGCGATAAAAACGAAGAAGGAATAGTGGATGTTTTATTTTATTACCAGCCGTCAAGATATGCTGACGTCGGCCATTGAGCTGGCCCAGGCGCAGCGCCTTAAGATTTTTGACCACTTAAAGCAACCTGCCAAAATCATCACCTTAGAGTATAACCACGCCCATTATGAAGTGGAAAAGAAGCTCAGTATCGAAGGAAGGGTGGTTAACCTGTTCCAGTATTTTCAACAGCTACCCTACCGAAATACGGGTGATGACCAGCAGATTATTGACAAAATTCTCCACCAGCCCGGCTTTACAGTTAAGGGGAACGTGGCCTACCAAGACGATAAGGAACGGATCAAGGTCGTTATGAACGGTGACCGCCTTTACTATGTCGACTACTTAGACCGCTTCGGCTTTACCGACCGGCGGGACTTCTATGACCAGGGCTGCCTGTCCTACACAGAATTCTTTGAGGACCGAGCCCGGGTGGTAACGCGCCAGTACTATGATGGCAAGGGCCGAGTAAGGTTGGTTTACCACTACCGCGGTGGGGAAAACAACGTTGCTGTGCTGACCCTCATCCAGTTGAGCGACCAGGGAAATATGTACCAGTTTGACAACGAAATGGGCCTGCGCGCCCACTTCTTAGACCGCCTGCTCAGCGAAAGTGCGCACCCGGTCCTGATCAATGACCGGTCGGATGCTGACTTTGCGGCCTTCCGCCTAATGAAGACCCACGTGCCCTGTTACCAGGTCTTTCATTCCACCTACACCGCTGATGGTGACCCGGATGGCAAGTTGTTTGAGGTCTACGAACCCCTGGAGAAGATGCTCCAGGACGGGCAAATCAGTGGCCTGATCTCGGCAACCAAGCGCGAGGCTCAGGACGCGGCCCGGCGGTTCAAGACGTCCGCTAGTTACGGGATTCCGGTGACCTACCTGGCTGACGAGCAGCTGAAGAAGCATATCCCGTTTGCCAAGCGGCGACCAGGTCAGCTGATTGCCGTGGCCCGGCTGACGAACGTAAAGCGCCTGGACCACATCATTAATGCGGTCATCCTCCTCCACGCCAAGTATCCCCAGGTTGACCTGAAGATTTACGGCTTTGACGATAGCTGGGACAACTACGCAACGTCAAACTCACTGAAGCGGCTGGTAAAGGACCTCAAGGCGGGCGATTACGTCCACTTCTGTGGGTACCGTCACGACCTGACAGAGGTTTACGAAACGGCCCAGATTGAGGTGCTGACCAGCTCGTACGAGGGCTTTGCGATGGCCCTGCTTGAGGCGCAGGGCCACGGCTGTCCGGCTGTCAGTTACGACATTAACTACGGGCCCGCCGAAATTATTGATGACCAGGTCAGCGGGCGGTTCCTGCCGGCAGGGGACCCTCACGCCCTGTACGTTACCCTGGAGGAACTATTGACCAACCCCGTCAAGCTGGAATCCTACGCTAACCATGCGCAAGCGGCGGTTGCCAAGTTCTCCTTTGCGAATGTTACTAAGCAGTGGGCCCACTTCTTGGATAGTGAAGGGATAAGAGAATAATATGCAAAAGGACCCGAAAAACGGTGAAGTTTTCCGGATCCTTTTTTTACCCTACATAAAAATTTCCGCAAGCTGGTGGAGGACCGCCTGATCATTATTAGTGCCGATAACCTGGGTCGCGGCTGCCTGCACGTTGGCCGGGGCGTTTCCCATTGCGTAGCTCGTGCCGGCGAGGTTAAACATCTCCAGGTCGTTTTCCCCGTCGCCAAACACGGCCAGGTCGGCTGGATTTAGCTGCCAGCGCTTGAGGAGGAGCCTGAGCCCGTAAGACTTATCCATCCCCGGGATAATCAGGTCGACCGCGCCGTAGCCACTGGCGGTTGCCCGGATAATTCCCGTAAACCGGGTGTTGATGTTGTGGGTGAGGGCTGCCTGGCGGTCGTGGGGAACGTTCAACGCAAATTTAAAGATGAAGTCATCATCAACGTTGTTCACGTCGTCAACGGTCTTAATCCGGGTGTAGAAGTTGGGGATGATTTGCTTGAAGTCGTCATCGGCCCGGTTCAAAACGTAAGCGTAGCGGCGGCCGCTTGCACAGTAGTTGATCCCGGGAAGGGTATCCAGGTAGGTCGTGATCTTGCGGACATCTTCTGCCGACAAGCGGTCACAGGCAAGCTCCTCATTTTGGTCGACGGTCAGGACGCCGTTTTCCGCAACGTAGGCGAGCTGGTCGGCCTGGTCAGGAAAGAGGGACCGAAGAAAATAGTATTGGTCTCCGCTGGCGATAATCAGGCGGGCTCCCTGCGCTTGCATCGCCGCGTAGACGCGGTCAAAGAGTTTCCGGTCAAAGGTCCGGTCCTGACGTAAAAACGTCCCATCAATATCTGTTGCCACTGCGCGAATCATACCGATTCCTCCTTAAATTACTCGTTACTAATATCATACCGGTGGGGACGGCAAAATAAAAGCCGCGCGCATTCGACTTTCCAATGCGCGCGGCTTTTAATACCGTAATTGAATACATAAAGGAGGCTTATTCGCTTATTAGATTTTAGCCAAATTGGTTGGCATAGTCATGGACTGGAACCTTCAAAGTGAGGTCGCTAATTGGGTAGGCAACACAGGTGTTGACGTAACCAAATTCCCTATCGGCAGCCCGGCGGTGGTCAAATTCGGTAGGCGTGAACGTGTGCCCATCCAGAACTTGTGACCGGCAGGCTGAGCAAATACCACTCCGGCACATCGATGGGGCGATGATTCCCGCCCGTTCCAGGGCAATCAACAGGGATTCATTGGCCGCTGCCGGAATCGTCCAGGATTGGTCCCGAGTGATGACGGTCATTGAGAAGGTCTTCCCCTTGGCTTCTGCCGGGTAACCAGCAAATTAGTCCGGTGCGGCAGTATTACCGTTTAATTCGTGCCGAACCCGTCCTGGTGCTAAGTGGAGCTGGGCAACTTCCTTCATCACGAACTGGTACATTACCGACGGCCCACTGATGAAGATGGAGTAGTCAGCTGCTGGAGCATACTTTTCAATCAGGTCCTTACTGATGAAGCCGTGTTCGAAACCAGGTACTTCTTCGTCGCTGAGGACGTTGACCAGCTTGACCCGGTCAGTCTGCTCGGCGATCCCCTGGAGTTCATCCCCCAAGAGAATATTATCGTGACGGCGGCTCCCGTAGAGGATGGTCAAGTTAACATCCAGGGTATTTTCCAGGATTGCTTGGGCCATGGAATAGAATGGGGTAATCCCACTACCCCGGCGATAGCGACAATGTTTTTGGCGTCACGAAGGGGTTCGTAGAAGAGTTCACCCGCGGGACCAGAGGCGGCAACGGTGGTGCCCACCTGCCAATTCTTCCAGATGTAAGGGGTGACGAAACCACCGTTGACCAGCTTCATGGTCAAAATATACTTACCCTCTTTAGCCTGCAGGGGTGTCGAACGGATGGCATACGGACGAGTTACGTAGCTGTCCCCAATGTGGAGACGGAGGGAAATGTATTGGCCGGGCTGGAAGGTGGCCAACTTAGTGGTGCCCTTGTCCTTATCAGGCGCGAAGACGAAGCTCTTGGCGTCAGGACCGTGGTCGATAATTTCCGTCACCTTGAGGTATTGAGTTGCCGGGTGCAGGGCCTTAACCAGTTCGTTCATTGGGTAGGTCTTTGGAAGGTCCGTGGCTGCGGCGGCATTAATCTCTTCTTGCCGGCGTTGGTTTAACTCCCCTAGTTTGGTAAATGCTACTTGTTCTTCATTTTTATTCATTCTTAACACCCTCTTTGTCTAATGCCGCACAGGCCATCTTCCCAATCGTAAAGCCGGTGAAGTAGGCGCTGCTGTAACCATCCATCATGAAGCTGCTGCCCCCGCAGAAGTAGAGGTGCGGAATTGGCTGGGCTTCCTTATCCAGGTTGGCCATCCGAGCGATCGTCTGGTCCCACTTCTTACCGTAGTAACCGTAGATATCGCCATTTGGCGTCCGCATGTAGCGGGCAAATGTCTCTGGGGTGGCAATGGCGACTTCTTCCACGGCGTCACTGATTTTAATTCCCGTAGCGTCTTCGTATTGTTTGATAACGCGCCGGGCAATCTTGTCCTTAACCTCGTCGTAGTTTTCCGCGGTGACTTGGTCCCAACTACCGTCACGGTATAACTGGGTGGCGTAGAGTAGGGAGGTCCCCGCCGGTGAACAGCCAGGAACAGCGATATTTAGGCAGTTCATAATCATGAAGTCGTTTTTGTCCAGGGTGTTCATCCGTTCGTACTGGGTCCGGGAATCGCCGGTACTAGAGATGAAAACACTGTAATCCTTGATACCAAGCTCTTCAGGGGACTTATTTAGTCCCAGGTAAACCAGGTAGCCACTCGTCCCGAGCTGGCGTGCATTGGTGAGCTTCAGGGCGTGTTCCGGAACAACGGCACGGTCGATCATCTTAGCATAAACGGTGTGGGGAACCAGGTCACAGACAATTTGGTGACCGTAGATCTGGTCATCGCCCACTTGGACACCAACGGCTTGACCATCCTTAGTCAGGATCCGCTTAACCTCGGTGTTGAACCAGACGTCACCACCGTTGGCTTGGATTGCGTGGACCAGGGCCGTTGTGATTTCGTGGCTCCGGTTAGTTGGCGCGTAGGCACCGTTCTCGACGTAGGTTACCAGCATTTCCGCAAAGTACGGGAACTCGAAGGTATCACTTGGAATCCCAATGTAGCACCAGTAGGCTTCAAGAATCTGCCGGGCCTTGAGGGGAATGTTAAGTTTGGCTAATACTTGGTCGTAAGGAACCGTCGCGTACTTAACAAAGGCGGGCGCTAACTTGGCAACTTCCTGGAGTGACTTGCCGGCTTGTAGGAGGTCGTACCCCTTGATACATTCTTCACCGTAGTCGAACAGCTTGCTAACGCCGGCCCGGCTACCGGGGACTTCTTCTTCAATCTTGTCGATTACGGCTTCACGACCGTTTGGCAGGGCGACGTCAAAGCCATCCTTACCGGTGATGATGTAGCGGTAGGCGCCTGGAATCTCGTGCATCGGTAGGTCAACGCCGAGCCAGTTAAACATCTGCCGGATTCCCTGTGGCTTTTCCTTTGGTCCGTAGGCGGCCAGCTCGTGCAGGGCGGTTTCAAATTCAAACCGGCCCCGAACAAAACTTGAGGCGGCACCGCCGGGGAGGTTGTGCCGTTCGATCAGTAAAGTTTTCTTACCAAGTTTACAAGCGGTTGCTGCGGCAACGAGGCCACCGTTACCTGCACCAACCACGATGACATCATAATTGTTTGCCATGGTAATTCATCCTCCATTCACAATTTCTTGACTACGCTTTCATTGTAGGAGAGACGGGGGATGAATGGTATCGCTAATTGGGTAATATGGTATAATTTGTTAAGAATATCACTTGTGGTTGCTGGTATGACCAGTGCAAGAGAGGGGATAATTCAATGGAATTTAAGAAAATCCACGCACCGAGTTCAACGGACCTGTTTGTTAACCAGCTGAAAACTGCCATTTTAACAGGGGAATATCAGCCGGGGGACCAACTGCCGAGCGAACGCGAGCTAGAAAAGCAGCTGGGGGGTTAGTCGGGCAGTAATCAATACGGGTCTGAAACGCCTGCAGGACCGTCACTTTATAGAAATCAAACCGCGGTACGGCGCATTTATTGCGGATTACCGGGCCACTGGCGACCTGCTGACGATGAACGAAATCATCAATTTCCACGGCGGACACTACCGAATCTCTTTGTTGAAGTCGATTTACCGGGTCCGCAACCAGATTGAGGCGGATATTATCCGGCTCGCTGCCGGGCGGCATGATGAGAAGGGCTTGCGCCAGGCGAAGTATGCCCTAGCCAGAATGGCCAATGCGGAAACGGAAAAGGACCGGTCGGCGGAGTACTTTAACTTCATTCACGCCCTGGCGATGGCTTCCGAAAACGATGTCTATCCCCTGCTAGTCAATAACTTTAAACCGATTTATTTGACCCTGGGGCGGTGGACCTGTGAGAATATGCGGTCAGCTGACTTTCAAAAGGAGGGTCAGCATCTCCTTGACCTAGTCAATGCGGGCCAAGCGGAAGCGGCCGTCCAGGATAACGTTAATTTGATTAGGAAGAACTACCAGCTTTTGAGTGGGCAGGATGATTTGGAACTAGGTTGAAATAAAGCGTCTCATCAGTCATGGGCTGAAGAGGCGCTTTTCGCTAAATAATTAAAATTTCGTGTTGCTTGGGTTTGACGGACGTGAGCTTAATTGCCCCCACGGTAGTCAAGTAATCAATTGCCTGCCGGGTCTGGGCCTTGGCAATCCCTTTTTCTCGGTATTTCCATCTAACTACTTACTAAAAATTGCGTTTTCGGAAAATAGAGTATGAAAATGGGCCTCCTAAATCGCGAAAATTGCGTTTTCGGCAAATAGAGTGAGAAAACAGGACTTCTAAATCGCGAAAATCGCGTTTTCGGCAAATAGAGTGTGAAAATAGGACTCCTAAATTGCGAAAACCACATTTTCGACAAATAGAACACAAAAATAAGCTTCCTAAATTACGAAAATCCAATTTTCAGCAAATAGAAACTAAAAGAATCCCCCTAAAACGCGTTTTTGAACGGTTTAGGGGGATTTTGTACTTCTATTAACGTGCTACATGGCACTAGGCCCACTTACGGCCACTTCGCACTTCTGTTAACGTGCTCCATCCCCACGGGGCTGAATGCTTAGCTACGAAAAAAGCCCGGCCCGTAACCGTGCCAGACTTTTTCCTATGCTAATCATCGCCCCTCTGCGGGGGATTCCGCACTTCTTCTTTATGGGTTCAACCGGTTGAGCATCCGTGGGAATGGGATGTTTTCCCGGATGTGGTCTTGCAGGGTTACCCATGCTAAGAACCGTTCCAGACCCATTCCGAAACCAGAGTGTGGTACTGAACCATACTTGCGGAGGTCGTCGTACCAGCCGTATTCTTCCTTGCTCAAGCCGTTTTCTTCCAGCTTGTTGGTGATGTATTCGTAGTCGTATGAACGTTCCGAACCACCAATGATTTCACCGTAGCCTTCTGGAGCCAACAGGTCGGCACAAATAACTTGCCGGTCGTCCGTTGGGTCAGATGGCATGTAGAAGGCCTTGATTTCTTTGGGGTAATTCTTAATGAAGACCGGCTTCTTGAATTGGTCTGCCAGGTAGGTTTCTTCTGGTGAACCAAAGTCGTCGCCGTATTTAACGTCAATGCCGCCTTCTTGCAGCATTTCGATGGCCTTCTTGTAGGTGATCCGTGGGTATGGCAATTCAGTAAACGGCTTCAGGCTTTCGACGCTCCGACCAACCATTTCCAGTTCCCGTGAACAGTGGTCAATCAGGTCCTGAATCAGGTAGGCAACGTATTGTTCCTGAATCTCTTCACTCTCTTCTTCGTGACACCAAGCCATTTCTGGTTCAATCATCCAGAATTCCATCAGGTGCCGCCGGGTCTTGGACTTTTCTGCCCGGAAGGTTGGGCCCATTGAGTAAACGCGGCCTAATGCCATGGCCCCGGCTTCCTCATATAATTGACCAGATTGTGACAGGTATGCACTACGGTCAAAGTAGTCAGTTTCAAACAGTTCCGTCGTTCCTTCTGGAGCACTTCCCGTTAATTCAGGAGCATCGAACTGGGTGAAGCCGTGCTTATCGAAGAATTCCATTGTGGCCAGCTTTACCCGGCTCCGGATCCGCATCAAAGCCCATGGCTTGCGGCTCCGTAACCATAAGTGACGGTTGTCCAGCAGGAAGTCAATCCCGTGTTCCTTGTTACCGATTGGGTAGTCTTCACTCTTGCCCACAACTTCAATTTCTTGAATGTGAATTTCGTACCCGAATTTGGAACGCTTATCTTCGGCAATTTCACCGGTAACGTAAAAACTTGTTTCCTGGTGTAAGTCGTGCTTTGCCAGGTCGAATGTTTCAGGTGAAACATCGTTCTTCCGGATGATTCCCTGGAAGAATCCCGTTCCATCACGGAGCTGCAGGAAGGCAATCTTCCCACTTGACCGCTTATCAGTTAACCAAACACCAATCTTGACAGTTTCACCCACGTGCTTTGGGGATTCGCTGATCGTAATTGTCTCCATCTAATACTCACTCCTAAACTAAGATTACAGAATCTGAATGTGTGCGGCAGCGCACTTGTCTAACATTTCTTGTGGCCAAACACTGGCTTGAACTTCACCAACGTGGGCCTTGCCAAGCAGCAGCATGCAGAGCCGTGATTGACCAATCCCACCACCAATGGTGTATGGCAGTTCGCCCTTCAACAGCATTTGGTGGAAGGGCAGCTTTTCACGGGCCTCTTCACCGGCCTTTTCCAGCTGTTCCTTCATGGATTCAGGGCTAACCCGGATCCCCATGCTGGAGATTTCCAGCTTCTTTTGAAGGGGCTTGTACCAGAAAATAATGTCACCGTTAAGTTGCCAATCATCGTAGTCGGGTGCCCGGCCATCGTGCGACTTGCCGCTGCGCTTCAGCTTATCACCAATCTTCATTACGAAGACGGCACCAAGTTCCTTAGCAATTTTATCTTCCCGCTCCATTGGGGTCAAGTCTGGCCAGCGGTCTTCCAATTCCTGGGTTGTGACGAAGTGAATTTCGTCTGGCAGTTGGTAAACGGCGTCCGGGTAGAGTTCCCAGAGTTCACGTTCAATCTTCTTGATAACTTTGAAGATTTGCCGAACGGTGGCCTTCAAAGTCGTTTCCGTCCGTTCTTCCTTGGCGATGATCTTTTCCCAGTCCCACTGGTCAACGTAGATGGAGTGGAAGTTGTCGAGATCTTCGTCCTTCCGGATGGCGTTCATGTTGGTGTACAGACCTTCATGCATGCCAAAACCGTACTTCTTCAGGGCCATCCGCTTCCACTTAGCCAGGGAGTGGACCACTTCAATTGTCTCGCCTGGCAGACCCTTCATGGAGAAGGAAACTGGCTTTTCAACCCCGTTCAGGTTATCGTTGAGCCCGGTGCCCTTTTCGACGAACATTGGGGCGGACATCCGTTGCAGGTGCAGTTCGTGGCCGAATTCATCCTGGAAGTTCTCCCGGATGAACCGGATGGCTGCTTCAGTGTCACGGATAGATAACTTTGGGTCGTAATCTTGTGGAATAATCAAACTCATAATTAACACTCCTCGTAATTTGATTTGAGGATAAAATAAAAAGCCTTTCATCCCCCGTAAATCGAAGGGACGAAAGGCTTTATTCCGCGGTACCACCCAAGTTGCCTAAGAATCGTAATTCTTAGACCGCTTTTCGAACGCAATCACGTTCTACCGGTGTGGTAACGTACCGGGGACGGCTGAGCCTACTTTAATCATGATGATTATTTGGGTCAGCGGCACTGCGAGAAAGTGTTTTTCAAACGTCCAGGGTCGGCCGGTCTCTCACTATCACCAGCTCACTTTACGAATGCGGCGCTTTACTCTTCTTCCTCATCGCTTTTGAAATCTTTAATGATATTCTAACCTGTTTTTTATAAATTGCAAGACCTTTTTACCAAATTATTTATTAATTGACCAAGCCATCCGCAGCTCAGCGCTTGTTTGGCGCGTAATGACAAAATCATTATGCTGGTAAAATTTAATTGCCTGCTGGTTCTGACGGTAGGCGGCTAATTCTAATTGGTCATGGCCCTTTTTAGCAAAATTAAGCAGTTGGTGGCCGATTCCACAGTTGCGAAAGCCGGCCGAAACAAAAAGGCCGGCGATATAATCACCGGTCAGTCCGATAAAGCCCCGGACAATTCCCGTCCCATCAATAAAGCAGTAAACTTCGGCCCGCTTAATTGCTGCCCGGACGGCGGGACGTTGCTTTTCCCAATATGAACGGGGGATAAAGGAATGGGCATCACAGTTACCGTCAAACCAGATCTGCATAACAGTATCAAGGTCAGACGAATTCATCTTTCTAATCATTGGTTAACGGTCCAAACGTAAGTTAATTCGTGACAACTGCCGCAGAATGATCAGGACCAAAATAGCTTCGAGCGGCCAGGAGACAATCTCCTTTGGCAAGCGAATTGCTAGCAGGGCGGTAAAGGCCCGACCGGTACTGGAAGAGGTCATGCTCATCAAGTAGACCCACAACGTCGTGAAGAAGACGTTAGTCACCAGGATCTGGAAAAATTCGTAGATGAAGATCCGCTGCCAGGTGATCCTTTGGTTGTACAAAAACATCCCGGCAATTACTCCGGAAACAAAGGCGGAGAAGGTAAAGCCGGGGAAGAACATGCTTCCCGTGTTCAAAATAGTGTTGCTAACGAGGTCGTTAACAACCATTGCGGCGCCCCCAATCCAGGGCCCCAAGTAGTAACCAATCAAGGCCGTTGCGATAAAACCGAAGCTAAATTTAAGAACGGCCGGGTCACCTACCGAGAGCTTGCTCAGGATAATCTGGAGGGCAACTAGCAAGGCTGCTAAGGTCATGTGGCGGGTCGTAAAACGCGGCCCAGCAAAAGATAATACTGACATCATCAAGACACTCCCTAAAATTTTATTTGTTAGGGAACCATCGACGGTTGTCCATGGTGAATGCGGAAAACCAAAGCAGCCATCCGGCCTCCTTCCAACGTTCACATTCCGTTCCGCTGGACAATAACTCTGGAGTTCCTACCCCAACACAGGCAGTATACGATAGATACGGATAATTAGCAATACTACTGCTTGTAAATGGGACTAAATAAGAACTTTTTATGTTCAAATAGCAAATATTGTTCAATGATATACAAGAGAAAGTTGATTAAAAGAAGTTATAAAATAAGAGAAAAAGTTATAAAAAGTTATAAAACGAGTGAATTCTAATTAAAAGGCGGTACGCCATTCCAATTTGGATGCGTACCGCCTTTTGTTATGCGTTTTTTTAGAAGGTATTATTGGCACTTATTACTACTTATTTGTGGCTTGCCAGGTAGTCCGTGGTGTAGGCATCAACCGCCCGGAAGGCTTGGGCAACGTCATCAGGAGTGACCTTGAATGGCAGCCGGCTGATGGTGTCATTTTCTGAGCAGGCGGCCTTAGCGGCAACCAGGAGCTTGTCATCACCAGCATCAGCGAGGCCTAAGTCAGCAAGGGTGGTTGGTAAGCCAAGCGAAAGGATCAATTCAAAGTACTTGTTGTAACGCTTTTGGTTGGTACCTTCCAGCATCAGTTGGGTTAGCGTACCGTATGCCACCTTTTGACCGTGTGACAACGCATGCGTTTCTTCCAGGGCCGTCAAACCGTCGTGAATCGCGTGGGCACCAGAAAGGCCACCACTTTCGAAGCCGAGGCCACTCATCAGCGTATTAGCTTCGATAACCTTTTCCAAGGCGCTCGTGACGACGTGGTGCTTAACATCGGCGACGGCAATGTGGGCGTACTTGAAGAGGGTATCCTCACACTTTTGGGCAATGGCGTTACCGACCAACGTCTGACCTTCGTTTAGCATCGTGTCAGCACCAGCCTGGGCAACGGCTTGGGCTTCAACGTTGGTAGCCAAGGCGTCAGCAATCCCGGAAATAAGCAGCTTAGCAGGAGCCCCGGCGATTACCTGGCTGTCCACCAAGACCAGGTCGGGGTTGTGGGAGTAAAAGCGGTAGTGGTCAAAGCTACCGTCATCCTTGTATATAACGGAAAGCCGGGAACATGGAGCGTCAGTTGAAGCCAGAGTTGGCATGATAACAACGGGGAGACCCAAATTGTCGGCAACCGCCTTAGCAGAATCACTGGTTTTCCCGCCACCAAGACCGTAAACAACGCTAACGTTGTCCTGCTTACCAATCGCCGAGATCCGGTCAATTTCGTTGGTTGAGGACTCACCGTTAAACTTAACCAGGTCGACCTGGTAACCATTTGCGGTCAGGTAGTCTTCTAACTTTTTACCAACAATCTTGTAAACATCATCATCAGTTACCAGGAGGGGTTTCTTACCAAAGCTCTTCAGATATGGGTCACTGTTGAGCAAAACACCTTTGCCTTGAACGTATGAGGATGGGGAAGCAAATTCTTTAATCATAATGTCGACCTCCAAATATAGCATGAATTGTAAGCGCTTAACCTTACGATTTAAGTTATACTCGCGGAAATCGGTTTCCTAGCAAGCCCTTTTTTAAATTCGGTCAATAAAGTTAAATTTAATGACCTTCTGCGGGTCAGCTGCCTGGCCCAAAACCAGATCGACCGCCTGCTGGCCGATTTCAGGTAAGTGCTGGTCAATGGAAGAAAAATTGAGCAGGCTACTTAATAGGTGGTTGCCCTGGCCAACGACCTGAATATCTTTATCCTGCCTGGTGATTTCTTGCTGGGACCCAGCAGCGCTGATGTCACTTTCCGTGAGGATTGCCTGGATGGCTGGCTGGGCAGCCAACATTTGCCTGGTTGCCTTTTGACCATCCGCAAAGTTACGGCAGTGGTAGCGGATAAAGTCAGGAGCGGGGTGGCAGTTGAAGACCTGGTGGTATGCGGCGAGGGTTTCCGTCGTGGTGACGCTATTTTCCGGACGACGAATGAAGAAAAGCCCCACCCGGGTTAACCGCCGCTTTTTGAGGGCCGAGAAGAGGTCGATCATTGCGGTGGTCCGGTTAATTTCAACCGACTTAATTGCGGGGTCTGTGCTGGACTCACAAAAGACGATCGTACCGTGGACCTGGTACTTATTGATTTCGTGCCGGGGGAGGGCGTGTGAGGTGATGATGAGGCCGTCAATTAGGTGGTGGACCAACTCACTGAGGGCCCGCTGCTCACTGGCGATTGCGTACCGGGTGGGAAAGATCACCACCTCCTTGCCCGCCTTGGCGAGGGCCTCACTGATGGCGTTAACTAGTCCCTGGAAGTAGGGGTGGTCCAAGAAGGGCACAACGATCCCAATCCGATTACTGGTGCTCGTACTGAGGGCTCGGGCAATTCCGTTATAGTGGTAGTTGAGTTCCTGCATTGCCGTGGCAATTTTCTGTCCCATTGCCTGGCTCACGTAGCCGTGTTTAGTAATATATTTTGAGACGGTTGAGGGTGCGCAACCCACTTTTTTAGCGATGTCATAAATTGTGGTCATTTTTTTCTCCATTTCTCTTGACCGGAAACAGGTTTCCTAAGTTATTTTAATTGCTGAAGAAAATTAAAACAACAAAGGAGTGCTAGTAATGAACATTTTAATTGCACTAATTCCCGCCCTCGGTTGGGGGTCAATGCCAATTATTACGGGAAAGGTTGGTGGATCACCGGTTAACCAAATCTTCGGGATTGGTGCCGGGGCATCGATCATTGGCCTGCTGGCTTTCATTTTTACCCGGCCCACTGTTAGTTTAACTGCCTTTGCTTTGGCAATTTTATGTGGGGCCCTGTGGACGATTGGCCAGATTGGTCAGTTTATTTCGTTCAAGCGAATCGGGGTAGCCAACACGGTTCCCTTGTCAACGGTCTTCCAACTAATTGGTAACTCAATCATTGGGATGACGATGTTTGGTGACTGGGCGGGGGCCCGGTCAAAGGTTATCGGAATAGCGACCCTGATTGTCGTCGTGATTGGGGCCCTGTTTACCTCGGTGAGTGACCAAAAGGGGCAGAGTATTACCGCCCGTGACGTTATCTTCCTGCTGTGCACAACGATTGGCTTTTGGGTATACTCGTCCTTTCCCAACATTGCAATCATTAAGGAACAGAGTGGGACCGGGATTTTCCTCCCTGAGATGCTGGGGATTCTGCTTGGCGCCCTGATTTACGGCTTCTTTACCGACCGAAAGGCATTTACCCAACGGGCCCAGTACATGAATATCCTCGGTGGTCTGGCCTGGGGGATTGCCGGATTTGCCTACATTTTCTCCGCCCAGGCTAACGGGAACACGTCGGCCTTCATTTGGACCCAATTGAACGTGGTCATTGCCACTTTTGGGGGAATTATTATCCTGCACGAGCACAAGAGTAAGCGGGAACTGAAATACACCATCCTCGGTATCTTGCTAATCGTTGCCGGAAGTGTTGCCACTTCATTTGCATAGGGGGAAAGCAAAATGACGGTTAACAACTATATTTTCGACATTGATGGAACGTTGATTGATACTTTTGCAATGTATATGCCAGCTTTGATAGAAACGCTAAAAGCACATGGCTACCACTTCCCTGATCCGCTGAAAGTAGAAAGGGGACTGTACGGAATCGCAGCTGTGGACGCCCTAAAGAAACTTGGTGTCCCGGCAGGAGAAATTGATTCAATCAACGAGGAATGGATTCACCGGTCCTACCAGCACTTTGATCAAGTAAGGGTCCTGCCGGGGATTCCCGCGACCATCAGCCAACTGGCAGCCAAGCAGGGCACTCAATTGGCAATCGTTACCTCCAAAACGCGGGCGGAGTACCAGCAATATTTCCAAAACCAGTACCCGTTTGCCGAGAATTTTACGGTCGTGGTCACGGCAGATGACACAACGGCCCATAAGCCATCGCCGGCGCCAATCCTTAAAGCGCTGGACCGGCTCGGCGCGGACCCAACGACTGCGGTTTACGTTGGTGACATGCCAACTGACCTGGCGGCGGCTCATGCGGCTAGTATTAGGTTTGCCGGGGCGGAGTACGGTGCCAGTGACCCTAGTAAAATTACGGCAGCCGATTTTCGGCTAGCTCAACCAAGTGACTTATTAGCGATTAATCAAGAAGGAGCTGTTTAATTATGAATCGTGTATGTAAAGCATTAAGTATTAAGTACCCAATTATCCAGGGCCCACTGGCCTGGCTGACCGATGCCAAATTTGTTGCGGCGGTCACGAATGCAGGGGGCCTCGGCACGCTGGGACCAGCAGCGGGGCAAAACGAACGGTTCAGGGATCCGGACCCGGCCAAGCGCCATGCCATGACGGTAGAACGGATGCGTAATGAGGTGCGGAAGGTTAAGAAGCTGACCACGGGAACGTTTGCGGTCAACATTATTCCATCCAATGGTGGAAACGATGGCCACACCAAGCCCCTGATCAAGATGATGATTGAAGAGGGCGTTCCGGCCGTTGTTTACACGGGGAGTGAGGTTTATCCCGAAATCTTCCAAGTGCTGAAAGATCATGATATTAAGATTATTTACCGGGCCCTGAACCCAACGGTAAGTAATGCCCGGGCGGCCGAGAAAAACGGCGCTGACGTAATCGTCGCAACCGGCTTTGACGAAGGGGGCACCCTCCCCAAGCAGGTAGTGGGCACCTTCTCAATTGTTCGGATGATCGTTGATGCGGTTAACCATACGCCGGTTCTGGCAGCAGGTGGAATCACCGACCGGCGGGCAGTCAAGGCGGCCCTGGCCCTCGGCGCCGAAGGGGTGTACTGCGGTAGTGTCTTCATTGCCAGTGAGGAAAACCGGGCGGCGGCTAAGGTTAAGCAAGCAATTGTCAATTCAACCGCCGATGACCTATTGCTGTTTCGGACCAAGCCGGCCTATTACCGGTCCTTGCCGGGGCCGTTTGCTGACCACCTCCAGGAATTGAGTGACCAGGGGGTTAGCCGGGACGAACTCGGCAAGGTCATGGGCGGTTTATACGGCTTGAAGCTGGGGATGGTCGACGGTGACTGGGACCACGGTTACGTTTCGCTGGGAACCGGGATTACCAGCATTCATGAGATTCGGCCGGTTAAGGCAATTATTGCTGATTTGATGGCGGATTAATTTTACAGTGTTTCACATGAAACATAAAAATCCAGGATGACATTGTCGCCATACTGGATTTTGTCGTTTAACAGTTATTTATAATGTTAGTCCGCAATTGCCGCGTTTACGGCGGCAGCTTCCTTTTCCACCAGGGCAACCTTGCTCTCAATGATCCGGATGTCCATCGTGATCTCTCGGGTCAGACCCGGCGTATTGATCTTTGGTTCAAAGAATTCCTTGAATTCAGCTAACCGCTGTGGGGTGTGGAAGATGCCCGCGGAAACGGTGATGTAGGAGGCAAACTCCATGTCGCCACCGACCGTGTCATCCAGCCACTGCCATTCATTACGCAGCCAATCCCAAGCTGCTTCTTGACCGGCATCGTTGGCTAAAATACCGCGGTACCATGCACGAAGGTCCTGGGGCTTAATTACCTGGGCATCCTTGTAGTGACCGATGATCAGCTTGATCAGTTCAGGGTCGGTCGTGGTTGGAATTGCCATCCGCAAGTCGGCCTTGTAACTTGGGTCCGCAGTTTGCTGGTAGGCGGCAAGCAGCTTATCGAAGAGGTCCCGACTACCGTAGTTTTGAACCTCACTCTTCAGGACCAGTCCCCGGATGTCGGCGGACAGGGCACCAAGTTTATCCTGGTTATCAAGGAAAATCTGGTGGGCCGCCTTAATTGCTTCTTCGTTGTGGGCATAGAGGGCCGCGTTGAGTACGTATGGTCGTACCAGCTGGTCGTCGTTGCTTTCACCCGCCTTAGGTAGCCAACCGAGCCGGGCAACCTGGTCCTTGCTCAATTGGTTGAAGAACTTCTTCAGGTGGGCTTCTTCAGCCGAACCAGGTTTAACAAACATCTTGAGGCTGTTGGCGATGTGGTAGAGCTCGGCGTTCACGATGACCAAGTGGCTGCCGGCAAACCGGGTCAGCAGTGGAATCAGGCTGGCATAGAAAATCTGTTGCCCTTCCGCGAGCAGGCGCAAGTCTTGAAGGAGCTGCCGTTGACTGATGCTGTCCAGGTCAGTGGCGTGGTCAAGGATGTCCTTCAACAGCTGGTCGTCATACTTAACGATGAAGTGGGAGTTGTTGCCGACATTGAGACGGAACGGCTGACCCGCTTGCTTCCGCAGGGTTGCGTAGTCGCCGAGGACGACTTCCTTATCTGCCATGATCTGTGGAGCAGCGTCGTAGTTACTGTTCAACGGAATCTGCCACGTCCGGCCCTTATCCTTGCCGTCGCCGATGAAGAACTGTTTCTGGCTAAGGACCAGTTGTCCCTGGTCGTTAACTGTGGCAGAAACCACGGGGTAACCCGGTTGTTCCAGCCAGGACTTCATGATTTCGCCGATGTTCAGGCCGGATGCGTCACCGAGGGCCTGCCAGAGGTCATTACCAGCGGCGTTGTTGTACTTGTGGGCGGCAAAGTAGTTCTTCAAGCCGGCACGCAGGGCATTGTCACCGAGCAGGGCCCGGACCATGACTAGCATCCGGGAGCCCTTGGCGTAAACGATCGCCGGGTCGAAGATTGAGTCAATTTCGGCCGGATTGTTAACTTCAACGTGGACGGGCTGGACCCCATCAGTTGCGTCCCGTTGCAGGGCCATCGGAGCTTCGGAGGTTTGGAACAATTCCCAAATCTTCCATTCGGGGTGGATGGCGTCAACGGAGACGTATTCCATCATGTTGGCAAAACTTTCGTTGAGCCACAGGTCATCCCACCACTTCATCGTTACCAGGTCACCAAACCACTGGTGGGCCAGCTCGTGGGTAATAACGATGGCAACCAGTTGCTTCATGTCGAGGGCGGTGTTGTCAGGGTCCAAGAGAAGGTAGGCTTCACGGTAGGTTACCAAGCCCCAGTTTTCCATGGCCCCAGCTGAGAAGTCTGGCAGGGCCAACTGCCAGGAGTGCGGTAGTGGGTACGGAGTGTGGTAGAAGTCTTCGTAGAATTCGATGGCCTTCTTAGCAATCTCAAGGGCGAAGTCGAGTTCCTTTGCTTGGTGGGCCTTGGTAGCGAAGACCCCGACCTTAACGCCGGACTTCGTTTCTGTCAGTTTGCTTTGTAACTCACCAAAGGCAAAGGCAACCAGGTAGGTTGACATCTTGACGGTCTGGTCAAAGTAGTGGACCCCGTCCTTAACATGGTTCTCCGGCATATTAGCGATGATCGTTTCACCGGGGTGCTCGTCAAACTTGATGGCCAAAGAGAAGGTGGCCTTAGCGGCAGGCTCGTCGACACACGGGAAGGCTTGCCGGGCCGCGGTCGTTTCAAACTGGGTCCCGATAATTTGCTTCTGTTCGCCGTTAACCTTGTAATAGGATGGGTAGATCCCCATCATTGTGTCGGTCAGTGGTGCGGTGTAGTCGATGCTCAGCTTAACATCGCCGGCGGCAGGCAGGGTAATTTCGACCGCTTCCTCGTCGTCCTTGACGGTAAACGGCACCTGCTTTTGGTCTACGGTGACGTTAGCGATGTGGAGAAACTTCTGGTTGATCTTGATCACTGGTTGGCTGGCGTACCCATCAATGGTGGTCGTCCCAGTAATTGTCTTCTTGGCCCGGTCAATGTCGAGGTAGACATCGTAATGGTCAGGCTGGAAGACGTCATAGAGTCGTTTATTTTCTGTCATTAAAAAGTTCACTTCTTATTTTTAGGATAGTTTAATTATACGGCGAAACCGAGCCGGAGCAAAGAAATTACGATTTGCCAGACCGGCGTGTTGTAAAACAGGAGCATTGCCAATTGTTTGAAAGAAAGTGGGGAACGGATGTTAATCAGGTAAATCGTTAACCAAGGATCTGAAAAATACCGGACTTTATAACAGGACCTAATTTTTAGAAGATGAAAAAAGAATGCTGGACTTGCGCTTAGTATTCTTTTAGTCGAAATTAAAAATAGTGGTTAAGGCTTTTTACCTTGGGCTGAAAAATCAAAGTTGTTTTCCGTTTTCCAGTTTCCAGTGTCTTTAACCCGGAAACTGTGGGCCAGGATTCGGATTGACATAGGGGTATTGTGCTGTTGGATGATGATTTCTTCCTTTCATGAAGTATTTACTGATTATGATGTTCCTTTTCGGTGCAAAACAAAAGTTATCGGTGCAAAATTAGCATTTTTTGCACCGATAACTGATTTAAAGCACTGTATTAATCATTAGTCTTGTATTTACTTGCGCGTCCGCGCCCAATTAACTTGATCTTGTGTTGTTTACGGAGCGTCGCCAAAGCGTGTTTAATCGTGGTTTCACCGTATTGTGGAATAAGTCCCATCAATTCTCGTCTTGAGAGGGGCCGTAGACTATTTGATAATTTAGCAAGAATTAATGATTCAGGATTTATATCGGTATCATTAGTAAAATCGATTCGGGAGTCTAATTCACGATATGCTTGAAGAACAATACTGAGAAAGTAGTCAATAAAGTACGAATAGTCGTTTTTATTTTCTGACCATTGTTTACCAGAACTTTTTAGTAATGTGTTGTAGTACTGGGCTTTTGTTTTTTCAATCAGTCGTTCCAAACTAATATATTTGCCAACGTCAAAACCTAGTTGATGCAGTTCAAGGAGCATGAGTAGCCTTGACATGCGACCATTCCCGTCTCTAAATGGGTGAATAGAAACAAAGTCAAGCATGAAAGCAGCTGCAATGATTAATGGGGGAAAGTAATTTTCCTGGAGCGAATTTTTATACGCATTGCAAAGTTCCTCAATTAATTTTGGCGTAAGGTATGCCGGTGGCGGAGTGAAATGTGTTTCACGGTGCCCGTCTGCAAAAGTTGTGATAATTGCATTATCGATATTCTTGAATTCACCGCCCCAAGTACTAGCGGTAAAGTTAAACAATTCTTTGTGCAGAGCCAAAATATTGTTGGGCGTTATTTTAATGTACTGATAGTTTTCGTGGATTGTGGCAAGGACATCACGGTATCCATAAATCTCTTCCTCACTCCGATTTTTTGGCATTGTTTTCTGATTCATTAATTGCTTAAGACGCACATCACTTGTGGCAATACCCTCGATACGATTAGAGGAATCAGTACTTTCAATCTTTGCAACGGCCAGAAGTTTATCCAAAATATCCTTGGATTTTATTGAGATGTGTGCAGTTTTCCCCTTTAATTCATGGATTTGACTCAGCTTTTCGACCATCGAGGTTGTTAGACGTAGGTCGTTTAAGGTTTTGTAATTAAAAGTTTTCAGTGCAATCATCTCCTTATCGGTGCAAAAACAAAAGTTATCGGTGCAAAATTAGCAGATTTTGCACCGATAACTAATTTAAAGCACTGATTTATTTGGCTTTGGAGTCTTCGGGGCGGACAGCAGACCGCCGTTCATCAGCTCGTCGCCGCCATAGGTCATCGGTCATCTCGGTATTGTTGATCTCGAAATAGTTAGTGTGATGGGTTCGGAAGGTGAAGAGCAAGGCCCCGGACTTGTCGGGGGAGCCTCCTTTCTATTATGACAAAAGCTTGGGATCGATCTTCATCTGGCTATGGTAGTACTTGCGGTCGTGGTCACTAATTGGCCGTACAACCTTGGCCGGAACCCCGACAGCGACCACGTTAGCAGGCAGGTTCTTGGTGACAACCGCACCGGCCCCGACTACGGTATTATTACCAATTGTGACCCCGGGAACAACAATGACGCCGGCCCCGAGCCAGCAGTTTTTACCAATGTGGATCGACAGGTTATATTGGTAGCCCTTTTCCCGTAATTCCGGCAGAATTGGATGATTAGCGGATGCCAGGGTGACGTTAGGGCCGATCATGGTGTGACTGCCGATATAGATGTAGGTGTCATCGACCACGGTCAGGTTGAAGTTAGCATAGATGTGGTCACCAAGCATGACGTGTTTGCCGCCAAAGTTGGCGTGGAAGGGTGGCTCAAGGAAGCAGCCTTCACCCACTTTACCGAGCATTTCCTTCAACAGACGCTGGCGCTTATCGCCCTCGGTAGGCAGGGTGCGATTATATTCGTACATTGGCAACTGGGCCGCCGCTTGCTTTTTTAAAATTTCTGGGTCATCTGGATTATAAATTTGTTGGTCATGGAGTGCCATGGACAAGACTCCTTTCGAGTTGTTATCCTTAGTTTAACCGATTTGGTCAGACAGATGAAAACGGTTAAATTATTTTATTATATTATAAATAACTATATATTAGTTCACATAGTAAAGCATTTTATATACAAAGAGGAGATTCAAATGAAGAAATCAGCTATTTTGTTTTCGATGGTTGTGTTAGGATTGAGATTATCTGGTTGTGGTAATAGCCACCACGATGAGTCGGCCGCCTCGAGTAGTGTAAAGACAAGTCAGGTGAGTCACCACCATCGGCGGGCCCAACGCCAGGCCAGCGACCAATCAGCAAGTAGCGCCAGTCAAAGTAGCGAGCGCCAGAGTAGCTCTGCCAGTGCGTCCAGTGAGCAGCACGTAATCAATACCGCGGACGATGCGGCGAGTCTTGTTGCCCATGCGATGGCCGCGGATGATAGCCTCTACCACGCCGTTCCGGTATCCGGGGGCTTTGAGGTGACCCGGTCTGACATGGACCAGAAGGCGTTCGTCCACTACGACGGGTCAGTCACCTGGGATGACGGGACCACCCAGCCATACAGCGAGGTGTCGGCACCGGAAAATAATGACCGGGTCAACAGTACCTTTGCACCATCCGGGAACTAATGGCGGACCCGTGTACGCCAGTCTTTAGAATCGATTAATATAAATGGGGCTGTGACTAAGTCCCCCATATAGTTAAAAATGCTATGGCGCAGTACACAAAGGGGCTCTAGCGTTCGGGAAATCCGAACCCTAGAGCCCTCTTTGTGCTTCCACAGGCTAGCTTCGCTTCGAAAGACGAGGTTGGGAGAAAGCTTTGTTTTCTCACCAGCCTCTTTTAGTTTTCCGAATATTACACAGTAATCGCGGAAAAAAAGCGTGCTCCTAGTGTCTAGTTACGGACAATCATTGGCCCGTACCGTGCCAACAATCGTCCTATACTAGCCATATGGAGCACTCTGAAGCTTTTTTCCCAGCTTCTATCTCCCAATTCTTTAGTAAAGATCATGGTATTCGATGACAAATTCAGCGAAGAAGGGAAGGGTGAAGGACAGCTCGCCCCAGGACGGTGCCGTAATTAGCTGGTCATCGAGGAGCCGCCGTCGGTAGGCTGAAATATAGTTCTTAGACTTGTTCATCCGCGTGCCGATTGCGGATGTCTTCACAGTGTTCCCGCCAAGTTCGGCCATCGTGAGGACAAACTTACGGTCAACGGGGGAGAGCTCCTGGTACATTTTCAGATAAACATTTCTAAGCAACTCAGCTTTATAATCAGCTAGCACCTGGTCAACCGTTGCCTGGTCGATCAGTGATTTTCCCGTCCGCCACAGGAGAAAACCGAGTAACTGGAAGGCGTAGGCATAGCCGTTGGTAATCTTGGTAATGAAATTTAATGTATGCTCATCAATTTCTCGCTTACCGCGACTAAAGGCTTGCCGGTAGCTGTTCTTAATTGTCAAAAGGCTCAGTGGCTCCAGATATATTCGCTGACTCCGCAACAAGAAGGTCAAGACATCATCGTTTTACAGCTCCGATACCTTACTTGGCAGTCCTGCCATTAGTAGGGCAATGTGGTACTCATTCCGTAAAAGAATCTGGTAAATGGCTGCGAATTCGCGTAACGCTGGTGTTGAGCTAATTTCATCGATAGTAATTAGGAGTTTTAGCTTTCGCTGCTGCAACGTTTCGGCTAATGATTCTAACAGGGGCTGGTGCGGCGAGTTAGTCACACTAGCTTGGTTCCGTTGGTAGGCGATTTTAAGGACCCCCGCTGCACTGACGCTGATACCATCGCTACTCTTCAATAAGTTTTTGAAAACGGGCAAGGAAACACGTTCTTTTAAGGACGTGATGAATTGCCTATTTTTTAATCTTTTAATCGAACGCACGTTTCGGGATATGATATAATATTCTTAACAGAGAGTGGTGTTCAGGTATTAATTAGCTTTGTTGACTGGCCGATGATGAAAGATTGTGGTGAAAATGGCGCAAGTTATAAAGGGGATTAAACTTCGTCTATATCCCAATGCCCAGCAAAGGGAACAATTGTGGCAGATGTTTGGTAATGATCGCTTCGTTTGGAACCAAATGTTGGCGATGGCCAAGGAACGGTATCAAAATAATCCCGGTAGTCACTTCGTCAATGAATACGGAATGAATTATCTACTGAAGAGACTCAAGCAAGAATACCCATTTCTTAGGGCGAGTGACTCAACTAGTTTTCTAGTGGTTAATCACAACCTCGCCCAAGCCTTTAAGATGTTATTTAAACGCCAAGGTGGTTACCCACGTTTTAAATCGCGTCGCGCTATTCGGCAAGCTTATACGGGGCGGTCAGTTTGTCGAGTGCTTGCTAAACGGCGGGTCAAGTTGCCTAAGCTGGGCAGTATTCGGACTAGTAAAACAACATTGTTAGCTAATAGCAAGATTAAGTGCTATACGGTTTGTCTCGAGCCCACTGGCCGCTACTATCTGTCATTACAAGTGGCAGTTGAAGCTCCCGAACACTTAAGGAAGACAGGGAAAGTAGTCGGAATTGATGTTGGCATCGCTAATCTAGCCATTAGTTCTGATGGAATTAAGTATGGAACCTTTAATGCTAAATGGGCGGAAAAGCAAGTAACCAAGTGGCAGAGTAAGT
>CAJMLF010000003.1 GCA_905214235.1 uncultured bacterium | reverse complement strand
TTATCAAATCTGCTCATCAAAGTCAACAACTAATTTTAATTAATTAAGTTAGCTCCTTAACAAGCAGCTTTTATAATATATCATATTGTCCAGAAGCTGTCAATCATTAATTTGATTTAATCAGCTTGCAGGAAGCGATTAAGCTCTTGCTGACAACGTTAACTACTATACAAGACTTAGTATTAAGTGTCAACAACAAATTAAAAGTAAAATGGATTCCCAAAATCACACAAATGAACAATATTGCTGAGCCATAGTAGACGATTTGATTTATTCACTAAATTTCCCAGTTGTTGCTCCTCTACAATGATAAATATCGGCTGAATTACGAACTATCACCTGTAACTCCTTTGTTTAATAAATATTACATTTATACTAATTTTCCCACTCCTATCTTAACAAACACCGAATTACTTGCTAAACTTCATCATTGTTATATGAAACATCTACAACTAAAGGAGAATTTAAGTGGCAACTTTAATCGATTTCATACTTCACATCGACGTCCACATTGTACAAATCGTTAATCAATTTGGTGGATGGACCTACCTAATACTATTGGCAATCGTATTCATTGAAACAGGGGCCGTCGTCTTACCATTCTTACCTGGTGACTCCCTCCTCTTTGCCGCAAGCGCAATTGCAGCCGACCCCAGATACCATCTGAACATATGGATCTTCAGTATCTTATTCTTCCTTGCCTGCCTAGCTGGTGACTCACTTAACTTCTTAATTGGCCATAAAATCGGTAAGGGATTGTCAAATCACTCCCTCTTCGGCCGTTTAATAAACAAAGAGAGCCTTGCCAAATCAGAAGCCTTCTTTGAAAAGCACGGTGCCCCAGCAATCATTTTGGCTCGTTTCATGCCGATAATTCGAACATTTGCACCATTTGCAGCCGCTGGTTCCGGCTTTGCCTACCGCCGTTTTATTCCATACAGCTTAATAGGTTGCTTTTCATGGGTATTTCTCTGTTGCGCATCGGGTTACTTCTTCGGCAACCTCCCCTTTGTACAGGAGCACTTCTCTCTAATTATTCTGGCAATTATTTTTGTAACCCTGCTACCAGCAATCATCGGCTTCTGCCGCTCAAAGTTTCAAAAAACGCCAGGAAACATAAACTCCGCTCCAGAGTATGAGGAGGAGAGTAAAGAATAATCCTCCCCATAAAAGAAATACGTGGGTAAAGAAGCTTACCGGAAGCATTAAAATAATTGGATCGGAATTAGCGTTAAAAACCCAATCATGATTAGCAAAAATTAGGAAATGAAACCTAACAAAAAGCGTTGGAAAGTTAACGAACACCATCGTAAAGATAATTATCAATATGGTCATGATTGCCTCCAACGGCTTCAATAGTTGCCAGGTCGTTTTAACCCGCCGAATCTTTCTTAGAAGGATAAATACTAAGCTACCACTGATAACCATCAGAGCTTCATTCACTATCATGATTAACCGAACATCTTTGAAATGACGGTAACCAACTTTTGATAGGGGAATGTGACGCAACAACAGTTGGTGGTTACCCGGATCTTGGAGGTACCAGAGCAAACGCAGGTAGTCATTACGCGCTGCTGCGACGCTGATGTTCCGGTGCGGATAATGAATGAACAATACTGATAGGTTAAGCGCAAGAAAAAGAGCAACGCTCATTGCCATCATGGTGTAAGCCACGACGACGAGGGTTGCTCTTTTTTTACTTAGATATTTTCCATTCATCAAGTGACCTCACAGAATTCGTCGGCTGAACTGCTTCACGAGCAACCTCCGCGGGCTTAGAAAGTCCAGTATAGACCAACAGACTGTCCATTCCAACATTGATGGCAGCTTGAATATCAGTGTGATAGTTATCACCAACCATCACCACTTCATCACGACTTAAGCCAACCTTTTGTAGTGCCATCTCCATTATTATTTTCTCTGGTTTACCAATCATCAATGGCTTTTGTTGGGTTGCATATTCTACCAACTTAACAATTGAACCCGCTCCCGGGACCATCCCCCGTTCATTGGGCAAATTACTATCTGCATTCGTCCCAATGAACTTCGCACCATCCCTGATAAGCAATACGGCTGTTTCCAACTTAGCGTAGGTAACCTGCGAATCAAGACCAACAACCACAAAATCCGGCTGCTGGTCGGTAATTTCAAAGCCACCCGCCGTCAGGGCACCACGCAACCCACTCTCACCAACAACGTACACTTTTCTCTTCTCGCCAGCAATTCCATCAAGGTAGTCCGCAGTTGCCAGAGCCGTTGTGTAGACATTTTCTGCCTTAACATCAATGTTATGATTTTCCCGCAGGTTATTGGCAACAAGCTCTGGTGACCGCGTACTATTATTAGTAACGAACAGGATTGTCTTATCCGCCGCCTTTAACCGTTTAATGAAGCGGGCAGCTGCTGGTATTTGTTTTTTTCCCTTATAGGTCGTCCCGTCTAAGTCGATGAAATATCCTTGGTAGTTCTTACTCATTTACGCTTTTTTGCTCCTTGTTTCCGTTGACAAATAACAAACTTCTGCTGGTGCTTACCAGTTTTTACTCGTTCCGCGTGCTGATTTTTACGGTGCCGAACACTTGGCTGTTTAACTTTACGCCGCCGTTCCTTTATTACCGGTCCCTTTTTACTAGAATGGTTACGCCGTCTTCTGCGGTGGTGGGGGTGCCCGACTTTAACATCTTCATTATGGATAATGAAATAAGCACAGCCAAAGTTACAATCCTCAAAAAGGTAATCTTCAATCGTTTCAACGCTTTTCTCAGGAGTAAAACCCGGATTTTCTTTTGCATAAAATCCCTTCAGCCTTAACTGGTCGTAACCCCAGTCACCAACAATATAGTCATACTTACTTAATACCGAACTGAAACGCTTGGATAGTTCTGTTGGATTAAAGCCATCGCGATAATCCTTGACCAATTCATAGGGGTGACCATTCAACCGAAAATGGTTCTCGTCGTCACGCTCAATATGGTAGAGGTCGGCCCGCTGTTCTTCACGCTGGTCAATATAATCTTGAATTTTTGCCCGATTCATTTGCTCACCTCCATCAATAGCTAATCTTAATTATCATAACATACATTCACCCTACTTTTGCTTAGCAAGGGCGGCCGTTTTTTGAGCAATTATTTCCTCCACTTCAGCAAAAGTTATCGGGGTCCCAAAAGCGGGTTGGGGATGGAGAAACGCCATTTCGGGTGCATCTACACCAACATTGATGTTTTCCTTAGTCGGTACGGAATAATGGTGAATATGACCATGGAGGTTAACAATCTGGGGAGCAATTCCCAGCATCATTGGATAATGGGTTAAATAGTATTGACGGTGGTCATATTTTAATAAAATACCCACATCATGAAAGGTAAATTTAGGGTGCCCGTCGACCATGAAATTATGGGCGTCCAGATACTTGAATAGGGCCCGACTATCATGATTACCCTTCACTAATTCTAGTCGTCCATTGAGTTGGCAGAGCACTTTGTAAACCGCTTCGTATGATTTTCGAGGTGGTCGGGTAAAGTACAGGGCAATGTCGCCAAGATGGTAGACAATGTCATGCTCACCTACCCGGGCGTTCCAGTTATCAATAATGGTCTGATTCATCGTTGCCACATCCGGAAAGGGCCGTGGGGCAAACTTATCAATCCCCAGGAGGTCACTGTGGAAGAAATGGGTATCTGAGGTTACAAATTGCATTGATTATCCTCCTTTCAAAAAAGAGGAACCGCATCCCCAGTTCCTCTCCTATTATATTTTTTAACGATTAGTTTGCTTGTTCTTTCTTTAACCGTTCAATATCACGAACAATCATCAGCTCTTCGTTAGTTGGAATTAACAAGGTCTTGACCTTAGCATCAGGGGCTGACAAGTCACGTTGGACACCGTGGCACTTGTTCTTTTCTTGGTCAATCTTGATGCCGAAGCAATCCATGTTATCGGTGATCAACTTCCGTACTGGAATACTGTTTTCACCGACACCAGCAGTGAATACAATCGCATCAACACCATCCATTTCAGCAATGTAAGCACCGAGATAACGCTTGATCCGGTTGACGTAAATATCAAGTGCCAGTTGGGCCTTTTCGTTCCCCTTATCAGCAGCATCCAGAATATCCCGCATATCAGGAGAAAGTTCTGAAATACCCAACAGACCAGACTTGTGGTTCAAGGTGTCAATCATTTCGTCAGAAGACATCCCCGTCTTCTCTTCAACAAAGGCGACCAGTGATGGGTCAACATCCCCAGAACGCGTTGCCATCGTGATCCCGGCTAATGGTGTGAAGCCCATTGAAGTATCATAAGACTTACCATCCTTAATTGCGGTGATTGAAGCACCCGCCCCAATGTGCATCGTGATTAACTTAAGGTCTTCTAATGGCTTGCCCAGCATCTTGGCTGCTTGCGCGGCAACATAACGGTGACTAGTACCGTGGGCACCGTACTTCCGAGCACCGTACTTCTCATACCATTCGTAAGGAATACTGTAAAGGGCATTCTTCTTTGGCATGTTGGCATGGAAGGAAGTGTCAAAGACAGCAACAGCAAATGCATTTGGCAGAGCCTTCTTGAAGGCCTTGATCCCCAGTAATTCAGCCGGGTCGTGCAGTGGTGCATATTCAGCGAGGGAATCGATCTTCTTAATAACGTCATCAGTGATTACTGCGGAATCTTTGAAGTATTCACCACCCGCAACAACACGGTGACCAACGGCCGTAATTTCGTCATAACTCTTAACAATTCCCAGGGCAATCAGTTGGTCTAGTAAGTACTTAATTGCTGCCCCGTGGTCAGCAAATGGTTTTTCGTCTTCATGCTTGTGACCATCATACTTGATCTTGGCGTGGCCCATTTCTTCGCCAATCCGTTCGATGGTTCCTTCTGCAACCACGTTCTCACTTGGCATATCGAAAAGCTTAAACTTTAATGTTGAACTACCGGCATTAACTGCAATTGACTTTGACATAACAATGTCTCCTTTTTAACCTAGATTTGTCTTAACCCATTGATCAATTTCTTGCATGAACGCACCAAATTCCTTTGGCTGCTTGAACGATGGGAATTCACCTAATAACACTTTCACCGCTTGCTTACTATTTCCACCATGACGCTGCAAAAGCAAAATTGCCTTTTGCGCGTTGGGGTTAGCAAACAATTCACTTGGGAGGTTAATCAACCCCTGGAGGTAAGCAACTGACTGAATCCATTTCACAAAAGATTGTGACTCCTTTGTTTGGAAAATGTTGCTGGGAACCAGGAACACACCAAAGCCACCCGGTCTGAGATAGTTCATTGCCTGCTCGATCAGTAAATGATGAACATAGGAATGCCCCTTCGCAGCCCGCGTTTGGTAGTTCTTAGTATTTTCATCCAACGGATAATAACCAATTGGTAAATCGGCAACCGCAATATCACACTCCGGGATATCCAGAGCATTGATAGAATCCTGATGGAAAAGATCAATGTCTAGCTTTTGAAGGGCAATACTGGCACTAGCTACCTCCAGCATTGCCGGGTCATTGTCAATCCCATATCCCTTTACTGGTTGTGAGTTACTCTTTTTTAGTTGGTTAATGACCGTCGTCAGTAAGTTGCCTGTCCCGACAGCAGGGTCAAAGATCGAATATGGCCGCTTGAAATTAACGATTTTTTCGATCAGGTAGGCCATCAAAAAGCCAATTGTGTCAGGTGTCATTTGGTGATTAGCCTGAATTGCATCTTTTCGAATGACCTTAAGGAAACTGAGCTGAATAACTTGACGAATAGTCTCGGCATCCGCATCCCTTAACTTTAACTCTTGATAGAGCTTTTGCAGCTTATCAACAGTCGCTTTATCCGGGACACCATCCTCAACAGCTACCTGATCATCAATGATGTTCTCAGCGTTTTCCAGCATGGCATCTAAATAAGAACTCCGCAATGCCGACTGCAGGATCTCTGTTCCTTGATCAAAAACTTCGAACAATTCTTGTGGTGTTCGACTTGACGTAGTCGTCGCCTCCTAACGGTGTAAATATTACAGTATTAGTTTACCGATTATCGCCCCTAAATTCAAGATAACGCTTACTAGAATCACTAGCTGATTGCAAATTATCCTTTGTCTGCTGGACCATCTCTGTGGTTAACCGCTGTTCAATTATCCGCTGTCGACCATAGTAGTGATACTGAAAAACAATTACCAAACAAATGCAGGATAAGATTACCATACTTGTCCCCAACACGTACCCTGCTGTCCTCTTCTTAACTATCTTTTCTAAAACATAAGAAACCCGTAAGTACTTCACCATTAGTTCGCTCCACTTTTATGTATACCCGTTGTTGATCAAGCTGTCTAAATACCGTTTTTTGGTCACGAATCCCGCTAAAGACAGGCATGTACCCACCATCCTTTTGGGCACGAAGATAAAGGCGCTTTTGAGCACACAACTCATACAGCCGGTCCGTATGTTGATCCCGCAAGACGACTGTATTATCCCCGACACTGACTAAGGCGTAGGCGTGGCGCGGCGACTCCAGCTCTTGTAAACAAATTATCCAGTCGAGCGTTTGATCCAACGACTGGCGGGTTACTGACCGTAAACTGCTAATTGTCATCCCGGCAAGGATAATAACAATCGTGGTCACCAGTAGGGCCGCAACGCACTCGATTAGGGTAAAGGCTGCTCTCTTTTTCATCCGCCAATCCTTAAAATTCTATCCTGTTGAAAAGTCACTTCGGCGTACCCCTTTCTAGCAACCGCAACGTAAGGTCCCCGTTTAATGGTCGTCGCTCGGTGGGTACAGTAGTATCCGGCACTGGCTTCCTTAGCCAACCGGGCAGCAGTTAATTTAATTGTTAACTGCCGTTGCTGCTGGTGCAGCTGGACCTGACAAACACTGAAGGAGAAAATTCCTAAACTAATAATTGTGAGGGCCACCATACTATCCGCCATTACAAACGCACCTTTCCTTTTTAACATCATACTCCCCCCGTGCCATCTGAATTGTTAGACGGTAGTCGCAGTGCTCCGTAGCCGAATGAAATACCTTTGTCTGCGGGCAGACATAACCATCAGCCTTGATTTCAATATCATCAAAGTCCATTACCTGAATCGTTGCTGGAACCTTTACCAGTCGTTGGTGATAGTTACATATGAATGAGATTGCCCCCTTTTCCTTCGCATAGTGAATATCAGTTCCGTAGTGGTTTACCTGGGCTTGAACCTGGGCATAGCGCCACTCCTGGCGAAACTGCCGCCAGAACTGTTGCTCATTAATACGGTTCCGACTGGTGGTCATCATCGGCGTAACCAAACAAAAAATTAGCGCTGTTAGCCCCAGGACAATGATCGTCTCCAGAGCTGTAAAGCCATCACTCTTCATCGTTGACACGCTTTGCCGTTAACAATCACGATATGTTCATTCCGCGCCTTTTGTACCTGTGACTTGGTGAGGTAGTTTCCGGCCTGAAGCTCCTCAAAGTTGGCAGAATCAACCCCATTGTCGTTTTCGTAAGCATCGACTTGTGTCTGGACGACCGCAACCATTGCGTTGCCGTGAACCTTGTTGGCATGCTTCCTTTGCTGGGCAAGGTTGGGAATTACAATCAGGATCAAGAGACTGATAATGAAGAGGACAATCGACATTTCAAGCAGTGTGAATGCCGAACGTGGCGGCAATAATTTCTTATTCATTTTAATAGACCCCCTGTAACGAGTGGTAAATTGGTAAAAGAATACTGAGGTAAAGGCCCACAATAACTGCGGCAATCACAATAAAAATGACGGGTTGGACCAACGAAAACAGCTGTTCCAAGCGGGCCAAAAGGTGCTTAAACTGGATTCGGGAGAAGGCCGTCAGATCCTTACCTAATTCCTTAGAAGTCGCACCCTTACTGATAAAAATCATTAGTTCGTCTGGCAAGAAGATGGTCCGTTTGATAAAGTTTTCCAACTGACCACCAGCAGCAAGGTTGTTCTGGACCTCTGCCCCAAGTTGATACAGCATCGTCCGGTCAGAAAATTTTTCAATGGTCGTCATCATTTCTTTAAGAGACATCCCCGCACGAATAAGGACGGCAAGGGCACTGGTAATGTAGTAGGCATAGTAGAGGCGGTAACATTCACCAACAAGCGGTAAGCGACACAGGTGCTGGACCTGCTGCAGCTTGGTAAGGTGACGCCAAGTAATTAACTTACAAATCCCCCCAGCGCTAAAAATTAGTGAGAGGACCACGAGCGCCCACTTGAGATATGGCAAGAACTGGTGAACTGACTGGCAACCATTACTAGCTTGCCACGCCGCTAACTGAGGAAACACGAATGTGGCTAAACCGACCATCATTACCCCCAGGAGGCAAAGCAAAATCAATGGGTACTGGAGCAGTTGTTTCAGCTTTTGCACCTGTCGTTGGCGGGTCACCAATAACTGGCCAGTTTCAGCAAGGACCTCAACCAGGTCGCCATGCTTTTCTGCTAATAAGAGCTGATAATATAAGTCGACCTTAATAAAGGGCCGGACACTATTGGCAAAGGTATTTCCCGCCAACAAGTTGGTCCGCACCTTAGATAAGACGCCAGCTTCTTTGACCATCGTGGTTGTTGTAAAGTCAACAGCCCGCTGGAGGGAGAAGCCAACTCTTAAAAGGTCACTCAGCAGCAAGAACCACTTTGCCTGCGCTTTTGGGCTAAACTTAACCTTCCCAGAACGCTTCCTTGACCTGGGTAGATATTTTCCCCACCGCCACTGCTTTTGATAGTTGCTTCCCCCATTCATCTGTCATCCCTCCCTTTTCCCCGTTTTCAATGGCCCTATTAAGAGCATCACCACGCAACGAATCAAACAATACTGCTTGACCCCCGTCCTTTATCGGTAACAGCCGCTGGTAGCACACGCCCGTAAGTGTCTGCGCTAGGTAGTATTCCGCAACCCCCAGCTGCCTGAGCCGGGCAACCGCGCCATAGGCATTTTGGGCATGAATTGTCCCCAGCACGAGGTGGCCACTCAATGCTGCTTGCACCGTCATCTTTGCTGTTTCCGGGTCGCGAATTTCCCCAATAATAAAGATGTCCGGCCGGTGGCGGAGGCCAAGACGCAGCAGGGCCTGGTAATCCATCCCCGCCAGTTCATTTACTTGGAGCTGGATAAAGGCCGGTTCATGAATTTCAACCGGGTCCTCAATCGCCATGACAACCTTCTCATCCGCTAGCTCCCGGACGAGCTGGTACATCGTGGTCGTCTTTCCTGAACCCATCGGCCCTGCAAAGAGGTGCAGGCCCCGCTTTTTGAGGATTTGTTTCAAGGCTTGCCACTGGTCGGGAAAAAGCAGGTGATAATTTTGACTCGTCAAGTGGTAGATAAACCGGACAACCAGTGATTCGCGCCCTTGATAGTCGCCGACACTGGATAATCGGAGGTTAACCACTTCGGGCCCGTATTGCCACTCCATTGCGCCCAACTGGGGCCGCCGGTGCTCACTAACGGCCATGTCAGCCTGGTATTTCAGATATGAGATCAACCGTTCCGCATAATCTCTGGGCACCTCTTTTAATTGCTGCAACGACCCCTGGTGCGTGACCAGCAAGCGGTAATATTTTTTAAAGGGCAAAATATATAAGTCTGCGGCGCGCATCCCAATGGCAACCGCAATTTCTTTCTCAAAACTCTTCATAACGACAAAACCCCCTTCACCTAAATAAGACGGTAAAAGGGAGCGGTTTAAACTAAAAAAACTAGGAAAAATCCTAGTTTTTTGTTTACGAATATTTATATGTTAGTCTTCATCTTCGTCGTCTGGTAAGATACCAGTTTCGTAGATGTCGGCAACATCGTCGTTTGCTGTCAATTCATCGATCAGGTGACGGTATTGCTTAGCCTTGTCTTCTGGAACTGCTGTCCGGTTTTGTGGAATCATCGTTACTTCAGCAGTGTCCAAGTCGTAACCCTTGCCTTGCAAAGCGTCGCGAACAGTCGTTAAGCTGCTTGGGTCGGTGAAGATTTGGAACTTTTCATCGGTTGCCTTCATGTCGTCCGCACCGGCATCCAAGGCATCCATCAACATGTCGTCTTCACTCTTGTCAAGACCGTCCCGCAGGATTTCAATTAAGCCCTTCCGGTCAAACATGTATGAAACAGAACCACTAGCACCTAACGAACCACCTGCATGGGTGAAGGCGGAACGAACGGCAGAGGCCGTCCGGTTCTTGTTGTCGGTTAAGGCGGAAACCATTACGGCAACCCCACCTGGAGCGTAACCTTCGTAAGTAACTTCTTCGAACTTTGCGCCACCGATACCAGAAGCCTTAGCAATGGCCCGGTCGATGTTCTTCTTTGGCATGTTAGCTGCGTGCGCCTTGTCAATTACCAAACGCAATTGGGCGTTGTTAGCTGGATCAGGATCACCTGCTTTAGCTGCTTGGTATAAATCACGGGAAATCTTTTGGAAGATTTTTCCACGCTTAGCATCTTGGGCGTTCTTACGTCCCTGAATGTTATGCCATTTTGAATGTCCTGACATTACTGACTCCTCTTTTCTTTAGTTAATGTGATAAACAGATAAAGTTTAGCAAAAAAACATTATTAATTCAAGGTGAATACACTACTTAAACTTCTTAATTCCCCGAATGACCCAGCAAATAGCTGCCAAGATCCCCGTAACAACAATCACTGGCATTGCGGTTTGGACAAAATCGTCCGCACACTGAACCGCAAATGTACTGTAGTCAGGATAGGCGTGTGCTAATTGGGGAATGATTGCCCGAACCACTTCGATAACCAGCCAACTGATCACCGTCCCAAAAAGGAATATCCAACTGAAGCTGGTTACAAAATGACGCCTAAGAATGGCGAGGACAACTAGGATAACCAACCCAACGGAACTGACAATCAGGCAGATGTTGGTGACCACCCGGGCAACCTGGAGGCCGTTAATGATTGCCGTTACTTCTGGAGTGTTAATTTGTGAATTAACCGTGCTGTTTACCTGACTGGTTACCGCTGACGACGTTCCTGACGGCAAAAGGTCAGTTGAAAGGCCAAACTTTGATAGCTCATCATTAGCCTGGTTCTCCACATTATTCGTGATTGGGCTCAAATCAAGCTTGAGCCGCTGACCAGCAAAGGCCTGGTTAACAACCGTCCGGACAATGTGATCAGTATCTGTTTTTGTGACCGTACTAGTCGGAATACCATACTGCTGTAGTCCATCATCAACCTCATCCAAGATTGTTGATTCTAGTACCGACGAAGTAACTTCATGCATGACAAAGGACTTGTTTAAAATCGTCCGTTCAACAATAAAACTAATGGTTAAAACTGTTAATAGGACCACCCCTAGGATCCGCAAGCCGATATGGTGACTCGCCGTTTCCTGGAGCTCATTATCAGTACTTTCTTGATGGTAAAGCTCACTTCTTGTTGGCAATGGTCAAATCTCCTACTTACGAGTAGACTGCCGAGCCTCAAAGCCATGGTCTAAGATAACATCGTTTTCTTCATCATCGTTATCTTCCATCAATTTCGTTAACAGCCGCATCGATACCGCACCGATATCGTAAAGGGGCTGGGTGATGGAAGAAAGGGTTGGCCGACAGATCCGGGTGTAAGTCGTGTCATTAGAAGAAATAATTTCAAATTCTTCTGGCACCTTGACTCCGTTATCTTCCAAACCGTTTAATAAGCCCACAGCAAGGTGGTCGTTAGTGACGTACGCACCTTTTACACCGTTCTGGGCAATTTCCTTAGCCCGTTCGTAAATTTGCTTGTAACTCCCATCAGTTTCAATTACCAGGTCACTACTGTACTGAAGACCCTTGTCACTCAGCGCTTCCTTGTAACCAGCCAACCGCGCCTGGTTGATTGCATAGCCCAGTGAGCTGGTTACCAAGGCAACATCCCCATCGTTGTGTTCCAAAAGCTTCAGGGTTGCTTCCTTGGCTGCCTTTTGATAATCAATCCGGACGGTTGCCAGGTCCTTGTCTTCAACAACTGAACCGGCAACAACTACTGGTGTGTTGGCGCTCTTAAATTCCGCTTGCAAGTCCGCCGAGAGATCGTAACCCATGAAGATAATCCCGTCAACTTGCTTGGCAAGGAGGTTACGAACAACCTTTAAGATCTTGTCGTTGTCATAGTCGGAGTTTGCCAAAATAATGTTGTACTTGTACATCGACGCGATGTCATCAATCCCTAATGCCAACTCGGCAAAGTAAGGATTGGTAATGTTAGGGATAACCACCCCCACGGTCGTCGTCCGCTTGGAGGCCAGGCCCTGGGCCACAGCATTTGGCCGGTAGTTGAGGCGTTTAATGACGTCAAGAACCTTTTGACGGGTTGCCGGCTTAACATTTGGATTACCATTAACAACCCGAGAAACGGTTGCCATGGAAACACGTGCTTCACGAGCAACCGTGTAAATAGTAACTGCTTGTTTTTCCATAAGATAGCCCTTTCTTTATTGATATATCAGGTTTTCATAATTTTTCATAACTACACTAATATAGCAAATTCCCCAGGACATATCAATAATTTTAGTTATAAAAAAAGACTTGATAGACAGTTTTTATTACACTGTCCACCAAGCACTTTTTCGACCGTAAATTTTATTCTTCATGCGTTGCGTCGATAACAATATCATCATCCGCATCGCTTTCTTTTTCGTGGGCTTTAGCCAACTTCTCACGGATTGCAGCGGTTTGCTTGTCAAATTCGTCGTTTGTCAAGTGGTCCAGGACCTGGTCCTTTGTCTTCTTGACCTTTTCGGTCGCCGCTTTGACGTTATCAGTCATGCCATTGTCGTCCATTTCGGCCAGCTTCTCGTCAACAATATCAAGCGCATTCAGGGCGTAGTCGGTAACGTAATCAGCAATGTCGCCCATCTTCTCATTTGCTCTTTCCTTTAGCAATTGACGTTTTTCCTCTGGGATGAGCGCCCAGCTAGCTGCGGTGGCTGCTCCCCCTAAAATAATTCCTGCAAATAACTTTTTACTCATTACTGTCAACCCCTTTCTTATTAGCCCGGTGTGTCCGATAGCGGCCAACAGCACCAACAACTGCCGCCTTTCCAGCACTCTTTAGCAAGCTAATCCCCAACTTATTTTTCTCCCGTTGGGCATTGGCTTTATCAACCATGGTGTGCAGGTGGTCATTAATGTCAACCACACTTTGACTGACATCCGCCACGGCCTGTACTGCCGGGTTAAGCTTATTGGACTTCTTATTAAGATCCTCTAGCAGTGAATTCGTGTTACCGAGAACTTCTTCAACTTCCTTACTCAGGTTATCCATATCGCGGGTTAGCAGGGAGATACTTTGGTTGGTCTCCTTCATGGTCTTGCTCAGTTGGTTAACCAGGATGCACAGAAAAACAACCAGGATCAAAAAAGCAATTGCCGCGATCAACCCTGCCAATTCACCAAACGTCATCAAGTGCCGCCTCCTTCAATTTCTTTACTTAATGACTAGAATAGCACACCTGACCATTAAACGACAATTCCCCCTATCGACATTAATACCCAGAAGTTGTTACAATTGAATGGATTCATTCAAAGGGGGAAATTTTTATGATTGTTGGTGCGGCAAACGCCCAATTAAATAAACAGCTGGAACAGGTCCGCCAAGCATTTACCGACCTGTCCTGGGAACAAATTTCGCGGCAGATTCTCAATAAGCTGCTCCTGATCTTCATCACTGCGGCCCTGTTCTTCATTATCTTATGGTTGGGGCGCGTGATTATCAATCACCTGTTTCGTGAGTCTAATAAGTACCAACTACTAAGAAATAAGAACCGCCTGGCCACTATTCGGGCCCTGACCCTTAACATCTATCGTTACACCTGCTACTTCTTTTTCCTGTACGCCATTCTCTCTGAGATTGGCGTCCCGGTTGGTACCCTCATTGCCGGTGCCGGTATTTTCAGCATTGCCCTTGGTCTCGGGGCCCAGGGCTTCGTCAGCGATGTCGTTAACGGCTTTTTCATCCTGCTGGAACAGCAGCTCGATGTTGGTGACACGGTCGAACTGGGGCAAATAAAGGGCACCGTAACCGCCCTTGGCATCCGCACAACCCAGATCACCAGTGCGGACGGGACTTTAAACTACATCCCCAACCGGCAGATTACCATCGTCCGCAACTTCTCCCGCAATGATGTGGTTACCAACGTTGATATTTTTATTGCCCCCAACGCCAAGATCGACCAGGTTAAAGCGATTGTTGACCGGGTTAACACCCAATTAATCGATACTACCCCCGACCTACAGGCGGCACCAGTAGTTGTTGGTCCCGTTACCGTCAATGCACAGCTCGTCTTTCGGGTGACGATTACCGTCACGAGCGGGTCCCAATCAACGGTTTCCAGTAAGTTTCTTGCCGCCTACCTGCGTGAACTTCACGCCGCCCACGTACCGCTTTCCTGGGAAGGAAGGGAACACCATGAAAATTAAGATGATTGCCACCGACCTTGATGGGACCTTCCTGCGTGATGATCACACTTATAACCACCGTCTTTTCAAAAAGGTCTTTCGCCAACTGCAGAAAAGGGGGATCCACTTCGTTGCCGCCAGTGGGTCCAGCTACCCGCGTTTAAAACGTGAATTTGCCCCCTATGTTGACCAGATGGGCTTTGTCTCCCAAAACGGTTCTGTAATCCACCTGGGTGATAAATTAATCCAGGACTACCCGATTGATTCCCGGGCCCTGGCGCGGGTAATGCATGTGCTGGATCGTTACTATGGCCCCCGTGACATCAACCAGCTGGTAGTTTCGGGGCCAATCCACTCCTATGTCGACCAGACGATGGACGACCATAACTTCGGGATCGTAAAGACCTTTTATGAAGACGTTCAACGGGTTTCAGACATCCGCCACATCTTTACGAGCTATCCGGATGAGGAGTTCACCAAGATTTCCATCAACTTTGCCGATCACGTCAACCTGGCACGAGTGGCGGCCACTTTGGATAACTTTCTTCCCGCATCGCTTATCATTGAGAATTCCGGTTTTAATACGGACCTGATTGGTAACGCCCACGGGACAAAGCGCAACGGACTCGCCCTTTTGCAGAACCACTTTGCTTGTGCCCCCGGTGAAATCGTGACCTTTGGCGATAACGAAAACGACCTGGGGATGCTGGCAATGACCGCCCAGAGTTACGCAATGCAAAACGCCCACCAGGTTATTCGGATGCAGGCCGGCCACGTCACCACTGCCGATAACAACCACGATGGGGTTCTAAAGACCATACAACAAATTCTTAAAAATAACTAACTGTTATGATAACGTAAACGACCTTCAGTGTCCAAAAGCACTGAAGGTCGTTTTCTATCTTCTCGGATAATTTCTAACGCAAAAACTCAACATGTAAGTCGGGAACGCGGTGCATCTGCCGATCGTAAAAATCAACTGTGAACGCACGCGGATCAGCATCAATGATTGCAAAGGTCCCACCAATATCACGATACTGTCCCCGCGGCAGTGAAATGCTGCCGGGGTTAACAACCAGCATTCCGTGATCAACCGTGGCCCCCAACTGGTGAGTGTGACCATAACAGATTACGTCCGCCCCCGTTGATGCTCCCTTCAGCATCAATGGGGTCATCGTAAAGTTGACCCGGTAGTGGTGACCATGGGTAATGAAAAAGTGCTGCCCCGCCTTTTCAATAACCAGGTCTCCCGGATATCCCAGGTGCCAATCATTATTTCCCGCCACCCCAACAAAATTTTTCATCAGGGGGTCGGTTGAATCAATTTCTGAATCCCCACAGTGGATCATCAGGTCTACTTGTCCCTGCCACTTGTTGACAATTTGGGAAAGGATCTGCCGATCACCGTGATTATCACTTACTACTAACGCTTTCATTATGCCTGCCACCATTCCACAAACTGGTTCATAAAGGCCCGGAGTGCCCGGCCGCGGTGGCTGATCTGGTTCTTTTGATCAGCGGTTAATTCCGCCATTGAACAGTCGTAACCGTCCGGCATAAATAAGGGATCATACCCAAAACCGTTGTTGCCGCGTGCCCTTTGGAGAATCTTGCCATCAACCCGGCCCTCCGTCTCCAACTTTGCCCCGTCTGGCTTGAGGGCCAAAATTGTGGTATGGAAGTGGGCTGTTCGTTGGTCATCCGGAACGTTTGCTAACTCACGCAGTAATTTGGCATTATTAGCGGCATCGTCGTGGTCACCTGCATAACGGGCAGAATGGACTCCCGGGGCGCCATTCAAGGCATCCACAACTAGGCCGGAGTCATCGGCCATCACTGGCAAATTAAAGGCTGCTACTGCTGTCTGAGCCTTAATCAAGGCATTTTCCGCAAATGTTTGCCCATCCTCATTGATCGTAATTGGTGGAAAATCGGCAAGCGTCTTGATCTCAACGTCAAAGGGGGCAAACATCTTTCGGTATTCACGAGCCTTACCGGCATTCTTCGTTGCAACTACTAGCATTTTCATTTTGTTACCTCCAAATCAATGTGACTGCAGGAATCATACTGACCGCTGAGCCATAGTTGCGCCCCGCTAACCAGGTCGGCGGTTTTACCGGTTGTGTATAATTCAACGACTGGTGCGTGGCCGGTATTCTCGCCACCATTAGCCTCCAACGCCGCTTGGACGTGCTTAACTGTTTCAAAGGCCGGATCAACCAATTTCACCGTTGGACCAAGGGTGTGTTCGATCTCTTTTTTCAGGAACGGGAAATGCGTGCACCCCAGGACTAAGGTTTGGACGCCCTGCCCCTTTAGCGGTGCTAACTCTTGATCAACCGTCCGTTGGGCCGCTACGGTCCCCGTCTGGCCATGTTCAACAATTGAGACTAGTGGCTGGGCTGCCTGACTGACGACCCGGATATTGGCCGTCGTCAAGTCCTTGATGGCATGGTCATACGCGCCATTTTTAATGGTCGATTCGGTCCCGATAACGCCAATCGTCTGGGCCCCACTTGCTAATGCCGCCTGGGCACCCGGCTTAATGACCCCAATCACGGGAATTGACAACTGCTTTTGCAGGGTTGGTAGTGCCGCTGCAGTTGCTGTATTGCAAGCAATTACCATCATCTTCGCACCCTTTTCCTGTAAAAAGCGGCCAACTGCCGATGCCAACTGCCGGATTTCTGCCTGACTCTTGGTTCCGTAAGGGAAGTGTCCCTGGTCACCAACAAAAATCAACGATTCATTCGGCATTTCCCTTTGTAATACCCGGAGAACCGATAAACCGCCTAAGCCAGAGTCCATCATTCCGATGGGTCGTTTATCCATTTCTGCCACCTCACTGTTTTATTTAGAAATGCTTGAAACTACATTATCGGTTTAATTTGCAAGTTTTGCAAGTTGGGGCTGCTAAGGTCCCGGTTTTTAAGTATAATAGTAACTGATTGCAAAAAAGGAGCAGAACGAGATAATGAGTCAAAAACTTTACGACCAATTAATTAACAGCCCCCAGGGTTTGAATACGGGGACGCTTCGCGACGTCATTCTTCCTGCCATTCTGGGGAAAGAGACCGATGAGATGCTCTACTGGATTGGCAAGGACCTGGCCCGGCAATACCCCGTGGCCACAACTAACGACCTTATCACTTTGACCCGGCAACTCGCCTTTGGTGACCTTACCCTGGTAAAGAAGACCGCCACTAGTCAAATTTGGCGACTTGGCGGTCCAGTGATCGTCAACCGGGTCAGCCGCGACGATGAAGAAACCTCCTTTGGTTTAGAATGCGGCTTTCTCGCCCAGGAAGTTGAATTTCAACTGAATACAATTGTGGAGGCGAAGGTTAACGACCGCCACCATGACTACGTTGAAATTCTCCTGGAAAACGATCCCCAAACCAAGAGTAGCTCCGAAAGAAACGAGTTAGTCACCTTCATCCACCTCCAGGGCGCCTCTACTGAAAAGGAGTCTGAAGACGAAAAAGAGAAGCCGTCTCGTTTGCAACGGTTGAAGCGTGGCAAGAAGAAGTCAAAGGAAAAATAGCATCCCGAAAATAAACGAAGCGGTCCTGACCGTCTGGCAGATGCCAAATGGTCAGGACCGCTTTTGTATTAATTCACATTTAAGGTAACAACTAGTCAGCGTATTGTTGCAAAATCTGTTTGAGCTGTTCTGCCGGGTGGTAGCCGACGATTTGGTCAACAACCTGACCGTCTTTTTTAACCATCAGTGTTGGAATACTCATGATTTGGAAGTGGCGGGCAGTTTCCGGATTTTGGTCAACGTCCATCTTAAAGAAGTTGATGTTCGTCATATCCTCTGATAATGCTTCGACAACTGGTGACTGCATCCGACATGGGCCGCACCAGGTTGCCCAAAAATCAATTAACGCAACACCATTTGCCGTATCTTTTTCAAATGTTTGGTCGGTTGTAACGTTTACTGCCATTTTGTTAACTCCTCTCGTTTTTCTGTACCTTTATTCTACCAAAGCTCATTTTTAAAGTCACCACATCTGCTTACTTATTATAAGTTAACAATGGTAGCTCCATCACCACCATTATTTGGTGAGGCGTACGAAAAAGACTTAACACGGGGGTTACTCTGCAGGTATTGCTGGGTTCCTTTCCGCAAGGCGCCCGTACCCTTACCATGAATAATCGTTACCGAAGACAGGTTATTCAAGAGGGCGTGGTCGATAAAGTTACTTAATTCACCCATTGCTTCCTCATAGCGATGGCCCCGGAGGTCCAGCCGGGCAGAAGTCCGCCGTGTCTGCGTGGTCCGCACCGCTAGTTTTTGCGGCCGCGTTGCCTTTTCCTTGGGCAGGTCCTTTTTGGCAACCTTCTCAAGGTCACGCTCGTCAATCTCCATCTTCAGAATCCCAATCTGGACTTCCCACTTATGGTTCCCCCGCCGGTTAAGCAGTTCACCATACTGGCCATATGACTTTACGAGGACACTGTCGCCCTTGTGGAGGTCATGCTTGGCCTTCGCCCGTTTAAGGACGGTATTATTCTTCAACCGGGGGTTTTCTTGGTGGAGGGCGTTGAGGGCCCCCTGGGCGTCAATCAGTTGGTTTTCCTTGACGTTGGCCCCCTGCTGAACTTCTAGCTGGCGGAGGTGGTGAATGATCCGGTTAGCCTTACGCTTAGCCATTGATACCTGGTGGTTGGCCTTAGACCGGGCTTGATCAAACAGTTTGTCACGTTGTTCATTGAAGCGGTCAAGTTTCTCGGTTAGCTCCTTCTCCTTGGCCTCGTTCTTGGCGACCAGCTTAGTCAACCGCTCGTTTTCTTCCCGGGCCGCACGCCGTTGTTCAACCAAGTCACCAATCATCTTATTTAGATCCTGGCTGTCGTCGCTGACCAGTGACCGGGCCTCATCAATGATTGTCGACGAGATACCGAGCCGTTGGGCAATCTCCAGTCCGTTTGACCGTCCCGGAATGCCCAGCAGGAGGCGGTATGTTGGCTCCAACGTTTCCTGGTCAAATTCCATGCTGGCGTTAATTGTCTTGGCCCGGTCGTAACCATAGACTTTGAGTTCTGGGTAGTGGGTGGTGATTACTACCATGCTCCCCTTGGCCCCAATGGCATCAAGGATGGACATTGCCAGCGCAGCCCCTTCTTTGGGGTCCGTCCCGGCACCTAGTTCATCCAAGAGGACCAGGCTGCGGTTGGTAATCCGGTCAAGAATTGCCTTCACATTATCCATGTGCCCGGAAAAGGTACTCAGGTTTTGTTCCAAGGATTGTTCGTCCCCGATATCGGCAAAGATATTGTCGAACACGGCGATTGTGCTCCCCTCTTCGGTCGGAATAAACAGTCCCGACTGGCCCATTAACTGGATAATCCCCAAGGTCTTTAGGGTAATGGTCTTACCACCGGTGTTGGGCCCCGTGATGATAATCGCCTGATAGTCTTTCCCAATCTTAATGTCGTTGGCGACCACCTTATCACGGGCAATCAGGGGGTGACGGGCCTTGCGCAGGTTCACCACGTTATCCCGTGAAAGCAACGGCAGGCTGGCCTTCATCTGGTAGGCTAAGGTGGCCTTCGCATTTACAAAGTCCAGGTGGCCCAGCAGTTGCTCGTTATTTAAGATGTCATGCCGGTAGGGGGTGATGAGGGCCGAAAGCTCGGCGAGAACCCGCAGGACTTCCTGTTTTTCCTCAATCTGTGCCTGCCGTAAGCGGTTATTATCCTCCATCACTGCTCCCGGCTCAATGTAAAGGGTCTGACCACTCGCACTCTGGTCATGGACCACCCCACCGAACTTATTCCGGTAACGGGCGAGGACGGGGATAACAAACCGGTCATTACGCACCGTTACAATTGGCTCACTCAAATACTTGGCACTCCTCCCGGTGGTGTAGTGGTCCATCTGAGTGCGAATCTCATCTTCCGTCTTCGTAATCAGTTGGCGGATACCGTGTAGCTTGGGAGAGGCCTCATCCGTAATCCGCCCATCCGGGTCAACCGATTGAACCAGCCGTCGTGTTACGGAAGGAATGGTCACGAGACGGTCGACGACCCCTTCAAGGACCCGTAGCTTGATCTTCTTCTCCCGCATCTGGTCAAAGAAGTTTTGCACACTCATGCTGGCCTGCAGGACCTTTGTCACCTGTGCCAGTTCGGTCCCGTTCAGATTGGCACCAATCCGCAACCGCTTCATCTGTGGCTTAACGTCTGCTAATTTAGGAAGGGGAATCCCACCTTCTAGACGCAAGATATCGGCCCCGTCAGTAGTTTCTTCCAGCATCTGGTGAACCGTATCAAAATCCGTTGCCGGCATTAAAGCTGCCAGCTCTTGGCGGCCCGCTGCGGATACCAGGTAGTGGGCCAGGGCCGTTTTAATCTGATTAAACTCAAGTGTTTCAATAATTTTGTGATTCATACTTAACTTCCTTTTAGCCGATTGTTTGTAATAATAAATGAGCTAAAACTGGTGTCTGGTTGATAATCAACCGGGCCAGGCCGGAGTTGGCAATCTGCATCTGCCACCACCCCGCTGGCCACAACTGGGTAACCGCCAGAACCAGGAAAATAATGATGTAGCCGATTACCAGGGAAAGGGCCCCACCAGCAAGGCGATCCACCGTCCCGATAACGGGCACGCGCTTAATCCAGCGTAATTGGCGGATCCCCCAGTGACAGATGATGGAAACCGCGGTAAATACCAGGAGAAAGGCAATCCCCCGACTGAAAAAGGCACTCGTATCGACCGCCGAAAGAATCGCGCTTGAATAGGAGGCCTCGTCCGTAACGTTTGGTAAGAGGTGGCCTAACCATGTCCCGAGCATTGGTGCAACCGTCTTAGCGGCAAGCCAACTGACGATGTATGTCCCGGTGTACAGGACCATCATGATTAAACCCTTCCGGTGTCCATTTATAAAACAACCAATCAAAATTAAGATAATTAACGTGGTTAAAATCATTTTACCGCCCCACTAATCCGTGGGAGAATCCTCCCACAAGTATAAAGAGGCTTCTAGTGTTCGACGGTGCCGAGCGCTAGGAGCCCTTCTTTATTCTTTATTATCACCATAAATTTATGCGTTGAAATTACCGTCATCGTCAAGGAAGGTGTTCAGGACCTGCTCAACCATATCCCATTCCTTATCGTCTTCAATCGGGACAAGGTCTTGGCCGTCGCCGTCTTTGTTGTCAGCAACAATGTAGGCCTGAATATCCACCGAGTCATCATTTTCCTGTTCTGCAGGGTAAATAAAGATATAGGACTTGCCATAATCATCCGAATCGAAGGTGAACAGTTCCTTAAAGAGCTGTTCGTTACCATCCTCATCGATTAAGGTAATCAGGTTATCGTCGTTATTTTGCTTTTTACTCACTCTAATCATCCTTTATTTTAGTTTTTGTACTAGTCGACCGTGACGATCAAGGTAACTCTGCAGGATAAAGGTTGCGGCAACCTCGTCAATAACTTTTTTTTGCTTTGCCCGTGAGATATCGGCTTCCTCAACCAGCATCCGGTGGGCTTCAACCGTCGTTAAACGTTCATCCTGGTAGTCAACGGGAATATCAGGGAAACGCTTCTTTAACAGGTCACCGTAATGCTTGGAAGCGTCTACCCGGGGGCCTTCCGTGTTATTCATGTTCTTCGGCAGACCAAGAACAAAGCCAGCGACCTGTTCCTTGCTGACTAACTCAGCAACCCGGTCAATGCCAAAGACCTCTTCATCCTCATCAATGGGGATGATTTCCACCGCTTGTGCTGTCCAGCCCAAGGGGTCACTAACGGCAATCCCAACAGTCTTTGAACCAACGTCTAACCCCATTAACCTCATTTAGTCTCACCGTTATTCTTCAGGTACGACCGAACTAATTCCTCAATAATTTCATCACGTTCATGTTGACGAATTAGGTTCCGCGCATCATTTAACCGCGGAATGTATGCTGGATCTCCAGACAGCAGGTAACCAACGATTTGGTTAATCGGGTTGTAACCCTTCTCCTCTAAAGACTCGTAAACCGTCTTTAGCGTCTGCTTAATATCTTCTTGACGTTCTTGGCCGAAGTCAAAGAACATCGTCTTATCATTATTGGTAGTCATCAATCGTCACCTCCACGTAGTCTCTTAAGTGAATATTTTACTATAATAACTCATAAAGCACAATTATAGTGTTTCTTAGAAATTGCCTTTCTCTTGTCCGGCCCAACTAATTTTGGGGCCACCCATTTACACAACGACAACCAGCCCCCCTAAAAAGCGCGAAAAGGCCTTTGGCATTCGTAAATTCCGAATGCCAAAGGCCTTTCATATTTAGTAGTTTACTTATTCAAATATTCCTTAGCCAGCTTGAGGGCGTCTTGGATTCCCTCTGGCTTCTTACCACCGGCTTGGGCGAGGTTTGGCCGACCACCGCCGCCACCGTTAATTGCCTTGGCAATGGCTTTGATCAGGTCACCGGCTTTTAAGCCATCCTTAACCTTATCATCACTAACCGCAACCAGCAGGTTAGCCTTACCGTTGTTCGCAGTCCCTAAGACAAGAACGTCGGAAAGCTTCTTTGCCCGCCAAGAATCAGCCAGTTGCCGCAACTGACCCATTCCAGCAACCTTGACTTCAGCAGCAATCAGTTTGCCACCCTTCGTTTCCTCAACGTTATCAAAGACGCTGTTGGCTTGTTGGGCAGCGATCTTGGCTTGCAGTGCCTCGACCTGCTTGTTAGCCTGCTTTAACTCGTCCTGGAGGCTAGCAACTTGATGAGGGACTTCCTTAATTTGGGCCACCTTCAGATCACTAGCAACTTCTTCCAGCATTGCGTTCCGCTTCTGCAGGAAGTCATAGGCATCACTCGAGGTGACCGCTTCAATCCGCCGAATGCCGGCACCAACGCCTCCTTCAGAAACAATCTTAAAGAGACCCAGTTCGTTAGTGTTCTTGACGTGGTCACCACCACAGAATTCGGTGTTGTAATCACCAATCTTAACAACCCGGACCTTATCACCGTACTTGTCGGAGAAGAGGGCGATGGCACCCATTTCCTTAGCGGAGTCAATATCAGTTTCAATGGTCTTGACCGGAATCTCCTTGGAGATCTGTTCGTTAACCATCTTTTCAACCGCAGCTAGGTCCTTGGCCGTAACCTGGCCAAAGTGGTTGAAGTCAAAGCGCAGGTAGTGCTCTTCAACTAAGGACCCGGCCTGTTGGGTGTGACCACCAAGGACATTCCGCAGTGCTTGGTCCAGCAGGTGGGTTGCCGTGTGGTTCTTTTCAATCTTCAAGTGACGAAGACGGTCCACAACCAGCTTGTAGCGGGCCCCCTTCTTCAGTGGGGACTTTAGTTCAACCCGGTGCAGGTTTTGTTGGTTTGGTGCGTGCTGAACATCGACAACCCGACCAACCGTGTTGCCATAGTTATCAATAATGTCACCAGTATCAGCAACCTGGCCCCCCATTTCGGCGTAGAATGGGGTCTTGTCGAAGATAACCTCGACATCATCGTCTCCTGGCTGGGCGCTGTCGGCCTGCTTGCCGTCATGGGCCAAGCCGATTACTTTGGCGTCATTAACCGTCAAGTCAGTGTAACCAACGTATTCGCTAGGGTCCTTAAATTCAGTCCACAGGTCGGTCTGAACACCCATCCCGTTATCCATGTCACGAGCATTCCGGGCCCGGTTTTGTTGTTCAGTCATTGCGGCTTCAAAGCCCTTTTGGTCAACGGTGAGCCCTTCGTCGGCAGCGTATTCCTTCGTCAACTCAATTGGGAAGCCATAGGTATCGTAGAGCTTAAAGGCGGTCCGCCCATCGATTTCATTCGTTCCATCCTTCTTGGCCTGTTCAATAACGTTATTCAACAGGTTAAGTCCACCATTCAGGGTCGCACTGAAGCGGTCTTCCTCGGACTTGATGACGGAGGAAATGTAGTCGGCGTTCTTCAAGACTTCTGGGTAGTAGTCCTGCATGATCTTACCAACGGTTGGGACCATCTTAGCTAGGAATGGCTTATCAATGCCCAACTTTTTGCCGGCAACAACTGCCCGCCGTAACAACCGCCGGATGACGTAACCCCGTCCCATGTTGGATGGCAGGGCCCCATCACCAATTGCAAAGGTGATTGTCCGAATGTGGTCCGCAATGATCTTAAATTGGATATCGTCAGCCTTGTTGGCTCCGTACTTCTTACCAGCGGAGAAGTCCTCCGTCTGCTTAATCAGCGGCATGAACAGGTCGGTCTCAAAGTTGGTTGGGGCGTTTTCAAAGATTGAAACGACCCGTTCCAGCCCCATCCCGGTATCAATGTTCTTATGCGGCAGTGGTTCGTAGGTGTTTTCTGGTGTGTGGTTGAACTGACTGAAGACGATGTTCCAGATTTCCAGGTAGCGTTCGTTTTCACCACCAGGATAGTTTTCGGGATCATCATCTGCTAAATTGTTGAATTCCTGGCCACGGTCGTAGAAGATTTCCGTATCTGGGCCAGAAGGACCCTGACCAATGTCCCAGAAGTTATCTTCGTCCGGAATCAGGTGGTCCTTAGCAACCCCAACTTCACGCCACTTGTTATAAGCATCGTGGTCCTTTGGATAGTAAGTAATGTAAAGACGTTCGGGATCAAAGCCGAACCACTTGTCACTGGTCAGCAGTTCCCAAGCCCAAGGAATAACTTCATTCTTGAAGTAATCACCTACTGAGAAGTTCCCCAGCATTTCAAACATGGTGTGGTGCCGCGCCGTCTTACCCACGTTTTCAATATCGTTAGTCCGAATACTCTTTTGCGAAGATGTCATCCGCGGATTTTCCGGAACGACCTTCCCATCAAAGTACTTCTTCATTGTGGCGACCCCAGAGTTGATCCATAGCAAGGTTGGGTCATTGACTGGCACCAAGGATTGACTTGGCATAATCTTGTGGCCGTGTTCCTTAAAGAATTCCAGGTACATGCGCCGTACTTGCGCACTGTTAAGCTTCTTTAGCTCTTTCACTGTCCTCTTCCTTTCCAAAAACAAAATCCACCCTTGCTAACAGAGACGCCCAACTGACGCGGTACCACTCTGCTTGCAACGATGGATTTCGTTTACCTCTTTAATCCCGGTTAAACCGGGTTGTATTCAAATTGTTAAGAATGGGGAGCACCACTACAATACCCTCGACTGTCACAGCACCCCAGCCGTTTCTGAAAGTAGTATTTATAATGGCATATCCCAAACGAACCATATTATAGCGGACCCGCCAGAAAAAATCAACGGGCGTTTCGCTCCCGGCGGTGTTGACGTTGACGCTGCCGTTTAGCCTTCCGCATCTTATGACGCATCTCGAGCTTCCGCTTTTGCTGTTCATCCTCTTTGATTGCCCGCTTGATCCGCTTCTTGTAGCCCGGCTTGACCTTTCGCTTGGTCTTCTTGACATAGCCCTTCATGGACGGATCAAGTTCTTCTTTCCGGTGCTTAAACTTCTTGCGCCGGTTCCGGTCATGGGTTGTGACAATGCGACCACCCTTTAATTCCTTAGGGACAAAGGTGATCCCCCGGTCTTCCAGCTTAGCGATCAGGTCGTCTTCGGCGGGCTCGTAAAGGGTAATTGCGGTTCCCTTCATCCCGTTGCGGCCTGTCCGGCCAACCCGGTGGACAAAGTACTCGAGGTCTGTCGGTAAGTCGTCATTGATCACCAAGGAGACCCCATCAATGTCGATTCCGCGGGCCGCCAGGTCGGTCGCCACGACATACTGGAAGTCGAGGTTACGAATCTGGCGCATTGTCCGCTTCCGCCGCCGGGGTTCAAGGCCCCCATGGATCATTGCCACCTTTAAGCCCTGTTCACTCAGGTACCGGGTCAGTTCTTCCACCCGTTCCTTGGTATTGGCAAATACCAGTGCCAGGTAGGGTTCACCCAGGGTCAAGAGACGGTAAATCAGCTGGTTCTTGTCCTTCCCCTTGGTAGACATTAACCAATTCTCAACATCGGGATTGATCACCGTTTCGGTCGGAATCTCTTCCATCACCGGATTCTTCATGTACTTTTTCAAAAATGGCCGCAGCTTTTGGGGAATCGTTGCCGAAAAAACCATCATCTGGAGGTCTTCCGGGAAGTGGCTGGCAATCTGGTCAACCTGCTCCAAGAATCCCATATCAAGGGTCATATCAGCCTCATCCACCACGAACATCGTTGCCGTGTGGATGTCAAGAAATTGGGACTTAATCAGGTCCAATACCCGACCCGGTGTCCCAATTACCAGCTGCGGTTGCTTGCGCTCCAGTTGGTCAATCTGGTGTTGCTTATCCGTACCACCGACATAGTTGTGAATTGTCAACGGTTGGTCAGCAAACTTATTCAGCTGCTTAGCCGCATTGTAGATCTGGTAAGCCAGCTCACGACTAGGCGTGGTAATCACCGCCTGGACACTTTGGTCATCTTCTTGAATGCGGGAAAAGATTGGCAAGAGGAAGGCGTGGGTTTTACCACTCCCAGTTGCCGACTGACCGACAACGCTCTTTCCCTTCATAATTTCCGGAATTACCCTTTCCTGCACAGGTGTCGGGGTACGGAAGTTAATGGCCGTGACAGCCTTAACCAGGTAGGGTTTTAAATTAAAGTCGTTAAATGTTTCGTTTGACATTGTGATCCTCTCCTTACTTTTGGGTTTGGGTCAATTGGTCCAGTTCCGCAATTACCTGCTTAATCTCTGCCTCATCCTTGGCCTTGGCCCCACTAGCAAGCGGGTGGCCACCACCATCATGATGCTTTGCCAGCTCATTGATGACCGGTCCCTTTGACCGCAGGCGGATCCGGTAGTGACCGTCCTCTTGTTGGACAAAGATTGCCCAGGCGCTAACATTTTTAATCCGGCCTGGTAACGAAACCACGGCCGACGTTCCCGCCTCAGTCAAGCCAAACTTCTTCAAGATTTCATCCGTCAAAACGACGTAAGCGGCCCCGTGCTCGAGGATTGTTAAGTGCTCGTAAACGAAAGCCGATAAGCGGGCAACTGGCAAACTAATCTCGTCCTCACGCCGGCTGATGGCCGCTGCATCGGCCCCTGCAGCCATCAGGGCACCAGCTACTAGCATTGTCCGCGGGGTCGTTGCCGGGTACAAGAAGCGGCCGGTATCACCAATGATCCCCGCGTACAGGGCGTGAGCTGCCTTCTTCGGGAGGGTCAACTCGTCAGCGAAGTGCTGGTAAAAGTCGTAGATCATCTCTGAACAACTCGATGCTTCCGGCTGGACCCACATTAAATCACCGAATGGCTCATCATTTGGGTGGTGGTCAATCTTGATCAGCTTGTCCCCGTTATTAAAGCGGCGGTCATCGATCCGGGGTGCATTAGCGGTATCCGTGACAATCACCAAGGCGTCGTCAAAGGTGGCACTACTGATGTCGTCCATCGTCCCAATCCAATCAAATCCCGGGATGTGCTTGCCAACCAGGTAAATTTGCTTGTAAGGAAACGATGCTTTGAGGATTTCTCCCAAGCCTACCTGGGAGCCAATTGCGTCCGGGTCGGGGCGCTGGTGACGGTGAATAATGATTTTGTTGTACTTTTTGATCTGCTTAAAGATTTCGCCCAGTTGATCAGCCATGATTATTTCTGCTCCTTAATTTTGAAATGTCTAACAATTAAGTATACCAAAAAAAGGCTTTTAACCAAAGTTTGATGATGCAAGCAAAAACCCGCTTCATTCGGATCAACCAAACAAAGCGGGTTATTTCGTTAAGCGATGGCGCTTAACAATATTGAATTATTACTTCTTGTCAACAGCGTGACCACCGAAGCCGTTCCGCAGTGCGGCAACGACCTTACCATCAAAGGTGTCTTCTTGCATTGACTTGAAACGAGCACAGAGGGCTTCGTAGATAACTGGTGTTGGAACGCTGTGGTCCATGGCGTCGGCAATTGTCCAGTGCGCTTCACCAGAACTGTGCATCCGACCTTGGATCTTTTCAAGGTGGGGATCCTTTTCAAAGGCATCTTCAGCCAGTTCCATCAGCCATGAACGAATTACTGAACCGTGGTTCCAAAGCTTAGCAACGGCTGCGTTGTCATAGTTGAAGTCAGAAGCTTCCAGAACTTCGAAACCTTCACCGATGGCTTCCATCATCCCGTATTCAACACCGTTGTGGACCATCTTCAGGTAGTGACCAGAACCGGCCTTACCAGTGTAAAGGTAACCGTCCTTTTGGGAAATACCTTCAAAGAGTGGACGAATCCGTTCAAAGACATCCTTGTCATCGCCACCGATCATGAAGTTACCACCTTCAAGGGCACCACGCCAGCCACCTGAAGAACCACAGTCAAAGTAGTGGATGCCCTTTTCCGTCAGCATCCGGTTGTGCTTTAAGGAATCCTTCCAGAAAGTGTTCCCACCGTCGATAACAACGTCGTCAGCAGAAAGCTTAGCGGCAAGTTGTTCCATCGTTGCATCAGTTGGCTTACCAGCTGGAACCATCACCCAGATTGTCCGTGGAGCAGCTAACTTTTCAACCATTTCATCAAGGGTAAAGGCAGTTTGGGCACCGTAAGAACCGGCTTCCTTAACTGCATCCTTGTTAAGGTCAAAAGCAACGACATCGTTGTCATTACGCAACATATTTTGAGCAAGGTGAATACCCATCTTACCCAAACCAATCAATCCAATTTGCATCTAAAATTCCCTCCTGTGATTTAACAGTCTTGTCAAAGAAATGCTGGCTTTGACAAGTGTAAAGAAACTAAAGGGCTTTCAAAAGAAAAACCCTTAACTAATCAACAGTTAAGAGTTTCGCACGTTTTCACAAATTAGTCAATTATTATTTTGCTTGCTCACCAGCATCGCTGTCGTCAGCCGGCTTGCTGTCGGCTTTTTCTTCCTCAGCCGGTTTTTCAGCAGGCTTTTCTGCAGCAGAATCTTCACTTGCTGTTTTCTTTTCAGCAGGCGCAGCGGTTGAGCTCTTTACTACCCGGGCAATTGCAACCATGTCGAAGGTCAAGTAAATTCCTTCACAATCTAAGGTGACTGTGCGGTCTTCCTTGTTGATGCTGTCAATCTTACCGTGGAGACGGCCGATGGTGACAACTTCGTCCCCCTTGTGCATGTCGTTCATCATCTCTTGGTGTTGCTTCCGTTGCTTCTGCTGTGGCCGAATCATGAAGAAGTACATTAAAGCAATCATCAGGATGATCAGGATAAAGCTGGAGAAGGTAGCACTAGAAGAAGATGCCCCCAACGTTAAGAAGTCTAAAATGTTCACGATTATTTCCATTCCCTTCAAAAATTTTCATATTCAACTTTAACAAACTTTCAGTAAAAAAGCTACTCTAGCTCGTCAATCGCCCATTCAGCAGCCAGGTTGTGAACCATGTCGGCGTTAATTGCCTGGTGAGCTGTTTCCGCAAGCTGGTTCAGGGTATAGAGGTTATGAGCCATCAAGAGGTCGTCGCCAAGAGCGGCCCCCTGTTCACATAGCTGGTGAAGGTAGGACCGGCTATACCCTGCCTGGCAAACTGGGCACTGACAATTGGCATCAATTGGTCGCTGGTCGCTAACAAAGTGCTGCTTGTCAAGATGGAGCCGGTTGGTCTGCACAAAGGCAACGTGGTGGTGAGCCTCCGCTACGGCACAGTCACTATCAACCAGGTCGTAACCCGCCAGCATCGCGAGCAGGGTCCCCTCCAACGAGTTGCTCCCGGTCAAGTAATGAAGCCCCTGCTCCGGCAGCATGGTCAACACTTCCCGCATCAGGCGTACCTGTTCGCGTAGTTTCACGTTATTGCCAATCCCCTTCACTGCATACCCAGCAAACGACTGGCGACTAGCTGCCTGGGCACTCATCATCCGGACCCGCTTTAGTCCGCCGCCGACGACCGACGCCAAGAGGCCATCCGATGGCGCTCCCAGCCAGGAGGCCGTCTGGATTGCTGCCGCTTTTAAATCGTCCACCGGTGCGTAGTAGTCACTCCAGCGGTCAAAGCTTGTCACAAAGTCACATCCCAGCTTTGCTTGCCATTCCATTGCCTCTTCAGGAGTGTAGAACTTTAACTGACCGGATTGGGGGTCGTGAAAGCGTACCCCATCCTTCTTCCGGCCCCGTGGTTTGGCCCACTGGTAGGCCCGGCTGGTACCCGGGTCACCGACGATTAATCCCGACCAGTGTAAACGCTGGTGGAGGTCACCAAACTCAGCGGCCTTCGTCCCACTTAACCAGTAGTCAAAGACCTCCTGCTTAATTGCCTGACCACCGAGATTGGCAATCTCTTTGGCCGGAAAGCTTTGCACGGTCAGCCCCGCATGAACCACTAATGGTGTCTGCAGTACCTGTTTTTTGACCTGTAGCTGCCCTGTACGGCCTATCTCGCCCTGGTGCTTAATCGTAAAATTGACCTTTTCCATCATCGCTCCCCCTTTGAATCAGGGTAACTGATTCCTAAGTGCGCATAAGCCGCCGGCGTGACCATCCGCCCCCGCGGCGTACGGCTGATAAAGCCAATTTGCAAGAGGTAAGGTTCATACATCTCTTCGATGGTGCTCGTCTCTTCACCGATGTTAGCCGCAATCGTCTTCAGGCCAACCGGTCCCCCGTGGTAGTAGTTAATCATCGTCAAAAGCATTTTGCGGTCAACCTCGTCCAAGCCGTGGCTGTCAACCTGCAGTAGGTCAAGGGCCTGTTTAACCGTTGCCGAATCGATGCTGGGCTTTTTGGCTACTTGGGCGAAGTCACGGACCCGTTTTAAAAGGCGGTTAGCAATCCGGGGCGTTCCCCGTGACCGCAGGGCCAACTCGTGGGCGCCGGCCTCTTCAATCTTGCTATTAAAGATCTTGGCAGACCGGAAAATAATCTGTTTTAGCTCGTCCTGGTTGTAGTAGTTCATGTGTTCAACAATTCCAAAGCGGTCACGCAGCGGTGCGGACAACATCCCCGCCCTTGTGGTAGCCCCAATCAGGGTAAACGGTGGCAGGGGGAAGTGCACTGGATGGGCGGTTGGTCCTTCGCCAACCACAATGTCAATGTAGTAGTCCTCCATTGCCGAATAGAGCATTTCCTCAACTACCTTGGGCAGGCGGTGAATTTCGTCAATAAAGAGGACATCCCCCGGTTGTAGTTCATTAAGCAGGGCAACCAGGTCCCCCGGCTTCTCAATCGCCGGGCCACTGGTGGTCTTAATGTTGACGTGCATCTCATGGGCAATTACCATCGCCAGCGTGGTCTTCCCTAAGCCGGGGGGACCGTACAATAAGACGTGGTCAAGTGCCTCTTCCCGCTCCCGGGCGGCTTCAATGTATACCCGGAGCTTCCCCTTCACCTGCTCTTGACCAATATAGTCATCCAGGGTTTGGGGACGGAGGGTCAATTCCATTTGCTCCTCGGCCTCGTCTTGGGCATGGTCGGATAAAACTTTATTTTTATTATCTTCGCTCACAGCAAAATCTCCTTAGTTGAGTAATCGTAAGGCACTCCGTAAGTACTCATCCGTCGTTTTCTGCTTACCTTGCAGGTGTTTTTTAACTTTCTTTACATCCCGTTCCTTGTAGCCCAGCGCCTTCAGTGCGGCTAAGGCATCGGCAAGGGCGGGATTTTCACCGGCCGCTTCCTCATCGGCACCTGCAAAGAGCGGCCCGGTAGTTGCCACCGCCGTGATCTTGTCCTTTAAGTCGAGGACAATCTGGGAGGCCGTCTTCTTCCCGATTCCCGGGAACTTGGTCAGGTAGCCGACGTTATTATTAGCAATGGCGTCGATCAGCCCCTGGTGGTCTGGATTGGCCAGGATCGCTAGTGCACTCTTGGGGCCAATCCCGGAAACGTTAATTAGCTGCATAAACAGTTGCTTTTCGTCCTGGTCATTAAAGCCAAAGAGGGAGATATCATCGTCGCGGACAGCTTGATAAACGTAGACCCGAACCTGCTTTTGGGGGTCTTCGTTAAAGCGATAAGGGTTAGCAACAAGTAGCTTGTAGCCCACCCCGTTAACGTCAATTACGATGTACTGGGGGGCAACGATACTAACCACCCCGGTTAAATATTCATACACTGAAACTACTCTCCTTTAGTTAAAAGTCGTGATCATCAAAATCATCCGCATACGGAACATGTGATTCCTGGATTCGTTTAAACATCTTCTCCAAGTCCCGGTCATTAAAGTGAACCGTCACTGGCCGACCGTGGGGACAGTTGAAGGGGTTCTCGCACTGGGGCAAGCGCCTTAACAGGGCCCGTGCTTCCCGGTCATCCAGGTGGTGGTTAGCCTTAATGGCCCGCTTACAGCTCATCATGATTGCCGTCTTCATACGGAATTGACGAACCGTTAACTTACCATCCTTGAGCAGCCAGTCAATCATTTCCTTGACCGTATCCTCTTCTTGCCCTTCCTTAAACCAGGTCGGGTGGGAACGGAGAAGAAAACTGTTCTGGCCAAAGGATTCCAGGTGAAGGCCGACACTGGCTAAAAGGTCAATGTGGTTGTTGATGTTCATCGCATCGACCGTTGAGTAGTTCAGTACCAGGGGAACCAGGAAGGTCTGCTGGTCCGGGCTCACCTGACCGATCTCCTTTCGGTACCGCTCGTAGTTGATCCGTTCCTGGGCCGCGTGCTGGTCCACAATGTAGAGACCGTCACTAGCCTGGGCTAATAGGAAGGTCCCCTGGAGCTGACCAATATACTGGAGGTCGGGAAAGCGTCCCTGGGCCTGGTCACTCTTGTCGTGAACATCCAGTTCCATGTTTTCGGCCTTAGTTGGTGTTGCCGGTTGAGTCTGCGGAGTATTTTCACCAAACGGTGCGACCGTGCCTTCATTTTGGTAGCGCGCATCGAACTCCCGCATTGGGGCGGAACTTAATTCGCCGGCCTTATGAATAATCACCGGGGCGCTAACTTCGCCATCGGTGTTCTCAGCGTGGGCCACCGCAGCCTTACGATCTTCCTTGCTGGGGGCATCTTCATCGGGAGCCGGTTGCGAAGCAGTAGCCGCGCTCGCCGGCTGCGGCTGGGCAACGTTGTATGGATGGGCGGCCTCCTTTAGGCGCCGTTGCAAATCATTCACCACGTCTGCGGACGGCGGTGTGAAAGCCTGCGCATCAACATCAGGAATCAGGTTCTCGGTAGCAATCCGGTCACGGATCGTCTGTGAAATCAGCTTGGTGAGCTGGGGCTCCTTGCTAAGACGCACCTCTCGTTTAGCGGGGTGGACATTAACATCGACCAAAACTGGGTCCAGGTCAATGTTGACCACCGCAATTGGGTAGCGCCCCACCATTAACTTCGATTCATACCCCTGGATAATCGCCTTTGTAAGCTCAAAGTTCCGGATATAACGGTGGTTGATCGTAATGGTGATGTACTGGCGCGAAGCCCGAGTCAGCTCCGGTAAGGAGACGTAACCCGTCACCTTAAAGTCATCGTCTTCCCCGCTGATTGGCAGCATTTTTCTTCCGGCCTGGATGCCATAGATTGCGGCAACCACTTGCTGGAGGTTACCGTTGCCAGCTGAACGAAAGATTTCCTTCCCGTTGTGGGTAAAGCTGAAGGCCACGCCAGGGTTGGCCAGTGCTAGCCGGTTGATGATGTCAGTAATCCGGGCCAGCTCGGTGTGGGGAGACTTTAAGTACTTTAAGCGGGCAGGGGTGTTGTAAAAGAGGTCGGTAACGCGGACGTCTGTCCCCCGCCGGGCCGGGGCGGGTTTGTTAGTGAGCGTTTCCCCACCACGGAGGTGGATCATCGTCCCCGCGTCTCTTCCCTCCTGGGCAGTAGTTAGTTCAACGTCTGCTACTGAGGCAATGCTGGGTAAGGCCTCACCACGAAAGCCCATCGTCTGTACCCGAAAGAGGTCCTTACGGCTACTGATTTTACTGGTGGCGTGCCGCCGAAAGGCCAGTGGCACGTCATCTTTTGCGATTCCAATTCCGTCATCGATCACCCGGATGCTATCAAGGCCGGCATTTTCAACAATGATATCAACCCGCTTGCTGTTGGCGTCCAGTGAGTTTTCGACTAGTTCCTTAACAATAGAGGCCGGCCGCTCAATAACCTCCCCAGCGGCAATCTGGTCCGCTAAGACACTGTTTAATTCGTGAATTTGCCCCATTCTGTCCACCTCACTTTAGCTTCTGCTGCCATTCATAGAGCTGGTTCATAACTTCCATCGGCGTCATCCCCATCAGGTTCAATTCCTTTAACTGGTGAAGGATCTTTTGGCCCTTGCGATTACTTTTACGGCTGGGTTGCGGTTGGAACAACTCCAGCTGACCATTTGATTCCACCGCCGGCGCCGCGGGCTTTTCTTGGGGTTGCGCTTCCTTGACCCGGTCTTTGTGATCGGCCTTTTTAACCGTCAGCTGAACATCCTGGTGTTCCAGTCCCTTCAAAATCTCATCGGCCCGATTCAACAGGGTTGTTGGCATGCCCGCTAACTTGGCAACGTGGATCCCGTATGATTTATCGGCCGGACCCGCACTAACCTTGTGCAGGAAAACCAGCTCGCCGTTCTTCTCGGTCGCCCCCACGTGGACGTTCTTTAACCGGGGTAAGGTCTTTTCCAGGCTGGTCAATTCGTGGTAGTGGGTCGAGAAAAGGGTCTTGGCACGGACGTGCTCATGCAGATATTCAATGATTGCCTGGGCAAGGGCCATCCCATCATAGGTGGCAGTTCCCCGGCCAATCTCATCAAAGAGGATCAGGCTGCGGTCGGTGGCGTGACTGAGGGCGTTATTGGCCTCCATCATTTCCACCATAAAGGTACTTTCCCCAGAAATCAGGTCATCAGCCGCCCCAATCCGGGTGAAGATCTGGTCAAAAATTGGCAATTCTGCCTGGCTGGCGGGCACAAAGCAGCCGATCTGGGCCATTACCGCGGTTAAAGCCAATTGCCGCATGTAGGTACTCTTCCCGGACATGTTAGGACCCGTAATGAGTAAAATATCCGTGTTGTCACCCATTTTGACGTCATTGGGGACGTACTCCTGGTGGCCCATAAACTTTTCAACAACCGGGTGGCGGCCATCCTTGATCTGCAAGTTATGGCCGGTGTTCATCTGTGGCCGGACAAAGTGGTAGTCTTCACTGACCACTGCGAAACTCTGCAAGACATCCAACTCAGAAAGGGCCTTAGCAAGCTTTTGGAGCCGTTTAATCTGCCCCTTCACCTGTTCGCGAATTTTGACAAAGAGGTCGTATTCCAGGGCTACCGACTTCTCCTGGGCCCCCAGGATGAGGGCCTCCTTTTCCTTTAGTTCTGGGGTAGAGAACCGTTCAGCGTTAACCAGGGTCTGCTTACGCTCGTAACGGTCCCGTGGAATCTTGTCGAGGTTAACCTTGGTGACTTCAATGTAGTAGCCGAAGACGTGGTTGTAACCGATCTTCAGGTTATTAATCCCGGTAACCTGCCGTTCCTGGGTCTGCAGGTCGGCAATCCACTGCTTGCCATTGTTCATGGCGTCCCGGTATTTATCAAGTTGGTCGTTATAGCCATCCTTGATCACCCCACCGTCAGTGACCGCAATTGGTGGTTCTTCCACAATCGCCTGGTCAATCAGGCCAGCAATATCACTCAACGGATCTAGACGGGTGGTCAGATTTTCAAAGGCCGGTGAATCAAGGGTTTCTAAGACGTACTTGATCTTGGGAACCTGCTGGAGGGAGGTCTTTAGCTGGATCAAGTCCCGACCATTGACACTTCCGTAGGCGACCCGGCCAGCCAGCCGCTCAAGATCATAAACCTTGATCAGCTCCTGCTGGATATTGCTTCGCTCAAAGTAGTGGTTTAGCAGCTCCTCAACCTTATCCTGTCGTTCTGCAATTGCCTGGGGGTCAATCAACGGACGGTCAATCCACTGCTTCAAAAGTCGGCTCCCCATGGCAGTCTTCGTTTCATCGAGGAGCCAGGACAGGGTTCCCTGGCGCTTCCCGCTACGCATGTTCGTCATTAATTCCAGGTTAGTTTTGGAATAGTGGTCAATCTTCATGAAGGCGTTAGCGCGGTAGGAAATGGCCCGTTGCATGTGCGCAAGTGATCGTTTCTGGGTCGTCAGCAGGTAGGACACCAGGAGACTGACAACGTATTTCTGCCCCTCATCCTGGAGGTCCTGGGTCAGGTAACTAATCTCCGCTTGCTTGAGAATCTTTTCCTGCTTGGATAGGAGGATGTGCCGCTTCTTGAAGGCTGCTAACAGTTCGTCCGGCAGGTCACCAGCGCTGACAACTTCCTTACTCTGCAAGTTGATTAACTCATTTAAGACCCCGTTGACACTATCAAAGGTGGTGGTCTTCAACTCCCCCGTCGAGAGGTCTGTGTAGGCCAGGCTAAACTGGCCATTTTTTTCACTAATTGCCGTCAGGTAGTTATTGTTACGGGCCTGATCACCGTTCAAATCCATCTGGGTTCCCGGAGTCACCAGTCGGGTTACCGCCCGCTTTACCATTCCCTTAGCCTTCTTGGGGTCCTCCATTTGCTCGCAGATGGCAACCTTATACCCCTTATCAATTAAGATATCAACGTAACTATCAACCGCCCGGTGTGGAACCCCACACATGGGAATCGGGTTCTTCGCACTGTGGTTCCGGGTGGTCAGCGTTAGTTCCAACAGCTGGGCCCCCTTGACCGCATCATCATTAAAAAGCTCATAAAAGTCCCCGAGACGGTAAAAAAGGAAGGCGTCCGGGTACTGGTCCTTCACTTTTTGGTACTGTTCCATCATCGGTGTTAATTTTTTGGCCACAAAGGTTCACCTCATTAATAAATTTCACTCATACGTCCATATTCACACAGTCTAATTATATTTTTTGCCCCTGACCAGTGCAAGCTTCCGGGGATAAACTGCCTTTACTTTAAACTCAAAAGAGGCTGGGAAAAGTCCACAACCTCTTTTTCAGTCTGCATAACGGGTACAGCCCTATTTAGCATAATCAATTGCCCGTACTTCACGAATAACGGTCACCTTGATGTGACCAGGGTATTCTAGTTGTTGTTCAATTTTCTGCTTAATATCGTGGGCCAAAGTTGTTGCCTGAAGGTCCGAAATCTTCTTTGGCTTAACAATTACCCGTAATTCACGACCAGCTTGAATTGCAAAACTATGGTCGACACCATCATAACTATTAGCTATGCCTTCCAGCTTCTTCAACCGCTGGATGTATTGTTCCAAGGACTCGCTTCTGGCCCCCGGCCGGGCACCAGAAATGGCGTCGGCGGCTTGAACAAGGACCGCAATTACTGAACCCGCTGGAACATCACCGTGGTGGGATGCAATCGTATTGACTACAACCTTGTTTTCCTTGTACTTCCGGGCTAATTCAACTCCTAACTCAACGTGGGAACCATCGACTTCGTGGTCAATTGCCTTCCCAATATCGTGAAGGAGCCCAGCCCGTTTGGCAAGGGCAACATCCTCCCCAAGCTCACTTGCCATAATTCCCGCAAGCTTGGCAACTTCTATCGAGTGGTCCAGGACGTTTTGACCGTAACTCGTCCGGTACTTCATCCGGCCAACCGTCTTAATCAGGTCCGGGTGCATCGAGTGGATTCCAAGGTCAAAGAGGGCCTGTTCACCGGTCTCCCTGAGCTGGCTATCCATCTGCTTCCGCGCCTTTTCAACGGCCTCTTCAATCCGTGCTGGATGAATCCGACCATCCTGAATTAGCTTCTCTAATGCGATCTTGGCAATTTCACGCCGGACAGGATCAAAGCCACTGAGGACCACTGCTTCCGGAGTATCATCAATGATCAAGTCAATCCCGGTTAAGGTTTCCAGGGTCCGGATGTTCCGGCCTTCCCGACCGATGATGCGGCCCTTCATGTCGTCATTTGGCAAGTTGACAACCGAAACCGTTGCCTCCGAAACAACATCCGCAGCACTCCGCTGAATTGCTTCCACAATCAGTTTCTTAGCGTTCCGATCAGCAGTCATCTCTGCCTGTTGTTCACTGTCCCTGATCATAACCTCACGTTCAGTCTTCAGCTTATCCTTCATCTCATCCAAGAGTTGCTGCTTGGCATCGTCATGAGACATTTGCGCAACCTTTTCCAATTCCGCCTGCCGCTGGTCGACTAAATCGTCGGCGACCTGCTGCTGACGGTGAAGCTTTTCCGTCAGCTGGTCAACCTTGTGTTCTCGGTTGCCAAGTGCGGTCTCCCGCTTTTCCAAGGCGGTATCCTTGTGGTCAAGGCTGGTCTCTCGCTGAAGCAAGCGGTCTTCTTGCCGCTGAATTTCGTTCCGGCGTTGCTTTAGTTCATTTTCAACGCTTTCACGGTAGCGGTGACTCTCGTCCTTTGCTTCCAGGATTGATTCCTTTTTCGCCGTTTCCGCTTTCGTCTTGGCTGTTGAAATGATTTCCTCAGCAGTCTGGTGTGCTGCCGCCAGTTTCTTTTCGTAACTGGCTTTGCGAACAATATAGCCAATAATAAGACCGACAACCATAGAAAGCGCGGCGAAAATTAATAACTGCACTATTTCACCCCCGCTTCAACTATTTTGTTGTTGGTTGGTTAATTATTTTCACCGTGTCGTGCAAAAAATGCACCACACAGATTAAATTTTAAGCTTGCGGAAGAGTAGTTGTCAACTACTTAACATTTAAAAATAACCCAGTGGGAAATAAGTTTCCTGCCGGCCAGAATACCGAACTTAAAACGGTGGTCGACACCGCAAACAGTGGTTTTAGTTCGTAGTTAGCCAACGCTTCATGACGCGCACCTTTCCCGTCACCAGGTTGCAACTTCCGGTAAGTAAATGTGGCTGGGGAGAACATATTGTTTTCTCCCAGCCACTTAAATTCGCGTGTCCTAACTAATTTGGCGACCGCTCATGGGCCCTAATTAGTTTTTACTGGCTTCTTCAATTGTTTCCTGCTGGTTGGAGCCCTTGGCGTCCTCGCCATCGGTCTTCTGGTCATCCAGTGGCTTCATCCCGTAAGCAACCCGGACCTTATTCATAAGTTCGTTCATGCTTTCTGGGTGGTCTGCCAGCCACTTCTTGGCGTTTTCACGCCCCTGACCAATCCGTTCGTTGCCGTATGAATACCACGCACCACTCTTGTTGACAAGGTCCTTTTCAACGGCCATGTCGAGGAGTTCCCCAGTCTTGGAAATCCCTTCACCGTACATGATATCAACTTCACACCGCTTGAACGGTGGAGCAACCTTGTTCTTGACGATCTTTACCCGGGCCTTATTACCGATGACGTCTGTCCCGTTCTTGATCTGCTCGGCACGCCGAATTTCCATCCGGATGGTGGAGTAGAACTTTAGGGCCCGGCCACCGGTCGTCGTTTCAGGGTTACCAAACATTACGCCGACCTTTTCACGAATCTGGTTGATGAAGATTGCGATTGTCTTCGTCTTGTTGATCTCACCAGACAGCTTCCGCAGGGCTTGTGACATCAACCGCGCCTGTAAGCCGACGTGGGCATCCCCCATATCACCGTCAATTTCGGCTTGGGGTACCAGAGCAGCGACCGAGTCAATAACGACCAGGTCTACCGCCCCACTGGCAATCAGGGCATCAGCAATCGCTAACCCTTCTTCACCAGTATCGGGTTGTGACAATAATAGGTTATCCACATCGACACCCAATGCTTCGGCGTATTGCGGGTCAAGGGCATTTTCGGCGTCAATGTAAGCGGCCGTGCCACCCTGCCGTTGGACTTCCGCCACGGCGTGCAGGGCAACCGTTGTCTTCCCAGAACTTTCCGGGCCGTAGATTTCAACAATTCGACCACGTGGGTAACCACCGACACCAAGGGCCTTATCAATGGCCAAAGAGCCACTAGAAATTGTGGCAATCTTCATGTCAGCGGCATCACCCATGCGCATGATTGAACCTTTTCCAAAGTTCTTTTCAATCTTTTTCAGTGCAACATCCAGTGCTGCCTTACGCTGGTCTGCCAAATTAAATTCCTCCTTTACAAGGTCTTATCCGTCAATTAACAATACCAGTTTTTGGGTTAAAAAACAAGAAAAATGCGAACAATGGTTCGATTACCCCCGTAACTGCTGGTAAACCATCTGTAGTCCGTACTGGACGCTGAGGTTCCGAATCTCCTGCCGGCCACTGTATTCTGCCAGGTGCAAAAGCTTGGTCTGCGTTTGTTGTCCCCGAATGGCCAGGCCGAGCCAAACCGTCCCCGCTACTTGACCTTCAAGTGCATCGGGACCGGCAACCCCCGTAAAAGCCAGGCCAAAGTCGGCATCCAGTTTCTCCCGACTATTTTCGGCCATCGCCCGGGCGGTTTCAGCACTTACGACCCCGTGTTGGTTAATGACTTCGGGGGCAATGCCGAGCAGCTTCTCCTTAGCACCGGCTGCGTAGGTAACGAAGCCCCCGTTAAAGACATTCGATGCCCCGGGAACAGAGCAGATTGTGCTTTGGAACATCCCCCCAGTCAGGCTCTCCGCCCCCGTAATCGTCTTTCCCTGTTTTTTAAGGAGACTGACAACCTGGTCGACTAACGAGCAGACATCACCAAAGCCGAAGAAATACGGACGATCAACCTTTAAGATGGCGTCCGCCGTTTCCCCTAAAACCCGCTCAGCTTCTTCAGCAGATAAGTCCGGAACCGTCAACCGGACCTGGATCCGGCTCGGCTGGACGTAGGATGTCACAGTAACTTGACTAAACTTCTTAGTTGCTTCACCAATTTCTTCCATCAAGGTTGATTCCGGCCGGCCAAGAAAGTTCATCGTCCGGCTGGCAATCTGCCGACCACTGCCAAAGGTTGCAACCAGACGGGGCTCAACACTTTTTTCCAGCATGACCTTAAATTCGGCTGGTGGCCCGGGCAAAACTACCACAACGCGACCATCAGTTGGGTACCAGCTGCCCAGGGCCAGACCAACTGGATTTTCCAGCGGCTGACCGCCAGTTAGGTAACGGGCCTGCTGAATATTCTCGTTAAGCAGTTTGATCTGCCGCCTCTTAAAGACCTGCTTAATCCACTGCCAGTGGTCCTGATCAGTCGTCAGGGTCGTATTAAGGGCAGCCGCGGTACTCTTCAGCGTCACATCATCAGCCGTTGGCCCCAGGCCCCCACAGACAAAGATCAAGTCTGCCCGGCGCCAGGCCGCCTCAATTGCATCTTCAATCTGCTGGCGCTCATCCTTGATTGTCACCTGGTATGGGGCAGCAATATCAAGCTTTGCCAGTGTCTTAGCTAGCAGGGGGACATTTGTGTTGACAACTTGTCCCAGTACCAGTTCTGTTCCCACAGAAATAATCTCGGCATTCATTTTTTAACCTCCTAAATATTAAATACGCAAACGGGTTGTTTTCTCACCAACAATTGTATAACGGCATCAATTAAAAAAGGGACCGGAGAAAAGATTATTTCCCCAGTCGCCGCCAAAAATACGTTTATTTAAATCCATCAGAAAAGACATCCCGACCCTGAATAAAGTAATCAACACCCGAGTAAATGGTGAAGAACAGGCAGATGTAGAGCATGATTTGGCCAAACGGAATATTCCAAATGGCAAAGATCACGTTGTTTAAGAGCAGGAAGATGATCGCAATAAATTGTGTGGTCGTCTTGATTTTCCCCGGCATCTTAGCGGCCAAGACAATTCCATCCTGTTCAACCAGCAGCAGCCGGAGACCCGTAACCGCAAGCTCACGCCAAATAATAATTGACGTTACCCAGGCAGGGACAACTTGGTTCCCCGTCAAAACGATAAAAGCAGTCATTACCAGGAGCTTGTCGGCCAAAGGGTCGGTAAACTTCCCGAAGTTAGTAACCAGGTGGTTCTTCCGGGCAATCCGGCCGTCCAGGTTATCAGTAATGGTCGCCGCAATAAAGAGGATTGCCGCAATCAGTTGGGCCAACGGAATTGTTGCTCCCCAAAAGGTGACACTCCCCCAGGAAAAGGGCAGAACCATCAGCAACAAGAAAAACGGGATAATTATTAAACGGACAACAGTTAACTTATTAGGTAAATTCAATTTTATTCCTCCATAGTTTTAACGCGTGGTCGTTGTCGTAGTGGCTGCCGGCTGCTGGGTCTGACTAGTTGTGGTCGTCGACCGGGTCGTTGCTGGCGTAGTCGTGGTTGTCTGCTGTTGACGGTTACCAGTGTTGACCGATGAGGTACCCGTGTTGGTCGTGTTCGTTGTCCGGTTGTTTGTTACCGTACTGCTGGTCCGGCTAGCCGTGCTTGACGAACTGCTACTACTCGTTGACTGCTTACCAAAGTTGATCGTAATTGTCCGCACGTTTTGGTTACGACCATTGTTGGTAAAGTTGATGGTCTGATTGCCAATCTTGATCTTAGTAGCTGCGGGGTTAGTAACGGTAATTACTAAGGAGTTCGTGTCGCGGCTAACGGCAACGCTTGCCTTCCCGTTAGTATTCAGTGTCCGGTTCAAAACGGTATTGTTATTATCCAAAACCCGGACGACAGAGCTGGCGCTAGTCTGGAACTGCAGGTTAGTCTTGCTCTTCAGCTTATTGGCGTTGTAAACAACACTCGTTGCGGTCCGACTAGTTTCCTTAAGCTTAATCGCCGTACTGGTCTTCTTTGGTGCCGCCTTCTTCTTAACGGAAGATGAGTGTTTCTTGCTTTCGCCGGAAACGGAAACGGAGCTGTTGTCAATCCGCGTTGAGTTATCACGGTGACTACGAGCAATTGCGGTTATCCAAATTGCCGCGAGGACAACAATAATCACACAGGCAATGATGACGGTCGGCAGGTACTGGCGCGCCTTACTGACACCGTTACTGACGGTCTTACGCTGGCTAGCCCGCGTTTCGACGGCTTGCGAAATGTGATCAGAATATTCGGCCGTCTTGGTCTTTGGCAAGTCATCGTCGTATTCACGAAGCAATTCTTCGCCGTTTAAACCCACGGTATTAGCATACTGCTTAATGAATGCACGGACGTAGAAGTCGCCTGGCAGTTCATCAAATTTTTCGTCTTCAATCGCAATTAAGTACCGCTTTTGAATTTTGGTAATTTGCTGCAGGTCATCTAGTGTGTAGCCCTTAGCCTGACGAGCACTCTGCAGCTTTTTACCAATTTTTACTTGTTGTTCGCTGTCATTTTCACTCATTATCTTATCTCCAATTAAAAATCAGTTTCTATCTCATTGGACATTATATCATGATGGTCCAAATGTAAAAGTTAAGAAAAATATATTATTGGTGCTGGGGCACGATTTGGTAAACCGACATGCCATCCGGATTGATGAAGTCGGCAGCGGCCGCCTTCAAATCATCAAGGGTGATTGTCCGCATCATCCGGACCTCATCCATCAGGTTGGCCCCATCAAAAAGCTGGCCGGCATAGCGGTTACCAATCGCCTCTGGTGAATCGAGCAGGCCAATTAACCGACCTAACTCACCGCGTTTAACCCCTTCAAAACGCGCTGCCGCCTGGTCAATCTGCTGGTCGGCGTCCTCTAGAATCTGCATGACCTCATCAGCGAACTTCTCCGTCTGGTCCGTATTCGTGCTAAAGTACGCGAAGTGAAACGCCCTTTGCATATCCAGGTTATAGCTAAACGAGTCGTCAATAACCCCTTCATCATAGAGGCGCAAATAGTTATCGGACGTGTCGTCCAGCAGGACGTCCAAAAGCAGGTCAACCGCCAGCTTATACTTTAACCGGGCCCGCCCATCGTCAAAGGATTTCAGCCCGCGAATGCCGACCATCACCTTCGGCCGGTTGACATTCATCGTTAAGGAACGGAAGGGAATTACATCCTTACCGGTCGGGTCGTTGAGTTTAAACCGCCGATCCGGTTTTTCCTGGGGAGCAAAGTCCTTTTTCTCCTGGTTAGCCGCTACCCACTTAATCGTCTCCTCCGGATCTAAGTTACCGACGAGTAGTAAGGTCATGTTGCTTGGCTGGTAGAAAGTCCGGTAGTTCTCCATCAAGATTTCCGGTGTAATTTTACTAATGGACTCCACGGTCCCGGCAATGTCAATGTGCATCGGGTCATGGGGGTAAAGGTTGCCCAACATCCCCAGGTAAAGCCGCCAGTTTGGATCATCATCATACATCTGAATCTCCTGGCCGATAATCCCCTGCTCTTTTTGGACCGTCTGGGCGGTGAAGTAGGGCTGCTGAACAAAGTCGAGGAGAATATCAACGTTTTCATGGAGGTGGCTAGTCGTGGAGAAGAGGTAACTAGTCTGGGTAAAGCTCGTAAAGGCGTTCGAGTCCGCGCCAAGTTTGCCGAACAGGTCAAAGGCGTCGTAATCCTTCTTTTCAAAAAGCTTATGCTCAAGAAAATGTGCCACCCCGTCGGGAACGTGGATGGGTTCCTGGCTACCATAAGGGACAAAGCAGTTATCAATTGAGCCAAAGTTGGTCGTCATCATTGCGTAGGTCTTGTTAAAACCAGGCATCGGCATTAGGACAACGTTTAACCCATTTGCTAACTGCTGGTGGTAGGTTGACCGATTAAAGTCTTGATAAAAATACTTTTCCATATAACTTAATTTTCACCACTTAATAAATATACTGCTTGTTGCTTCAGTGACTGGGCGACCTGCTGGATTTCTTCCCGGGTAACGGCGTTAAACGCTGCCGGAATATCGGCCTGCTGGGCCCCCAGGAGGTTACGAACTAGTTGGCGCTCCAGGAGGTTACCGGCAAGGTCATTACCGGAACGGTACTGGTTGATGAGCCCCGCTTTGACTTCGTTAAGTCGTTGGTCACTATAATTATCTTCTTGAACTTCCTTAAGTTGCGCGTTGATCAGTGCGTCAACCCGGCGGGCGTCGCTAGACTTAATCCCCGTTTGCACCGTCAGTAAGCCATTGAAAGGCATCAACCGACTCGAGGCATAGTAAGCAAGACTTGCCTTTTCACGAACATTTGTAAACAACTTCGAGTACGGGCTGCCCCCAAAAAGGCCGTTAAATACCAGGCCAGCGTAGTACAGGGCGTGCCCATAATGAATCGGTAGCTGGTAACCAAGATTTAGCTTTGCCTGGCTCAGCTGCTGGTACTCAACCTGGCGCTGGATTTGGCGATAAGGATGCTGGCCATAAATAATCTGGCCGAGGTCAATTTGACGGTCGTTAAACGGCAGCTGCTGGATGGCCCTGACGACCTCCTCTTCGTCAAGGTCCCCAATGACCAAAATATCGACCCGGTCATCCTCAATCATCGACTGGTAAACCGGGTAGAGGTTCTGCGCCGTCAGCTCAGCAATCTCACTAGCCTTACCGAAACTCGGTGTTTGCATTACCGAATCATCGGCGTAGTACAGGTCCAGTAAGCGGCGAGCTGCCCAAAACTGCTTGTCATCATAGTAGCTATTGATGGTGGCGCTCAGGTTATGGGCCTGCCGGGCAAAGGTTGCTTGGTCAAAGGCCCCATCAAATGCTAGGGGGTTAAATAAGATTTCACGGATCAGGGCAACTACCTGATCAAACAGGTTAGTATGGGCCAACTGGTCATTAATAAAGCCGGCCTTCAAGCGAACCGTGTGAAGCAGGCCAACCCGGCCGACCCCCATGCTAATGTATGTCCCATACTGTTGGGCGAGGCGCCGGGCGAGGGCCGTCTGGGTCGGGTACTTCTTGCTACTTGTCTCCAGAACGTTGGCCACGAGGTTGCGGGCGGTGGCATTAGTGTGCGTCTGGGGCGTCGTAAAATTAATGAGAATCTGATTTGCCTTAAACTGTTTCGTCGGGATAACGTCAAGGTTAACCCCACGAGCGAGATTATAATGCACGAGTATCGTTCCCCCTTTATTAAAGCTCGTTTGCATACTGAATAATGATACGTTAAATGGCCACAAATTACAAACGAAGTCAGCACTAAAAAAGGCCCCCCGCACAAGGTGAACCACCTTGTACCGAGCACCGATTTCGTTACTGCCGATAATTGTCTGGTCCTAAGAAATTACTGTCCCGTCCAAACCATTTTTCATTAATCTTCCGTAACTGGCCATCCTTTTGCAGGTGTCCCAGCCCCTGGTTGATCTTCTTACGAAGGGTCTTGTCACCCTTCCGCATCCCAACGCCGAAGTATTCTACCGGCAACTTCTTGCTAACGTATACCTTGTAGGCGTTCTTGTTCTTTTGGTGTTGAACATAGTAGTCTGCGTAAACCTCATCCATGAGGATTCCTTGAATTCGGTTGGCGTTCAGATCAATGAAGGCATCCGGGAAAGTATCGTACAGGACCGCACTCTTGCCCTTAATCTTATCCTTCAACAGCCGTGGCTTCTCATCCAGGACCGCCGCCCCGGTTGAACCGTTCTGGACACCGAGGGCCTTACCAGCCATCCCGCTCAGCCCATTGATGTGGCTACTCCGTTTGGTAACCAGGACCTGGCGGTTAGCGAGGTACGGCCGACTAAATGCGACCTTCTTTTCCCGGCTGGGGTTAATCGAATAACCGTTCCATAATAGGTCAATGGTGCCGTTCTTCAACTCGGTCTCCTTCATTGACCAGTCAATCGTTTGGAAGTCTGGCTTGATTCCGTATTGCTTAAAGACCGCCTTAGCAAGGTCAATATCATAGCCGACGAGCTTCCCGTTCTTTTGCCGGTAGCCCATCGGGACGAAACTATCGTCCAGCCCAATGACGACCTTCTTTCGGCGCTGGATCCGTGACCAGGTATCCTGCGTATTGGCCCGGGTTGTTACACTTTCACAACCGCCGAGAAGAAACAGCGGAACAATGAGAAGCATCAGCAACCAGATTGTTTTAACCTTCTTCATATGCTTCTTCCTCTCTATTTCCTAATCCTTTTCCTGGTCAAGGTCTTGCACCTGCTTGAATGAGTCATCTAAGGCCTTTACTTTCAAAATATCATCGGCAATCTTGTTGGCAAAGTCAAAATCGTGGGTAACAACCAACTGGGTCATCCCGTCCTTCTTCAGGCCCAGGATAATCTTCGCAACTTCTTGCCGCATCGTCGGGTCCAAGGCGGAGGTTGGTTCATCATAGCAGAGGATTTTCGGCTTCATCGCCAGGGCCCGGGCAATTGCCACCCGTTGCTTTTGGCCCCCGGATAGCTGGTAGGGGTAAAGGTCGCCCTTATCGTCCAAGCCCAGTTCATCCAACAGGCCCTTGGCGATCTTTTGGGCGGTAGCCTTATCCTTCTTCAGGACCATCACCGGCGCCAGGGTAATGTTTTCCATCACCGACAAGTTAGGAAACAGGTTATATTCTTGGAAGACAACGCCGATTACCCGGTCTGACTCCGCCGTCCCTTTGGGGTCAAATGGCTGCCCATCGATCAGGAACTGGCCACTATCTGCCGTTTCCAAACCGGTAATGCACCGGAGCAGGGTTGTTTTCCCCGCTCCCGAGGGACCAACAATACTTAAGATTTCGCCATCCTTAACTGTCAGGTTGACGTTGTCGAGAATTACCCGACTGCCAAAACTTTTTCTTAAATCTTTAACTTCTAACATGCTTGAACCCTCCTACTTGAAGTATGCGTACCGTTGTTCAACTTTCCGCAATACTAACGTGCAAATACCAACTAAGATCAGGTAGATCAGACCAACCAGTAACAGTGGAACAAGGGTGACGTCCCGTGACGTTGCGACGTTTCCGGCCCGCAGCAAGTCGCCAAGACCGATAACGTAAACCAGTGAGGAATCCTTGACCAGGTTGATGACTTCGTTCCCAATTGATGGGATAACGATCTTGACTACTTGGGGGATCACAATCTTACGAAGGGTCTGCCAGTAGCTTAACCGCAGCACCCGGGCCGCTTCAAACTGTCCCTCGTCAATTGCTTGAAAACCACCGCGGAAGATTTCTGCAAAGTAGGCCGCGTAGTTAAGAATGAAGGCAACCAAGGCTGCGTCATAACGTTGGAAGACAATTCCAATGATTGGTAAGCCGTAGAAGACAAAGATCAGCTGGAGCAGCAGTGGCGTCCCCCGCATCAGCCAAACATAAATTTCCAGGATCCATTTCAAAGGCTTAATCTTGGAAATCAACCCCAAGCTAACGAGGATCCCCAGTGGCAACGAGCCAATTAGCGTCCAAAAGAAGATCTGGAGGGTTAACGACGCCCCCTGGAATAATGATGGTAAAATTTCTGAAATGTAGTGCAAAGACATATTATAATTCCTCCTTCTCCACTGTCGCGAACGGCGTTAAACAAAAAATCCTCTAGAACTACCAAGCAGGTAATTCTAGAGGACGAATCATTCGTGGTGCCACCTCATTTTGCAGTTACCTCACAGCAACTGCCTCATTAAGTTCATTTATTGAACCCCGTTAAACAAAAAACACCCTCGAGCCATAATGGCTACGAGGGCGTTTCCGCGGTTCCACCTCATCTTACCAGCTTTCTCACAAAAGCTGGCCTCAGTGAGTTCAATAAATAAACTCTGTGCTGTAACGGGCGACCCCGGACCTTCCTACTTTGGTTTCAGAAGGTCAACTCACAGATGTGATTCAAGTATTTTAATAGGTTCCTTCCCATCAACCGGAACTCGCTTAGCTATTAAAGATGCTTTACTAGTCTGTTCATTGTCATTCGCTTGATTGTAAGTATATTACAATCACTTTTCTCCTTTGTCAAGGGTAATTAAACTTTATTTTCAGTTGTTGCCCAATTGAACAAGGACTGGATTGGCCAGTATAAGACCACAAAGTAAACCAGGTTGAGAGCCAGTGTCGGCGCCAAAGAAAAGGCCAAGAAGTCACCAAAGTTAGCGTTCGTGACCCCCACCATGTAGTAGGCCCAGTAGTTGATGGTGGCAAAGGCCACGATGTCAACAAAAAAGATCATAATCATTGATAAAAATGATCCACTGAAATACTTTGCCAATAGCTGGGTCAAAGCAACAATGCACGGGTAAAGGACCATGTATAAGCCTAAGATTCCAGAAGAATACATATCGGCAACTACGCCGACCGCAATGGCAAAGGGAATTAGCGGAATATCAATCCCGTTTTCAAAAAAGTAGGCCAATACTAACCATAACAAAACCAGCTCACTCATCATTGAATATGGGTACCGGAAGAACAGGGGCGCCCAGACGTGACTTAAAGCCCCATCCAGAAAGAGGCTTACAAACAGGCCAATCGGGAAAACATATTTTAATCGTGACAATCGATACATAAACGATCACTCCTGAGAAGCACTCTCGGCAACAGTAACGATGTTGATGTCATTGAAGTTAGCTGCCGGGGTAATGTAAACCTTTTGTGCCAGGCCGTAGTCATCCTTGCCGATTCGTGATACCTTACCGACATACAGGCCCTTGGGGGTGATGCCACCCATTCCGCTGGTAACAACTCTCGTCCCAACCTTAATCTTGGCCTTGGAACTGACCTGACCCATGATGATTTCATTCCGGTTAGCGTTGTAGCCGGTGACAATTCCGTTCACAACCTGGTTGCCCTTGCCACCAATCGAAATAGCAAACCGGCTGGAAGCCTCATTGGTGTCACTCAACAGTTCGACTTTACTATTGGTCTTGTTAACCTCAATGATCCGGCCAATTAAGCCCCCGTCGCTCATTACCGGCATGTTCTTCTTGATTCCACTTGACTGCCCCTTGTTGATTACCAACTGTTGCTGCCAAGAGGATGGTGTCCGCATCAAAACGGCGGCCGTGACCGTATCATAGTCCGTCATTGACTTCCCGAGTTTCAGCTCCTGCTTCAACTGCTTGTTTTCATGAGCAAGAGTTTGGTCCCGCACCTTCGTTTGGGTCAGTTCGGTTACCTGTTGTTTTAGTTCACGGTTTTCCGAATAAGTATTCATCAAGTCATTGACGGAACTGAAGCTGGTCTGCAACCAGTTAACCGGCAAAGCGACTGCACTATCCGCAAAACCGATAATATCGTTACCAAATTGTTGAATTAACGGTGGCGTGTTCCGCCGGTTCCGTAGTGAAATCGACCCCGCCATCAAGCCAAAACAAACGACCAGAATTATCACAATGATAACCAACCGGCGATTGGAAAAAAACTTGTGCATGATAATCCTCCATTATGGGCAAGATAATAAAAGGGGGCTAGACAAAACAAATCGTTTTGCGACCAGCCCCGCCTATCACTAGCCAAATCTAATGATACGTATTTCCTGCTGTAGTATACAGCTAGTCAATACTCATTTCTCTTTTCTTACTTCTTCTTCATAACGTCGATACTCTTCAAGGACTCCCCAGTCCCGATGGCCACACAGTCCAGCGGGTCATTAGCAATAAATACTGGTACCTTGGTGGCATCAGCAATTACGTCGGGCAAGTTCTTCAGAAGGGCACCACCACCGGTTAAGACAATTCCGTGGTCGATAACATCGGCAGCAATTTCTGGTGATGTTTCTTCCAGGGTTCCCTTAATGGCGTTAATGATGTTTTCAACAACGTCTTGTAAGGCGGTTGAAACATCCTTAGCAGAGACCTGCATCGTCTTTGGCAAACCGGTTACCAGGTCCCGACCACGAACGTCGGTGGTTCCCATTTCTTCGGCCGCCGCAACGGAAGCAGAACCAACGTCCCACTTGAGTTTTTCCGCTGTCCGTTCCCCAATCAAGAGGTTCATGTTTTGCCGTACGTATTGGACAATGGCATCGTTCATCTTGTCACCAGCCATCCGGATGGAACGACTCGAAACGATCCCCCCTAAGGAGATGGTGGCAACGTCCGTGGTTCCCCCACCAATGTCAACAACCATGCTCCCGGTAGGATCCATGACCGGCAGGCCCGCACCAATTGCGGCCGCAAATGGTTCCTCAATGACATAAGCGTCCCGGGCACCAGCAACACGAGTGGCGTCAATAACCGCCCGCTTTTCAACTTCAGTAATCCCACTTGGAACACACACCATGACGTAAGGCTTGCCGTTACTGTTCCCCAGCGCCTTGTTGATGTAGTATTTCATCATTGCAACGGTCGTGTCGTAGTCGGCAATCACACCGTCCTTCATTGGACGAATAGCAACAATACTTTCTGGCGTCCGGCCAATCATGTCCCGTGCGTCGCTACCAACAGAAATCACTTCGTTTGTCTTCGCATTCCGAGCGACAACTGATGGTTCACGGAGAACGATGCCCTTACCTTCGAGGTAGACAATCGTGTTGGCGGTTCCCAGATCGATTCCAAGATTTTTGGTTCCGATTCCTAGCAATCTGCTTCTTCCCTTCGTTTTTAGACTAATAATCAATTTTAATCAATATCGTGGATATTATACCATAGCCAGGCATCACATACGAACTTTAATATACATTATTAGCCTTTCCGGGCGCAATTTTCGCTCACATATTTACCTTTTCTTTACTTTTAGGGACGAACCTGCTGCTTTTCCCGCCAACTGTAGTACCTGTCCTGACCAACAATCATGAAGTCGAGCAGACTAAGTCCTAACAATCGACTCCCCCGGTCAAGCCGTTTGGCAAACGCCAGGTCCTGTGCGGACGGGTGCACATCCCCAGACGGGTGGTTGTGAATCATGATGATTCCACTAGCTGACCGCCGAAGGGCATAGCTAAAGATCCGGTCTGGGTACAATACACACTCGCTCTGCCCACCGACAAAGAGGGTCTTCAAGTCAATGATCTCATTGTGGACATCAGTACACGCTAGCGTGACCCCTTCCTGGTCCTCACCCAAGAAATAGTCAATCATTTCCCGTCCTAGGGCCATGCTGGAATACGCGTGGCCCAAAATTTCACGGTGCCCCTTTAGGACCAGCTGACCGAGCTCCATCGCGGAAAGTAAACAGCGCATCTCTGGGCCCCAAGATAGGACCGCTCGCCGCTCATCATCAGTCATGTTTTTGATGCTGGTTAACGTTGGGAACATCTCCCAAAACTTCATCACGAGTTCCTGGTTGCGCTCCGGTGTATCGGCGCAAATTCCCTTCGCCAGCAGGTCCAGGTAACGGTCGTTGTGCATTACTTCTAACATATTTATTCAGCTCCTTAAGTGTCCTACTGAATAAATACGGAAAAAGATCTAGTTGTCACTAAATAAGTGCCGAACTTCCGAAATAAAGTAGAGGGACCCCGTAACAATCATCACGTCATCCTCACTGAGCCCCTGTGCTACCTGTTGAAAGGCAAGTGGCCACTCTTTTGCAACCTGAATTGGGTACCGGCTCTTAACCTGTTTTGCAACCGCCGCCAAGTCCGCACTCGGCCGCTTGGGACCCGGGCCCGCAAAGTTGGTGACGGTAATATGGACATTGCCGAGACTGGCCAATTCGCCCATCATTAGCTCGTACTGTTTGTCAGCCAGGATTGCGACTAATAGGTAGACGTCCTGGTCACTGAAGTCATCCTGGATCGTTTTGACCAGGGCCTGAATGCCAGGAAGGTTGTGGGCCCCATCCAAGAGGACCAGGGGCTGCGGATTAACTACCTCCAGTCTCCCCGGCCACTTAACCGTCGTTAATCCTTTAATGACAGCGGACCTGTCAAGTGGTAAGCCCCGCTCCGTCATAAAAAGCTGGAAGGCGGTAATGGCAACCGCGGCGTTTTCTACCTGGTAGTCGCCCCCGAGGCCGAGCTGACACTTAAGGTGGCGGAGCTGGAGTCCCTGGTAGTCAACCTTAGCAAAGAAGTGGTGGTCATCAGCCTTCTGGATACTAAAGTCAGTTCCCAGCTTATAGAGGGGGGCCTTTTTACCAGCCGCATCCGCGATAATTGCCGCCTCCGCACTTGACGGCAGCTTCCCAATCACCACAGGAACGTGTTCCTTGATGATGCCCGCCTTTTGTTGGGCAATCTCTTTGAGGGTGTTGCCGAGGTACTTCATATGGTCCCAGCCAACCGTCGTAATGACACTGACCGCCGGGACAATGACGTTTGTGGAATCAAACAGGCCGCCAATTCCGACCTCCAGCAAGACAACATCCGGCTGCTTTTCTGCCATGTAGCAAAACATGATGGCGGTATCGATCTCAAACTCGGTTGGTCCCCCCGTGGGTAGTTCCTGGTCCAACTTGGCAACAACCTTGCTGACCCGGTTGGTTAACCGGACTAGGTCGGCGTCACTAATCTGCTGAGCATTGTATTCGATGCGTTCATTAAACCGGGTGATGAATGGGGACGTAAAGCTACCAACGTTCAGGCCACTGGCTAAAAGCATCGACCGCAGCATCGCCACTGTCGACCCCTTGCCGTTTGTTCCTGTCACGTGGATGTACCTTAGTCCTGCTTGGGGGTTACCAAGTTCATCGAGGAAGCGGCGCATTCGTTTTAGTGTCGGTACTTTTTTAAACTTGGTCCGCCCGTGAATGAAGTTCAGGGCCTCTTCATAAGTTGAAATCATCTTTCCATCCCCTTAACTAAACGAAGGGCCCCCGTGTCCGGTAATTCCGGATACTAAGGACCCTCCCTTCTAAATCACACTATGCGTTTTCAAGGGAAGCAAGACGGTCCTTAGCAGCGGCAAGTTTTTGCTGCCACTCAACGGCCTTTTGCTTCTCAGCTTCAACAACTTTTTCAGGTGCGTTTTCAACAAATTTCTGGTTACCAAGCTTCTTGGAAGAACGGTTGACTTCCTTCTCCAACTTGGCAATTTCTTTTTGCATCTTGGCCTTCTCCTCATCCAGGTCCACCAGTTCGGCCATTGGTATGAATACTTCAGCGCCGGCGAGGATACTTGACATTGCCAGTTTTGGTGCAACCACATCAGCACCAATTTGCAATTCTGCCGGGTGACAGAAGCGGTCGATGTAGTCACGGTTATTCTCGAGCATCCCCTTCAGGTGGTCGTTCTTAGTCTTAACCAGGATGTCCACCGGTTTAGACATTGGGGCGTTGGCCTCGTTTCTGATGCTCCGTACCGCCTTGATCATTTCAATCAAGCTGTCCATCTGTTCCGTAGCGTTCTCGTCATCAAGGTCAGCATTAACCGTTGGGTATGGTGCAACCATGATTGACTTACCCGTGTGCGGCATTGACAGCCAGAGTTTTTCGGTAACAAACGGCATGATTGGGTGCAGGAGCTTCAGGGTTTGGTCCAGGACGTAACCCAGGATGTTCTTAGTGTTTGCCTTTTCCTCGTCCGTGCCGTTATTCAACTTTTCCTTAGTCATTTCAATGTACCAATCACAGAAATCATTCCAGATAAAGTTGTAAAGGGCCCGGCCAACTTCACCGAATTCAAACTTCTCAGACATTTCGGTAACCTGCTTGACCGTTGCGTTTAACCGGCTTAAGATCCAGCGGTCGGCAAGGTCCCACTTATCCTGTGCGGGCAGGACTGGAGCCGGCATTTCGCCAAGGTTCATGATGACGTACCGGCTGGCGTTCCAGATCTTGTTGATGAAGTTCCAGGCAGCGTCCATCTTGGTGTAGGAGAAGCGAATATCTTGACCCGGTGTGGAACCATTGATGAGGAACCACCGTAAAGCATCGACCCCGTACTTCTTGATGACGTCCATTGGGTCAATCCCGTTCCCTAAGGACTTACTCATCTTCCGCCCCTGTTCATCACGAATCAAACCGTGCAACAGGACGTTCTTAAACGGCGCCCGACCAGTAAATTCAAGCGACTGGAAGATCATCCGGGAAACCCAGAAGAAGATGATGTCGTAACCGGTAACCAGGGTATTGGTTGGGAAGTAGCGCTTAAAGTCTGGGGAATCAGTATCCGGCCAACCCATTGTGGAGAATGGCCACAGGGCACTGGAGAACCAGGTGTCCAAGACATCCTTGTCTTGCTCCCAGTTTTCCGCATCCTTTGGCGCTTCCATTCCAACGTAGACTTCTCCGGTCTGCTTGTTGTACCAGGCAGGAATCCGGTGCCCCCACCAGAGTTGCCGGGAAATAACCCAGTCATGAATGTTTTCCATCCACTGGGTGAAGGTGTGTTCGAACCGTTCCGGAATGAAGTTGACCCGGTCGGCCGTCTTCTGGTTCTTTAATGCCATTTCGGCTAGTGGCTTCATCTTAACAAACCACTGGGTCGAAAGCCGGGCCTCCACTTGGACCCCGGTCCGTTCGGAATGCCCAACGGAGTGGACAATTGGAACCACCTTTAACATGTAGCCCTGGTCCTTTAAATCGGCGACAATGGCCTTCCGGGCCTCAAAGCGGTCCATTCCCTTGTACTTACCGGCGTTCTCGTTCATTGAGGCGTCTTCGTTCATGGTGTTCAATTCTGGCAAGTTGTGCCGCTTACCAACCTTGAAGTCGTTCGGATCGTGGGCCGGCGTGATCTTAACCATCCCGGTTCCAAAGTCCGGCGTTACGTAGTCATCAGCGATGATCTCGATTTCCCGGTTAACGAGCGGTACCATGACCTTCTTGCCGACCAATTCCTTGTAACGGTCGTCATTTGGATTAACGGCAACCGCTTCATCACCAAACATGGTTTCTGGCCGGGTAGTGGCAATTTCAATGTAGTCCTTGCCGTTAAAGATAGTGCCATCAGTAAATGGGTACTTAACGTGGTAGAAGGCACCCTTATCATCCTTGTGAATAACTTCGATATCAGAAAGGGCCGTCCGTGCTTGCGGATCCCAGTTGATAATGTAGGTTCCCCGGTAAATGAGGCCCTTCTTGTAAAGGTCAACGAAGACCTTCCGGACCGCCATGTTCAGCCCCTTATCAAGGGTGAAGCGTTCCCGGTCATAGTCGACGGAAATTCCCATCTTTGCCCACTGCTTGTGAATAATGTCGGCATATTCGTCCTTCCAGTCCCAAACCTGTTGAACGAACTTTTCCCGACCAAGGTCATAACGGGAAATTCCCTGCTTCCGCAAGCGGGCTTCGACCTTCGCCTGGGTAGCAATCCCTGCGTGGTCCATCCCCGGAATCCACAGGACATCGTAACCCTGCATCCGCTTTTGACGAATAAGGATATCCTGCAAGGTAGTATCCCAGGCGTGGCCCAGGTGCAGTTTACCAGTTACGTTCGGCGGCGGAATAACAATTGAATATGGGTGGGCCTTCTTATCACCACTCGGCTTGAACAGGCCCTGATCAATCCACCATTGGTAGCGGCCTTCTTCGACCGCTGCGGGATCATACTTTGTCGACATCTCTTTTTCAGTGCTCATCGTATAATCGCTCCCTTCATGCTTCATCAAATAAAATCAATTAAACTGACCTAAATAAAAAAATCGCCCTATCAAACAGATAGGACGATTAGCTCGCGGTACCACCTAAATTGAACAGTCCAATCGACTGCCCCACTCGACATTAGGTAACGGTAATGAACCGGATGTGCTTACTATTGGTTCAGCTCATCAGCTCCCGAGCTACATTCGTGAACCGGTGGCCAGGCCTTCACACCTCTGGGCCCTCGCTGGTGACCCACCGTGCTCACTACTATTTCGGTCAATGCTTATTATGCTTGTATCATAGCTAAATAATTCCCGGCCGTCAAGGACTGTTTTACAGTAATTCGGCAAAGACGTCCTCGTTTTGGTTCAAGAAGTCTTCACCAGGGTGGATATCAGTGATCTTCACCCCATCCAGTGACCGTTGAATCAGGCCATCAATGTCGAGGTGTTGCTCATACTTACGGGCCTTCTTAACGCTCGGCTTCGTCTTGGGCGACGGCGGCGTGAAAACGGTACAGCAGTCTTCATACGGCAAGATTGACAGGTCATAGGTGTCGATATCTTCAGCAATCTTGATAATCTCAGTCTTATCAAAAGACAGGACTGGCCGCAATACTGGATAGTTCGTCACGTCCTCAATTGCCAGCATACTCTCCATTGTCTGGGAGGCCACCTGCCCTAACGACTCACCGTTAAAGATTGCCAGGCCATGCCGCTTTTCCATCAAGGCCGTTGCCAGACGGAGCATCATCCGCCGTTGGATGGTCATCAGGTAACCCTCTGGTACCTTCTCCTTAACCGTTTCCTGGATCTCAGTGAACGGTACCTGGATAAACTTGATGTGGCCACAATACTTAGCCAGTTTTTCCGTTAGCTGCTCAGCCTTAGCCAGGGCTTGGGGACTGGTGTACGGCGGACTAAAGAAGTGGACCATCTCCATCGAAACGCCCCGCTTCATGCCGAGGTAGGCCGCTACTGGGGAGTCGATCCCGCCGGAGAGCATCATCATACCCTTTCCGGCCGTGCCGACTGGCAAGCCACCAGCCCCTTTGATGGTTTCACTAGAGAGGAAAATACCGTTCAAGCGGATCTCAACACGGATGGTGAGGTCCGGGTGGTGGACATCAACCTTCAGCTTATCGGGGAACTTATGTAAGAGGTCCCCACCAAGCTTGTCGTTCATTTCAAAGGTATCGATTGGGAAGTGGTGGTCGGACCGCCGGGTTTCAATCTTAAATGTGATTGGGTGGTCAACCTGCTCTTCTACCATCTCCTCAGCGGCTTTAGCAACCGCAGCAAAGTCCTTTGCCACCTTGATTGATGGGGAGAAGGTTTGGATTCCGAAAACATTCTTTAACTGCTTCATTACCTGGTCATAGTCGGCCCCGTTTAGTTGAACGTGTAGACGGTCTTGTTGAGCGTGGACCTTGACCTGGTCAAACTGGTGGAGGGCATGACGAACGTTTGTCCCGAGACGGTCAATAAAGGACTTCTTGTTGCGTCCCTTGGTGGACAGTTCCCCATACCGAACCATAATTTCTGTGTACTGCACTTAATCTCCTCCTTCCTGTTAGTCAATGATCTTCTTGAAGCCAGCGTAAAGGTCGTCAAATACCTGGTTGAACTTATCAGCTTCTTCGATGGTATTCTGGTCGCCGAGACTGATGCGGACCGCACTCGTCGCCTCGTTTTCCGGCACCTTCATTGCGGCTAGCGTCCCCGCCTCCGCGTGCTTCTTGGAAGAACAAGCACTGGTCGTGGAAATGTAGATGCCCTGCTCCTCAAAGGCGTGGACAATCGTTTCCCCACGAACACCGACAATCGCAAAACAGAGAATGTGGGGGGCAAAACCCTGGTCACGGCCAGAAAGGATCTTAACATGATCAAACTTCTTCAGGTGGTCGTAGATCCGCTCTTTGATTGCCTGCTCCCGTTGAACCGCCTGGGGTTCGTTTTCCTTAACAAGGCGGATGGCCCGGGCCATTGCAACGTCTCCCGGGGTGTTTTCTGTTCCACTCCGCAGGGTCCGTTCCTGGCCCCCACCAGAGATCAGCGGTGCAATTTTCCGGCCACTCTTCATGTAAACAAAGCCGGTCCCCCGGGGAGCGTGGAACTTGTGCCCGGAGAAGGTGGCAAAGTCCACCCGGTCACTGAAGACCGCACTATCGAGGTCCTTACCAATTGCCTGCACCGCATCAACCATGTAGTGGACGTTAGGATAGTCCTTCAGGATCTCCCCAACCTCTTTAATTGGCTGAACCGTCCCAATCTCATTGTTGACGGCCATGATTGATACCAGGATTGTATCTGGGCGAAGGGCGGCCTTCACATCTGCCGGATTAATCCGTCCTTCACTATCAACTGGTAGGTAGGTCACATCGAAGCCCAGCTCCTCTAGTTGGGCCATTGAGTTCCGCACAGCAGCGTGTTCCACTGCCGTCGTGATAATATGCTTACCAAAGCGGCGCTTAGCAAAGGCCGTTCCCTTAATTACCCAGTTGTCACCCTCAGAGCCACCACTGGTAAAAATAATTTCACTCGCCTTGACCCCAAAGAGTTTGGCAACTTGCTGACGGGCTTGTTCAAGCAGGTTCCAGGCCTCTTCACCAAAATTATGCAAACTGCTTGGGTTTCCCCAAATCTTTTGACTAACTGTATCGTACGTTGCTAAGACTTCCGGAGAAATCTTCGTCGTCGCACTATTATCGAAATAGATCATCACTCTGCTCCTCTGACAATATAATCTGATGGTCAGTAGCCAGCAAATCATCGCTGGCAGGTTGGTTCGACACTTTCTTAAAGCAACTTTATATTATAGCAAAAAAAGACCAGAGGCAAAATCTTTTGTCCCTGGTCCAAATAATTAGTCATTTTCACTGTAATAGCTGTCCTCAATCCGCTTGAAGGACCCCGGTTCAACCTTCTCCAGGGCCGTACCAATGGCCTCAAGGCTCTTGGTATATTCATACTTGCTAAAGAGCTTTCGTGATTTTTCGGCTGCCTTTTCAATCTCCTCATTGTCGGAGAAGCGGTTAGCGTACTGAAGCAACCGTTCCGTCAACTCTGCACTATCGCGCAAGTCATTAGTCTTCACCTGAAGGCTTTCTAGGTCGGACTCAACCATGATCAGCTGCTTGGTAACGTCATCCATGTTGATCTTGTACTCATGCAATTCAGCGTTTAGCTTCTTAACCTCATCGCTGACCCCCATGAAGTAGTCCACATAGTCTTGGGAAACACCGGGCAGGTTAAGTTGCTCAACCTGACGCTTAATTGTCCGCAGGTCTACTGAATATTTCTGCAACATCTTGCGTGCCCGCTGTTCATCAGTTTGCAGTTTGGCAACCTCGTCGTTGATCTTTTCCTGCTTCTCTTCAACCAACGTGAGCTCCTTTTGGTTAGCCTTTTGCCGGTCAACAACCTGACTATAAATCACGGTCTGATCAGCAAAAGCCTTCTGGTCCTCTTGGAACTGCTTGTTGATGGTCTTAATCTGTTCATTTAATTGCCGGGCCGCTTCAATCTCATTGTTGTTAAAGGTATAACTGAGGTTCAACCGCCGTAGCTCAGCAATTAACTCTTCATTCTGGTGTTGAGCATGGGGGATAAATTTGCCCATCACATCCATCAGGTGCTTAGCTTCCGGTTGAGCATCAATTTCCTTTTGCATTACCCCATAGAGATTATCAATTTCATCAGCCAAGTCTTTGCTGGACTGGGCAACGATGTCAATTTCCAAATCGTTCAACTGGGCAACCGTCTGCTTTAACTTTTCCTGTAACTGTTCAATCTTAACATCCAACTTTTGTTCGGTGAAGTTGAAGTGGTCCTTCTTTAAGGTCGCGTAACCCTTTTGCAATTCATCCAGTTGGTCTGGAAACTCGGTAACCAACGGCTTGTACAGCTTTGGAACTGTCTTTAAGAGGTGATCAAACTTTTGGTTATCGTTTTGTAATTCAGAGAGAATTTCCTGGGCGGCTTCCAAGTCGCCCTTGTTAGTAAGGTCAACAAACTTCGCAAACCGTTGTTCCAGGTCATTAAGTTGCTGGCTCAGTTTCTTAATGGTATCCCCGTATTCAAAGTTCTTTTCATCCATTTGCTGGTGAAAATGACGATACTGCTGGCGCAGGTGATCAATTGCCTGGTGGTGCCGCTGTTCTTGTTGTTGAAGGTCCTGCAAGGTCTTTTGAATTTTTTGCGCTTCATCACTGGTCCGGCCAACCAGGGTCCGGTAATCGTTGATTGCTGAATTGATGGTAAGCAGTTGGCTGGTCTTAACCGCAGCCTGTAATTCCTTGCCGCGTGTCTCAACCTGCTTAAGCTGTGGGATCAGCTCCTCTTGGTACTTTTTCTCCAGCTTATTAAAGGTTTCCTTAGCATCACCAATCAGTTGCATCTTTTTCCCCTGCGCCAATTGACTAGCAAGGTCTTCCTTCTTCAAGTGGTCACCAACGGCCTGCAACTCCTTGATTTGGCTAATTGCCCGGTGTTGGAACCAACTAATTCCGACCAATAATAATAAGATTACAACTAAAACTGCGATTAAAATTTGAAACATCAATTTCCCCACCTAATTATTTGGTCAAAATTGACAAATCCGCCATTTTGGCCATAAACTTCTAGCTAAAATTATACCATAATCACTATTGATTGCTGGTAGTAATTACAAAGGAGTTGTAAGCATTGACAGATTTTAAGCTAATTTTGCAACAATTATCAGCCCTGTTGGCTGGCGAACACCAGCCAATCACCGTCATGGCCAATACCAGCGCCCTGGTTAACCAAGCAGTTTCCCAGCTTAACTGGGTGGGGTTCTACCTTTACGACCGTGATAAAGATGACCTCTTTCTCGGCCCATTTCAGGGAAACGTTGCCTGCATGCACATCAAGCCCGGCCACGGGGTATGCGGCACTGCTGCTCAACGTCGCCACGTGGTTAACGTTGAAGACGTCAGTAAGTTTCCCGGCTACATTTCTTGTGATGCCAATGCGCAGTCCGAACTCGTTGTTCCCCTCGTTAAGGATGGTAAACTGATCGGCGTCTTTGACCTCGATGCCCCAGTCAAGGACCGTTTTGATGATGACCTGACCAAATTTCTCACTGATGTCGCCGCAATTGTGGTTAAAAGCATTGACTAGCGGTGGCCAGACATGGTAAGCTATTCTTTGTGTAAAATAATGCAGCAGTGAGGGGCAAGCTCGTCAACAGACTGGTGCCAAACGGTGTTTTTAGTAACCCAGCTGCAAGGGTGAAAAATTCAAATCAGCCTGCACGAATGTCAAGCTCACAATCGGATTATTTTACTCCAAGAAAATTTATTGGAGGAATTTATTTATGTCTCGTTATACTGGTCCAAGTTGGCGTGTATCACGTCGCCTTGGCGTTTCACTTTCAGGTACTGGTAAGGAATTAGCTCGTCGTCCATACGCTCCTGGCGACCACGGTCGTGACCGTCACGGTAAGCTTTCTGAATATGGTACGCAACTTCGTGAAAAGCAAAAGCTGCGTTTCATGTACGGAATGACTGAACGTCAATTCTACAACCTCTTCTTACGTGCCGGTAAAATCAAGGAAGGTACCCACGGTGCTAACTTCATGGCATTGCTGGAACGTCGTCTTGACAACATGGTTTACCGTCTCGGTTTGGCTACTACTCGTCGTCAAGCTCGTCAATTGGTTAACCACGGTCACATCACTGTTGATGGCAAGCGAGTTGACATTCCTTCTTACGAAGTTGACGTTAACCAAGTAATCGCCGTTCGTGAAAAGTCCAAGAACCTGGACATCATCAAGAACGCGGTTGATGCGGTTGTTTCTCGTCCTTCTTACGTTGACTTTGATGCCGACAAGCTGGAAGGTAAGTTAAACCGGATCCCTGCCCGTGAAGACATGGATGCTGATATCGACGAAGCCCTTATCGTTGAATTCTACAACAAGTAATCTTTAATGGTTACTAACACAAAAAGCACTGCTCTGGCGGTGCTTTTTGTTTTCCATTAGATAGAAAAGCGGCTGGTGAGAAAACAAAATTCTCTCACTAGCCGCTTTTTTGTACAAAAAATGAAGCCATCCGACAGATAGCTTCATTTTATCCTTGTCAACTATTCATCCAAGTATTGCTTGGTAGCTGCAATGATGTCCTTCAACCCCTTCTTAGCATCGGAGAAGAACATGTGGGTCTGGTCGGCACTAAACAGTGGATTTGCAATCCCGGCATAACCAGGGTGCATGGACCGCTTAATGACGACAACGGACTTCGACTTATCAACGTCGAGAATCGGCATCCCAGAAATGGCGTTACCGGACTTCCGGGCCATTGGGTTGGTAACATCGTTAGCACCAATAACCAATGAAACGTCAGTGTTTTCAAACATTGAGTTAGCTTCATCCATTTGCTTCATTTGTTCGTAAGGAACGTTAACATCGGCCAGCAAAACGTTCATGTGACCAGGCATCCGTCCGGCAACCGGGTGGATAGCGTAGTTAACGTTAATTCCATGGTCAGTAAGGAGCTTAGCCAGTTCAGCAACTTCATGCTGGGCCTGGGCAGCAGCCAAACCATAACCAGGAACAATCATAACATTATGAGCGTAAGCTAATTGCAGACCAACATCATCAGCAGAGGTTTCCTTAACATTAACCGGAATGTCATCAGAAGCACCAGAATCGCTGGCACCGCCACCGAAGCCACCGGCAAGAATGTTAGCAACAGACCGGTTCATTGCTTCGGCCATTTGCAGGGTTAAAATCGTCCCGGCAGAACCAACAAGGGCACCGGCGATAATCAAAACTTGGTTATCAATAACGAACCCGGCAAAGGCAACCGCCAAACCGGTGAAGGCGTTCAAAAGAGAAACAACAACTGGCATGTCGGCACCACCAATTGGCAAGGTCATTAACAGGCCGAATACCAAAGCAGCAACTAATTCCAGAACAAGTGCCCAGTAGTTTTGTGGGTAACCAATCATCCAAACGGCACCAACAATCATGGCAATAATTGCCAAGCCATTGCAAAGCCGGCTGCCAGGGAAGGTAATTGGCTTACCAGGAACGTGACCAGCCAGCTTACCAGCGGCAATCAAAGAACCTGAGAAAGTCGTACCCCCAATGATAACGTCGAGGACAACTGGAATTGACAAGATCAGCTGAAGGCGCGTGCCCGCAGTAACTTGTAAGTAGTCAAAGACACCAATCGTTGCGGCGGCACCACCACCGACGGCGTTAAACAGCGATACCAGTTGTGGTACGTCGGTCATCTTAACCTTACGAGCCTTAACGACCCCGTAGCAAATCCCGATTGCTAGACCAGCAACCAAGGCAATCCAACCAGCAGCGTCGATCTTACCACCAACGATAATCGTGATGATAATCATAATTACAGCAAGCGCCATCCCGACACAGGAGAGGCCATTACCTTTCCGGGCCGTCTTTGGTGACCGCATCAAGTGGACACCGACAACGTAGCAGATAGCTGAAATCAGGTAAATCAAAGAAGAACATGTTTGTAAGGCACTCATTATTGTTCGCCTCCATCCTGCTTATTATCTTTTGCAGGTGCTTTACCACCCTTAGGACGATCAAACATCCCCAGCATCCGGTCAGTTACCGTGTAACCACCGGCAACGTTAACTGCGGCAAAGAAGGCACACAGGAATGCCAGGATATAAAATCCCCAATTATTAGCTTCTGCGGCAACAACAAAGGCACCAACGACAACAACACCGTGAATAGCGTTAGCACCAGACATCATTGGAGTTTGCAGGGTTGCTGGAATCTTGCTCATAACTTCAAAGCCAACGAGGAGACTTAAAACAAAAATTGCTAAATTAGAATATAATTGTTGACTCATATGATCGCTCCCCTTCTCTACTTTTGCGCCTTAGCATCAGGTTTGGCAGCTTCTTCATCCTTTTGTGGTTCTGGTTTCTTAATCTCAGGCAGACCCATTTGTGAACGAAGCCGACCAGAAATAATCTTGCCTTGGTAAGTAGCAACCAATTCGGACATAACATCGTCAGTCGTGTCAATCTTAATGTTGCCATCCTTATCGAGGAGGGCCTTAATAACTGCTTGGATGTTCTTCGAATACATTTCAGAAGCACTCGTGGCCAGTTCACTTGGCAGGTTATCGGCCCCGACAATCTTAGCGCCATTATCAGTCGTAACGACTTCACCCGGCTTAGAACCGGCAACGTTACCACCTAGTTCACTAGCCGCAATATCGATAAAGATCGAACCCGGCTTAGCGTTTTGAACTGACTTTTCGGTTACTAGCATTGGTGGCTTCTTACCAGGAACCCGGGCCGTTGTGATCACAATGTCACTGTCAGCAATGAAGCCGGCAAGTTCATCTTGCTGCTTCTGCTGTTCTTCCTTCGTCAATTGACGAGCATAACCACCTTTACCGGCAGCAGATACAGAACTCGTCAGGAACTTAGCACCCAAGGATTCAACTTCACCCCGTGATGCTGGACGAACATCGTAACCAGAAACGATTGCGCCAAGCCGCTTGGCAGTACCAATGGCTTGCAGGCCGGCAACCCCAGTCCCAAGGACAAGGACCTTGGCTGGCTTAGCAGTCCCGGCCGCCGTGATCATCATAGGGAAGTAACGCATGAAGTGGTCAGCAGCAACCAATGCCGCCTTGTAACCAGAAACAGAAGACTGTGAACTCAAGGCATCCATTGTCTGGGCCCGAGAAACAGTCCGCGGCAGTAATTCAAATGATAATGCCGTGACCTTAGCATCGGCCAACTTCTTCGCAACGTCATGATCAACTGACAAGGACAAGAGTCCCAAAAGCATTTGATCAGCCTTCAGCTTACCCAAAGTGTCATCGTCCGGACGGTTAACAACCGTAACGATGTTCGCCTGATCAATTGCTGCTTGCCGGTCAACGACCTGTGCCCCAGCATCAACATACTGCTGGTCAGCAAAGTTGGCTTTTGCACCGGCGCCTTTTTCAATTAAGACCTTATTGCCTTGCTTGACAAGTCTCTTAACGACACTCGGTACCAAAGAAACCCGGTGTTCGCCATCGGCTTCCTTTAGCGCTGCAATTACAATTGCCATAATTATTCCTCCTTACTATTCACTTAACCGCTTTCACCCTTTATCATAGTCTAATTTGTGTTTTAAATCACATTTTTTTGGACATTTTTTCGAAATTGAGTCTTTTTGATACGCAGAAATAAGCATTAAACACTACTCTGCTAAGCTTTCGGGCCCCCGTAAATTATTTTTCACGAGCAAAAGCGAGGACCTCATCACTGGACAATTCTGGGCAGTAGTGAAAGCCACCGACCCGGAATCGTTTGACACCCGCTAAATCAGTGACTTGATTTTCAGCAATGTAGCGGACCATCGTTCCCCGGGCCATCTTCACCTGGGTAGTCTTCTGCTTAATTCGACCATCAACAACTTCGCCAAAGCGGCACTTAACGAAGTGGCGGTTATTATTTAAATACGGTAAAATAGCCTTCTCGTATTCTGCTGAGGCCAAATCTAAGACCAAGTCGTCATCAGCAAACAGGTCGTCAGCAAGCGCCCTCCCCCAAAACTGGTAAAGGTTCTTGGTTCCCGCCACGTGGGCGCGGTCACCCATTCCTAACCGGTAGGGCACAATCCCATCAAACGGCCGGAGCAGGCCGTAAAAGCCCGATAAGATTCGCAGGTGTTGCTGGATATATTGCAAACCGACGTCGGTAAAAACTTCTGGTGCCATATGCTGGTACTGCAGCCCCGTAAAAGCAATAATAGCCGGGGTAAGGTGTTCTCTCAGGTCCATTTCCTGGAGCCACCGGTAGTTCTTATCTGCCAAACGGGTACTACAGTTCCACCACAGCTGATGAAGTTGGTCATAGCTTAGGCTTCGCATCCAGTCAAGGATCTTGCTGGTCTTGGCCAGGTACTTTGGAAGGTCCTGGTAGGGAAAAGAATCCTCGTCGACGGTCATTGTTCGTGCTGGTGAAATTACAATTTGCATTTTGCATACCCTCCCTGACTCATTATTTAAGGTTCTTATTATGGTAATGGTACAATAATAACAATATTCTTTTTAAGGAGGAATTCTAGTGGTAGAAGAAAAGAAGTCCGCTGTTCAACAACGACTTGATAACGGCATCTACGGGACCCCGAAGATCAAACCGGACGAGCAGCGTAAGTACCTGGGCACCTTTCGTGAACGGGTCTGCTTAACCATTTCCGTTGCCGAACTCCACGAGAAGAATTGGCAACCTGAACTAGCGGCCGAATTGGCGAAGGGAATTGGCAAACTCGTATTTATCAACGGCAACCTCCCCCACGAGATGGTCCACGGCTACATTCAGACCGCTGCCGAGGCGGGGGCCGAGTTTACGATGAAGACCGATCCGGAATACAAAGTCCAGCCTGCATCCCTAGCGATTGTTGTTGCCGCCAAAAAGGCGGTTTACCAATCACCCGTCGACGTCCAAAAGCGTTACCCCCAACGGGAAAATAACCAGCGGAAATTAACTAAAAAGGAGGACGGGGGCTTTTTCCACCGTCTCTTTCACCGGGAGGGTCGTTAAATGCAACCACTAGCATACCGAATGCGCCCCCGAACGCTTGATGAAGTCGTAGGGCAACAACACCTTGTCGGCCCCGGTAAGATTATCTACCGGATGGTCAAGGCCAGGATGCTTTCGTCAATGATTCTCTACGGGCCACCGGGCACGGGAAAAACGAGCATTGCCAGTGCTATCGCAGGGTCAACCAAGTACGCCTTCCGCAAATTAAACGCCGCTACTGATAGTAAAAAGGACCTGCAAATAGTTGCCGAGGAAGCCAAAATGAGTGGAACCGTCATCCTGCTGCTCGACGAAATCCACCGTCTCGACAAGGCGAAGCAGGACTTCCTGCTCCCCCACCTGGAAAACGGCCGAATCATCCTCATCGGGGCGACAACAGAAAATCCCTACATCAGTATCAACCCGGCCATCCGCAGTCGGGCCCAGATTTTCCCGGTCCACCCCCTGAGCCCTGACGACATCAAAGTAGCGATTGGCCGGGCCCTGACGGACAAGGAGCGGGGGCTTGGCAAAATGCCCATTGTCCTCGCGGCCAATGCGGAAGAGGAATTGTCCCAGGCAACCAATGGTGACTTACGAAGTGTCCTAAACGGCCTTGAACTTGCCGCTAAGTCTACTGACCCGGGCCCTGATGGCAAAATTCACCTCACCCTGCCAATTATTGAAGAGAGTGTTCAGAAGAAGGCCCTCAGCGCGGACAAGAATGGTGATGGGCACTACGACGTTATCTCCGCCTTTCAGAAATCTATTCGGGGGTCCGACGTTGATGCGGCCCTCCACTACCTGGCCCGCCTGATTGAGGCCGGTGATCTGACATCCATTGTCCGGCGCTTAATGGTCACCGCCTATGAAGACATCGGCTTGGCCAACATGCCAGCAGTCCAGCGAGCGGTGACGGCCGCCCAGGTTGCCCAACAGGTTGGCCTTCCGGAAGCCCGGATTCCCCTCGCCGACGTGGTAATCGAGCTTTGCCTGTCACCAAAGTCGAATTCGGGAATTAGTGCCATTGATGGGGCCCTCACCCAGGTTAAGGAGGGCGGCTTTGGCGATATTCCACCCTACCTTAAGGATGCCCACTACAAGGGCGCCGCAAAGCTTGGTCACGGGGTCGATTACCAATTCCCCCATGACCATCCCCAAGACTGGGTTGCCCAGCAGTACCTTCCTGACCGAATTAAGGGTGCCCAATACTACCAGCCAAAACAAAATGGTCGGTTCGAACAGGCACTGGGCAACCAGTACTGGCAGTTAAAGCGCGCCCAGCGCCAGGATCTAAATGGTCACCACCACCCCACGAACTGATTGCCTATTTGACCAAATGATGCTAAGATAATAATGAAAATTCTGTAGTGTACGCGTTGTCTAAACGCAGGTTTGCCTTACAGTCTTTTTACTTTGGGACTAGTGCCTTGTCCTTTTTACAACATGCCTTTTCACTTGGTAGTTGGCGACTGGACAGCCATGCCCCACCTGTTTAACATACAGGTCAACACTGAATGACAATTAACGGCACCAACGGAGTTTTCGTACATAGTCAAAATTAGGGGCTAGGGAAAGTTATTTTCCCCAGCCCCTTCTAAGTTTTTCTTACAAATTCTACACTGATAAGGAGAATTTCATAATGCTTTTACCGCTTTTTGTGACCCTCTTTGGCCTGATCGCCCTCTTTGAAGGGGTCTTCTTTTTAACCCACCTCCATAAGCCCTTTATGATCTTCGACCCCCTGAAGAGTAAGTTTGTCGCTAGTCAGCTTAAAGTTTGGGGGATCATCATGACCATAATTGGTCTCGTTACTATCGTGGCCGCCTGGACTAACAGTATCGCATTTATTGTCATAATGGTGGTGATTGGTTGTATTTTAGAGACCCAGATGGCCTTCTCAATCACCAGCGAATTCCGGGCAAAGTATCACTAGATTGCTTTACCCCCCTAGTCTGAAAAGTGTATAATAAGGGTAAACAAGCTTAAGGAGGCACTATTATGGCACAAACATACAAACACATCTTGGTCCCAGTTGATGGATCTGCGGAAGCTGAATTAGCCTTCAAGAAGGCCGTTGCCGTTGCTAAGCGGAACGGGGAAGATTCCGAACTGCGTCTGTTGCACGTTGTTGACACCCGGGCTTTTCAAAACATTTCAAGCTTCGATACTTCAATGGTTGAACAGGTTACCGACACCGCCAAGAAGACCCTTGACCAATACATTGAATACGCCAAGAAGCAAGGTGTTAAGAACGTCAGCTACTCCATTGAATACGGTGCACCAAAGACCATCATTGCCCGTGATGTTCCAAAGGAAATGGGTGCTGACCTAATCATGATCGGGGCTACCGGTCTAAATGCGGTTGAACGGATTCTGATTGGTTCCGTTACCGAATACGTTACCCGGACTGCCCTCTGCGATGTCTTGGTTGTTCGGACCGACTTGGAAAACAAGCCCGTTGTCAACCCAAAGAAGCGGAACAAGCGTTAAAACAAACTTTATAACAAGTTAAAATGCTTCATAGCTGACCGTTGACGTCATTTATGAAGTATTTTTTCGTTTCTAGAAAGCGCGGTGTATACATGGAAATCAAATATGAGATTGTTAAGCAAACCCTGCGGAAGGAAATCATTGATGGTAAGTACCAGATCAACCAGAAACTCCCGACCGAAAGCGAGTTAATGAAGCGGTTCAACGTGTCCCGTTACACCATCCGACGGGCGGTCGGTGACCTGGAAAATGAGCACTATATCTACCGGATCCAGGGTGGCGGGATGTTCGTCCAGGACTGGCAACGAAACTGGTCTGCCGACGATACCAATAAACTAATTGGGGTTATCAGTACCCACATGGCTGACTATATCTTTCCCCCAATCATTTCCGGAATCGATAGCGTTGTAACCGAGCAGGGTTACTCGATGATTGTTGGTAACACCCTTAATAACCACCATCGTGAGCGCCAGACTCTCCTTAACATGCTCGACCTTAAGATTGCCGGTCTGATCATTGAACCCACCCAAAGTGCCCTTCCAAATCCCAACCTTGACCTCTACCGGCAGATCAAGGAATACCATATTCCAACGATCCTTTTCCACGCGACTTACCCGGAACTGGACTTTCCGACCCTCCTTACCCAGGACCAGCAAGCGGAAGAAGAACTAATCCACTACCTTTTTGACCTCGGCCACCAGAAGATCCTCGGCGTCTTTCAGATTGATGACCGGCAGGGTGTCAACCGGGAGGCGGGAATGATCAAGGCCTATCAGGATGCCGGAATTCCCGTAACCAACAGTGAAGTGATCATGTACCAGTCAAATAATGACCATGCTGCGATCCTGCAAAAGGTCGATAACCTACTAAAGTCACCAGACCACCCGACGGCAATTGCCTGTTACAACGACCAGTTGGCAACCCACATCATCGGCCACCTGCAACACCAGGGTGTCCGGGTACCGGAAGACATTTCCGTCGTCGGCTTTGATAACTACGACCTCGCCCAGACAATGACCCCGACATTAACAACGGCAAGCCACCCCAAACGGCAGTTAGGCAAGGACGCAGGGAAGATGATTCTCGATATGATAAACGGTAAAGATGGTCACTCAATCACCTACCCCGTTCCCCTGGTCAAGGGAACATCAACGCAGCAAATTAAAGGAGGAGATTAATCTTGGACATTAAGACAAACTTACTGACCCTTGCCGATGGACAGAAGATGCCCCAGGAGGGTTTCGGCCTCTACAAGGTCAGCGGCCAATCCACCATTTCTTCGGCAATTCATAGTGCCTACGATGCTGGCTACCGGCTCTTTGACACGGCCCAACTATATAAAAACGAGGCAGAGGTTGGGCAGGCGCTGACCGATCTGAATGTTCCCCGTGAAGAGCTGTTTGTAACCACCAAGGTTGCGGAAGAAAATCAGGGTTACCAGAAAACAATTGCCGCGGTGAAGGATTCCCTGCACAAGTTACAACTAGACTATGTCAACCTCTTGATGATTCACTGGCCAATCGAACGCGCCTTCTTTTACAGCTGGGCAGCGCTGGAGGAGCTCAAAAAGGCTGGCCTGACAAAATCAATCGGGGTCAGCAACTACCAAGTTATCCACCTCCAGTATCTGGCCACCCAGGCCCATGAAATGCCCGTTGTCAACCAGGTTGAACGTCATCCCCGCCTCAATCAGGCTCCGCTGGTCAGGTTCGACGCCGACCACCAAATTATCACCCAAGCATGGAGTCCACTCGGTCGGGGAACCATCCTCAATGACCCTGTACTGATGGCAATTGGAACCCAGCATCATAAGTCAGCTGCCCAGGTTATCTTACGCTGGCAACTGCAGAGCGGGGTTGCCTTCATCCCCAAGTCGGTTCACGAAGCCCGCATCCGGCAGAATACGGATATATATGACTTTTCATTAAGCGACCATGAAATGGCGCAAATTGACCAACTGAACGACTTCCACCGGACGGGAAAGGAACCCACCCTGGTTTATGAATACAACAAAAAATGGTAAAGAAAGAAACGTTCCTTTAGCCGGAAAACCGGTTAAAGGGACGTCTTTTTATTCTCGATACGGATTTTCCTTGATGATCCGGGCAGGGTTACCGGCAATGATCACGAGGCTGTGACATAAGTCCCCTATATAGTTAAAAATGCTACAGCGCAGTACACAAAGGGACTCTAGCGTTCGGCAAATCCGAACGCTAGAGTCCTCTTTGTGCTTCCACAGGCTAGCTTCGCGTCGACGGGGGTTCCCTACAGGCTTGCTTCGCTTCGAAAGACGAACTAGCAAGCTAGTTCTGTCTCACTCCCACTTCCGGCACCCACGATCACGTTATCACCGAGGGTCACGCCAGGACAGATAATACTTCCGCCCCCAACCCAAACGTCATTACCCAGGGTAATATCGAAGCTTTGCCCATAGGCCCCGTTCCGCCGCAAACGAGGATTGAGGGGATGGTTAACGGTATACAGCTGGACCCGGGGACCAAGTAAGCAGTGGTCACCAATGCGAATTGGACTGACATCCAGCATCACACAGTCATAGTTAGCGAAGAAGTCATCACCAACTTCGATGTTGTAGACGTAATCGCAACGAAAGTGCGGGTGAACTTCGCACCCACTACCAACGTGACCAAACAATTCCCTAATCAGGGCCCCACTTTTGGCCGGCTGGTCCTCACCCAGTTCATTAAAGGAATGGACCAACCGACGGGCGTGTCCTCGTTCTGCAACTAATGTAGGGTCGTCAACCTTAAAGACCTCCCCGCTGAGCATCTTCTCTTTTTCACTCTTCATCTTTTCCTCCATAAAAAAAGAGCCCCAAGCGGCTCAAACTTGTTTACTGGTGACTAACCATTGCTTTGACCCGCCGCGGATGGTGTTGGTGCCAGTAGTCAATCCCATGAACATGCCGGTAGTGGTCCCACTCGTGCTTCTTAATTAACAAGCGCTTGTCCGGATGACCAACCGGCGAAACGTCCACCTTATCCATACAGTAGAGGTACATTGCCAATAAAATTACGTCGGAAACAATCCCAATCCCCGTAAACAGGAGAAGGACACCGACCACGGCAAACACCTTTTCAAACTTTGTCCACCGGCGGTAATAGACCGTGCCCTCTTGAAGGTGGTCCACCTTGACCGGATTTAACTTATGAAGTTTCATCTTATATCCCAGCTTTTCTATTTTTATCACTATTACCATTTTACACTTGTCCGGATAAATTAGCAACCGTTTTCAATTTATATAATAAAAGGAAGCTGGGAAAAAAGCTTCAGAGTCCTCCGTATGGCTAGTATAGGACGATTGTTGGCACGGTACGGGCCAATGATCGTCCGTAATCAATGGACTTGCTTCGCGGCGCTAGACACTAGGAGCACGCTTCGACGCGGAGCAAGCCTATTTGGTTTTTCCGCGATTACTGTGTAATATTCGGAGAACTAAAAGAGGCTGGTGAGAAAACAAAGTTTTCTCCCAGCCTCTCGAGGTGTATCTATTATTGATTTAATTAAGGGATGATTCCTTAAACTAACTTATTTAATATCAATTAACTTGATACCAAACAGGTTTGCTAAGGTTTCCATTTGGTCCATCGTCAGGTTCATTGACAGAACGGTGTGGTGTCCACCACCATTACGCATCCAGCCAGTAGCACCCTTCTTCAGGCCGCACTTTGGCGTCCACATTTGCTTGGCAACTGGCAGGTTTGGCATTTCCTTTTCTGGCTTTGCGCAGTCGACATCGTAGGCAATGAACTTGTAACCATCGTCGAAGTAGGAAAGGGTAATGTCAATCCCTTCGCCTTCAGAACCGGTGAATACCAACCGTGCTGGATCAGCCTTGTCACCAATATCCAGTGGGTGAACTTCAACCCGTGGTTTATCGGAAGCAAGGGTTGGGTCAACTTCCAACATGTGGGAGCCCATGATTGCTTGGTGACCCTTCCGCAGGTCCAGGGTGTAGTCTTCCATGAAGGCCGTTTGCTTGTTTTCAGCAATAATCTTCAACAGACGGGACAGACCGGCAGACTTGAAGTCCCCTTCAGCACCGAAGCCATAGCCATCAATCATTAACAGTTGAACGGCTAAGCCAGGCAGTTGTTCCAATCCTTCAAGGTCTTGGAAGTTCGTGGTAAATGCGTCGTAACCCTTTTCGTCCAGGAAGTGCTTGATTCCCAAGTATTCACGAAGTTGGTAACGAACGGAGTGAACATACTTGTCATGGTCGTTGTCGCCTTCAACCATGTCGTAGTTTTCTTCCAGCCGCTTGTACTCTTTGTCAATGTCTTCTTCCTTAACCGCATTAACAGCTGCAACCAGTTCTGGTACTGGCCAGTAGTCAACGGTCCAGCCCAACTTGATTTGAGCAGCAACCTTGTCACCTTCAGTAACGGCAACGTCACGCATGGTGTCACCGAAACGAGCGATCTTGATGTGGAAGCTTTCGTTGTAACCAACGGCAACCTTTTCCCAGTCGGCAATTTCTTCTTGAACTTCGGGGTCATTCCACCAACCATAAACGATCTTTTCTGGAACACCCATCCGGGCGTTGATGTAGTCGTATTCACGGTCACCGTGAGCACTTTGGTTCAGGTTCATGTAGTCAAAGTCAATCGTGTCAAATGGGATGTGGTCCAGCATTTGAGTAGCCAGGTGCAGGAGTGGCTTTTGCAGCAGTTCCGTCCCGCGGATCCAGTTCTTAGCTGGGGAGAAAGTGTGCATCCAGGTAATGACCCCGGCAACGTTGTCGTTGTAGTTAACTTCCTTCATGAACTTAGTGATGCTGTCAGCTGTAGTGGCCACTAACTTGAAGACTACCTTGTAAGGCAGCTTGCCACTGGCGTTTAAGCCATCGACTAACTTGCGGGCATCCTTTTCAACTTGTTGCAGTGCTTCTGGGCCGTACAGTGGCTGACTACCAACGGCGAACCAAAATTCATAATCAAGCTTTTTTAACATGATTGAATAATCTCCTTTTCCTTAAATGAAATTGCGGTAACTTTGTATTAGTTATCACTAAATCGCTTACATTTTTATTATATAGAATTCATCCGTATAAATCAATACAACTATCGTAAATATTCGAATAAATTTAACGAGAAAGGCTGTTTCCCTTCTTGCTCTAAGGAAACAGCCTTTTTAATCACTAAGCATTCTTCTTAGCAGCAGTCATCTTACGCATTGAAGCTTCAATCTCTTCAAGCGACTTCCCACGAGTTTCGAGGAAGAACTTGTTGGTAAAGATGATACAAATAACACAGATAACACCATAAATAATGAAGGTATTAGCAATGTCGAAGGCAGCTAACATTGATGGGAACGTCAAGGAAACTACCATATCAGCTAACCAGTTCGTAGCGGAGCAAAGTGATGTCCCTAAACCACGAATGTTCAGTGGGAAGACTTCACCGATGTAAACCCAAGTAATTGGGGCCCAAGTACATGCGTAGAAGGCGATGTAGACAGTCAAGGCAATCGCACTTACGTATGCGGCGGCTTGTGAACCACTGTCCATCTTCAGGATAGCGGCCATGACGAACAGTGACAGACCCATGCCGGCAGCACCGATTGTCAGCATCTTCTTCCGGTCAACGTGGTCCATCAACAGCATTGCGACAACGGTAACAATAACGTTAACAATCCCAATCCCGATGTGGGCAAGTAAAGCGGCGGCAACACCCCAACCAACTTTAGTAAAGATCGTTGGTGCGTAGAAAATAACTGAGTTAGAACCAATGATTTGTTGGAAGATAGCGGCACCTAAACCGGTAACCAGGGCCGGCCGAACATCGGCACCGAATAATTCCTTCCAACCACCTTGCTTTTGGTTAGCGGAAACTTGAATTTCGTCCAGGGCGGTGTTAACGGCTTGTTCATCACCCTTGTTGGTGTTCATCAAAACGGCCCGTGCTTGGTCAACCTTACCGATCTTAACTAAGAAACGAGGACTTTCTGGCAGCAGCAGGGCACCGAAGAAAAGAATAATAGCTGGTAATGCGGCGAACCCTAACATCCAACGCCAACCGGTGTACATGCTTTGGAAGGTGTAGTTCAGGATGTAGGCAAGTAAAATACCAATCATGACCATCAACTGGAACATGGTAGCAACGGCACCGTGCATCCGCTTTGGTGCAAGTTCGTGCAGGTAGGCTGGAATCAATGCGGAAGTAATACCAACACCAATCCCCAAGATAACCCGGGTAACTAACAGGGTCCAGTATTCAGGGGCAAACCCAGAACCCAAGGCACCAATTGTAAAGATAATTGCGGCCCAAATTAACAACTTACGACGACCATACTTATCAAGGAACTTACTAGTACCAAGGGCACCAAGGATCGCACCAATCAAAACGGATGAAACAACCATCCCTTGTTCCCAAGAGTTAAGGCTTAATTGCTTCTGGATAAACAGGATGGCCCCAGAAACGGACGCAATATCGTATCCGAACAGTAAACCACCAAGTGCACCAAAAGTATAGATAAAACCGTTTGAAATCTTCTTCAACTTTGTTCACTCCTATACTTTGTAAAAATAACAACCTCAGAATCCTAATCACATGCGATTCGTAATTACACATCAAGCGCTTACAACGTAAGTATAGAATATTTATCAGGACAAGTCAATAAAACGGTTACAATTTTATTCCTAAAATTGCATATAAATTATTGGTAGTCCGGATAAATGCCGCCCTGTCAGCCTTTGTTACCCTGGTTAACTCCACCTAAATTTACAGATAAGCCCAAAAAAGTCCACGTACTTACCGCAATAATGCAGAAATACGTGGACCTGATGTTAGTATTCGTCCGGATATATATTAGTTTGTAATTTTCTTCACTGACTGACGGTAGATGATCTCGGGATGGTAAATGATCGGTTTGACCTTCTCCCCCTCGATCAGTTTTAAGATCATCTGCCCGGCATCGACCCCCATCTTATTCTTGGGGTGAACCGCGGTTGTGAGTCCCGGCATTACGTAGTCGCTCAGGAGGTAATCATCGAAACCAATAATGCTGACGTCCTCGGGAATCGCCATCCCCAGTGACCGAATAACGTCCATCACCTGAATTGCCAGCTCATCGTTATAGCAGGCAATTGCGGTAGGCCGGTCATCAGATCGCATGTACTGGGCAATCTTATCAAAGATCTGGGCCACGTCATCCGTTGACTGGTACATGATTACGTTACTGAGGAGGGTGAAGTCGGGATGGTCCGTATAGGCATCCAAAAAGCCCTGCATCCGGCCAACTCCTTGCATATCGTCAATCTTAAAGACCCCCAGAATCCGCTGGTGGCCATTGTCAAAGAGGCTATTAACCAGCTCCATCTCGGTTGCCCGGTCATCGATGTCGATGTAGGGTAACGAAGAATTATCATAGTGGGCATTGATGAAGATCGCCGGAATGTGGGACTCCTCAATTCGCTGGTAGAGGTCCTGATTGGGGTTGGGCCGGGCACTTTGGGTCGGTTCCAAGATCAACCCATCAACCTTGCTATTGAGCATTCTTTGCAGGCTGACCCGCTCCTGTTGTTGGTCGTTGTGGGTGTTGCTCAACAGGACTGAATAACCGTGACTCGAGATTGCCCGGTCAATCCCACTAATAATGCTCGGGAAGATGTAGTCCGCTAAATGGGTGGTTACAACCCCGATGACTTTGCGGTTCACCGGCTTATCCGGCGTTGCCTGCCAGTCGTCAACGTACATTCCCCCACCTTGGATCCGGTAAATGTAGTGTTCGTTTTCTAGTTCGCCCATCGCCCGCCGGATCGTGTAGCGGCTGACATTATACTCCGCCATCAGGGCTGATTCTGTCGGCAGCTGGGTACCCTTTTCGTAGTGCCCTGAACTTATTTTCTGCCGAATTTTTTCCTTTACGGTCTCATACTTGGTTGCCATTCTGTCCCCTCCCTGTTATGCGACCATTATACAGTAAAGAGCAAAAAAAAGCGCGCCCCAAACGAACTGCGGACAATCATTGGTCTAATAACTGTCGGCGGTTAACCGTCCGGGACGCAATAAGTTTTTTGCTAGTTTAAATTAGTTTTCACGTTTGGCGTGGTCCTTACTGTGGGCATTGTTTTGACCATAGTAAGCATTCTTCCCGTGCTTCCGGTAATAGTGCTTGTCAAGCAGGTATTGTGGTAAGTGGTTGTCTGCCCGGGTCAATTGCAAAGTGTGGTAGTCCTCCTCGGCAACGACTTCCAGGACCTTAGCATTGTAAACCGCCTTGTCCGGAGTTGGTCCCCAGGCAAATGGACCGTGCTGCATAACGAGGGCCGCCGGGGTTGCTTCATAGTCTAAGCCCCGCTCTTTAAAGCTCCGGACAATCACCTTCCCGGTGTTGCCTTCGTAGTCTTCTTCAATTTCTTCCTTAGTGAGGGCATCAGCAGCCGGGACATCGGTGTAGAAGGTGTCGGCGTGGGTGGTGTTCATGGCTGGAATATCCATGTGGGCAGCGGCAAAGGAAACGGCCCATGGGGAGTGGGTGTGGACAATCCCACCGATCTTTGGGAAGTGGTTGTACAGGTAGGTGTGGGTTGGCGTATCACTGGATGGGTTCAAATCCCCTTCAACGACTTCCCCCTTGAGGTTAACAACTACCATGTCTTCCGGCTTCATTTCTTCGTATGGAACACCAGATGGCTTGATGACAAAGAGGCCCTTCTCCCGGTCAATTCCGGAGACGTTCCCCCAAGTAAAGGTAACCAGGCCTAACTTAGGCAGTTTCATGTTGGCGTCGTATACTTCCTTCTTTAATTCTTCGAGCATTATTCTTCTCCTTTTAGTTTAATTTCATGTCCTTACCGGCTTCGATTTCGGCTGGTAATGCTTCCTTGTAGTTATCAATAAACTTCTCATAGCCTTGAACACTCTCCGGCTCAGGGAAGAGGGTTGAGCTTTCGGCATCAACAAAGACCTCGTCGTCTAGGTAGTCAGCCAGGTTCTTGCCCTTAGTATCACTGGCGTAGAGGGCGAGGACGGCCATCCCCCATGGGCCCCCTTCACCGGCGTTACTCATCAAGGTAATCGGCGTGTTTAAGGCATCGGCGAGGGCTTGCTGAGCAACCACCGGCGTCTTGAAGAGTCCCCCTTGGGCAATCAGCACGTCGGTCCGGATGTGTTCTTCCCGCAGAAGGATATCCATCCCAATCTTCAGCGGAGCAAAGGCGGAGTACAGTTGAACCTTAAAGATGTTGGCCAAAGTGAAGTGACTGTCCGGCTTGCGGACCATCATTGGCCGCCCATCTTGGACCTTCGTGATGTTTTCACCGGAAAGGTAGCTAAAGTTAACCAGGCCACCAGCGTCTTGGTCCCCCTGTAAGGAGGAGTCAAAGAGCTTCTCGTACAGTTCGTTCGGTGACAGGTTAATTCCCAGAACCTTGGCGAACTGGTTGAAGACGCTGGCCCAAGCATTAATGTCGGAGGAGCAGTTGTTGGTGTGAACCATCGCTACCGGTGCACCGTCGGGCGTCGTAACCATGTCGATGTCGCGGTGAACCTTATTTAGTTTTTGGTCAAGAACTACCATTGAAAAGGCAGACGTTCCGGCAGAGATATTCCCGGTCCGCTTCCGAACGGCGTTGGTAGCAACCATCCCCGTCCCGGCATCACCTTCTGATGGGGCAATCAAAGAACCCGCTTGCAGCTGGGAACTGGGGTCCAACAGCTTGGCACCCTCGGCAGTTAACTTGCCAGCCGGGTGACCAGCCAGTAGAACCTCTGGCAGGATGTCCTTGATGTTCCAGTTAAACTTAGCCACTTCCGGCAGACCAGCAAACTGTTCAAGCATCTTTTCATCGTAGGTCTTTGTTTCCTCATCGATTGGGAACATCCCGGAGGCGTCGCCAATCCCGGTGTTCTTGTTTCCGGATAACTTCCAGGAAACGTAGCCATCTAGAGTTGTGATGAAGTCAATGTCCTTAACGTGGTCTTCCTTGTTAAGGATTGCTTGATAAAGGTGGGCCACACTCCACCGTTCCGGAATGTTGAAGTTAAACAGTTCCGTCAACTTATCAGCGGCCTCACCAGTAATGTTGTTTCGCCAGGTCCGGAATGGTACTAACAAATTACCGTCCTTATCGAAGGGCATGTAACCGTGCATCATCGCACTGATCCCAATCGAACCAATCTTGGTCAGGCGGACACCATACTGTTCATTGACACTGGCCGCCATGTTAGCGTAACTGGTCTGGATTCCCTTCCACACCTTCTCAAGCGGGTAGGTCCAGATGTTGTTCCGGAGTTCGTTTTCCCAAACAAAGTCTCCAGAAGCAACGACCTGGTAGTCGTCCGTTACCAGGACCGCCTTAATCCGCGTCGAGCCGAGCTCAATACCGAGCGCAGTGTTGGCGCTTTCAATTTTTGCCTTAATTTTGCTTTTATCCACAGGAATTGCCTCCCCCTACAAATTTATTGAACAACTTTATTGTAAAATATTTATACGTATAAATCAAATAGATTTATTACGAATAGTCATAATAAATATTGCGTAGATTTCATAGATACTGTAATTCATCGGCAGATAATCAAATATTTATCATTATAAATTTAAGCATAAAAAGAAGCGACTGGGGTTTTTATTTTCCCAGTCGCTTATTCGAAAGGTTGTCTATTCTATTTTTCTAAACCAGTGGTAACATCGTCGGTTGATCAAGAACGTGCTGGTAACCTGCAGGAGCTTCAATACACTGGGGGATGACATCAACACTTGGTGCCGCACTCGTGACGTAACTTTCCTCTAACGGGATCATGTTCTGGACCTCAACATCAATAGTTGGAATACCAGCAATGTGGATGTGATTATCAATTGCTGGTTCCTTAACAATATCGTTGCAAATCTTGTGGACATAAATCAGGCTAACCTTCTTCTCACCACCGACATAACCACTCATGGTGAAGCGGTGCCCCATCATTGTCCCCTTCTTGATCAATCCAAATGCCTTTGGATGAAGATCCTGAGGAGCGGTAAATACCTCGTGAGTAACCTTAACATCATCAAACTTGAGTCCTAACCGGTCGCCCATCTCATAAACAGCGGCAATGTAGTAAGCAGCAATGCCGGCCTTTAACTTATCCTGAGGGAACTTATCGGGATCTATCCCATAACCAAAGACCTTAACCCAGGAAGAAGTGTTATTCTGGTCGTCCTCACCAGATTGAACGGTGAGCTGGTCAACATGGTCAACCAAGTTACAAAGGTACAGTGGCAGGTGTGAAGCATAGAAGCCTGGCAATAAACCACTCGGCATGAAGGTAACGCCGTTCTTTACAGCGGCATCGTTAATCATCTTGTACAGGTCCGGTGTAGTAACTTGTGAGTAGTAAAGCGGAATGGTCGTGATACAGTTCTTCTTGGCATTCAGGACCTTAACCATATCCTCCGCACTTGGTGTAAAGGCCCCCGTCTTTGGCTCGTGGCGAAGTGGTGTGTATACCAGGACCACGTCGGCATCCAGTTTCAGCGCTGCATCGATGTCGTCCGTGACCTTGACACCAATGTCCGGAAAGCCAAATAGCCCGGCAGCATCCTTACCAACCTTTTCCGGGTCATTATCAACCGCAGCGACCAACTTCACTGACTGGCGTTCACCAATCATTCGCACGGCCGCCCGACCGACATTTCCAAGTCCCCAAATAATAACACGATACTGTCTCATAGAAACTACTACCTTTCTATGTGCATGGGTAACCACTGGTGCAGAGCTAATTTAAACCTTAGTTACTTAAAGAAGTCCGGATCTTTATACTCAGGGTTAGGGTAATGGTAGAACCCCTCCCCCGCTTCGACACCCGTATGACCGGCATCAATCATTGGCTTCAGTTTGTCGGCAATCTTCTTAAATAGTTCATTATTCGTTTGCTGGTACTGGTTCAGAACTACGGCATAGGTAGTCCGAAGACCCACAATATCCTGAATCATGAACGGACCAAGTGGGGACCCATTAGAAATTATCCAGTCCTTATCAATGGTGTGCGGGTCAGCAACCCCGTTTGCCCATAGTGCCATCCCCGCATTCAATAGTGGGACCAGTAAGGCATTCATGATGTAACCGTGCTGCTCCTTTTTCAGGACCACTGGTACCATCTTAATTGACCGGGCAAAGTTAGTCAGGTCTTCAATAACTGCTGGGTCGGTCTTCGGATTACCGACGATTTCAGCAACGTTATGCTTCCAAATATGGTTGGCAAAGTGTAAGTGGGCGAACTTGCTTGGCCGGTCAGTAAATCCAACCAGTTCACTCGGAATAAAGGTGGATGAATTACTGGTTAAAATCGTCTTCTCCGGGAGAAGCGGGCAAAGTTCCTCATAGAAGGCCTTTTTGATCTCGACCGACTCGGAAACGGATTCGATTACCAAGTCTGCATCAGCCACGGTCGCCTTTAAATCATTACTTATATCAACAATGTTATCCATTGCGGCTTGGTAATCAGCTGCGGACGCCTTCATTTCCTTCATGAACGGGTCCTTAATTGCGGCCAACCGCCGTTCTGCGCGGTCAATGTGTCGGTTCCAGATCTTGACCTGGTAGCCACACCGTGCCGCTTGAAAAGCAATTTGACTGCCGAGCACCCCTGCTCCAGCAACCACAACGTTTTTAATTTCCATAACAACGCCTCCTCATAATTCTCTGCACACTTTAATTTTATCATATTTTGGTATCGCTTTCAGAAAATCGACTATAAAAAGGGTCCAGCAATGCCGAACCCTTTTATTCACTATCGAATTTATTTAGCTAATTTATTGCAGCTTTTCCAAGTCCTTGACAATACTCTTTTCCATGACATCCCCATGGCGGGCAATGCTCAAGCTCTTGGCAATTTCCAGGTTCTCCTTGGCCTTTTCCTTATCACCAAGTTCAATATAAGCCCGGCCGACGTACATGTAGAGCTGGTCAAGCAGAAACAGCGATTCTCGTTCCCGGCAGAGCTTGATTCCCCGCTCGGCACAATCGATTGCCTTCTCAGGTTCACCCAGCCGCCAGTAGAGCTCGGCAATCTGGCAGTTAATTGAGGCCCACTGGTGAAGGCTCCCAATCAGTTTCTTGTTATCAATTAACTTCACTGACCGGTTAGTTAGCCGGACTGCCCGTTCACGATCGTTACGCTGGAGGTAGGCAAGTGCCATTCCCGTCGTCGTCATTGCCAGGTAGATGTTGGCACTGGTGGTGGCAAACTGGGTCAGAACTAACTCAAAGTTAAAGATGGCATCGTCGATATTGCCGTCCTTAATCTGCACCATTCCTAGAAGGTAGTAGTAGCGTTGCTTATCAAAGTCGCTATTTAAATCCTTAACCCGAATCTTATCAATTGACTTCTTCGCTTTATCAAATTCTTGGTCCGTTAAGGCATCAATAATCTGGTTGAAGGTATCTTTGATTCCACTGACTTCTTTTTCAATAATCCGATCCGGTTGGATATTCAGCCGCTCACAGATGGCGGTCAAGATATCCATTTTTGGCAAACGGTCCTGCTTTTCCATTAGACTAATCGTCGCTTGAGTGCAGATTCCTTCAGCCAATGCTGTTTGCGATAAACCTCTCTTGCGGCGAATCTGTTTTAGAACATCTCCACGGAGTTTCATTGGTTATCATCCTCAATTTATTACTAATAATTTGTTCCGTTATAAAATCCCTTTTATTCAGTTTCTTATTATAACACTTATTATGAAATTTTTCCTAAAATTACCCATTAAATCTTTTAATTCACTTTTCACTGATAAACGTTTGTTAACATAAAAAAGGGGCTGCAAACCGGTTGCAACCCCACTTATCAATTAATATATTAATAGTTAAAATCCTTAGTGCTCTAAAGCTAAAGGGATTTATTTGTTATATTTCTTTTGACCAACGTGTTCCTGTCCAAGCTCACGAAAATCATACTTAATTTGACTATTCCGTTTGAATTCATCCAAGCCAAGTTGAATCAGGCGATCAATCAAATCAGAATAAGTGATTCCCGAGACCTCCCACATTTGCGGATAAAGACTGATATTCGTGAACCCTGGCAAGGTGTTTGGCTCACTCAGGTATGGAACATTGTTGGAATCAACTAAGAAGTCGATCCGGGCCAGGCCCTTCATGTCCAGCACCTTGTACGCCTTCAGTGCCATGTCAGTAATTTCATCAGTTAAGTACTGTGGCAACTTGACTGGTAATTCAAACACTACCCCACTAGCATCAACAAACTTATTCTCGTAGTCGTAGAACGGATCGCCCTTTGGTACACGGACCGCACCCAGCTTGGAAGCAATGGGGTGCTCATTGCCCAAGATGGAGATTTCAACTTCTTGTGGGTGGTCAACTCCCTGTTCGGCCAGGACCTTAAAATCGTATTTAAAGGCATCCTTGAGTGCCGCTGCGTATTCCTCAGCGTTAGTAACCCGGTGGATTCCTACTGAAGAGCCCTGCTTGGCTGGCTTAATAAAAATCAGGTCACCCAGGTCTTCTTCCAGGCGGTCCCAAGGATAATCAGCCTGGTTTTCCGGCGTCAGCAGGACGTACGGCGTATTACGAATGCCCGCTTCGTTCAGCATCTTCTTGGTAAGGTCCTTATCAAAGGAAAGGGCACTCGCCGCAATGTTTGAACCGACGTAAGGCTTGTTGAGGAGCTTAAACAGGCCTTGAACTGTCCCGTCCTCGCCCAGGTTACCGTGAATGACTGGGTAGAAGAAGTCAATCCCGGATAGCTCATTTAGGGCCATGATTGGTGCCAGGGGCTTAGTCAGGTCCATCTTTTGATAAGCATCCTTGACGACCTCATCCTCTGGTTCCCCGTCAAAGATCCGCTGCGAATCTTCATTGTTTAACAGGATTCCGTCCTTAGTGAACATAAACAAACTAACGTCGTACTTTTCCTTATCCATTGCGTCATAAATGTTGTGCGCCGAGCGCTTGGAGACATCATGCTCAGATGAATTCCCACCAAACAGCAATGCAACACGCAGCTTCTTACTCATTAGAAATACCACCTTTTCTTTTATTTAAACCGAATTCCTAGAACTTTAAGAATATCATATATATAAATGTTTATCAACACGAAAAAAGGTGCCACGCAGGCACCCTTTTTATTTACTACTTAACAGCAATGATCCAGTTCTTCTGTTCGTCATCACTGGACAGGTCTTCTGGACTGTCTGCCAACTTATCGTTAACCTTCACGATTTTCCCGGTAACCGGACTTTCTAGGTCGGTAACGGCCTTCTCTGCCTCAACGGAGAGGAACTTACCGCCTTCAGTCAGCTCGGTTCCCACTTCGGGAAGGTCGATGAAGCTTACTTCACCAAGATCGTCGCGGCCCTGGTCATTCAGACCAACCCGGGTCGTTCCGTCGGCGGCTTGCTTTGTCCAAAAGTAGTTATTCTTTGTTGCCATATCTGCACCTCATTATCTAAATTCACGATTATTACTAAACATGTATGAATGGTGATGATAACGCATCGACATTATCATCCCAATCCCAATCAGGTTTCCAATCAAAGAAGAACCCCCGGCACTGATAAACGGTAATGGAATACCGGTCAACGGTAAGAGACCAATATTCATCCCGATATTTTCAAAGACGTGGAAGAGGATCATCATGATGACCCCGGTCGAGATGTACGCGTAAAATTCGTTCCGCGTATCAAAGGTTACCCGGATCATCAGGTAAATTAGCAGGAGGTAAATCAGGATCAACAGGGCACTGCCCACGAAGCCAAAGTTTTCCCCGATTACCGAAAAGATCATATCGGACTCCCGGACGGGGACGTAAACCTTAGAATTATTAAACCCGGTCCCCGTAATTCCACCGGAACCAACGGCCTTAATACTCTGCCAGAGCTGGTAACCCTGGTTGGTCGTATCCTGTTCCGGATGTAGCCAGGTGTCAACCCGGTCGAATTGGTAGGCCTGAAAGCCAATGTGCTCCAAGATGGTCCGCCCAATGGAACTCGTCACCATCGCCAGTGCGGCCCCCCCGACAACAATCAAGGCGCCAGCTGCGGGTGCCAGGATTCGCCAGGTTACCCCGGAAACCAAGACCATCCCACAGAAGATGGCAAAGAAGACCAGGGCCGTCCCAAAGTCATTTTGGAAGTGCAGGGAAATCAAGACTGGCAAAAGCCACAAAAACATTGTCCCGATTAAACGCCAGTCACTTCGCACCGTGTGAACCGGATAGCGGTTATTATGGGTCGTAATGACCCGCCCCATCATTAAGATATACGCGGGTTTCATTATTTCCGACGGCTGGAACGTAAACGGCCCGATTGCAAACCAACTCTTTGCCCCGGTATTAACATAGTACGACCGACTATAGAATACCAGGATGGCAAACATCAGAAAGATGCTGGCCCAGTAAACAATCGGGGCAATCTTCCATAACTGCTCCGCATCGAACTGCATGATCACAACCACCAGGATAATTCCTACAGCGTACCATACCAACTGGGTAATTACCTGACGGGCAACACTGACGGATTGACGGTCATGGCTTGCCGCAACGTAAATTGACGCTAAACCAATTAACGCCAGCAGCAAAACACAGAAAATGATTCCCCAATCAATCCGACTCTCTTCATCATTTTGCGAATGTTGCATTACCTAACTCCTTTATGCCATATTTTGACAAGAAGAATTGGCCACCACAAGCGGCTTAGCGTTGGTGCAAGTGGTATTGCTGCAAGACAATTTCCAGTCCTTCTTCTTGCGAGCGAACGTTAAACTCACTTTGATCCGCCGTCAGCAAGGCCTTAAAGCGGTCATTATCGGTAATTACTTCCCCGATAAGGCGGCCTCCAATAAAGATCTGTTGGACAGGTTGATGCCGACGCTCAATATCCTTAACACTTACTTCAATTTTTTTATCCTTTTTTGACACGTTTTCACCCTTAAATTATTTTGTTGACGTTGAAAAGTAAAATGCTGGGGCACCGGATCATAGCCGCCCCTTACAAAGGGATGGCAGCGCAGAATCCGGGCAATTCCCAGCAGTGCGCCCTTGATACCAAATCGTTGCAGGGCCTGGATCATATACTCTGAACACGTGGGGTAGTAACGGCAAACCCGGTAAGGACGCCGGGCAGAAATTCCCCGCTGGTACCCCCGTATCAAGCGACACAAAAAGTGCACCATCTCTTATTACTTCTTATCAGCCTTTTGCATCCGTTCTAGCATCTCACCAGCACCCTTGGCCACGTTATCCAATGGGTCTTGGGAGACAACTACGGGAACCTTTAGGCGGGAACTGAAGAGCTGGTCAATCCCGTTCAGCAGGGAGGTTCCCCCGGTCAGCATAATTCCCCGATCAATGATGTCGCTAGCCAACTCCGGTGGAATTGTTTCCAGGACGTTGACGGTAGCAGTGACGATTTGTTCCAGGGTATCATGGAGGGCCTCTTCAATTTCGTTTTGGTTAACGGTGACCTGCTTTGGCATTCCGCTGGCCACGTCCCGACCACGAACATCCATTTCCTTCGGTTCGTCCACCTTGAGGGCGGTCCCAATTTCCATCTTGATGTTTTCGGCGGTGTGTTCACCGATTACCAGGCCGTGCTTATCCTTGATGTAGGCGGCGATGTCGTTATTCATCTTGTCCCCAGCCATCCGAATAGATTGGCTAGCAACAATATCGCCGAGCGACAGGATGGCGATGTCACTGGTACCACCACCCATGTCGATTACCATGCTCCCGCGGGGCTTGAAGATATCCAGGCCGGCACCAATGGCAGCAACTTTAGGTTCGTATTCTAGGTAAACCTTGCCTCCACCGGACTGTTCGGCGGCTTGAATAATTGCCTTCCGTTCAATTTCCGTGATGTTGGTTGGGGCACAGATCATGATGTTCGGCTTAGACATGAAGCCCTTAACGCTCAACTTACCGATGAAGTAGGAAAGCATTTCCTGGGTAACATCGAAGTCTGAAATGACCCCGTTCTTCAGTGGCCGAATTGCCCGAATGTTGCTTGGGGTCCGACCTACCATCCGGTAAGCTTCAGAACCCACTGCCAAAACTTTGTTGGTTTGGGTATCGATTGCCACAACAGAAGGTTCATTCAGGACAATCCCCTTGCCCTGCACATAGATAAGGACGTTGGCAGTCCCTAAATCGATTCCGATATCTTTTGCCATTCAACTTATCTCCTTTTCGCTTGATGCGGATTTCCTGCTAATCAAAGCGCTTATTTTTAAGTTAATATCGTTCGTATTATACCACATATCAGGTGGTTACTCCTCGTTACTTCCCCGATTTGCCCCGGGTTGTTCATGGGGGGTCAGTTTAAACTGGTCTTCAATGTCACGCCGGTCAATCTGGGCCCCCAGCTTCTGCAACTTCTGGTAGAAATGAAAGTATCCCCGGTCGAGGCAGTCCGGACGCCGCACCTGGGTAATTCCCTTGGCAACCAAACCAGCCAGGACCAGTGCCGCGCCCGCACGAAGGTCGGTGGCTGCCACTTCGGCCCCGCTAAAATGACTCGGACCGAGCAAAGTGGCCACCGCACCGTTGATTTGGAAGTGGGCGTTCATCCGCCTCAGTTCTTCCAGGTGCATGAAACGCTTCTCAAAGACGTGCTCTTCCATCGTACTGGTCCCGTTGGCCAGGAGCTGGAGGACGGTCATCTGCGGTTGCAAGTCGGTCGGAAAGCCCGGGTATGGCATCGTTTTGACCGCCGCCGGTAGCAGTACGGACGTCCCGAGAACCCGGATGCCGTTCGCCTGCTTAATCACGGTCACGCCCATCTCTTCTAGCTTAGCAATGAGTGAGGCACTGTACTCCGGAACCGCGCCGTTGACAATCACGTCACCGTTAGTAATGGCCGCAGCAATCATGAAGGTCCCGGCTTCAATCCGGTCCGGCATTACCATGTATTCCGCGCCGTGGAGGAAGTAGACCCCCTGGATACGGATAACCTTGCTTCCGGCCCCGTGGACCCGGGCACCCATCTTATTGAGGAGGTTTGCCAGTTCCACGACCTCGGGCTCACAGGCGGCGTTTTCAATCGTCGTGATCCCCTCAGCCATGGTTGCGGCCATCATAATGTTTTCCGTTGCCCCCACGCTGGGAAAGTCAAGGGGAATCCGGGTGCCGACTAGGTGGTTACAGGAGGCCTCAATGAAGCCCGCATCCTGCTTAATCGCTGCCCCCAGCATCTCCATTCCCTTCAGGTGGAGGTCAATTGGCCGGGCCCCGATTGAACAGCCCCCTGGCAGGGCGATTCGGACGTAGCCGGTCCGCGCCAGCAGGGGCCCCATTACTAACAGGGAGGCCCGCATCTTGCCCACATAGTCGTAGGTCGCCTCGGAGGACAGGGGGAAGCTGCCGTTAATGACTAGCTGGCGCTCCTTTTCCCCGTACGCCGTCTTAAGGTTTAAGAACTGTAGGAGCCGGTCCATGACCCGCACATCAGTTACTGGTGGAACATTATTTAAAATAACCGTCCCCTGGACGGCAAGGATTGCCGCCGCCTGCATTGGCAAGATTGCGTTTTTGGATCCTTCTACCGCAACCTTGCCCTTTAAGGGGTGACCACCCTTGATAATTATCTTTTCCATAACAATCCTCCCCCAGCACTAACGAACTAAGTATGTAAGGTTACCAATGGCTGTGATGATTCCGAGGAAGAAATTAGCACAGAGGTAACCAATGGCTGTTGCCGTTAAAACAATCATCAACGGCAGAGTGCGTGGCGGGCGTTTGAAGAGGCGCTCAATATGAAATCCCTGGATTGCCGTAAAGGCCAACCAGATGAAGAGAAATTGAACGATAATTTCAAATAGTGCGTGTATTCCCGTTACTTGCATTCCATAACCTCCTAACAGCCATTTTGTATCATATCATAACATTTCTAATAATGAACCGTTAACAAAAAAGTTTAACCATTAATTAAAAGGTCCGCCCCTTTAAACGACAAATGGCCGCCCATATCTCCATAGATATGGGCGACCATTGATGAGCAAGAAGGGAACCACTTAATCGTGCCCCTCCTTGGACAAATTATTGTAATTTTTTGCTGTACTTTGATGCTTTCAAACGGTTAATTGCCCGCTTAAGGTGAACTTCAGCCCGGGCCAAGTCGTCTTTGTTATGACTCTTCTTGGCTGCTTCAATCGCCTTTTCGGACCGTTCCTTCGCATGTTGAGCACGTTCAACGTCAATCCGTTCTGGCAGTTCGGCACTGTCAGCCGCAATTAAAGCTTCGTGGCCATCAAATTGCATGATTCCACCGTTAACTGCGGCAACTTCATCCTCACCGTCGTCATGCTTGACGCGAACAACACTGATCTTTAGAGAAGCAATCAAAGGCACGTGATTGGCCATAACCCCCATTTGTCCACCAGCGGTGTTCATGACGATCATGGTTGCCTCGTCATTATCATAGACAGTGCCATCAGGAGTAATAATGGTGACCTTAAATTTACTATCAGCCATAAATTATCCCTCCTAATCTTCTGCGTTTTCTTGGTCAGTCTCAGCCTTCATTTTCTTTGCTTTTTCTACAGCATCGTCGATTGTCCCAACCAGCCGGAATGCTTCTTCTGGAAGGTCATCGTACTTACCTTCAAGGATGCCCTTGAAGCCTTTGATGGTGTCCTTCAGTGGAACGTATTTACCTGGCGTACCAGTAAATTGTTCGGCAACACTGAAACTTTGGGAAAGGAAGTTTTGAATCCGCCGTGCACGAGCAACAATCGTCTTTTCTTCATCGGACAATTCATCCATCCCTAAAATAGAAATGATATCTTGTAATTCGTGGTACCGTTGAAGAACGTGTTGAACTTGAGTAGCGACTTCGTAGTGTTCCTTACCAACAATTTCAGGCGTCAATGCAGTTGAAGTTGATTCCAGTGGGTCCACGGCTGGGTAAATACCAATCTGGGTCAGACGACGTTCAAGGTTGGTCGTCGCATCCAGGTGGGCGAAAGTCGTGGCTGGAGCAGGGTCGGTGTAGTCATCGGCAGGAACATAAACGGCTTGAATAGACGTAATGGAACCCTTCTTGGTAGAAGTGATCCGTTCCTGCAACTGACCCATTTCAGTAGCCAGCGTTGGCTGATAACCAACGGCTGAAGGAATCCGCCCTAACAGGGCAGAAACTTCTGAACCGGCCTGGGTAAACCGGAAAATGTTATCGATGAACAAAAGCACGTCTTGACCCTTAACATCACGGAAGTATTCCGCGATGGTCAGACCAGTTAAGGCAACCCGCATCCGGGCACCAGGTGGTTCGTTCATCTGACCATAGACCATGGCAGTCTTTTCAAGAACCCCGGAGGCCTTCATTTCGTAGTACATATCGTTACCTTCACGGGTCCGTTCACCAACACCTGTGAAGACAGAAATACCATTGTGACCTTGGGCGATATTGTGAATCAATTCCTGAATCAAAACGGTCTTACCAACACCGGCACCACCGAACAGACCAATCTTACCACCACGAACATATGGAGCCAGCAGGTCAATAACCTTAATACCAGTTTCCAAAATTTCCGTGTTGTTGTTTAATTCGTCGTACTTTGGTGCATCACGGTGAATTGGCATCCGCTTTGCGTCAGGGCCAAATTTCGGTCCGTTATCAACAGGTTCACCTAAGACGTTAAATACTCGTCCCAGAGTATCGTCACCAACTGGCACACTAATTGATGCACCAGTGTTTTCAACTTCCATTCCCCGTTGAAGACCATCGGTTCCGTCCATGGCAATCGTCCGGACAACCCCGTCACCCAATTCAAGGGCAACTTCAGTCGTTAAAGTCTTGTCATCACTTTCCTTGATCTTCAAAGCATCGTTAATTTCAGGAAGTTTACCGTCTAAGGGGAATTCAACATCGACAACTGGTCCGATAACTTGTACAACTTTACCAGAACTCATGTTGTTTCCTCCTACGTTAGAAATTATTCTTGTGCTGTCATCCCACCGGTAATTTCAGTGATTTCCGTGGTGATAGCAGCCTGCCGTGCACGGTTATACTGCAATTCCAATGTTGAAATGATGTCATCAGCATTGTCAGTTGCTGACCGCATGGCATTCGCACTTGAGGAGTGTTCGGATGTCTTGGCATCCAGAATAGCTCCATATAATAAGCTTTCTGCATATTGGGCAACCAATGCAGAAACAATCACCGTATCCGATGGCTCGAATTCATACTCAGCTGAAACGTGGGCTGCAGTTACATCACTATTTTCAAGTGGTGTCTTGCCATTGTCCTTTTCAGGCATGTTGCCCTCGTCGTCAAGTAATGAGTGTTCCGTAATTGGCAGGATATCATGGGCAATGACGTGGGAAGTAATCCGGTTAACGTAGTGGCTAAATACCAAATACATTTCGTCGAATACCTGGTCATTGTACATTTGAACCGCCGTCCGAACAATCGGGAGAACCTCACGGAACAAAGGAACATCGCTAACACCAGAATACTGGTAAATAATGTTCATGTCCTGCTTCTTCAAGAATTCGGTCCCCGTCTTACCAACCGTCAGGAAAACAGTGTTGTCTTTATTAAGATTGTGCTCCTTCATCAGGGCCATCGTTTGCTTGAGGATGTTACTGTTGTAACTTCCCACCAGGCCCCGATCTGATGTAATTACGAGTATTCCAGTCTTCTTTACTGGACGCTTTTTAAATAGTGCAGCGTAAACATCATCCTGTGAAGCAGCAGATGTTGCACTGTGAGATTTAACCAGATCAGCCAACATTTGCTTAACCTTCTCAGCATAGACCTCGTAGGTTTGAGTGTGGTGTTGAATTTGATTCAGTTTAGCAGTTGAAACCATCTGCATGGCAGAGGTAATCTGCCGCGTACTCTTCGTTGATTCAATTTTATGTTTAACTGCAGCAAGTGAAGCTGGCACTAAATCTCACCGTCCTTTCGACTAGTATTATTCATTACTTTTGTGTAGCTTTCTTCTTGTCATCACTAGTTTGGAATGACTTTGTGAAGTCCGCAACGGCATTGTGCAGGCCATCGCCTTCTGGCAACTTACCTGACTTTTGAATACTGTCGTAAAGGTCTTGGTGATTTGCGTGCATGTAAGCAGCTAATTCACTCTCGTAACGTTGAACATCATCCAACGGAATCTTATCAATGAATCCCTTTGACAGGGCATACAGGGTGACAACCTGTTGAGAAACAGTTTGTGGTTCATGCAGCCCCTGCTTCAGGACTTCCATCGTCCGTTGACCACGAGACAACTTAGCTTGGGTTGCTTCATCCAAATCAGAACCGAACTGGGCAAATGATGCCAATTCGTTGTAGGATGCGATATCCAAACGTAAGGTCCCGGCAACCTTCTTCATAGCCTTAACCTGGGCGTCACCACCAACCCGGGAAACAGAAGTCCCGGCATCAATGGCTGGACGTTGGCCGGCGTAGAATTCATCAGAATCCAAGAAGATCTGACCGTCAGTAATGGAAATAACGTTAGTTGGAATATATGCGGAAACGTCCCCGGCCTGGGTTTGAATGATTGGCAAAGCGGTCATTGAACCACCGCCAAGGTCATCAGACAACCGGGCAGCCCGTTCCAGTAACCGTGAGTGAGTGTAGAAAATATCACCTGGGTAAGCTTCACGGCCTGGTGGACGACGCAGAATCAATGAAAGTTCACGGTAAGCATCGGCCTGCTTTGAAAGGTCATCATAAACAATCAAAACATCCTTGCCACCGAACATGAACTCTTCACCCATTGCGGCACCGGCATATGGTGCGATGTACAGCATTGGTGCTGGGTTAGAAGCACTAGCTGAAACAACGATGGTGTAGTCTAAGGCACCGTAACGACGAAGGGTTTCAACGTTCGCCTTAACGGTTGATTCCTTTTGACCAATGGCAACGTAAATACAAATTACGTTTTGGTCCTTCTGGTTAATGATCGTGTCAAGGGCGATAGCGGTCTTACCAGTCTTCCGGTCACCAATGATCAACTCACGCTGACCACGACCAATTGGAACTAAGGCATCAATCACCTTAATACCAGTTTGAAGAGGCACACTAACACTCTTCCGCTCCATAACCCCAGGAGCCTTCCGTTCAATTGGACGCGTCTTGGTCGTCTTGATCTCACCAAGGCCATCCAGTGGACGACCTAATGGGTCAACAACCCGTCCTAATAATTCATCACCGACGGGTACTTCCATGATTCGACCCGTCCGTTTAACGGTGTCACCTTCACGGATACCACTAAAGTCACCTAAAATAACGATACCGACATCGTTACTTTCGAGGTTTTGGGCCATCCCGTAAACACCGTTGCTAAATTCGAGCAACTCACCAGCCATGGCATTTTCCAAGCCATCGGCACGAGCAACACCATCACCAACGTAGGTTACCGTCCCGGTTTCTTCGACAGAAACTTGGTTTTGGTAGTTGGCAAGTTGCTTCTTGATGAGTGAACTGATTTCCTCAGTTTTAATGCTCATAAAGGTCTCACCTCTTTAACAAAAGATCTATTTTATCTAACTAGTAAACGACGAATTTGCTTAATCTTTGAGCTGAGGCTACCATCAAGCGTCTTATGGTCAGCATGAACAATAACCCCACCTAAAATTTCAGGATCTACACTTTCGTTTAATACAACCTCGTTAGCGCCAAAACGCTGGGCCAGGTTGGCTGAAAGTTGGTCCCGTTGTTGTTTATCGAGTTGGATCGCTGTAACAACGTCAGCATGCATCCGCTTATTCTTAGCGTCATACCGCCGTTCAAACTCATCAATAATCGCGACCATACAATCCATGCGGCCGTAATCAAAAAGCATTTGAATCAGATTCTTAACATACTGGGAAGCACCCTGTTGCAAGTCACTGACCAACGCTTTTTTATCATCGAGGGACATTTGAACCCCTGCCAAAGCAGACTCCAGTCCTTCGTTGTCCTCAAAGACTTGGCGTAACGCAATTAGTTCTTGATAAGTTTGATCGACTTCGTTGTCTGCATCGACCAATTCAAACAGTGCCCGTGCATAACGGCGAGCAACCGTCTTCTTATCAAGACTCATGATCTACCAACCCTTCGATGTAGGAGTCGATCAATTCCTTTTGATCGTCTGCCTTTAATTCTTTTTGGATGAGCTTGGAAGCAATCTCAATAGATAAGTTTGCAACGTCATCCTTAGCACCGTTCAAGGCGTCACGACGTGCTTGTTCAGCATCTTGTTGTGCCTGTTGCTTAAGTGCTTGAGCATCATTTTGTGCTGCTTCAACAATTTGTGCTCGTTGTGTTTCGGCTGACTTCTTGGCATTGTTAACAATGTCAGCAGCTTCTTGACGTGAATTTTGCAGTTCAGCTTGACGCTTAGCAGCCATCTTTTCGGCATTTTCACGGGACTTAGCAGCATTGTCAATGTCACTGGCAATCTTATCTGCCCGTTTCTTCATCATGTTAGTAACCGGGCCCCAAGCAAAGTGCTTGACCAGCAACATCAGGATAATGAAGGTGACAATGTAGAAAATCAAGTCGCCAACGTATAAACTGTTCGATTCAGCTAACACATTGTTCACAAACATCTATTGACACCTCCTTGTCTAAAAATAAAAGTGATTACAATAATTACTTGTTCATAACAAGGAAGCCGATAACAATAGCAATAATAGGCATGGCTTCAATCAAACCAACACCAATGAACATCGTTGCTTGTAAACGACCTTGTAATTCTGGTTGACGTGCAATACTGTCAACAGTGTGTCCAATTAAGATACCATCACCGATACCACCACCGATAGCAGCACCCATAGCTGCGATACCTGCAGCAATTGCTCCTAATGCCATTTTAAAATTCCTCCTTAGAGATTATTATTCGGAAACCTTCCGAGAAATATAAACCGTCGTTAATGTTACAAAGACATATGCCTGAATTGAACCAATAAAGATTGAGAATCCTTGCCATGCAAGCTCCAGCAGCAATCCTGGAATAATTGTCAAGACGCCATGAGAGAATGCCATGTTAGCAATTAAACTCATCAACAGTTCACCGGCAAAAATGTTACCAAAGATACGGAGACCCAGCGTTAAGAAGTTAGCGAAGTCTTCAATGATGTTAATAGGCAGCATCAGGGTAAATGGCTTCGTGTAGTTCTTCAGGTAACCACCAAGGCCATTATGAGCGACTCCCGCAAAGTGTGCGAGTGCCATTACCATCAGTGAGAATGTTAACGTAACAACGGGGTCTGCCGTAGGACTTCTAAGCACTTCGGCACCATTCCAATGGAATTGGAACAGCAACCCGAATTGGTTGGCGAAGAAGATGAAGACAAACAGAACGAAGGCAAAGAAACTATAGTGTCCCCGCTCTGACGCTGGCATCTGGCTCCGCACAATCCCATTCGTGAAGTCAATCAGCCACTCAAGAACGTTTTGAGCACCCTTTGGCTTCATTTGAATCTTTCGTGACATCCCGTAAAGAGTGAAGAACACGATTGCGTAGATAATCAGTCCAGAGACTATGTTCGTTGTATTGAACGTCAGTCCGAAAAGCTTAAAAGTTAAAGCATCACCGCCCATTCATATTCCACCTCTTTCCTTATAACAATAATTTGGCTGTAAATTGGAAAACGTCGCAAAGAAAAACGAATTAGCCCAAGTTACGTTAGTAATATTATCATCATTCAGGGCAAATATCAAAAAACATTAGACAAATGAAACAATTTCCAACAACTGTTTTTTCCCGTCATTAAGCGCTTTCGTGATTTTAATTGAGACAATTGAGATTAGTTTATTATTAATACTAACTGAATTTTAATTCTTTTCTTTATCAGCATTTAATTCTTTTTATCCGGACAAGTCTCTTGAAAGAAAAATGGCGAAGGGTTACCCTTCGCCATTCATATTTTGAATTTGCTTTATTAAAATTAGGAATCTTGCTTATCGGCGATTTTATTTCGCCGCCTCGTCATTATCCAGGCCGTCGTGGGAACCGTCAGCAGAACACCGACAAATGAAATGAGGATTTCAATCATCTCCGCCACGAAGATTTTATTATTCATGATTGTTCCCAACGAGTAGTTGAGGCCGGCAAACCAGATGAAGAGGGCCAAAAAGCCACCGAAGAAGCCAAAGAACAGGGTGTTAAACGTTGTTCCGATGATCTGGCGGCCAATTGTCATCCCACTGACCATTAGCTGGCGGTTGCCAACTTCCGGATGGGTCTGGAGGATTTCGGTTAAGCCCGCCGCGATCGCCATCGCCGCTTCCGCAATCGCCCCCAGCGTACTCAGAGTGGTTACCGTTACCGTGACTTTGAAGTAGCTGATCCCAATTAGAATCGACATCCCCTCCAGGTCATCGCTGTCTTCGGTCCCGAAGCCTTGGACCATCGCCCAGTGCTCGACCACGAAGATAAGGACAATCAAAATCGCGGTAACGATTAGCGCGGCATAGAAGGCGGTGATCGTTGTCCGCAGGTCGTCCTCCCCCATAAAGATGGTAATGGCCAGGATGATAATTCCCGTTGTGATCGTCACAAAGAGCGGCGGCACGTGAAAGGCAATCAAAACAATTGCAAAATACAGGAAGCCAAAATTCAGAATCAAGCTTAGAAAAGCCGTCCATCCCTGCTTGCCGCCGACCGCGACCATCAGGATCAAGAGGACAATGCCCAATGCAGTAATGGTTGTCATTTTTTCTGCCTCCCCAGTAATAACGCACCGAACCCACTAACGAGCGGTACGGCCAGGACAATGCCAATCCCGCTGACCAAGCTCTGGACCGTCCCCAAACTCATATTCATGGCAAAGGTGTAGCCCCAGGAGTTGCCGTTCTTAATATAAAGGAGGCTGGACGTAAAGGTCTCCGCCATAAAGATCAAGAACAGGACGTTAATCAATGGCCCCATGATGGACTTACCAACGTTGCGCCCTGACATGAAGAGTGCCCCCCGGCCAATCTGCGGGTTCAGCTGCTTAAGTTCAAACAGGGTCGCAATAATATCACTCGACTCGTCCATCACCGCACCAAGGGAGCCCAACAGGGTTTCCGCAACAAACAGCGGTCGCGGGACCTGAGTCACGTACTGCATTGATTCATAGTAAATTCCCCGTTCGTGGGTCCAGGAAAAGACAAGGAGGCTTAACCCCAGGGCGAGGAAGGTCCCCAGAAGCGTCGCCGCTACGGTTGCCAACATTTTCTTGGTGGGGCCCAGAATCAGTAAGAGGCTGACGACGGTAAAAATAACCGCCAGGGTACCAAAGATCAACAGGACATGTTGACCATTGTTCTTGAGGTCAATTTCGATTGCAATAATAAAGAGCAGGGAGTTAACGACAACACTCGCCAGGGCCAGCGAACCAGCCCGCCCCATCATCATTATCAGCATCAGGCAGACCAGCCAGCACAAGAAGACGACCACAGTGTCGCGCTTGTAACCCGCCACGTTAGCGCTCAGTTTGTGGTGCCCCTTCCGTAACTGGGTCAAGAAAATCTGGTCACCGACATGGTAGCGCTGGTCCATCGGCTGGGAATCACTATAGGTGTTGCTAACTTGCAGCCGCTGCCCCCGGTAACGCGTATTCATCAAACGGACAGTCAGTGTCTGGTTATGCTCATGATCAACGTTTTTAAACTGGTCGCTTGTCCGCTGGACTGTCCCCGCCTTGACCGCCTCCACCTGGGCAATTGGCCGCCGGTAGAATCGCTGATTGTGACTCGTAAAAAGGAGGGCAACCGCACCAATCACCAGCAAGATGATAAACAAGGGTAGTCGTCTGCTTATCCAACCGTGACTCACAATTTTTCATCCCTTCACAATAAACTAGTTGTCATTGTACCCCTCAAACGAAACAAAAAAAGCCACCGTCAAAAAACTTTACGTTTTTGTAACGGTTGGCTTTTCTTTTAATTATTGCTAATTACTTCGTACCGAAGAGCCGGTCACCGGCATCACCAAGGCCGGGCACAATGTAACCATCTTCGTTCAGGTGGTCATCAAGGGCCGCAGCGTAAAGGTCAACGTCTGGGTAAGCTTCCCGGACAGCCTTAACACCTTCAGGAGCAGCGACCAAGCAGGCAAACTTCATGTTCTTTTCTTGGCAGCCACGCTTCTTCAAGGCCTCAATTGCCATCATTGCAGAACCCCCAGTGGCAAGCATTGGGTCAACAATGAACAATTGCCGTTCGGTGATATCATTTGGCAGCTTTACAAAGTATTCATGAGGCTTCAGGGTTTCTTCGTCACGGTACATACCAATAAAGCCAATCTTGGCAGCTGGGATCAAGTCGGTCATCCCATCAACCATCCCGAGACCAGCCCGCAGGATTGGGATAATGGCAACTTTCTTACCGGCCAATTCCTTCTTAGTGGTCTTAGCAATTGGTGTTTCAACTTCCACGTCCTTCAGTGGCATATCCCGTGCCACTTCATAGGCCATCAGGGTTGAAATTTCCTTAACCGTTTCCCGGAAAAACTTCGTCCCAACATTCTTGTCCCGAATCATTGTCAACTTGTGTTGGATCAGCGGGTGATCCATAACTTCAAATTTACCCATGCCAAATACACTCCTTTGAATTTCTCCCCTATTTTACCAAAAAAAAGGAGAAGTTGTTAGCTTCTCACCTTATTTTTTAAAACTTTGCTCATTATTTTACTTGCTGGGGGTCGAAATGAACACCACCAGCGGATTTGTTCAGTCGGTTCATGTAGGCACCCCCGAGGTCGTGGGCCGGGAACGCCTGGGTGACGATGGCCTTTACGTTTGGTTGGTCATCGAATTCCCGCAAGCCATCAAAGAGGCGGGCACTCGCGTCAGTAACGTTTTTGCCAAGGGAGAACTGGACGGCATTCATCGGCAGGTTCAAGCCCTTTAGAACGTCTTCCGTGGCCATGAAGCCAACGTCAAATGGTTGCTCACTCACCCACTTGGCAACGGTGGCCCAGTCGGTCCCGTCATCAACAATGTAGACCTGGGCGCTCGGGGCGTAGTGCTTGTACTTCATCCCCGGGGCCTTCGGTATCTCATTCTTGCCAACCTTATGGTGGTTCAGGTCAATTGATCCGATGACGCTCTCAATGTCCTTCTTGGTAACGGCACCTGGCCGGAGAATGACCGGGGTATCCGTTGACATGTCCAGGACCGTTGATTCAACCCCAACCCGGGTCGGTCCATTATCCAGGATCCCGGTAATCTTACCGTTCAGGTCGTGGTAAACGTGTTGCGCAGTGGTAGGACTCGGCTTCCCCGAGGTGTTGGCGGAAGGACCCACCATCGGGACGCCGGCCTTGCCAATCAGGTCCAGCGTTGGCTGGCAGTCTGGAAAACGGAAGGCAACTGTATCTAAGCCCCCGGTGACCGTCTTCGAGAGGGCCCCCTTCTTGATCTTCAGGATAATTGTCAGCGAGCCCGGCCAGAAGGCCTTCATCAGCTTCCGGGCGTTATCCGGAATCTCGGCCGCGTACTTTTCGACCATGGCCACCGAGTTAACGTGGACAATCAACGGGTTATCGCTTGGTCGGCCCTTAGCCAGGTAAACGTTCTTGACTGCGGCTTCATTGGTAGCATCGGCCCCTAAACCGTAGACGGTCTCGGTTGGAAAGGCGACCAGTTCACCACGTTTCAGGGCGGCCGCCGCTTCGTCAATCTGGTTTAATTGATAAATTTTCGTGTTCATTCTTACTAATTTCCTCCTGCGCCAGAAAAATCCCATGCGTGCATCATCCTCATCTTATCAGCCACATCATGGCGAACCGTGATTGTGGCGTTTTTATCACATCTTTTAAGAAGCTCCTGAATACTGTCCTCCTGGTCGTAACCAGTCTCGGCAAATACCTGTCCGTCAGCCGTCAGGTGAGCCCCCACCTGGGTAAACAGGCGGTGGTAAAAACCCAGGCCGTGCTCATCGGCAAACAGGGCCAGCGGCGGTTCGTATTCCAGTACGGCCTGGTCCATCTTATCCTTAGCGGCCGGGTCAATGTAGGGCGGGTTGGTGACAATCAGGTCAAAGCGGGCACCTGCCAACTGGTCAAATAGGTCACTAGTAACCGTTCGTACCTTAGCCCCCAGGCGGTCAGCATTCTCCCGGGCAACCTCCAGGACTGCGGGCGAAACGTCTGACAGGGTGACCTGCCAGTCAGGCCGCTCCAGGGCCAGGGTAATCCCGATCACCCCACTACCTGTTCCGAGGTCCAGAACCTTTAATGGTGCGGTGTCCTTAACCGTCGCCAGGACCCAATCAACCAACTCGGCCGTTTCCGGTTCGGGAATTAGGACATCCCTGGTAACCCGGAAAGGCCGGCCGTAAAAGGTGGTCTTGCCAACGATGTACTGGGCCGGCACGTCCTTTAACAGCTGCTGAACCGCTTCTTCAAACCACTCCTGCTCGTCTGCCGGCATCAGGTCCCGGTTATGCAGCAAGAGGTGGGTCGTGTCCCAATTATGCCGCTGCTCAAGCAAAAACTGGGGAGCGGCCGGGTCGACTGAACTATCCCGGAGGGCCTTTTGCGCCCAACGCTGGGCCGCAAAGTAGGTCCAGGCCGTCCTATTCATTACGCAATTGCTCCAGCTTCTTCGTCTGGTCGGCCACGATCAGTGCTTCAATGATTTCGTCGAGGTCCCCCGACATGACCTTGTCCAGCTTGTTTAAGGTTAAGCCAATCCGGTGGTCAGTGACCCGGTTTTGTGGGTAGTTGTATGTCCGAATCCGTTCCGAACGGTCCCCGGTCCCGATGGCGTTCTTCCGCTTTTCGTCGTAGGCACTCTGTTCCTTTTGTTGGTAGTAGTCGTAAACCCGGGACTTCAGGATCCGCATGGCCTTAGCCCGGTTTTGCTGCTGGGAACGTTCATCCTGCATGGCAACCACAATCCCGGTTGGCAAGTGGGTCATCCGGACCGCGGAAGAAGTCTTGTTGACGTGCTGTCCACCGGCACCACTGGACCGGTAAACATCAACCCGGATGTCCTTTGGGTCGATATCCACGTCAACGTCCTCAGCTTCGGGCATCACCCCAACGGTAGCGGTTGAGGTGTGGACCCGGCCGGCGGACTCTGTGACGGGAACCCGTTGAACCCGGTGGGCACCGTTTTCAAACTTCAGCTTGGAGTAGACCTTGTCACCGGTGATCATCAGGGCAATTTCCTTGAAGCCGCCGACTTCAGTTTCGTTCTTATCAACGACTTCAACCTTCCAACCCTGCTTTTCTGCATAGTGAAGGTACATGTTGTAAAGGTCGGCCGCAAACAGGCTGGCTTCATCCCCACCAGCGGCTCCCCGGATTTCCATGATGATGTTCTTATCGTCGTTCGGGTCCTTCGGGATCAAGAGAACTTCCAGCTCCTTTTCCAGCTTTGCCTGCTGGTCACGGGACTCGGATAGCTCATCCTTGGTCATGGCCGTCAGGTCCGGGTCGTCGGTTTCCCGTAGCATCTCTTCGTCATCTTTAATCGTCTGGGTGACTTTCTTGTACTCGTTATACTTTTCAACGGTTACCCGCAGGCTCCCCTCTTCCTTGGAGAGTTTCATAAACCGTTGGGAATCGGCAATCACTTCCGGATCACTAATCAGTTCGTTTAATTCATCATAGCGGTCCGCAACTGCTTGCAGCTTATCAAAGATCTCTGAAATTTCCATTATCGATTCTCCTCTTCTTTATTTAATAAGGGGTGAAAGTAGTGCTTTCGACAGACCGGGTAGTAAGACTCGTTGCCACCGATCTGAACCTGTTCACCCTCGTAGACCGGCTTGCCGTCATGAATACGCAGGTTCATCGTCGCCTTGTGCGGACAGAACCAGCAAATCGTCTTCATTTCCTCAATCTTATCGGCATAGATTAAGAGGTACTTGGTGCCCTCAAACAATTCGTTACGAAAATCGTTCTTGAGGCCAAAGGTCATGGCCGGAATATTTAGCTCGTCGACAATCTTAATCAACTGTAAGACATGCCGCTTCTTAAGGAACTGTGCCTCATCGATCAAGACACAGTAAACCTTGTGGTCAACCGACCTTACGTAGTCATAGATGTTAGTATCATCCATCACCGGTTTGACTTTTCGTTTCAAACCGATCCGGCTGGCGATGATTCCCTCACCAGAACGGGTGTCGACCCCGCTCGTCATTAAGACAACCGGCTTCCCTTGTTCCTCATAATTGTGGGCAACCTTGAGAATGTCAATCGACTTTCCCGAATTCATTGCCCCATACTTGAAAAACAGCTGTGCCACTTTATAACTGCCCCTTTTTTTTCATAGTCCTTTTAATTATATCGGAAAGCGGGCGGCTTTTAAACTATTCAAGCTGGGCAACGGGTAAATGATAAGTTACGGTTAAGGTTCTTTCTTTTTATTCCCATAAAGCTTAAAATAAAGAGTATTTATCTGGAGAGACTAAAATTGAAAGGAGTAGTTTACAATGTCAGTTCGAAGTTCATTTGCTGAACTTGCTGGCCGTTCCAGTTACTGGTTCCTGCACCACTTTTTTAACGGGGGGAGCTCGCTGCCGGGAAAATTAACGCTCAAGCTAGACCCAAATATTTTACAGGCCTTCAGCAAACGGTATGATCTGGTAATTGTCACTGGAACAAATGGCAAGACATTAACCACTGCCTTAAGCGTCCGGGTACTACGCGAAAAGTACGACCAGGTTCTCACCAATCCTACGGGATCAAACATGGAACAGGGAATCGTGACCACCTTTATCACCGCCCCCCGGCCCAAGAAAAAGGGGCTGGCCGTGCTCGAAGTCGACGAGGCAAACGTGGTAAAGGTCACCAAGTACATCACCCCCATCGCCTTTGTCTTTACGAATATCTTTCGGGACCAGATGGACCGCTACGGGGAAATCTACACCACCTATGCCAAGATTCTTAAGGGGGTTAAGCTGGCACCGCACGCAACCATCATCGCCAACGGTGACGAACAGCTCTTCCATAGTAAGGACCTGCCTAACCCGGTGATCTACTACGGCTTTAACCATGAGTACCGCCCGGCCTTTCATGCCCCGGCTAATACCGATGGCCTGCTGTGTCCAAAGTGTCAACACATCCTGCAGTACCACATGCGGACTTACGCCGGTTTAGGCGACTATTTCTGCCCCCACTGTGGTTTTCACCGGCCGGAGTTAACTTACGCGGTAAACAAGTTGGGAAAGATGACACCGACCCAGTCGTCATTTGAAATTGACGGTCACCCCTTCACCATTAAGATTGGGGGGCTCTACAACATTTATAATGCCCTGGCCGCCTACACGCTCGGTCGCTTTCTAAATGTATCGCCAGCCCAGATTAAGCACGCCTTTGAGGCGGACGAAAAGGTCTTTGGTCGCCAGGAGGTTATCAACGTTGAGGACAAGGCCGTCACCCTGATTCTGGTCAAGAACCCGGTGGGCTTAAACCAGGTCCTCGATATGATTGAGACTGACCCTAAACCCTTTAGCTTCGTTTTCTTGCTCAACGCCAAGTATGCCGACGGGATCGACACCAGTTGGATTTGGGACGGTAACTTCGAGAAGCTGGCCCGGTCGGACATCCAGCAGTACATGACCGGTGGGGAACGCTACAAGGACATTACTACCCGGCTGACGATGGCGGGGATCGACAATATCTGGCACGAACCCAACCTCGAAAAGGTACTGGACAAGATCAAGCAGCTACCAAGCCAGCACGTCTACGTTCTGGCCACCTACACGGCCGTCCTGCAGTTCCGCAAGCTGCTCAGCGAAAAAGGCTACCTTAAGGAAGGAGGAAAACACAATGGCTAAGTTCCACCTCAAGCTCGCCCACCTCTATGGCGACCTGCTGAACACGTATAGTGACATTGGCAACATCATTGCCCTCCAATACTACGGCAAGATGATGGACGCCGAGATTGAAAGTCAGGTTATCAGCATTGACGACCAATTCGATCCGGACGCCTTTGATATGGCCCTCTTCGGTGGGGGCCAGGACTATGAACAACTAGTGGTCTCCCGCGACCTGCCAAACAAGAAGGCCGCCCTGACGAAGTTTATTAATGAGGGGAAGCCCCTTCTCGCCATCTGCGGTGGCTACCAGCTCCTCGGCAAGTATTACATTGGGGCTAACGGTGAGAAGATTCCTGGTCTAGGGATCCTCAACCATTACACCCTCAGCCAGGATAATAACCGTTTCATCGGCGATATCACCATCAAGAACGAGGAGACCGGTGAGGAGTACCATGGTTTTGAAAACCACAACGGGCGGACCTTCCTAGGTGATGGCGAACGACCACTAGGCAAGGTTGTCACCGGGCACGGTAATAATGGTGAGGACGGAACCGAGGGGGCCATCTACAAGGCAACCTACTGTTCCTACTTCCATGGTCCGATTCTGACCCGGAACGGGGAAATCGCTAAGCACTTACTGCTGATTGCCCTCCACAACAAGTACCCGGACGCCGACTTGAGTAAGCAGGAAGTCCTCAAGATCGCCCCAACATTCTAGGGGTAACGCCAATGGAAAATGGTTACTGTTTTCTCCTTGCCGCAGTCTTCTTGATTGAAAGTTTCTATGAAGTGCGCCTGTACGCTTTCTTACAGGTGGCCATCCACCACCCCCGTGCCCAGGGCAAGCAGGAACAAATCAAACGGGTAATTTACTGGGAACGCCGGTGGAACTGGGGATCCTGGATTCTGATTATCCTCCTCCTCTTTGCCCCGGGACACTACAACACCCTACTCATGGCGGTCATCACCTTAATTGAGACGATCATCGTCTACCGGATGGACCGGATTAAACAACAATTGGTTTAAAGTACTAAAGGAGTTGGAAAAGCCAGCAAAGCTTTTCCAACTCCTTTTTAGTTTCTAATCATGAAAATTAGTAGACAAACTACATTTCGTTTCCTTAGTCAATATCATCACAGTAAACAACTGGCTTAATCAGGTCAGCTGGCTTATTGTGCATCAATTCCAGAGCATCCGGAATCTTTTCGAAGCCGTGGAACTTGTGGGTGATCATCAGTGAAGGATCCAGCCGGCCGTTGGTGATCAGACTAGCCAGCTTTTCCATCCGCAGACGGCCACCTGGCATCAGGCCACCATCGATGGTGATGTTAGACATCCCAACACCCCAGTCACCAGCCTTGATCTCAATGGTGTGGTTACCATTCAAGTAGGCAACGTTACCGATTGAGCCACCTGGCTTCGTCATCCGGGCTGCCTGGTCGAAGGTGTGCTCAGTGTCACCACCGGCAATCAGGACGCGGTCAACCCCCTTGTTATCGGTCAACTTGAGGATTTGGTCCGCAATGTCACCGTTATGGTAGTCAACAATGTCCGTGGCACCATACTTCTTGGCTACTTCGACCGTCTTTGGACGTGAACCAACGGCAAAGATCCGACCAGCACCGTGGAGGACCGCACCACGCAGGGCCATTAAGCCAACTGGGCCAATCCCGATAACGGCAACGGTGTCACCAAATTCAACGTGGGCCATCTCATCAGCATGGAAACCAGTTGGGATCATGTCAGACAGCATGCAGGCAACACCAGGGTCCATTCCTTCTGGCATGTGGGCCAGGTTACCGTCAGCATCATTTACGTGGAAACGGGTTGCGAAAACCCCGTCCTTGAAGTTTGAGAACTTCCAGCCGGCCAGCATCCCACCGGAGTGAGAAGCAAAGCCCGCTTGTGAGTTCAGGTCGGACCAGTCAGGGGTAACTGCTGGTACCAAGACCTTGTCCCCTACTTTAAAGTCCTTAACTTCGTCACCAACCGCTACAATCTCACCACATGCTTCGTGCCCTAAGATCATGTTGTGACGAGGACCAATGGCATTCTCATAAACGGTGTGAATGTCAGAGGTACATGGGGCAACGGCGAGTGGCTTAACCAGCGCATCACGGTGACCCAGTTTAGGATCATCCTTTTCGATAAAGCCAGTTTCGTTTGGGCCAATCATTGCAAAACCACGCATATTTGGTTCCACCTTTCTAAAAACAAAAGTATCATCCAACAAGTTAAAATTAACATGCGGATGATAATTTTGCAAGCGCTCCCGGTCCTTCTAATTAGGCAAGGTGGTCTGTTATCAGCTTATTAACGGCTTGGGCATCTTCTGGTGTCTTGCTAATCAGGATCAGGGTATCGTTCCCCGCCAGGGTCCCAATCACTTCCGGAACGTCCAATTCGTCAAACATCCCCGCAAGGATGGTGGCGTAGCTTGAATTGGGTTCGGTCTTGACCACGTTTAAGAATTGCACCGTCTCGACGGTCTGGACGTTGTTGTGAATGCCCAGGTACAGGCGGTCATAGTTATGGGCCGGGTCCTTTTGCAGTTGAACATAATAGGTATGACCAGTCCCATCACTGGCCTTAACAATATTTAACATATGGATATCACGTGAAATGGTTGCCTGCGTGGTCTCAATTCCGGCATCGTTGAGCAGCTTCAAAAGTTCATCCTGGGTCTCGATTTTGCGCTCACTCACGAGCTGCTCAATATATTTGCGTCGTGCCTTACGATCCATTCGGCTCCCCCCTTAGTAATTTTTATTCATTTCCTCAGATATTTATTAATAATCATAAGCAATTACTACTAAATTGTCAACGGGAAAGGGCTTAATTTAACAGTGTTTACTCAGGCTTTTAATTTTATGGGGCCCTAATGAATAAAAATTAATTCTGGGCCATTTCACGGAGGTAGGTCGCAAAGATCTGGTCGCGGCAGTCAAGGTAACGCTGGTTGCGCGCCGTCGGGTGGACGCGGTTGGTCAAAACGACCATCCCCTGGTCAGTCTGCCGGTCGAGGATCATCCACGTGCCGGTAAAGCCGGTGTGACTGATCAGGTAGTGGCGGTCAGCCTGCCGGGAGTGCAGGAGCTTCCAGCCCAAAGACCGGCTGTGTTCACCGGGAATTGGCGTCTGGTCGGTGAAGAGCATATCAACCGTCTTGGCATCCAACAAGCCAGCCAGGTTGCTTTCAATTAGTGCCCGGCCGTAGATTGCGAGATCAGCGAGACTGGCGAACATCCCCGCACACCCACAGTGCTTCCCCAGGATGTATCCCTTGGGGTCGTGAACCTGCCCCCGAATAAGGCCTCGCTTGGGCTGAATCTCGGTGGGCACACAGTTTGCCGGATCAGGAGTAAAGGTCGCACTGGTCATCTTCAGTGGTTTAAGCACCCTGTCAGTGATGACGTCCTGGACGGGTTTTTGGCAAAGTTCTTCAATAATCCAGCCGAGGTACAAGAAGTTAACGTCCGCGTACCGGATCTGGCGGTTAAGGGAGCTATCGACGTGCATTGCCGTTAAGAAGGCCCGCTTCAGGGCAGTTGGCGCTAGTTCGTTGCGGTGGGGAATATAGCCGGTGATTCCCGAGGTGTGGGTCAAGAGGTTGCGAATTGTTGGCCGGGGATCCGGGAATTCTGGTAGGTACTCCTTCACCGGGTCATCGAGGGCTAACTTCCCTTCTTGTAGTAGTTGGGCAACCACGGGGACCGTCCCCACAACTTTGGTCAGCGATGCCAGGTCATACTGCATCCCCGCCCTTAATGGTTCCGGGAATGGCCGCGTTTGGGCCAGCCCCCGCACCTGTTTGATTTCTTCTGGGCCGTCAAAAATCAGGTAACTGATCCCGGGAACAATGCCGTCATGGACCAGCTGGTCTAACTGTTGAGTCGTTTGCTGATAGGATTTCATGATTTACCTTCTTTAAAATAAAACTGCTGTTGTAGAACCTTATTCTACCACAGCAGTTTCTTCGTTATTTAGATGTTATTGCCTAAAAATTGACTATTGTACAGGTCGGCATAGAAGCCATTCTTGGCCACCAGCTGGTCGTGGTTCCCGGTCTCAATGATGTGGCCGTGGTTAACCACGATGATCTGCTCGGCATTCCGGATGGTTGAGAGCCGGTGGGCCACCACAAAGCTCGTCCGGTTCTTCTGTAGGTCATTCATCGCCGACTGGATAAGGGCCTCCGTCCGGGTATCCACCGAACTAGTGGCCTCATCCAGGATCAGAATCTCCGGATTGGCGAGGAAGGCCCGGGCAATCGTCAATAACTGCCGCTGTCCTTGGGAGATGTTCGACGCCGACTCGTTCAGAACCGTTTGGTAACCATCGGGCAGCTCCCGGATGAAGCTGTCCGCATGGGCCATCCTGGCCGCCTGGTAGACCTCCTCTGCGGTAGCGTCTTCGCGGCCATACTTGATGTTATCATAGATGGTTCCCGTGAAGAGCCAGGTATCCTGGAGGACCATTCCGATATGGCTCCGTAAGTCGTCCCGGGTCATTGAACAGGTGTCGTGGCCATCAAGGTAGATATGGCCGCCCTTAATCTCGTAAAAACGTTCCAGGAGGTTGATGATGGTCGTCTTCCCGGCCCCCGTTGGCCCGACGATGGCGACCATGTGGTTTCGGGGCGCCTTGAGGTTGAAGTCCTCAATCAGTGGCTCATCCCCGTAGCTGAAGCGGACGTCCTTAAATTCAACCTTTGGTACCGGCTGCCTTGTCTGGGGCTGGTCTTGAACCAGGGTTTCATCCATTTCAGGAGCGTCCAGGACTTCAAAGATCCGCTCTGCCGAGGCCACCGTCTGCTGGATGGTGCTGCTGAGGTTAGCCACCTGGGTAATTGGCTGGGAGAACTGGTTGGTGTATTGCAGGAATGCCTGAACATTCCCCAAGGTAATCCGCCCGTTGATAACGGCAAAGGCCCCCGCCACGGCCACTAGGAGGTAGCCAAGGTTCCGGATAAAGTTCATCAACGGGAAAATTAGGACAGAGAAGAACTGGGCCTTCCAGGCAGCCCGGTAGTACTCATGGTTTTTCTTGGCAAACTGCTTTTCCTCGTCCGCTTCCTTGTTAAAGGTTCGGACGATGGTATGCCCGGCGTAGGTTTCTTCAACCTGACCGTTGATTCTCCCCAGGGCTGCCTGCTGCCGACTGAACAGCCGCTGGGCGGTGGGGGCAACGAAGGTCACGACCATCAGGCTCAGGGGAATCATTACGAAGGCCACCAGGGTTAGCTTCCAGCTAATGGTGAGCATCAAAACGAGGACCCCCACAAAGGTGATTGAGCTCGTGATAATTTGGATCAGACTTTGCTGGAGGGTTCCGGCAATGTTATCCATATCATTGACCATCCGGCTCATAATATCCCCATTACTGTGGGTATCGTAAAATTTAACCGGGACCCGACTCATCTTCTCCTTCAGGTCCTGGCGAAGGTTATAAACCACCTTCTGCGAGATCCGAGTCATGATAATCTGTTGAACAAAGGAAAAGAGTCCGGAGAAAACGTACAGGAGGACCACAATCACACCGATCTCGAAGATGCGGTGAAAGTCAATTGGCAGGCTGGTCAGGTGGTGACCCGCATGGATCTCCCGGTACCCCTTCATGACCCCGTCATAGATAATCGTGGTTGCCTCCCCCAAGATCTTCGGGGAAATAATGGAGAAGATCACCGAGGCAATTGCCAGGAGGATGGCAATAATTACCCCGTACTTCCATGGCCGCAGGTAGGCAACTAACCGTTTCGTCGTTGGCCAGAAATGTTTGGGTTTACTAATCTTTCTTGGTCCGCGATGCACGTTCTTCATACCCCTTCTGAATTTGTGAGTCAACAATTTGCTGGTAGGTCTTGTTTTCAGCCTTGAGTTGGGCATGGGTACCCTGGCCAACGACCTCCCCTTCATCGAGGACAATAATCAGGTCCGCATCGGCCACCGTGGAAACCCGTTGGGCAACAATGACCGTAACCGTCCGCTGAATCTGGGGATCCTTCCGCAGGGCGAGCCGAAGTTCGGCATCGGTTTTGAAGTCCAGTGCGGAGAAGGAATCATCAAAGATGTAGACAGAAGCCGGCTTGATGATTGTCCGGGCAATTGCTAGCCGCTGCCGCTGACCACCAGAGAAGTTGGTCCCGTTTTGTTCAACTGGGGCGTCCAGTCCCCCGGCTTCCTTGACGAAGTCGGCCGCCTGGGCAATTTCCAGGGCGTGCCACATCTCGTCGTCCGTGGCATTTTCGTTACCGAACTGCAGGTTCGACCGAATCGTTCCCGTAAAGAGGACCGCCTTCTGCTGGGTGATTGAAATCAACTGGTGAAGGTCGTGCTGACTAAGTTTCTTGATTGGCTGACCATTAATGGTGATCTGACCACTCTCAATGTCAAACAGGCGCGGAATTAGGTTCACCAGGGTTGATTTACCTGACCCGGTTCCCCCGATAATTGCCAGGGTTTGTCCGGCATGCACCTTGAAGTTGAGGTTGTGGAGGGCGAGCTTTTCGGCCCCCTGGTAGCGGAAGTTAACCTTATTAAAGTCCAGGGAAGCCGGGGTGTCGGGGTCCACCTTAACCTGGTCATCCTGCGGCGCGTCAGCAACCGAGATGGGCTTCTCCAAGACGGCGTTGACCCGGGCAGCAGATGCCGAGGCCCGCGGAACGAAGACGAAGATCATCGACAGCATCATAAAGCTGATCATGATTTGGGTGGCGTAGGTCATGAAGGCAATCAGGTTCCCCACCTGCATCGTCATGTTGGCAATCAGCTGACTACCAAGCAGGATGATGCCGACATTCGTCAGACTCAAGATTAACGTCATGACGGGAAAGAGGAAGGATACCAGGGTGAAGGCCTTAATACCGGTCTGGGTGTAGTCCCGGTTAGCCCGCTTAAACCGCTCCTGTTCGCGGTCTTCTTCACGAAAGGCCCGGATCACCCGGACACCGGTCAGGCCCTCACGGAAAATGAGGTTGATCCGATTGGTCTTCTTCTGGATGCTCTTAAACAGTGGGACGGCAAAGTACATAACAATAATTACCACCACCGCCAGGATTGGCAGGCTGATCAAGAAGACCCGGGTCAAGCGTGGTTCACGGATGTAAGCGAGAACACAGGCCGCCACCAGCATGATTGGTGACTGGAGCATCATCCGGAGGACCTGGACCATCACGTTTTGAATCTGGACAATGTCGTTGGTCGACCGGGTAATTAATGAAGAATCACCAAAGTCGTTAATCTCCTTACTGGAGAAGCAGAGGATCCGGTGGTAAACCTGCTGACGGAGCTTTTCACCAACCTGCATCGCCTGGGTCGAGGCAAAGTAAACATTCCCCCCTGCCGCGAGCAGGCCGATTGCGGCGACACCCAGCATGTAGGCACCATCATGCCAGATGGTTGACAGGTCTTTTAGCACAATTCCCTTATCTACCAGGTCGGAAGTAATCGTTGGCAGGTAAAGGTCACAGGCGACCTGAATGAACATGAAGAGCACCGCGAGCGTTGTCGCCCAACCGGTTAAGTTTTTGCGTGCAATTTTAATCACCCGTGTCGCACCCCTTTCTTCCCTTTGGTAACAGGTCACCATAGTTGTGGTTTAACTGTTCCTGCATTTTGGCAATTACCGTTAAAAAGGTTTGTTTTTCTTCTTCTGTTACATTTTGTAACATTTCCTTTTCAAACTGCCGGCGCTTCTCGGCAAGCTCGTGGTAGAGTTGTTCCCCCTTATCCGTCAGCTTGACCCGGACAATCCGCCGGTCTGTCCGGTCCCGCCAGCGGGTAATCATCTTGCTCCTGGCCAACCGTTCGAGGACCTCACTGACGGAGCCCGGTTTTATCTGGGCAAGGTTGGCAATCTCGCGCTGCGATAAGCCACTGTGGTGGGCAAGAAGGTGGATGATCCGGCCCTGGCCACGAAAGCTGGCTGGATTATCAGGCTGTTTCATTGCCACCAGGTGGATTTCCCCAATAAGGCAAAACAGCCGTTGAAAGAACTGGTCGTCACTCGTTGTCACTTGCTATATCCCCCTTTACGTTGATTGTTCGGTACATAATCGTTAGGTACATGACGATTATGTAGTCTACACCTATTCAACTAAAATGCAAGAAAAATAATTTAAAATAACGAAACTATTACATAATTGTTTCAAAAGTATTACAATGTAGTTGTAAAGAAATTATTACCTAACATTTTTCAAATGGCAGATTGCAATAAATAACTTGAACAAATTTAATGACGCAGATTAAGCAAG
>CAJMLF010000002.1 GCA_905214235.1 uncultured bacterium | reverse complement strand
AGTCTACCACAAATGGCTTTTCTATTTTTCTAACTTAATTTTACAAACGGCGTTAGAAAAGATATACGGTGTTCAAATTACTATGGTTAACGGTGATAAGATTTATTCCGACGCCAACGGTTGGGGACAATTAGAAGGTGACACAATAGTCAGTATCAAAGAATACAAACACAATGCGGACGACAGTTTCACCTATGATAGTTCTACCTATGTAAATCCTAAATATATTCTATATGCAAGACCTATGATGATGACCTTATGCGAAACCATTGGAGATGATGAATAATGCTCAACTACGATATTAATAGAATGAAATCGAAGGTAACCTTTGGGAAGTCTAAGCGCATTGAAGATAATACTATTAGTGGTGGACATGATGTGTTTGTCCCAGTAACTACCGTTTGGTGTGGAACCTATACTAATACGCAAACACAAACGTTTGATAATCTAGGCGCACACGTTGACTACGATATTGTAATCGCAATTAGGCACAACCCAGATATTAACAAGCGACTGTTTGCTAACTACAAAGATAAGGTATATAAGATTGTTGCTATTAATAGTGACGAGCGACTTGGTGCCTTTGACTTAATTACACTGAAACAATTCGCTGGTTTGCCGTTGCAGAAATAGTATTGATGAGAGTGGTTTACATACCACTCTTTTTTATTTAGGAGATGATATAGAATGAGTAAACCAATGCACTTATGTAACCACCCTGGTTGTATGACGTTGATACCATTTGACCAACGCTACTGTGATAAGCACGAATATCGTAAGCCAATCAGTTATGCTGACAAGGAACAGCGACACCTAATGAACAAGGCAACCTACTACAAACGGACACACAGCAAGCACGAAGGTAAGTACCAACAGTTCTATCGTTCGACCGCATGGAAGAAACTAAGTCACCACTGGTTAATGACACACCCATTATGTGTATCGTGTGAAGCCCAAGGTATCTATCGCAAAGGTGATTTAGTTGACCACATTGTAGAGCTACGTGACGACTGGACTAAACGATTAGACCCAGACAACCTGCAAACATTATGCTATGCTTGCCACAACAGGAAAACATGGAAGGAAAAGCATAAACGGCAAAAACACAACGAAAAATAAATTAAAAAGCATTGAAAACCCAGCACTGAAAATTATGTTGTGCTTTTTTATTTTTACCGGGGGCCGTGTCTTTACCCGGAAGAGCGGCACATCCACTTTTCTTTGTGAGAATGTCCAATTTACTCAACTTTTCAGTTTTTACCGAACAATTGTTCGTATTTTTGTTTTATTGTTCGTTATTTAGGAACATTAGTAAATCACTTGTTTGAAGGCGTACAAGTTGCCTATATAGTTCGTATATTGCAGAACATTTGTTTGCCTTTTTTACTCAAAAGGGGTATAATATTCGTATAATAAAGATTATTGGGTACATATGGCCGATAGATATTCGTCTATTGGCTATTTTTTGTACCAAAGGTGGTGAAAATATATGGCAAATATCAAGCCGCTAAGTATGCGTACTTCCCACATGACTAATACTGAAATTGCTGACCGGGAAGAACTCCAGAATAACCTTAAAAACAATTATGAAGCTATTGATGTAGCCGTGCCAGAGGAATTGCATGGTTACGCCCGTAAAGAGTGGCAAAGGATTGTTCCCCTCTTAAAGAAAGAAACACCTGCAAGCAACCTAGACCGAAGTCAATTAATTAACTACTGTCAATTGGCTCAAACGGTTCACACTTGCCAAAAGTACATTCTTCAAGATGGCTTATGTGTAATGACTAAGCAAGGCACTAAGAAGGTTAACCCCTACTTCAATATGCAAGATAAGGCTATTAAGAATATGCGAGCGATTGCCAATGACTTTGGGCTAAATATCAGTAGCCGTGCAAAGTTAGAAAATCAAAAGGTCAAACAAGCTGACCCCGAAGACCCGTTTGCGGACTTCTTAGAAGATGATGCTGGTTGATTAAATACGTTGATGATGTATTGTCTGGCAAAATCATTGCCGGCAAGAAAATCCGCCTCGCCTGTGAACGTTACAAGCGTGATTTAGAACGTTCTAAGAGTGACGACTTCCCCTATTATTATGATGAGAAGATGGCCCGGAAAGCCTGTCAATTCGTTCAAATGCTACCTTTAACTAACGGTGGTAAGTTCCACCTAGCCGAATATCAAGAGTGGATTGTTAGTGAACTATACGGGTGGCGAGTAAAAGAAACCGGTGAACGGCGTTACACACAAGGTATGGTATCAATGGCCCGTAAGTCTGGTAAGACCTACCTAGCCGCTTCCCTTGCCGCTATTGGTTTGATGATGGAAAACAAGCCAGCCAAAAACCGTCAAGTTTTATTCGTTTCTAACGCACTGAAACAAGCAAAGTTGGGTTACGATATGCTTTCAAGTAGTCTCAGACAGGTACAAAAGACTAGTCGATTAGTCCGTCACCGGGTAAAGGTACAAAAGGAACGTATCACCGACCTACCTACCGATAGCTTTGCTACGGCCCTAGCTAGTGACACCAATACACTTGATGGTTACGCCGGGACAACGATTATCCTAGACGAATACGCCGCCGCCAAAGACCGCAAGGTGTATGACGTATTGAAGTCCGGGCAAGCGCAGGAACCAAACAGCTTGCTATTAATCATTTCGACTAGTGGTTTGGATTTAAACGTTCCTATGTACGCTGAATATAAGATGCTAGGTGATGTGTTAGCTGGTAAGAAACAAGCAGACCGCTATTTTATTGCTATCTGGGAACTAGACGACCGGGAAGAAGTCCACAAGCCTAAGACATGGATTAAAGCTAACCCTATCTTTGAAATACCAGATATTAAGAAGCGTATGCAACCAAAGATTCAAGATGATGTGAACTTAGGGATTGCCCAAGATGATTTAATTCCGGTGCTGACAAAGAATTTTAATATGTGGCTTCAAGCGGCCGATGATTCCTATATCAGCATTGATGACTGGGACAAAACCGAAGTTGATACACCAGACGTAACCGGTAAAGACGTCTATATTGGCTTTGATATGAGTAAGACAAACGACCTAACGGCGGTTAGTTGGATTATTCCAATTGACGGCCGTTTTTATGTGGATTCCCATTCGTTTGTTGGTACTAAATATGGCCTAGATAAAAAGATTAAGCTAGATGGCTTTAACTACCGAGCCGGTGAGAAACGTGGTGAATGTTCCATTACTACTTTAGAGTCCGGTGTCATTGATGCGGACGAGGTATTTAGTTACGTTCAAAAGCTGATTACCAAAAACCAGTGGAATGTTAAAGGTATCTGCTACGATCCCTGGAATTTTAATAATATTCTTGCCAAGTTTGAAAGAAAAATGCCTAACCTTCTCTTATTAAGTGTAAGACAAGGAACCGTTACTCTTAACGTCCCAACACGTGAGTTTAGGGACAATCTTTTTGAAGGGAAAATCATTCATAATGATAACCAATTACTTCGCTATTCAATGATTAACGCCCGTATCAAAGAAGATAACAACGGCTGGCAACTTCAGAAAGAGAGCCGTAACTCTAACAACCGTATTGACCCGGCGGCCGCCCTTATGAACGCCTTTGTCTTTGCACGGACGTACTTTGGCGACCGGGAAAAGAGCAAGGCACTAAATGACTTCTACTCTAGTCCAGAATTCATGCAATGAAAGGTGGTGAAAATAATTAATGAGTTTGTTTAATAACTGGTTTAACAAAAAGACGACCGCAACTGGTGGTGATCCTATGCTTGATGCGCTGGTTAGCATTTCAAGTGACGACCCTTATGCTTACGTGTCACCATCTAACTTGCGTAACAGCGATGTGTTTACCGCAATCAATATCATTGCCAGTGACATTGCTTCTAACCCGGTTCTATGTGATACCGACGTAATCAATAAAGAGCTAAACGATAGCCCTAACGACACAATGGACGGCTTTCACTTCAAATACGCCCTTGCCGCCAATATGTTACTGAATGGTAATTCGTTCGCTGAAATTTTGCCTAACCACAATCTACGGTTCATTCCTAATAATCAAATGACTGTTAGCCAAGATACTGTAACTCAAAAGCTAAAGTATACCTACTCGCCCAACGGGAGCATTAAACGGGTGATTCCACCTAGCAAGGTACTTCACTTCAAGTATTTCACCTTAGATGGTGTAGCTGGTTTAAGTCCCCTATACGCTCTAAAAGATGAGTTAGGTATTCAAAACGCTGGTAACGAGTTACTGCTTAACTTCTTTAACAATGGTATTCACGGCACAACGGTAGTGAAGGTCAACCAAGCCGATTTGAACCCCGACGCCGTTAATAACATTCGTAAGAAGTTCGATGATGCAAACTCCGGCCCTAACTCAATGAAAACCGTTGTTGTTGATGATTCTATGGACGTTAGCAACCTATCACTCAATACGGACGTGTTAAAGCTAGTCAATTCTAATGACTGGACTACTCGTCAAATTGCAAAAGTGTTTGGCTTGCCGGTTGAAAGACTAGGTTTGGAAAACGAACACAGTAACCAGCAACAAAGTAACTTGCAATACCTACAAAGTACCCTGCAACACTACTTTGATTGCTTTACCTCTGAATTATCAAAGAAGTTCGGTAAACAGTTCACTTTCAACACTGACAAGCTACTTAGCCTTGATCCTGCTACTGTCCAGGAACAAGCAATTGATGGTTATAACAATGGTTTGCTAACCAGGAATGAAGCACGTAGCAAGTTAGGCTTGCCACCGGTCAATGGTGGTGACAGCTTCACAGATATTACACGGAAAGGAATGATTGATAACAATGGAAGACCGTCGATTAACGATTAATGCGGAACTACGAGCAGCCGAGCCTACTCCTCAGCCGTCCACAGAGCCTACAGAGGACGACAAGCAAGGTAACACGGATAATAACCCACAACCTGCTAAAACGGCTCAAAACAGCGCTAAGACGCTTTCTGGATATGCTATTGTATGGAACACACCAAGCAAGGATTTAGGTGGTTTCAAAGAAATTGTGTCACCAGACGCACTCAAAGGCGTTGACCTGTCCAATGTCTTAATGCTCAACGACCATGATTACACACAAGTCTTAGCAAGTGTTAAGGCCGGCACTTTGAAGTTAACTCCAGACGACAAGGGACTTCACTTTGATGCCACTTTACCGGACACCACCACCGCTAACGATGTATTCGCTAATGTGCAAGCTGGTAACTTAGATAGCTGTTCATTTAGTTTTGATGTAGATGATGGTTCTGACAAGTGGGACAAAGACGACCAAGGAAATATCACCCGGACTATTAACCAGATTAAAGACCTGTTTGACGTTTCTGTGGTTGCCGTACCTGCTTATGATTCAACTAATGTAAATGCTGATAACTCTGATAATAAGAATGTAAATGTAGACACCCGTTCATATGAACAATTTATTAAGGGGGAAAAGGAAAAAATGACTGAAAAGACTATTATTGATAACAACGAAAAGACTGAAACCCGTAGCTTTGAAGACTTTATTCGCTCACGTGGTGAAATGCGTGACGGCTTGACCACTTCCGGTGCTACCGCCGTTATTCCAGAAGAAGTTGTTACACCTGTCCTGGAATTAAAGAACAGCAAGTACAACCTGGCTCAATACGCTACTGTTAAGAGTGTTTCAACTGGTTCTGGACACTACCCAATTGCTAAGCGTAATGACAAGGCTGTTTTAGCAACCAAGGAAGAATTGGCTGACATTGCGGACGTTGACGCCAATATGTTTGAAGATGTTCCATTCGATGTGAAGACCCGTGCTGGTAAGATTGCCCTGTCTAACGAAATTGTCGATGATTCCGCCGTTGATATTGTGGCTGAAGTTAAGAACCAACTTCAAAAGCTGGTTGATAACACTGACAACCAAAATATTATGAAGGTGCTGACTGGTGACACGTTCAAGAAGGAAACCGCCACTACCACCGACGACTTAAAGAAGATCTTTAATGTTGACCTTGACCCTGCTTTAAACAAGATGTGGTTAGTTAACCAATCCGGTTTTAACTACCTTGATACTTTGAAGGACAATGAAGGCCGCTACCTGTTACAACCTAACCCAACCGCCGCTAGTGGATTTTCACTGTTCGGTGCCCCTGTGGTTATGATTAGTGACGCCGTTATGCCTAACAACTCTGATGGTTCATTCCCATTAATCGTTGGTGACATGGCCGAAGCCGTTGCCGTATTCCGTCGCAACCAAGTAACAGCACAATGGGATAAGTTCGACCAATTCGCCCAAGGTCTATCTGTAATCGTACGTAACGACTACAAGCCTATTTCAAGCGATGCGGCAATTAACATTTCTCTTTCTGCTGGCAAGGCTGGCAAGTAATCAAATAATCAGAAAGTAACTATAAAGCCTACCTATTCGCAATGAGTAGGTAGGCTCTTTTTTTGTTAGGAGTGATATAAAATGACAGAACCAAGTAATAACCCGATTGAAGTTTCAGTAGATACTATCAAAGACGCTTTACGAATTGACGGGAACGAAGATGATATTCTAATCCAAGGATATATTGATACTGCCAAGGATTATGTATCTAACTCAGTTGTTGACGGTGAACCACCAAAAGAATTAACCGATAATCGTAAGTACCACCTAGCCGTAATTATCCTAGTACAATTCTGGTACACCAACCGCACAATCGACATGAAACAGACCCCTTATCAAGTACGTTCGTTGATTCAACAATTACGAGGTCAATACTGGCAATAGCATAGACCCGAACACCCGTTTGGTATATAATATAAGTGTGCTAGAAATAGCACGCAATCTATAATAACAAGGAGGTGAAAAATCACCTCATTACTTATGTTGTAGATTGCCAGAAGTTTCTGCTAAGAGTAGAAAAACATCAATGACTTCTAACGATTCACGGAAAGACATAGAGGGTAGTACGTGAAAGGGTTGGGTAATGATGTACGAAGTGACATAGCGCAAAAGCAAGTCAATTCGGGAAATGTTAGTAACATATAGTTGTATATAGTAATCATGTTCTAGGTTTGTGTTTGGCCTATCCATATAAGTCATTTAAATTGTTGGTTTGTTTACTTTCATTAACTCTTTTATTTCCTAATAAAATAGCTTGGGTTACAGAGCTTTGCTCACCGGGTAAAACCGGCAGAGTTGTAAGTAGCCACTAAGGTACCGGATCACGGTATCTTTTTTTGTACCCAGTAATCACAAGTAAAGGTGGTTACAATCATGCGAGAAGATATTAAAGAAATTCGCCAAGTCTTAAAAGACTACTCAAAAATCAAGCAGGATCTATCACGGGTCAACTTCTTACCTAGTCCACAGTTGGGTGCTGTTAGTTCACACAGCAATTCCAATCATGCGGAAAGTAAGTTTATTTACCATGCTGATTTAAGCTATCAAATGCACCGGGTCGAAGTTGCTATCAAAAATATCAAGGATTCAAAATACAGATTCATTATTAACAAGTATATTATTAATAAAAAGTACAGTCGGAAAGAGTTATGTGAACGTTACAATATTGGTTTGCGGACATTTAACACCATGAAGAATGATGCACTGGTTGAATTCGCCAAAAACTACGGAATGAACCAGCTCTTAGACGAAATGAAAAAGCCCCAGGTGTACGAGTGATTGTTTCATGTTTTCTAAAAGACAAACATATATTCGCATATCTGTGGTATAATATATGTACACGGCTATATTTATATCTCAAGGGCGCTCCGAGTGAGCGTCTTTTTTTGTACAGAAAAACCGCCTAGCCAAAATGCTAGACGGTCGTTCAAGTCGCTAGACCATGCTATAATATTATTGTATTTAGTAATCTTAGTACATTGGTGTCTGCCAATGTACTTTTTTATTATGGCAAAATTTAAAATAAAAAACCACCACAGAAACTGTGATGGCCAACGTGCCGATGAGAAATTTTAGCTCAAATTTAGCTCAATTTCTTCTAAAAATAGGTTTTAACCAGTTTTATCTAATTTTGAAAATGCCTTTATATCAACTGTTTAGCACTATTTAACATTAGATGAAACTATCAATAATCACCCGCACGGGGATCGAACCCGTAACTCCGCCTTGAGAGGGCGACGTCTTAACCAATTTGACCAGCGGGCAATAACGTACAAATGGAATTATACGTTATCCAATACGGCCTTGTCAACAATTTTTCTAAAAAGAACTACTCAAACGAGAGTTCCAGCAAGTAGACATGCTTCTCTGGCAGGTGCGACGTTGTGATCCAGGCATCATGGTAGGACTTTGCGGACCCGCCAATCTTTTGGAAGTAGTAATCCAACAGGTCACCATTCTTGGCCACGAACTCGTTGGCCAGGCGGTTAACCATCAAGCGCATGTCAGGAAAGTAAAAGCCGCTGTCCGCAATCTTAAGCTTATCCGAAAAGAGGATAAAGACCGTGTTAGTATACCGTGGTTCACAAAGCTTGATCAGCTCCGGATGGTGTTTCAGTTTTGTCAACACATAATAGATAGAATCAGAATTACTAGCCATTTTCTTTCTCCTTACTCGACCTATTGTATCAGGAAACAACAGGCCCGTAAAACGGTATTATTTCCACCACAGCTTAATTAGTGCCTGGGTGCCATCACTGCCTAATCCATCTTCATCTACTAACTCTTCATATAGGTGCTTGGCCTCCTTTGTTGCCGGGAGGTTCAGGTCCATCTTATCCGCCTCTTCTAACGCAATCCGCAGGTCCTTCAGGAAGTGCTTAGCAAAAAATCCTGGGGTGTAATCACCCTTCAAAACCCGGGGCCCATAGTTACTCAGGCTCCAGTTTGCTGCGGCCCCGCTACCAACGGTCTTAATAACTTCATTTAAATCTAGACCGGCTTGTTTTGCGTAAACCAGCATCTCGGTCATCCCCGTCATTGTCCCGGCAATCATAATCTGGTTTGCGGCCTTAGCATGTTGGCCACTCCCCGCCGGACCGAAGTAGTGCCATGACGCACTGAATTGCTCAAGAACGGGCGCAATTGCATCAACGTCTGCACGCTGGCCACCGAGCATTACCGTCAAGGTCCCGTTCTTAGCGCCCACATCACCACCGGATACCGGTGCATCAACGACGTGGGCACCCTTCTTTTCACCATCAATTGCAATCCGCTGGGCAAGAGATGGCCGGCTGGTGGTCATGTCGACCAGGTACTGACCCGCCTGGGCGACTGCTAGAACCCCATCTTGACCATAGTAGACGTCTTCAACGTCCTGGGGAAAACCTACCATCGTAAAGACGATTTCGTTCCCGGTGGTTGCTGCCGCCGGCGTGGCCGCCCACTTTGCTCCCCGGTCAAGAACCGCCTGGGCGTGCGCCTTGGTCCGGTTATAAACCGTTACGTCATTACCATGTTTTAAGAGGTTGTTGATGATTCCGGTCCCCATCACACCAGTACCGATAAAGCCAATCTTCATTTTTCTCAGCCCTTCCTGCTTCTATTTATTTCCTATCATACACCATCTCGAAATTTCCCGGGAAATAAAAAAGTCTTGTCAGGACAATCACTGTCCCCACAAGACTTGATAAATAAAAAAATTGGGCATACTGGTCTCGAACCAGTAAATTATGGATTCAGAGTCCACTGCCTTACCAGTTTGGCGAATGCCCAATTACGTTGTCGCTTAACAACAATAATTACTATACTAAGAAATACTGAACTAGTCAATAGTTTTTTAAGATTTATTTTTTAGCTGCGGCGTATCTTTGCTCCTGCTTGGCAATCCGGGCCTTCGTCTTTGCCACTACAGCCGGCGTTTGCGTACCGTTCTTCCAGTAAGCAACGTCCGCTTTGATCTGTTCCTGGGTCTCTGGAACATAGTCGTGCCGCAGGTAGTTATAGTCTGCATCCTCGTCCTGCTTTTGCCAAACCGCTGCCATGATGAACTGGCTCCTGGTACGTTGCAGGTCACGGACCGCTGGATTGCTGTCGTCAACGGCCCGCACACTAATGACCTTGGCCGTTGCCATCGGTGGTAGGACCGCGTTATCTGGCAGGTACGGGGCAACGGGCACGTTAATCAGCGCGTCAATCATTACTTCTTGCCAGTTTTCCCGTGTTGCCAGACGGTGCGCCAATCCCGGCTCAACATCGTTCGCTACTAAGTAATCTTTTTCTGGTCCCCAACTTAACTTAACATGGACTTCAAACACGGTTGCCATTGCAAACCCTCCCTTAAAATTCCAGTGATATTATACCGCAGCTTGCCCCTCCATGCTGCACCTTTTTTAACTATTTGTAAAAAGCTATGCAAACCGATAGACTAATTGATAGTTATTTCATAAAATATCAGCATTAAGGAGATGAACACAATCAAGAGGCCACACTTTTTGCTTGTCCTGCTCTACCTGATCCTCTTCACCTGGATCATTAGCGTTTACCAGAGTAGTCCCGCTTTTCAAACGGCGTTAAACATTGGTGCCCAGCAGACTGAGGTCTTCATTCAAAATGGCATTAACCGCCTCATGGGCAAAAAGCCAATCGCCGTCACTAAGCCAATTGACCGGGAGAAGGAAAGCAGTACCCCGGTAAACGGCGCCCGGTGGACCCAACCAAGCGCTACCGTCTACGTTGATCTATCAAATCCAGTCCTCCGTAGTGCGACCGAAAGCGCAATTAGCCAGTGGAATCAAACCGGTGCCTTTACCTTCCACCAAACCAATAATAAAAACGAGGCGGACATCGTCGTCGACGCAATTAATGAACAAAACGACGGTGCTGCCGGACTGACCAATACCAAGATGGACGCCACGACCGGTTACATTCTCCATGCGGATGTTAACCTCAACGCCGGCTACCTTTTGAACCCGACCTACGGCTACTCACAGCAGCGGATCATTAATACCGCTGAACACGAACTGGGGCATGCCATCGGGCTCCAGCACTCTGACGCCGCCTCAGTCATGCAACCAGCGGGCTCCTTCTACTCAATCCAGCCCCGCGATGTGCAGGCAGTTAAAAAACTCTACTCCAATCGCCCACAGTCACAAAGCTCAACACCAAACAATAACGAAACTACTAAGAACTTTCAATAATTAACCGCAGCAAGCCTTTTTCGGGGTCCTGCTGCTTTTTTAGTATGTTAAAATAATATCTGTGTGAAATTTTTAGTAGAAAGCGGACTTACAATGAAAAACAAAAAAGTTTTGGGGATTGCAATGGTGATCACCGCCTGTACATTCTGGGGAATCTCCGGCCTGTTTGCCAAGGGAATCTTCAATGCGTCCAGTTCGGTGACCTCCCTTTGGCTGACCCAAAGTCGGATGACCGCCGCAGGAATAATTCTGGTCCTGTTTAGCCAGCTTCACGGCGACCATCCCTTCCAGATATTTAAACACCCCCATGATGCCTGGGTTATCTTTTCGTACGGGATCTTTGGCCTTTTGCCGGTCCAGTTCTGTTACTTCATGGTGGTCCAGTACGGAAACGCATCAATTGCCACCATCTTACAGTTCGTGGGGCCCTTCTTCATCATCGCCTATCAGGCACTTTTTAGACATATTCCACCACGCCGGATTGAAATCATCTGTGCGTTAATTGCCTTTCTAGGCGTCCTCACCATCGCCACCCACGGGCACTTCAACCAACTGGCGGTTACGCCGATGATTCTTTTCTGGGGACTCCTCTCTGCGGTCGGGGTCGCCACTAACACCCTGATCCCCCAAAACATGCTGCGGACCAACCGGGTGCCTTCGCTAGTCATTACCGGATGGGGGCTTCTTTTCTCTGGCATTATCTTGTTAGCCATTCATCCAGCACAGCCGCATATTCCTAACATACCAGTGATCTGGATTTGCTGGCTAGGCGTTCTGATTATCGGGACCCTGATCCCCTTCCAGTTGGCCAACAACGCCCTCAAGTACATTGACGCCACGACATTTAGCCTGATGGACGCCTTCGAACCACTCTCCGCAACGATTGGTTCTGTTCTAATTTTTAACCTCCACATGACTGGTGCGGACGTGGTCGGGTCCATTCTCGTCATTGTTGCCGTCCTCGCCCTCAACATCCGTATTCCACTCTGGCATAGCAATAAATAAACACTAACGCCCCGTTGAACCAAAAATATGTTCAACGGGGCGTCTTTGTGTCATTTCTTACCTTCGCGAGTTTTCGTATCATTTAATAAGAAATCACTCATGTACTGTTGACGATACTGGGTTGGCGTCTGACCGACCCGCTTCTTGAAGATCCGCAAGAAATACTTCTCATCATTAAAGTAGGCCCGGTCAGCAATAACCTTCAGTGGCAGGTTTGAGTGGAGTAACAAATCACAGGCAATCTCAATCTTCTTTTGAATAATTAAGTTGGAGGCGGTCACCCCCGTCTCTTTTTTGATTAACCGGCTGACGTAACGGTAATTCATCCCGAAGTGGTCGGCTAGCTTACGGACAGTCAGTTTCTCATCCAGGTGATCACCCAACCAATCAATAATCTCGACCGCACGCGGGTTAGTCCGGGTTAGGTGATTCAGGCTAGCAATAAAGTCATTAGTAATCTGGAGCATCAACTCGGTGACTACGTAAGACGGCAGGGCGTCTGTATAATAGTTTCCTTTAATTAGGAGGAGGGCCTGGAGGCAGGCAGTATTGATTCTGTTAAACTCACGAACCTGGTACTCTTCCGGAATAATCACGTTATTGACTAACCGGCTGAGTTGCTGACGATTGCGGGTCGCCGCCTGAACATCTTGGAAGTCAACTAACTCTCGGTCATCCTTGGGCAAAAACTGGAACCAATAGAGGTCAACCTGAGGGCTCTCGCTAATAACCTGAATGCTGGTCTGCGGTTCAACAACCAGACAGCTTCCCCGCTTTAGCTGGTGCACCTGCTGATTGGTAATCAGCTGGCACTTTCCGCCTGAACAAACTAGTAACTCATATGCGGCAATACGGTCATCGCTTTCGTATTGGGTCCCCTTCTTCACCGTCAATTGTCCGGAAGCATAATGGTGAAACGGACGGTCACTGTTAAATAAGTATACCTGAATATTACTTTTGTCCACTTCCATGACGGGTCACCTCACATCTGTCCACGTCTTTTTACATTTCCCGTGATATTTGTTCACTACCGACCAGCCTCTGACACAAGAGGTCAATTTTTCGGCCAGTAAAGCGGTTACATATATTTTCCCGAAATAATATAACAATAAGTGTAAGTTGTTTATGACAACTAATCGTATCCATTATAACAGATTGACTGAAGGGAAGTATTTGTATGGCAGTTATCGAGAAAAAAGACAATGGTTTGTACTGGGAGCACGCTGCTGAACAGTTACTTATTCAACCCTGGGGCAAGGATAGCCTCCGTTTTCGGGTAACTAAAAAGAGCGGCTTCACTCCTAACCAGGATTGGGCACTTACTTACTCCAAAGACCAGACCGGGACGGCAGACCAAATCACCATTGATGAGGAGGCTAACACCTGCCAGATTAAAAACGGCCATATCACGGCATCAATCAACCGTTTCGGCTGGCTAACGGTCACTAATAGCGACGGCAAGGTATTGCTAGAAGAACGGTGGCAGGTCAAGCCCGGCGGTAAAAAGACGAGTCCGTTAGGCATCCCCGGCCGGGAACTGAAACCCATCATTGGCGGTGACTACCAGGCAACGATGCGTTTTGAGGCCTTCGATGGTGAAAAGATCTACGGAATGGGGCAACGACAAGAAAAGCAACTCAACTACAAGGGCTGCATTCTTGAATTAGCCCAGCGGAACACCCAAGCCACTGTGCCATTTGTTCTTTCTAATCGTGGCTATGGATTTTTGTGGAATAACCCGGCTATTGGCCAAGTTACCTTTGCCAATAATGAAACCAAGTGGGAAGCTAAGGATACCGACCAGCTTGACTTCTGGGTAACCACCGCTGATTTACCAGCTAAGATTGTTGAACAATACACTAATGCAACCGGGCGGGTACCAATGATGCCGAAGTTTGCCAGTGGCTTTTGGCAGTGCAAACTCCGCTACAAGACCCAAGATGAACTGTTGAAGGTCGCTCACGAATATAAGGATAAGGGCCTACCAATCAATGTAATTGTCATCGACTTCTTCCACTGGCCAAACCAGGGTGAATGGAAATTTGATCCTAAGTACTGGCCAAATCCGAAGGCAATGGTCGACGAGTTGAATAAGATGGGGATCAAGCTGATGGTTTCCATCTGGCCAACCGTCGATGTTAACAGTGAAAATTACGATGAAATGAACGACAAGGGTTACTTGGTACGGGCTGAACGGATGTATCAAGATTCCTACCACTTCATGGGCAACGAAACCTTCTTCGATGCTACTAATCCGGGTGCCCGGAAGTACGTTTGGGATAAGGCCAAACAGCATTACTATGACAATGGCGTCCGGATGTTCTGGCTTGACGAAGCGGAACCTGAGTATGGTTTCCTGTACGACTTTGACCATTTCCGCTACTACCAAGGCCCGGCCCTCAAGTTAAGCAATATTTATCCATTAGACTACGCTAAGGCCTTTTATGAAGGGCAAAAAGCCGCGGGACAAAAGGAGATTGTCAACCTCGTCCGGTGTGTCTGGGCCGGCAGTCAAAAGTATGGTGTTGTCCTATGGTCCGGTGATGTTCACTCCACCTTTGAGTCCCTCCAGAAGCAAGTGGTTGCGGGGCTCAATGCCGGACTCTCTGGTATTTCCTGGTGGACAACCGATATTGGTGGCTTTACCGGTGGAAACGTTAAGGACCCGAAGTTCCACGAGCTTTTGACCCGGTGGTTCCAGTTTGGTACCTTCTGCCCCGTAATGCGCCTGCACGGTTTCCGTGAATCCGCAGAACAAACAATTGAACACGCTGACCGGATGTTTAATCAACCATTCGGCAGCGGGGCCTTCAACGAAATCTACAAGTACCCAAAGGCCACCTACGAAATTCTCCGGAAGTACCTCTTCATGCGGGAAGCAATTCGTCCATACGTTATGGACCAGATGAAGGCTGCTCATGAGAAAGGAACCCCCGTCATTCGGCCCCTCTTCTACGACTTCGCGAAGGACGATCACACATGGGATGTTTCAGACGAGTACATGTTCGGACCGGATGTCTTAGTTTCACCAATCCTGCACGCCGGACAAAGCGAACGTGACGTCTACTTACCAGCTGGCGAGGACTGGATTGATGTTAAAACAAAGAAGACCTACCATGGGGGCCAAACTGTGACCGTACCGTGCCCAATCGACACGATTCCCCTCTTTACCCGCGCCCAGCACCCACTAAAGAGTCTGCTCGACTTCACGGTTCCAGCAGAAAAGGACTAGCAGGGGGTGGCAATCATGAATGATAAAAAGACTAAGCAGGTCAACCTCGATGCGGGCTTACCAGACCTCTCGAAGTGGGTCATCTTCTCCATCACCTTTGGCTTTCTCGGCATTAACATGGGATTTTCCCTGCAAAGCTCGCAGATGAGCCGGATCTTTCAGTCCATTGGTGCTAACCCGAACAACCTGGGATTCTTCTTCATTTTCCCCGGCTTAATGGGGATGATTGTTCAACCACTGGTTGGTAAGTATTCCGACCGGACTTGGAACCGTTTCGGTCGGCGGATGCCCTACCTCCTCTTTGGGGCACCGATTGCGGCCATCGTTCTCCTGATGCTGCCGTTCTCCGGCTCCCTAGGATTTGGCTATGGCTCAATGGCTGCCATGATTTTTGCGGCATTTGCCGTTTGCTTCATGGACCTCTTCAATAACATCTGTATGCAGCCATTCCGGATGATTGTTGGTGACATGGTTAATAATAAGCAGAAGAACTTTGCCTGGTCACTCCAACAAATCTTCTTCAATGGTGGGGGAATCTTGGCTTCTCTGCTACCGTTTATCTTTACTGCCTGTGGGATGCAGAACACCGCCAAGAAGGGTGTCGTTCCCAACACGGTTATCTACGCCTACGTCGTGGCAGCCGTGGTCCTCTTAATCACCAGTATGTGGACTGTCTTCAACGTTAAGGAGTATGATCCACAAACCTACGCCCGCTATCACGGCATCGATCCGAAGGATAACAAGAAATCAGTCAGCTTATTCCACCTGGTAAAAGTTGCTCCCCGCGCCTTCTGGGAACTCTGCCTGGTTCAATTCTTCTCCTGGGTCGGTATCATGTATGTCTGGACCTACACGACGGGGGCGCTTGCTAAGAACGTTTGGCACACAACCAACCCAACCAGTGCAGGCTTCCAGGCCGCAGGTAACTGGTACGGGGTCTTAACTGCTATTCTGAGTATCGCTGGAATCTGTTGGGGATTCCTCTATTCCCACGCCAAGACGACAACCCGGAAAAAGTGGTACGCTACCGGTCTGACTCTTGGTGGAATTGGCCTAATCATGGTTTCGATGGTTCACGACAAGTGGCTAACGGTTGTTGCATTTATCCTCTTTGGAATCTGCTACTTCACCATCCACACCCTGCCGTTTACTCTTCTCACTTCATCGCTGAACGGGCAAAACGAAGGGGCATACATCGGGCTGTTTAATATTGGGATTTGCCTGCCGCAGATTGTGGCTTCATTAATGAGTTTTCTCATCTTCCCACTGGTTGGTCATAGCCAGCCAATGATGATGCTGATTGCGGGTATTTCTCTTTTCTGTGCTGCTATCGCGGTTCACGGAGTTCACGAAGGAGTAGCCGTAAAGGCATAATAATTGATTGCAGAATAAAAGGATGAAGTTGGATTTCCAGCTTCATCCTTTTCGATATAGTTTAGAAACTACTTCAGTGCTTTAAAGAAGGCCTTACGGATTTTTTCGTCAACACCCATTGCGGACAGTGACCGCAGCGGGATGTTCGCCGAAATGGCAACCCACTTCTCGTCCTTCATCATTGGAGCCAGGATTTCGTACAGTCCCGAATCCTTGAGGGCTTTTTGAACATGCGGATCCTGGTTAGCCCAGAGGTCACCGACGTAGGTATTCCCAGTCACTTCATTTGTCGGGTTAGTCCCAATCGTCAACGTGAAGGCCATTGATAGCCGAATATCACGTGAAGAGGACCCCACCATGATCTTATATTGACCATTGTCAGCTTCCCACTGCTGCTTAGCAACGTTGTAGTAGGCAAATGCCTGCCGGGGGAGTGTCAGGGTCACGTGCTTGCTTTCTCCCGCCTCAAGGGCAACCTTCGTGAAATCACGCAGCTCCTTGACCGGTATTTCAACTCGGCTGACCTGATTAGCAACATAGACCTGGGCAACTTCCTTTCCGGCAACCTTACCAGTATTAGTGAGGTCAAAGCCCACCTTAACCGTGTCGGTCCCTTCCTCAACGGTCAGGTTGTTGTAAGCAAAGCTCGTGTAGCTGAGTCCATGGCCAAACGGGAAGCGGACGGGCATCTCGTGCAGGTCATAGTAGCGGTAACCAACGAAGATCCCCTCATGGTAGTCCTCCTCGTCATGGTCCTTACCAAACGTCCCGTAGGTTGGGTTATCCTGCAGGCGTAGCGGGAAACTCTCGGATAATTTCCCCGACGGGTTAACCTTCCCCGTCAGGATATCCCAGGTTGCCTCACCAACAGCTTCACCTGCTAGGTAGGTTTCAACAATTGCTGGTACCTGGTCAGCCCACGGCATCTCAAGAACGGACCCATTTTCTAGGACAACGGTGACATGGCTGTTGGCCGCAGCAACCTTGGCTAACAGGTCATTCTGATTAGTTGGGAGCGAGATGGTGTCCTTATCGAAGCCCTCGGTTTCCATCTCCTCCGGGAAACCAGCAAAGAAGACGACCTGGTCACTCTTCTTTGCCAGTTCAACTGCCGCTGCCGCCAGCTGCTCATCTGCTGCCGTTTCCTTTAAAGAATAGCCTTGAGCATACTGTGCACCTGCTGGCGCAGCATCCAGGGGTGTTACCACCTGGTGGGCGTTGACATGGGAGCTACCCCCACCTTCAAAGCGGGGCTTAGCAGCCAGCTCACCGATGATTGCTAGCGAATCAGTCGCATTGAGGGGCAACTGATTTTGCTCGTTCTTTAAGAGGACAATACTATCGTCGGCCATCTGGCGAGCAAACTCATGCTGTTCCTTTTTATCGTACGTATCCGCCTTGGTTACCTTCTTCCCCCACTTCTCGACCATTCTCAAGACACGGAGGGCAGACCGGTTCAGGGTTGATTCCTGGAGGCGGCCATCCTTGACAGCCGCCACAATTTCGTCAACCGACGCCTGACCCTTACCAGGCATTTCAAGGTCCAGTCCGGCCTTAATAGCCGCAACTTGGTCGGCCACGGCTCCCCAATCAGACATGACTAATCCCTGGAATCCCCACTCGTTCCGCAAGATGTCGGTTAACAGGCGTTGGTTCTGGGAGTTCAGAGTTCCGTTAAGGCGGTTGTAGGAGCACATCAAGGTTGCCGGGTGGGCCTGCTTGACGATTCGTTCAAACTGGGCCAGGTAGATTTCCCGGAGAGCCCGCTCGTCGATGTTTGAGGATGAGGTAAAGCGTTGGTTTTCCCGGTTATTGGCGGCAAAGTGTTTGACGCTGACGCCAACGCCCTGGTCCTGAACCCCCTTTACATATGCGACCCCCATCCGGCCGGCAAGTAACGGGTCTTCAGAAAAGTATTCAAAATTCCGCCCGGCCAGTGGTGACCGCTTAATGTTAACACCGGGGCCCAGTAAAACGCCAAGGTGCTCAGCGTTGGCGGCAATTCCCAGGTGGGTACCAAGCTTATAGAGCATATCATCGTCAAAGGAACTAGCCGTGAGAGCCGATGACGGGAAGCAGACCGCATCCACAGAGTCATTGATGTCGGCTGGTGATGCATCGATGTTTTGCTTCCGTAATCCGGATGGCCCGTCAGACATCATCATCCGGTCAACTCCTGGTACCTTAGCGGTGAACCAAAAGTCCTTTCCGGAAACCAGGGCCGCCCGTTCTTCAAGGGTTAGGCCCTCAACAAAGTCCAAATCAATTGTTACCATTATCATTTCATTCCTTTCACACAAGTTAAACGCTTACTTAGAGCATATCATGATTGAATACAGGGGAACAATTTCACCGAGTATATTTATTTCCTGGGAAATATTTCCCTGCTATAATTAGTGGGAAGATCACAGAGGAGTGACAAATATGCAAAAATTAAATTTGAAACACGTTTTAATTGCTGGAAGTGCAGCGGGCCTGATCTCCGGCCTCGTCAAGTTGGGCTGGGAAAACGTCTTGCCACCACGGACTGCCGCCCGGAATAAGGTTAACCCACCTCAAAAACTACTCCAACAGTTGGGTATTCCAGCAAAGTTAACTCAGGCCAGCTATCACTACTCTGGGGAAAGTCTTCCCTGGGTTAGTTACCTGGTCCACTTCGGTTTCTCAGTTAGTTTTGCAACGGCCTACGCCGCCCTCCTGGACAAAAAGGTCAAGGCCTTGACCCGGGACGAAGGTGTGCCGTTCGGAATTGCGGTATGGGTTGCCTTCCACCTGGTAATTATGCCGGCAATGAAGACCGTCCCTAGTGTTCATGACCAACCCTGGGAAGAACACTTATCGGAAGGCTTGGGCCACGCAATTTGGATGTGGACTAACCACGAGATTGCGAGTGAAGTCTTGCATCAATTAAAAAATGAATAAGTAAGAAGAAGCTGGGAGAAAACTTTGTTTTCTCACCAGCCTCTTTTAGTTCTCCGAATATTACACAGTAATCGCGGAAAAAAAGCGTGCTCCTAGTGTCTAGTTACGGACAATCATTGGCCCGTACCGTGCCAACAATCGTCCTATACTAGCCATACGGAGCACTCTGAAGCTTTTTTCCCAGCTTCTTTTACAATTAATCCCAGTTATTCCGGAGCTTCATCAGCTGGTGGCTGAGGCCCTTAGTCTGGTCATAAACTTGGTGGTAAACCTTGTAGAGGTCGTTGTACTTGGCAACGGCATCAGCTTGTGGTTCGTAGGTCTTGCCGAAGTGAACAAACTTCTTTGCGCAGTCCTGCAGGGAGTCGTACCAGCCAAGGCCAACAGCAGCCAGCATGGCAGCACCAAGGCCTGGTCCCTGCTCGTTAGTCAGAGAAACGACTTTCTTGTTGAAGACATTGGCCTGGAGTTGGAGCCAGAAGTCACTCTTGGCACCCCCACCGATGGCAACGACGGTGTCGAAGGCCTGGCCGTGTTGGTCATAAATGTTGAGAATGTCACGGAAACTGAAGGTAATTCCTTCAATAACCGCCCGGACAAAGTCATACTTGTTCTGCATGCTGTCAACACCGATGAAGCTTCCCCGAATATCCGCGTCGGCATACGGGGTCCGTTCACCAACGACGTATGGGGTGAAGAGAAGGCCATTAGCGCCCAATGGCCGTTCAGCAGCCTTGTTAACCATTGCGGTAAAGTCCTCGTCAGCAGCGAAGGTGTGTTTGAACCAGTTTAGCGAGTGTCCTGCCGCCAGGGTAACCCCCATGGAGTAGTAAGTATCAGGAATAGCGTGGCATTCATACTGGAGGGCCCCGTGGTAGTTAACGTTAGCGTCTGGTTCGTATTTCAAGACAACCCCTGAGGTCCCGATACTGGACATCACCATGTTTGGTTGGAGGATACCGGCACCAACCGCCCCACAGGCGTTGTCACCACCACCACCAAAGACACGGGTGGACTTCTTCAGGCCAGAGAACATCGAGTAGTAGTCCGTTACCGTTCCGGCTTCATCAATTGACCGCATCAATGGTGGGCACATTGACATCGGGATATCAAAGACCTCACAAATTTCCTTGCTCCAGGTCCCCTTCTTAATGTCGTAGAGGACGGTCCCGGTTGCGTCAGAATAATCAATTGCTTGTTTGCCAGTCATAATGAAGCGCACGTAGTCCTTAGGTAAGAGGAAGCTCTTGGCCTTGGCCCAAATCTCCGGCTGGTTTTCCTTGACCCACAACAGTTTAGGTAAGGTGAACCCTTCCAGGGCCCGGTTACCGGTGATGTCGATAAACTTATCACCGAGCTTTTCCTTAATTTCTTCACACTGCTTGGTGGTCCGGGTGTCGTTCCACAGCATTGCCGGACGAAGGACCTGGCCATTCTCATCCAGTAATACCAGGCCGTGCATTTGTCCGGAGAAGGAAATCCCCTTGATTTCCTCTGCCTTTAGGCCATCCCGGAGGATCAGGCGGTCAATGGCAATGGTCGTTCCGTAGAGCCAGTCTCGCGGATCCTGTTCACTGTAACCCGGGTGTGGTTGGTGGAGTTCATAGCCATAGCTTTCCTGGGCGGCAATTTGGCCTTCCGGGTCCATTGCGGAAACCTTGACCGCACTAGTCCCGAGGTCAACACCGATTACGTATTCGTTCATTTCATTTCATTCCTTTCAATGACAAAAGGGTCGGGGCAAAGTTGATTGCCTCGGCCCTTTTATTATAAGACACTACAGATAAATAATGATCTACACGGAAATTTTTAGATTAATTGATAGGTAGTTGCTGTTATTAGTATTTGAGCCTCAATTACTTGAGTTCAAAAGAGGGAATCATTATTTAGCAAGTGTTTCAATCATGTAGTGGTTGATAGTATCCTTGATTTCTTCAAGGTGGTCAGATTGAGTTGCAGCACGGAGTTCAGATTGTGGAGTATCGATAACGGTCTTTTCGATGCTCTTGAAGTCTTCCTTGCCTTCTTCGATCCGCTTACCAAGACCTTCGTCCCAGCTAGCGTAACGCTTCTTCAGAATGTCATCTAAGAAGCCGTCTTCCTTCATTGCAGCGGCAACCCGTAGACCAGCAGCAAAGCTATCCATACCAACAATGTGACCGTAGAACAGGTCTTCTGGCTTGAATGAAGTCCGCCGTGGCTTAGCATCGAAGTTCAGACCACCACGAGGTCCAATGCTACCGTTTTCGATAACTTCCCACATAGCAGCAGTAGTTTCGTACAGGTTGGATGGGTATTCATCAATGTCCCAACCAATCAGCTTGTCACCTTGGTTAGCGTCAAGAGAACCAAGCAGGCCAGCTTCACGAGCAACCCGAATTTCGTGTTGGTAAGTGTGACCAGCCAAGTTAGCGTGGTTACCTTCAAGGTTAAGCTTGAAGTCCTTGTCCAGGCCGTATTCACGCATGAAGTTGATGGTTGTAGCAGCATCAAAGTCGTATTGGTGAGTAGTTGGTTCCTTTGGCTTTGGTTCAAGAAGCATTTGGGCATCGAAGCCGATTTCGTTAGCGTAGTCCTTAGCCATGTGGAAGAACTTAGCGATGTGTGATTGTTCACGCTTCATTTCAGTGTTCCAAAGTGATTCGTAACCTTCACGGCCACCCCAGAAGACATAGTTTTCGGAGCCAACCCGCTTACCGATTTCCAGGCTGTGCTTCAGTTGGGCACAAGCGTAAGCGTAAATCTTAGCGGATGGAGCAGTACCAGCACCTTCAAGGAACCGTGGGTTAGTGAAGAGGTTAGAAGTGTTCCAAAGGACCTTCATGCCAGTGGACTTTTGATATTCAACAATCTTGTCAACGATCTTGTCCAAGTTCTTGTTGGTTTCACGAAGGGTATCACCTTCTGGAGCAAGGTCACGGTCGTGGAAGCAAAGGAAGTTAACACCTAACTTCTTGTAGAATTCAAATGCGTAGTCAACCTTAGCTAAGGCTTGGTCCATTGGGTCAGTGTACTTGTCGTAAGGACGCATTGCAGTACCATCACCAAATGGGTCGACCAGACGTTGGTCAAATGTGTGCCAGTAGGCAACGGCAAACCGCAGCCAATCCTTCATCTTCTTGCCCAGGATTACTTCATCTGGGTTGTAGTATTGATAGAACAAACCGGACTTAACACTCTTGTGTGGTCCTTCGTACTTAATGTCGCCAATATTTTTCCATAAATCAGCCATATCGATAGCCTCCTGAAATATTTAGTTTGTATAAACAACTAACTTACAATTCTTAATATACACTCCGCACCCGACTTTGTAAACCCTTTCTCAAAAGAAATTTTTCTTTGGGCCAAATTTAGGGTCGTCCTGCGGGAGAAATTCCTTGTCTCGTGGGCCTGAACAGATATAAAATAAACATTAGCTTTATCAATTAAATTATAGGGAGTTTTTTCTATGGAGCGGGACCTTACCCGACTAAATAACATCAAACGCGTTAAACAGCAGCTCTTTAACAATGCTGCCATTTCACGAGCGGACATCGCCCGTAATACGGGACTGCATAAGTCGACCATTTCATCAATCTTTGCGGAACTCGACCAGCAAGGCTACGTTGCCCACCTCGGCCGGGGAAATTCAACTGAAGGTGGAGGCCGGAAGCCGGAGCTCTTTACCATTAATAGTCACTTTGGTTATGTCGCCTGCTTCAACATAACTTATGATTCATTATTTGTGATGTTTCTCTACGCCGATGGTCAGGAAATCTCCTTCCAACGTTTCCCTGCGCAAAATCATGATATTCTTCAAGTAATGGACCTGATCAACCGTGAACTCGCTACGGCAGCCAAAAATAATGATACCGAGCACGGTCTGTTAGGAATCAGCTTTTCAATTCACGCCGTCGTCGACCAGAACAAGATCATCCACTCTCCCTACTATGCCACCAAAGGGATCGACCTCCAGCAATACTTTGCCGACCGTTACCAGGTTCCCGTGATGATCGGGAACGAAGCCAACCTGGCGGCTATTTATGAGCGGGACTACGCCAATCAGGATAGTCTCGCCAACCTGGTTGTTTTAAGTATCCACCGGGGGCCCGGGATTGGGGTCATCGCAAACCACAAGTTGTTCAGTGGCTTTCGGGGGATGGTCGGCGAACTCGGCAGTGTCATCATCCCCAACAGCCGTGGAAAACTCCAGGAGGTCGGCGACTACATCTCCGTCGATGACCTGGTCAACCGGGTCAGCCAAACAATTGGGCACCGGCTTTCTTCATTAGAAGAATTTTACCAGGCATGTACCGAACCGACCGCAGTGGTCCAGCAGGTGCTTGATGGTTTTGCCGATATCGTTGCCCAAACCCTCTTCAACCTCCAGATGCTGTATGGTCCCGAAAGGCTCTTCATCAACTCCCCACTAACCGAGAACATCCCCGGCCTGACAGGACAAATCAAGGTCGCCGCAGAAAAGCGAAAGGTGCAAGTGCCAATCACTTCAATCAGCGGTTCCAAGTACGTCTCCCTCCTTGGTGCCGGTGCCCTCATGATTAGGAAGGTAATCGACCTGGCGGAGGTCAACCTGCAGTTCCAGTGGTCGCGAGGAATTGGTTAAACATTTAAATCACGAAAAAAGCCACTGGGCGTTTTCACGCTCGGTGGCTTTTCCTATTCATAAATTAGAATAGCTTATTGTTAACTCCCTTTTCACTTGCAAATGGTCCCGCGGTTACCTTGACACCATCGCGGTGGTTACCGAAGAAGTCGTGGTTAAAGGTAATTGGCGTGCCATCTGGGTTTTCGTACTTTTCTTCCGGTTCAAAGGCCATCGCAATCTTCTTGGTGGAGATTACGCTGTCGGTCTTTTCAGGAACAAAGTCGTAAAGGTTGGTCTTCAGGTACAGGCCGTCCTCCCGTTTTTCAAGGGCCAATTCAACCTGGTCCTTACTGTCAACGTAAGGGTCCTTTTCCTTCGCCGTAGCTTGGGCACCATTCAGGTAAACATTGCCGGCAGCCCAAACTGGCAGGTGGTTGTAGTAGTGGTCACTGTTTGGTGCGTAAATACCACAGTAACCATCAAACTGCTTGTCCCATTCTTCGAAGGTTGGGTAGTCGGTGAATGGCTTGGTCCCGACTTCAAAGTTGTAGTCGTCCCAGTCATCTGGCTTGTCCTTCATTGCGTCAGCAATCTTCTGCATTTCAGGACGCAGGTGTTGTTGAACAAAGATATTGTTGTAGAACTTGTTATCCCCGTGTTGAATCGTCATGAAGCCCATTACCTTCGTACCGTGAATTTCATGGTATGGAGTGAACCGGTTCGATGGCAGGTTGACTGAGTTGTTGTCGGTCCCCCGACCAGTAGCGGTAAAGCTACCAGCAATCAGGTTGTGGACAAAAGCAACCCCTTGGGCAGCAAAACGAATCGAACGGTCGGATAAGAAGAGGTTGTTATCAATCAGCGTTGGGCCAAAGGATACTTCAATCCAGATATCTTCACCCAGTCCGCTCAACAGGTCACTGAGGTTATCCTTAGTGGTCTTGAAGTCATTTGGCAGGCTGTTGTGGTCAAAGATATTCTGGGTAACCCGGGTCCCCTGTGCTTGCCAGTCTAGCCATAGCCCCCGTGTACAGTGGTGGATGTGGTTGTGCCGGTAGGTAACGTCAATGGCAGCGTGCATCTTGATTCCACCGATTTCGGCCCCCGCCAGGTTTTGCCGGACGTTAATGTCATGGATATCGTTATCTTCAATTGTGGAGAAGACACCACCCAAGTGCCCAACAATCCCGGTTTGACCACAGTCGTGAATGTGGTTACGCCGGATGATGTGGGAACCCACGTGCTCCTTGTCCCAGCCTTCGTAGGAAGCTTGGCAAATGGCGTCCCGTTCAGTTTGGGTACCATCCTTGTACTTCCACTTAGACCACTTATTATTGTTATTTGGTTGTAAGTACTTCCCTAAAGAAATTCCTGAACACTTGGAGTGGGAAACATCACAGTCTTCAATGATCCAGCCCTTGGACCAGTGGGGACCGATCATCCCTTCCTGGTAAGCTGTCGGCGGTGCCCACTGGGTAGCTGCTTTCGTTACCCCAAAGCCAGCTAAGGTAATGTAGCCGATTCCCTCTTGTTGGGGATAGAAGCAGTTTTCCCGGACGTTGATTTCAACGTTTTCCTTGTTAGGGTCCTTACCCTGGAAATTGGCATAGATGACGGTCGTATCGGCTTCTTCGTCCTGTTCAGCATACCAGGTGTACAGGGTCCGCTCTGGGTACCATGACTTTTCGTTCTTGACCGGTTTCTTAACCTCATCCAAGCTATTAACTTCGTATAAAGCCACATCATTCAGGTAAACTTCACCGGTGTGGGCAACGATCCGCGCATCGAACCAGTCCCCAGCAACCCGGGTAGTGTAAGGATTATAGTCCCCAAATATGCTGTTAGGAACAGCAACCTTCCAAACGTCGTCGGCAACGTTTTCCCAGTTATCCACCTTTTCGGCACCAGTAATAACGGCACCCAATGGAACAGTTGACTTGTAAGTAATCCGGGCATCCTTAGTTCCGGCATGCTTAGGGTCAACATTTTCCCGGTAAGTCCCGGGAGCAACTAAGACTGTGTCCCCCGGCTGGGCAATGTCGGCAGCGGCTTGAATTGAACGGAAAGGATAGTCTTTTGAACCTTCCCCCGAAAACGGCACGTTGATGTCAACGTAAATATTCATGGAAATCTTCCTTCCTATATTATCATCAAAAACTACTTATCTTCTTGTTGCTTCCGCTTGTCTTCAATTTCGTGGTTAATCTTGTCAACTTCTGGGTCACTCAGTGGGTACTTGCTCATGATCCACATTGCGACAATGGCCAGGATAATTGGAATCCAAATCATGGAAACCGAAATACCAGTCAAAGCAGACTTTGGTTGGGTGGCGTTATTACCATTGAAGTGGCAGAAGGCGTTAATGTAACCCGGAATGATTCCCCCAAGGGCCAGCCCAATCTTGAAGAACAGACCCATGATGGAGTTGATGATCCCGGCAACCCGCTTCTTGGAGTGCCATTCACCGTAGGAAATAACTTCTGGAACCAGGGACCACATGTAACCAGTGGCAGCAGTAATCCCCCATTGCATGATGAAACGACCGATATAACCAAGGGCAATGCTGTTCTTGAAGGCAGGGAATGACCATACCCACAAAATCAGTTGACCGATGATGAAGAGAATTAAGAAGAGGTAGAAGAAGCCCTTCTTACCAATCTTCTTCCGGATGATTGGCCATAAGAATACCAAGAAGATTCCTGGAATGGAACCAATCAGGTTAATTGAAGCCATCCATTCGGAGTGACCAATGTTGTATTGAACGAAGAACGGCCATACGGTGTTTCCAAAGAACATGAAGGTAAAGCCAATCAGGAAGAACCAGCCTAGGATTTGCAGTGGCTTATTGTCAATTAATTCGTTCCAAAGGTCAGAGAACTTAACAGAAGCGGTTTCCTTGGCGGTTGGCAGAACCCGTTCCTTAACACCGAAGTAAGTGCAGAGCAACATAATGAAACCAATGATCATGTAGATAATCATGACCTTGAAGTAAGCACCAGCAGCGTGTGGCGAAGCGTAGTTACCTAAGTTCAGTTTGATGCCAAACAGACCGATCCCCTTCAACTGCTTGTCTGGTGATGCCAATTGAACGAACAGTGGTAAGAACGTGTAAACCAGCAGGTTACCAATGTTGGCTTCGGTCATCCGGACAGTCGTCAGAGTAGAAACTTCATCGTTATCACGGGTCAATGATGCGTTCAAAGAACCGTATGGAATGTTAACGAATGAGTAAATCAAGGCCGTTGCCAGGTATGATACGAAAGCGTAAATAACGTTGCCCCGGACAGCTTGAATTGGCAAGAACACTAAGGCACAGCAGATTGTCAGTGGAATACCAAAGTAAATCAAAAATGGCCGGTACTTTCCACCATGCTTGAAGTGACTCTTATCAACAACGGTCCCTACCCATGGGTCCCAGAAAACGTTGACCCAACGGACAATCAAGAAGATGGTTGCCCCGGCAGCGGCAGAAATACCAAAAACCGTTGTCAAATAGAATAGTAACATCGATCCGATGGTTCCGAAGATTAAGTTTTGTGCTAAGTCCCCGGCACCGTAACAAATACGTTCACGCCATGATAATTTCGCGAACTCATCTACTTTTCCAGCAGGTGCTTTTTCCATTAAAATCATCCCTTACTTAAAAATAAACAATACAAATAATAAATACAGAGCATAAAAGTAAGTTAGTTGTGTGAACGAAGTAACTACTTCATCAACGCTTTTTATTGTATGCGGTTTCACAATATAAAAATAGACCATAACCTGACAGAAATTTGTCAAATTATGATCTATTATGTGGGCTGATTCTTGTTAAATTCTATTCGAAGTAGCCGACATTGTTCTTGGAACGGACCGAGCGCTTATGACTAACCTGCTTCCGGTACTCGCTTGGTGAATAGCCCGACCACTTCTTGAACTGCTTACTAAAGATGGAGATATTGGCGGCCCCCACCATGTAAGCAATCTCCTCAATCGAATTCCCTGAATACTCCAAAAGTCGCTGGGCCTTCTTGTATTTCTCCCGGTCAATGAAGTGCAGCGGGGTGATTCCGTACACCTTTTTAAACACCCGGTGGCCATAACCACTACTAATGGCGAGTTCCTTACAGATGTCGCTGAAATTAAAGGATGGGCTGCGGTCATCATTGTTGACCCGGTTCTCGATTGCCATCACGATATCCCGACCAATCTTGGCTTCCTTATTACTATAAGGCATGTCATGGCGGTAATCGACATCCCCCATCAGCTGATTTAAATCACGGAGGTACTTAAGAAGAACAATTTCAATGTTAACCTGGGTGTCGAATTCATTCTGGTGCTCACGATCCCGACTAAGGTCGACAATCTTATTAAGAGTAGTATTCGACAACTGGGCAAACGGGGTCTCCACCTTAAAGAGTTTATTTGCAATCAGGCCAATCATCCGGGAACGAATCTGTGTATCTTCAAAGTCAAAGTGCAGGCACATGTACGTCATCTTGGCCGTGGCACTGGCGTTGCGGTTGGTATGGTAAGTCCCCGGAGAAATGATCAGGGCGTCCCCCGGCCCCATATTAACAGCGGCCTGGTCACGAAACTCGGTAATCTGGTGTCCATCAGTCACGACCATCAGCTCAAAGACCTGGTGGCGTTGCTCAAAAAACGACCAGGAACCATTGACAGTATGCATATGACCGCCAAACATATACAGGCCAGACTCGATTGTGGGAATCGAAACAAATTTCTGCATCGCTGTCACCTCTATTTTCTTGAAAGCTCTTACATTCCTATTATCCAATTTAAATTACCCGTTCGTTAGTTCTATTCGTAACCTTAATTTGTCATTTTGTGACTGAAACGCAATTATATATTTACCTTTTTATGATTGTGATTTGTTTATTAATATATCATGAAAGGGTTTTCTTTTTAAGGGTATTATGTTATTGTTATGATGTTGGTTGGTTATCGCAACCAACATACACATAAACAACTAACTTGTTTCTGTCTATTAATTTGGTTTTGATATATAAGGAGATCAAAATTATGAAACATAAACTTTCTGCCGGGTGGATATACTTCTTCGCCGCCCTTGGTGGTCTCTTATTTGGTTACGATACCGGTTCAATTTCTGGTGCCATCCTCTTTATCGAAAAGCAATTATCATTGAATTCCTGGCAACAGGGTTGTGTCGTATCCGCCGTCTTGCTTGGTGCCATCCTCGGTGCCATCACAATTGGACCTTTCTCTGACCGCTACGGTCGGCGGAAGCTATTGATGTTCACTTCAATCCTATTCTTCATCGGGGCCCTCGGTTCTGGATTAGCTCCGGAATTCTGGACATTGATCATCACCCGGATCATCTTAGGGTTAGCCGTTGGTGCTGCCTCTGCCTTGATCCCAACCTACCTTGCCGAATTAGCACCTGTTGCTAAGCGTGGGATGATGTCTGGACTTTTCCAGCTGATGGTTATGACAGGTTTGCTGCTAGCTTACCTGCTTAACTTCTGGCTGCAAGGTCTCTACACTGGTTGGCGTTGGATGCTCGGTTTTGCCGCCATTCCAGCTGCTATCCTGTTCTGCGGTGCTATTATCCTGCCAGAATCACCACGTTACCTGGTTCGTAACGATAAGGAAAGCGTTGCTCGTGAAGTCCTGATGGCCATGAACAGCAATGACGAACAAGTTGTTAATGGTGATATCGAAGACATTAAAAAGCAGGCTGCTATTAAGTCTGGTGGTTGGAACGAATTATTCGGCCCAATCGTTCACCCAGCACTTGTCGCTGCCGTTGGTCTGGCAATCTTCCAACAAGTCATGGGTTGTAACACCGTGCTTTACTACGCGCCAACTATCTTCACTGACGCTGGTTTTGGTGTTCACTTTGCTCTCCTCTCTCACATCTGGATTGGGATCTTCAACGTTATCGTTACGGTTATCGGTATCTGGTTAATGAACCGGGTCAGCCGTCGTAAGATGCTAATCGTCGGTGGTTGGTTAATGGCCATCACCCTGTTCATCATGTGCTGGGGACTGATGCACTCCTCCGAGTCCAAGTTTGCTGCTGACGTTGCCGTTCTTTCAATGGTTGTTTACATCGCATCATTCTCTGGTACTTGGGGCCCAATCATGTGGACAATGATTGGTGAAATGTTCCCACTGAACATCCGTGGTTTAGGTAATTCCTTCTCCGCCGGTGTTAACTGGACTGCTAACATGATCGTTTCCCTAACCTTCCCACCACTATTAAGTGCCTTTGGTAAGGGGACCCTGTTCATCGGTTACGGTGTCTTCTGCCTGTTGGCCATCTGGTTCGTCCACTCCAAGGTCTTCGAAACCCAAGGTAAGTCCCTGGAAAGTATCGAACAATGGCTGCGTGACCAAGCTGCTAAGCGGCAAAAGGCTAATAACTAAATTCAATTCGATAATAAGTAAAGCACCTGCATTCTTATGAATGGCGGTGCTTTTTTATACCTATCCCTTCCAGGAATTATATACACAAATCGACCGCTAGTACCCGGGCTTGCCGAATACTAGCGGTCGATTTATCTTTTCTTATCCTTTACTATTTGAGGTCTTCACCATTAGTGGCAATAACCTTCTTATACCAGTAGAATGAATCCTTCGGCGTCCGCTTCAGGGTCCCCTGGCCATTGTCGTCCAAGTCAACATAGACGAAGCCGTACCGCTTGCTCATCTGGGAGGTGGAGAAGGAAACTAGATCAATTGGTGCCCAGGTCAGGTAGCCCATCAGGTCAACCCCATCCTTAACGGCCTCCTTCATCTGTTCGATGTGGGCCCGCAGGTAGTCGACCCGGTATGAATCATGAATTTTGCCATCATCACTAAACTTATCATAGGTGCCCATGCCGTTTTCCACGACAAACAATGGTACCCGGTAACGGTCCCAGAGGGTGTTTAGGGCCACCCGCAGACCCTGGGGATCGATTTGCCATCCCCACGGTGTCTGCTTTAGGTACTTGTTCCGCACTGCGTACTGGTTACCAGTAGCCTCTGCTGTCGCGTCATGACCTGCCTTGGCAGCCGTTGCACTCGACATGTAGTAACTCAGGCTGAGGTAGTCAACTGGGTACCTCTTCAGCAGCTCCTGATCACCAGCCAGCATCTTAATGACAATATGGTGTTCACCGAAGTAGCGATTCATGTATTCCGGATATTCTCCCCGCACCTGAACGTCGGTGAAGAAGAGGTTGAGCTGGTCCACCTTTTGGGCCATGATCACGTCAGCGGGGTTACAGGTTGCCGGATAGGTTTGCATCCGGGCCAGCATGCAGCCCATCTTAGCCCCCGGAATAATTTCGTGGAGCTGCTTGGTTGCTAGTGCGCTCGCTACAAATTGGTGATGGAGGGCCTGATAACGCAACTGGAGCTTCTCGTCAGTGGTTTTTAACCCATCTTCAAGGGCTCCGGTGGCGTGGAAGCCAGTGGTGCCGGTATTGATCTCGTTGAAGGTCATCCAGTATTTAACCTTACCCTTGTAGCGCTTAAAGACAGTGGCTGTATAACGCGTGAAGTCGGTAATTGCCTCCCGGCTGGCCCAACCATTGTACTTTAGGGTGAGACCAACGGGCATCTCATAGTGGGATAGGGTTACAACCGGCTCAATGCCATACTTGTGCATTTCGTCGAAGACCCGGTCGTAAAAGGCGAGCCCCTTCTCGTTTGGGGTCAGCTCGTCCCCATTCGGGAAGATCCGTGACCAGGCAATGGAAATGCGGAAGGCCTTGAACCCCATCTCGGCGAGGAGCTTGATGTCTTCCGGGTAACGGTGATAAAAGTCGTTCCCGTGGCGCTTGGGATAGTCGCGGTCCGAATCACTGTTGACTGCCTCCTCAATGCTTTGCCGGGTTGCCTCATCAAGCGTTGAGTGGGTCTCCCCCTCCTTTGCGCCCCGGATACACTCGGCTCCAGATAGCTTCTTACCGTCAATGTTCCAGGCTCCCTCAATCTGGCTGGCAGCAGTTGCCCCGCCCCAAAGGAAGCCGTTCTTAAATCCATGTGGATAATCAGTTGCGTACATATTAGTTTTCCTCCTCTAATTCTTCTCCATTTGTTTTGATTACGCGCTGGTACCAGAAAAACGAGTCCTTACGAATTCGCTTATAAGTACCCCGACCATCATCATCAAGGTCGACATATACAAGTCCATAACGTTTACTCATCTCGGACGTCGAAAACGAAACCAGGTCGATTGGTGACCACATCAGGTAACCGATTAGCTTAACCCCATCACTAACAGCCTCCTTCATCTGTTCAATGTGATCTCTTAAATAGGCAATTCGGTAGTCATCATGGACTTGCATTGTTGCGGTTAATTGATCAACCGCTCCAAGACCATTCTCCACAATAAATAGAGGTACTCGGTACCGGTCCCAAAATTCATTTAGTGTGACCCGTAAGCCACGCGGATCAATTAGCCAGCCCCACGGTGTTCCTTTCAAATAGGGATTATTAAAGCCGCGAGCCATATTTACCGTAATTTTCTTGTCATCAGCAAGCGGACGACTGTTGGAAACCCGGGAGGTGTAATAACTAAAGCTCAGGTAATCGGCATGATAATCTCTTAGCAACTCTTGATCGCCTGCAGCCATTTGAATGTGAATATGATGGTTAGCGAAATAGCGATTCATATAAGTCGGGTACTCCCCACGAATCTGGACATCCGGGTAAAAGAGGTTCAACCGGTCCTCCTGCTGGGCCAGTACAACGTCTGCGGGATTGGACGTCGCAGGGTAAGTTTGGTCTCGACCAATCATACAACCCATCTTAGCTCTAGGATTAATTGCCCGCAGCTGTTTAGTAGCAATTGCCCCGGCTACGAATTGGTGGTGTAGGGCCTGATAGCGCAACTGGAGCCGAGCGGCAGGCGAATAATCGTTGTCAATTGCACCAGTTGCATGAAAGCCTGTCGTTCCTGTATTAATTTCATTAAAAGTCATCCAGTACTTAACCTGGTTTGCATAGCGCTTTAAGACTGTCTGAGTATAGCGTTTGGCAGCCTTAATAATCCGCCGGTCCGCCCAACCATTATATTTTAGAGTTAGAGCAGCAGGAGTATCATAGTGAAATAATGTTACTACCGGTTCGATTTCATAACGGTGGAGCTCAGCAAAAACGCGATCGTAGAATTTAAGGCCCTGCTCGTTAGGAACTGGATCATCTCCATGGGGGAAAATCCGCGACCAGGAAATGGAAAGACGATAAGCTTTAAAGCCCATCTCCGCCATCAACTTGATATCTTCCTTATAGTGGTGGTAAAAATCATTTCCATGACGTTTAGGATAGCGTTGGGTTGACTGGTCGGCAATTGCCTTTTCTAGTGCCGCTTTCGTTACATTATCTTGGGTAGAATTGTGTTGGCCCCCACCAACAATGCATTCAGCGCCTGACAGTCCCTTACCATCAATGTTCCAGGCACCTTCAATTTGGGTTGCTGCACTGGCACCACCCCACATAAATCCTGCAGGAAAGCCTTGCGGGTAGTCCGTTGCATACATTTAGCTCCCTCCTTTATATCTCATTATTAACCTCTAGCAAGAGGTTGTATACTCCACCATACAGGTTCGCGTCATTTTCAAAATAGGCCTTCATGATTGTGGGGCGCCGGATACCTGCTAGGTCCACCTGTTCAACCAGCTTTTCGTACTCCGTACGGATCGTATCAGCGACAATTGGCTGGGCACTGATCCCCCCACCAATCACGTAACGATCAAGGTCAACAACGGCTTGAATGCTTAAAATCATATTGGCAATCCGCCAGCAATACTTTTTAAATATCTTGTAGGCATAGTGGTCGCGGCAGTTAATCTGTTCAAAAACAGCAGGCCCGTCATTAATGTTATTGAAATTGTAGTGCTTAGCGATTTTATTGATCATTCGGACAGCTGAGCCCTCAACCCCGTACTTATCCTTGCCATTTTTGAAGGGAATAAAACTCAGCTCACCCGCCTGGTAGTGCATCCCCCGGTATAAGTGACCGTCGATGATGATTCCCCCACCAACGCCGGTACCGAGAACAATTGCTGCACCATTCTTAATATTATGGAGGTTACCTAGCCATAGTTCGGCCAAAGCTGCGGCCTTCCCATCATTTTCCACAGCAACAATGAGCTGGTCATCTATCTCTTGGTGAACATGGTCAACCAAATTTAGGCCATCAAGGTAAGGTAATGCACCCCCAACTTTGACTTCACCAGTAGCAGGAATAACCGTTCCGGGGATGCTAAATGCAACACCGCGGATTTGATCAACGTATCTTCTAATAATCTGATCAATGGTTTCCAGGAAAGGTCCTACCCCATCTTGAGGAGTTTCGAGTTTATCATGGGTTATCAGGTTTCCGGCCCGGTCAAGTATTCCGTATTTGATGTCGGTCCCGCCAACATCGATACTTAAATAATTTTTTCGCATATTTTTCTCCATTCTATATCACGATTCTTGTCAGACTGGAACGGGGCCGGGAAGAACTCTCATTTTTCCCAGCCCCGTTCAAGCTTAAGTATTACTTGTTTTCTGCATTTTCACGTGCGTGCTTTGCCCGTAAGTCGGCCTGCATCTTACCTTCGAAGGAGTCAACCTTGTAGAAGATTAAAGCGATAGCAGAAAGGGCAAAGCCAACCATTGGTACCCATACATAGTTAATTGTAATGGCGTTTAGTGAGGAAGCGGTCTGAGCGTGGTTGGCAACGTAGCCACCCATGCTAAGGATCCAACCGGTGACCGCACCACCGATTCCCATTCCAAACTTAGCGGAGAAGGATGAGAACGAGGTAACAATTCCTTCGGCCCGAACACCATTTTCCATTCACCATAGTCAACGGCATCGGCCAGCATAACGGCAATCAAACCAGATACCAAACCGGTCCCTAGGTTAACAATAATGTTAGCGGCAATGATGACAGGTACGCTAGCAGTCTTTGCACCAATCCACATAACGAATTGGCCGATGATAGCAATTAGCATCCCGGAGAGCATCGTGTTACGCTTGCCAAACTTCTTTGAGCACCATGGAGTGATGGCAACCGTGATCAGTGCGAACAGTTGCAACCCCAGCATGATTGAGGTCAGCCAAGCGGCATTCATATTATATTTGAAGAAATAAACAGTGACTTGATTCCGGGTTTGCATCCCCATCCAGTAGATAAAGTTGATGAAGATGATGACCGCCCATGGCCAGTTGTGCTTCAAGGCCTTTAAGGAAGTCTTGATTGGCAATGCCTGCTTAGATTCCTTCGTCTGAATCCGTTCACGGGTGTTGGCAAAGGCATTAAGCAATAGAACACAGCCGACAATGGCCAGGATAATACTAGTAATGAAGAACCCTTTTTGCTCGTTACCATGACCAAAGGCATTTACCATTGGCAGTGCCAAGACGGAAACCAGGGTCCCACCAGCAGTACCGAAGAACTGCCGAATCGTGCTTAAGGTTACCCGCTCGTTCGGGTTGTTGGTCAGGTTAGGCAGAATCGACGTAATTGGAATGTTGACTGATGAGTACAGAACATCGACGCCAATATAGGTGACGTAGGCCCAAATAATCTTACCTTCCAAACTCATATGTGGCGTGGAAAATACCAGGACACAGAAGATGGAGTACGGGATGGCGAACCATAACCAGTATGGCCGTGACTTCCCCCACCGAGTGTGGGTGTGATCAATCATAATCCCCCAGAAGGGACCATCGACCGCATCAACCAACCGTGCGACCAGGAACAAAGTCCCGACGGCCGCAGCTGAGATTCCAAACGCATCAGTGTAGAAGAACATCAGGAAGTTAGAAATTAAACCAAATGACAAATTGCAGGCAAAGTCAGTTGCTGCGTAACTGATTCGTTCTGGCCAATGAACCAGGTTAGGCATCTTTGTTTGCTTTTCTGAAGCCTTATCCATAAATAGCACCTCGATAAATAATTCCAAAATCAAGAACAATTTGGACAATCCCGGGTTTGTTGTCCTTCCAAACAAACACAGTGTAGACCCATTAAAATCATTTTGCAAGCGTTTCCAGAAATTAGTTTTATAATTCAAATTTAGCGTTTTTGTCTACATATAATGTCAAAATAAAGGTAAATTCCACCTTTTCGTACTGTTGACAGCGCTTACTTTGCGATATACAATCAGGGCGTATTTAGTATTGTTTATGTAATAGACAAACTTACAGGAGGCACAATATGAAATTTACTAACGGTTTATGGCTGACCAAAGAAAATTTTGATATTAATTCACCCGCACAAGTATATGATTACAGTATCAGCGCAGACCACAAGAAGGCCGAAGTATTTGTTCCATATCATCCCGCCGACCGTCGTGACCAGACGACTGACATTGGGGCAACCACCATTAACTTTACTTCCCCGTTGAAGAATGTATTAGGGGTAAAGTTAACTCACTTTGCTCAATTTCCACTTAAGCCAAGTTTCCACATCAATGACCAACAAGTTACGATGGACGCTGATATAGTAAAAGATGATCATTTCACCCTCAAAACTGGTGATCTTTCTGTAACGATTCCCCTAGGCAAGCAGCCGTTTAAGATGCAGTTCAAAGGGGCAGACAAGCTTCTCACCACTTCCGAGCCAGGGATGCAGGCTGAAATTACCGATCGTGACACTGGTAAACACTATATGCGCGAAGCATTGGACCTCGATGTTGGTGAAAATGTCTACGGACTCGGTGAGCGGTTCTCCCACTTTGTTAAGAATGGACAAAATGTGGAAATTGTTAACAAGGATGGGGGTACTGGAAGCCAACAAACCTACAAAAACATCCCCTTCTACATTACTAACCATGGCTATGGCGTCTTTGTTGATGAACCCGAAACAGTATCATTCGAAGTGGCCTCTGAATATAACGACAAGGTCCAATTTAGCGTCGAAGGCGAAAGTATCCAGTACTATATTATCTATGGACCAACCCCGAAGGATGTCCTTGTCAACTACACCAGTCTGACCGGCAAGCCGGCCCTACCACCTGCCTGGTCATTTGGCCTCTGGTTAACAACCTCCTTCACGACTGATTACAGTGAAAAGACGGTTCTCAACATCATCGATAAGATGAAAGAAAATAACATCCCATTAGATGTTTTCCACTTCGACTGCTTCTGGATGAAGGGCTTTGAATGGACCAGTTTTGAATGGGATAAGGATATGTTCCCAGATCCTGCTGGCCTGATAAAGAAGATTCATGACCGTGGCGTCAAGGTTTGTGTCTGGCTCAACCCATACATCGGCCAGAAATCCCGCCTCTTTATGGAGGCCCGGAATAAGGGCTACTTAATCAAGCAACCAGACGGTAATCCATGGCAGTGGGACCGCTGGCAAGCTGGTAACGCCTTCGTAGACTTTACGAATCCAGCCGCAGTCAAGTGGTATCAAGGCTACCTTAAGGACCTTCTCAATATGGGTGTTGATGCCTTCAAGACCGACTTCGGCGAACGAATTCCGGTTAAGGACGCGGTCTACTACAATGGTGCTGACCCAAAGCGGATGCACAACTACTACACCTTCCTTTACAATCAGACCGTCTTTAATGCTATTAAAGAAGTTAAGGGTGAAAAAGAAGCCGTAGTCTTTGCTCGTTCCGCAACCGTTGGCACTCAACAGTTCCCGGTTAACTGGGGTGGCGATAGCGATTCACGTTACACCTCTATGGCCGCTTCCCTTCGTGGAGGCCTGTCCTTCATGAGCTCCGGCTTTGGCTTCTGGAGTCATGACATCGGCGGTTTTAATGACCATTGCCCAACAGATCTTTACAAGCGGTGGACCCAGTTTGGCTTACTCTCTACTCATAGTCGTTATCATGGTAGTTCTGAATACCGGGTACCATGGCATTACGGGGATGAGGCAGTTGCAGTTTCCAGAAAGTTCGTCAAGAACAAGCTGGCTTTAATGCCATACCTCTTCGAACAAGCTGTTGAGACCCACGAGAATGGCTTCCCGATGATGCGGCCAATGTTTGTAGAATTCCCTAGTGATCAGTCTGCTGCCCCACTGGGCTCTCAATACATGTTGGGTTCTCAGCTGTTAGTCGCTCCAATCTTCAACGACCGCAGCGAAGGTAATTACTATCTCCCTGCTGGTAAATGGACAAATATTTTGACCAACAAGTCATATGACGTCGCTCATGGCCAATGGTTTAAAGAACATTTTGACTATATGACTCTGCCACTTCTGGCGCGGCAAAACGCCATCCTCCTTGAAGAACCAAACGCCGAGCACGCTAAGTATGATTACCTAGCTGCCTCTGCTCTCCATGTTTACCAACCAACCGCTGGTCAGCATAGCCAGCCATTGGTTGATGAGGAAGGGAACCACCAGGGTGAAATTACGGTTACCATTAAGGATAACAAACTAACCGTTAACGTCAGTGCTCTGAAGAAATTGCCGACCTTATACGTCCACGTTAATGATGAGGTCAAGGAATTCAAACTGACTGATGCTCACCAGACCGTTCAATTATGATATAGTCATCACGTTTAAAAACAACTAAGGAGCTGGGAAAAGCAAAATTTTCCCAGCTCCTTACTTTGAAAGGAATCATTATGGATTATTTAATCAATCACAGTCCTACCCGTCGTATTAACCTTAGCGCTGTTAAGCAGCAACTGTTTAACCACCAGGCGATTTCGCGGGCAGATATTGCTCGGTACACGGGTCTTCACCGGTCGACAATTTCCTCTTTGTTCGATGAACTTGACACTCAGGGTTACATCCACCACCTGGGCCATGGAAAGTCAACCACTGTAGGTGGTCGGAAGCCCGAACTGTACACTTTCAATGGACACTACGGTTATGTTGCCTGCTTCAATATTACCTATGCCCACCTCTATACAATGTTTCTTTACGTAAACGGCAAAGAAATCAGTTTTCAGCGCTTCGATACCTGTGGTCAAGATATTATTACTGTCATGGAACTGATTAATCGTCAGCTTCACAAGGCAGCTAGTCGACACGATACGACACACGGTTTGCTTGGCATCAGTATATCGATCCACGCAATCGTCGACCACAACAAAGTTACCCATTCACCTTATTACCCTATGAATGGAATCGACTTCCAACAGTATTTTACCAACCACTACCACGTTCCCGTTATTGTCGGAAATGAGGCTAACCTGACCGCCATTTACGAACGTGATTATGCCCGCCATGTCAGTCCAGCTAACTTTATTGTTTTAAGCATCCACCGGGGTCCTGGGATCGGAGTAGTTGCCAACCACCACCTCTTCAGTGGCTTTCAGGGAAAAACCGGTGAGTTAGGAAGCGTCAAGGTACCTAATTTGACGGGGCAATTTCAAGAGATTGGTGACTACTTGTCTGTTGACCATCTTCAGGCAGAAATCACTAAAGCCGCTGGTATTAACCCACACGCAGACTACTCGACTTTAAAACGGGTGGTTGCTACGGGCGGACCTAAGGTTGACCGTGTTATAACTTCTTTTGCGGAAGTCACAGGTCAACTGTTGTTTGATTTGCAGATGCTGTACGGGCCGGAAGAAATATTCATCAATTCCCCATTGATTGAGCTCATTCCTCAGCTTATCACAAAAATTAAAAATACTGCTCAGCAACACGCGGTTACTATTCCTGTTTCAGTCATAAGCGGCTCCCGTTATGTTTCTCTCCTAGGCGCAGCCGCAATGATCATTCGCCAAGTAATTGGACTACCTGATCGGGACCTAGACTTTAAATGGACAACTTCAGTCGGTTAACCTAAACAAAAGAAACGGACCCTTATCTCTCCGGGAAATTTCCGAGGGCTTTGGGTCCTTTACTTTACTATTAGTCAATATTTTCGACTTCGTTTGGCCATTGAAGCTTCAACTGGAAATCTTCTAGATCCAGCGCTTGATGAATTGCCAACGAACTGGCCCCCAAAAGCGAGGCCATCCGGGCGCCCTTAATCATTTTGATTGGTGAAAAGGCCCCCATCTCAATGAGCTTTTCCTGAACCTGTTTAAACAGTTCCGGAATATCTTCAAACAAGGTGGAGTTAAAGTAAACTTCTTGCGGGCCAAAGGACACGATGGCGTTGTATGAGGCTTCCGCAATCAGTTCCATCGCATGGTCAAAGATACGCAGCACCTGACTATCGTAGTGGTAAAGTTTAACAAGCTGGTCGCTGTCGATTTCCTTGAGGCCCTTGACCTCCTTGACCTGGTTAATAATGGCATCCTCTGAACAGAGTGATTCGACTTTCACTAACTTATGACCATTACCAGCATGGTCATTCATCAAGGTCCGGCCAATTTCACCAGCCATTCCCCGGTTTCCCCGGTACAGGCTACCGTTGGCGATAACACCGACCCCAATTCCCCGGTGGATACTAATGGTAATCAGGTCAGAAATATTGTCGGCCGCATAGTAGTCCTTCTCAAAGACGGCGGCTAGGTTGGCCTCGTTTTCCAGGACAACCGGGACCGCGAATTCCTTCTCGAAGTATTCTTGCAAGTCAATCCCGTCCAGTTCCAGGAATGGCGAATCTAGGACCTTGTTTTGGTAAACAATCCCGTGGATAGAAAAGCCAATTGCCAGAAGGCCATGTCCCGTCTGGTCAACTTTTTGCATCTTTTTGATTTCCTTCTTAATCATTTGCATGATGTTCAGAATATCAAACTGCTCGATTGGCTGACGGTTATACTGGATGATCTCCCCGTTCGTGTAGTTGAACATGGAGGCCATGTATGATGTCCCAATACTAAAGCTGGCAACAAAGCCATAGTTGTGATTTAACCGAACCAGGTGCGGCTTCCGGCCACCATTGCTGGTCGATTCCCCCTGGCGGACTTCTTCAATAAAGCCCTCATCATCCAGTTCACTATAGATTGAGGAAACTGTCGACTTGTTTAGGTGTAATTGGCGGGCAATCTCTGCTCGGGAGGTCTCCTTATTGTTAAAAAGCTGTTGTAAAACTAGTTTGCGGTTGTAAATTCGTGATAAATTACGGTGATCAATTGTCATATAATACTTTCCTAACTCTACCTAGATTAATCCATTAAATCTATTATAACACGTGGCTAATCACTGCAAATGAAGCAGTCGCCACTCCAAATAGCAATAGAGGATGATTAAAATGACGCAGTACCCCGCTGATAGCCAGGCAATAATTTGTACAATTAACCAGGAGGTGATTGCGGCAATGATTTGAAAGCAGATGGTTAAGACAATCCAGGCCACTAACCGTCGTTGGATTATCTGACGGTTTTTAATGATTTCGTTTTTTCCCATAATTAAAAAAGAGGCGTTTCACCGCCTCAATCAATCTTATTCGTTCTTTTCCATTTCTGCCCGTAATTTCTTACCGACTTCTTCGTAGCCGGGCTTGCCCAGCAAGCCAAACATGTTGGTCTTGTAAGCCTCAACCCCGGGTTGGTTGAATGGGTTAATCCCGTTCAGGTAACCGGAGATACCCATGGCCACCTCAAAGAAGTAGATCAGGTAACCGAGGGTGTATTCATTTTCTTCTGGAATGTGGACCGTCATTACCGGAACACCACCAGCGGTGTGGGCAGCGACTACGGCTTCGTAGGCCTTCGTGTTGGCGAAGTCCATTGTCTTACCTTCCAGGTACTTCAGGCCATCCAGGTTGTCGTCTTCACTAGGAATCTCAACATCAAAGTTGGGCTTGTCCAACTTAACAACGGTTTCCATCAGGAAGCGGCGACCTTCTTGAATGTATTGCCCCAGGGAGTGGAGGTCGGTAGTGAAGTTGGCGCTGGATGGGTAGATTCCCTTCTGGTCCTTACCTTCGGATTCACCGGCTAATTGCTTCCACCATTCGGCAAACATCCGCATGTTTGGTTCGTAGTTTTCGAGAAGCTCAGTTTCGTACCCCTTCCGGTAGAGAATGTTCCGGTAAGCAGCGTATTGGTAAGCCTCGTTCTTAGTCAGGTCAGGGTCAACGTAATCCTTTTCGGCTTGGGCAGCCCCTTCCATCAACTTGTCAATATCGGCACCAGATGCGGCGATTGGCAGGAGGCCCACTGGGCAAAGAACGGAATAACGACCACCGACGCCGTCCGGAATGACGAATGATTCGTAGCCGTTAGCGTCAGCTTCGGTCTTCAAAGCACCCTTGGCCTTATCGGTCGTAGCGTAGATCCGCTTGTTAGCTTCTTCCAGGCCGTACTTTTCAATCAGCTTCTTCTTGAAGATCCGGAAGGCGATTGATGGTTCCGTGGTTGTCCCAGACTTGGAAACAACGTTGACGGAGAAGTCCTTGTCGCCGATCAGCTGTAAGAGGTCGTGAACGTAGGTAGAGCTCAGGGAGTTACCGGCAAAGATTACCAGTGGGTACTTGCGGTCCTTGGCGCTTTGGGCCTGGTAGAAGGTGTTGTGCAAGAAGTCGATAGCCATTTGGGCACCGAGGTAGGAACCCCCGATTCCGATGACGACTAAGATGTCGGAGTCAGATTGGATCTTCTTGGCTGCGGCCTTGATCCGGGCGAATTCGTCCTTGTCGTATTCGGTTGGCAAGTGGAGCCAGTCACGGAAGTCCGCTCCAGCGCCGGTCCCGTTGCGGAGTTCGTCGTTAGCAGCGTTGACCATTGCCTGCATTTCACCTAATTCGTTGTCGTGAACAAATTGTTTTAAGGCACTACTGTCAAATTTTACTGTTGTCATTTTCAGAGCCTCTTTCTTAAATTAAAAAATACTTCACCACTAAATAATAGCGAATTACGAAGCCGGTTTCAATCCTTTGAACACTTGTTGCAAGCGTTTACATTATTTGTGATAATAGAATTATCAAAGGAGTGATTTTTAATGGAACAAAATACTAAAGATATGCTCGCGGGCAAGCCCTACTGCCCGGACACTGCCGAGCTAAACCAGTTTGCGCAACTTGCCCACCGTCTCTGCCGGGACTACAACCTGACCGCCGATGAGGACACGGTGGAACGCCACGTGATTATGGACCGCCTCTTTCCTGACCACCAGGAAGGCGTCTTTTTGCAGGGCCCCATTCACGTCGACTACGGCCGCTTTACCACCCTCGGTAAAAACTTTTATGCTAACTTCAACCTGACAATCCTTGATACCTGCCCGGTTAAAATCGGCGATAACGTCATGTGTGGACCAAACGTTTCCATCGTCACCGCCATGCACCCCCTGCCCTACTCACAACGCAACATCCGCAAGCAGGACAATGGCCAGGTTACCGATATCGAATTCGGTAAGCCGGTGACAATTGGCAACAACTGCTGGCTTGCTTCCAACGTTACCGTTTGCCCAGGAGTGACAATTGTGACGGTTGCGTAATTGGCGCCGGGGCGGTAGTTACCCACGACATGCCGGCCAACTCCTTGGTTCTCGGGGTCCCTGCAAAGGCCGTGCGGCAGATTACCGCGGCCGACCGGATGAAGAATTATCCTTACTAATGGAAAAACGAGGATGGGAAAGCGATAGCTTCTCATCCTCGTTTTTGTTTACAAATATTATCCGCTACAGATTAACTTTACAGTATAGCGTGTTCTTTAGTGGGCAAATGCGGTTAAGATACTACCGGCAACGATGAAGACGATCCCGGCAATCGTAAAGCCCATTTCACGATGGGTCTTTTGTTCATGCAGAACGAAGACCCCACCGATTGTTGCAATCACCACGTTTAACTGGGTGAAAACAAAGGCAACGTTGACCCCGAAGGCCCGTCCTGCAAAAATGTATGCCAGGGCAGCAACACCCCAAGAAAGGCCCCCAAAGATGTTGAGGTATTGTTCACGCTGCTTAAAAGCGGAAATGTTTCCAGAAGCAATGGTGTAAATAACGGACCCTAACAGGATACCCAGCATTTCCGGAAGGAAGATCCCCAGTGACTTTTCGTTTGCCAACCATGGAATCTTAGGAAAGGCGGAGTAAACCCAGTAACCAAAGGTCGTAATCAGCAGGAAGAAGAAGTTTTGAATGGTAATCTTTTTCCCGCTACTTTGGTCGGTTACGGACGTCATCAAGGCACCAATGATAACAATTACCAGGGCCCCAAAACCAATCAGGCGGGCAGTGGAACTGTGCCATTCACCAAAGATAATTACCCCAATCAGGGAATTACCAATCAACTGGAACACCGTGGAAAGCGGGATGGTGTTTGAAACCCCCATCCGCTTAAAGGAAACGAACTGACCAATTTGACCAGTCGACCACAGGGCCCCACAGAGGACGGAAATCCAAAAGCCACGGGCACTAACGATCACTGCGTCCGGGTTCCCCGTCAAGTGAGCAATCGCAAAGGCCAGCAAGCCAATAATGGTGGCACCGGCCCCAATTCCAAATGTCTGGTTGACGGTGGAACCGCCGACCTTCCCAGTAATTAATGGCATGATCCCCCAACCAACGGCCGGGACCAATGCGAGTAAATAGCTTAGAAACATAACAATTCTCTCCTATCAATCAATCTACAAAGAGATAATTTATCATACTGGAAACGCTTGCACAACCCCTATTTTTTTGGTCTACCATGTTAACCGGTTGGTACTATTAATAAGTAAGTGCTTTATAAAAAATTGGTCTTGATCGTAAAGATTTACTAATCATTGGCCTCTTTTTTACTGTTAAGGGCTGTCTTTTCGTCAGGGAAATAGACGGTAAAGGTGCTACCTTTTCCGTACTCACTTTGGGCGGTAATCTTCCCCCCGTGGAGTTGAACAAGACGGTGCACAATCGCCAAACCAAGGCCTGATTCGCCGTACTTCGTATTCATTCGGGAACGATCGGCCTTGTAGTAACGTTCCCAAATGTTTTCCAGCTGTTCAGGGGTCATCCCAATTCCGTTATCTTGAACGGTAAATTGGGTACCGTTTGCGACTTGCTTCCCGCGAATCTTAATCTGACCATTCTGAGTGAACTGAATTGCGTTCTGGATGATGTTAAACATGATCTGCACGAAGCGGTCATAGTCCGCATAAACTAACAGGCCCTTAGCAACATCAACGTCCAGCGTATCTCCCTGGGCCTGGGCCTTCTTACTCAGTTGTTCCTCCAGGTTCTGTAAAACCGCGGACGCATCGAACAGCTTGCGTTCCATCGTAATCTGGTTCGTCCGAATTTTTTCGTAGTTCAAATTATCGTTAACCAGCCGGATTAAACGCTTGGTTTCGTTTTGCATCAGCTCAATACTGTGTTTCTTATCCTCTTCCGGGATGACGTCATACTGGAGGCCTTCTAGGATCCCGTTAATCGTCGTCAGCGGGGTCCGCATCTCATGGGCGGCGTTAGCCATAAACTGGCGGCGCCGTTCCTCTTGCCGGTGGATTTCCTCCTGGGAAGCCTTAAGTGAGGCCGTCATCTGGTTGAAGCTCCGGCCAAGGTCACCAATTTCGTCCTTCCCCAAAGCCGGCAGTTGAACATCGTAGTTTCCCTTTGCCACTTGCGCGGTCGCCTGCTGGAGGTTACGGACCCGCCGCGTAATTGAGCGGGCAAGGAAGTAGCTCGCTAGCAGGGTTAATAGGCCGGCCACCAGCAGGGCCATAATCAGGTTAATTTTGATCTGGTGCATGTTTTGCTCAATAGACGACACAAAGGTCGCAATGGCCACCACGGCGACCAGCTTATTCTTGACCCGGTAAGGCCGAATGATTTCCGTCATCTGCGGAAGGCGGGTATCAGCAACCTTACGGGAAAGTTGGGGCGTGGCAATTCGGACGTAGATGGTCTCCCCCTTCTTTAGTTTTGCCCACTTATCAGCGGTAATCGTGGGGGTAAAGCCGTTGCTTGCAAAGACCTGGTTGTGGGTCGCATCATAGATCGCAAAGTGGACATTCTGGTCGGACAAGAGCTTAGCGTTGCTGTTCAAGGCCGGTGAGGCAAAGCCCTCAAAGCTGTGATCACCGGGGTTGTAACGGATGGCATCCTGGACAAGGCTGTCGGCATCGTTACGCAACTGGAACCAGGCGTTATGGTAGAGGGTCTGGTTAGTAACGTTAATGAACGAGAAGCTGAGGATGATCATCAGCAACATGATAATCGTAAAGAAGCTCAGCATTAAACGGTACATTAATTTCATTTTAGTTATTTTCATCATCGAACTTATAGCCTACTCCCCAAACGGTCTTAATCACCTGCGGGCCAAGGTCTTCCAGTTTTTGACGGAGCTTCTTGATGTGGGCATCAACGGTTCGTTCATCCCCGTAATACTCATAGTCCCAAACCAGCTGTAACAATTGTTCACGGGTGAAAACCTGGCGGGGCTTGCTGGCCAGAGTCTTTAGGAGGTCAAACTCCTTGGGGGTCAGGTCAGTGATCTGCTTATCGTAGAGGTATACCTCCCGGGTCTTGGTGTTCATCCGGAAGTGCTTCGTCTGAACATCAAAGCCACCATCGTCTTCTTGCTGGGCTTCGTTGGTAGTCTTACCGAGCTGGCTCCGCCGGTAAAGGGCTTTGATACGGGCAATTAGGGTAATTGCGCTAAAGGGCTTGGTGACGTAATCGTCTGCCCCAATTTCTAGGCCGAGAACCTGGTCACTTTCCGTGTCCCGGGCTGTCAGCATAATCAATGGTACGGTGGATGAGATTCGGCGGATGTCGGCAGCAACCTGCATTCCATCCTTCTTCGGCAGGTTCAGATCTAATAGGATGATATCCCACTTGTCGGGGTCGGCCTTAAACTTTTCTTCCGCCTCGATCCCATCGTAAGCAAATTCATAGTACCAGTTCTGCTTTTTAAGAAACATTGCCATCATTTCGCAAACAGAATGGTTATCTTCAATCATTAATATGTTCATCATTATCTTCCTCTCTTATTTGAAAGACAGGTGCAAATTACGTTTCAAAGGGCGCGCAAACAAGGCAGCTACTACCGCCCCAACGACTCCTTGGAGGGTATTAGGAATGACCCCCAGGGCCCCCGTGCTCCAGGAGTAAAGAATGGAATCGGCAAAGAAGTAGCAGACGACCATGACCGCCACACCGAGGATTAAGCCAAGGAGCTGTCCCCAGCGGTTAGGGAGCCAGCGCATCAGCCAGCCGGCAATTAAGCCCTCCAGCCCGTGAGCAACAAAGGAAAACGGGGCGTACTGACCGAATCCGGACAAGAGGTCAAGAAACATCCCGGCGCTACCACCAATTATTCCCCCGTACCACGGTCCCAGGAGCATGGCCCCAACAAAGATTGGCGCGTCACAAAGGTTGACGTTTCCATGGGTCCAGGGCAATGGAATCAGGAAAACCCGGCCAAAAACGATTGACAGGGCAATCAACATTGCCGCTAGGGTTAATTTCTTAGTGGTTTGCTGCGTTTTCACAATTCTCGTCCTCCCTTGATAGGTAAGCAAGTAGTTTTTGCATCTTCATTCCGTACTGCCGGTCGTGGTTATTTAGGGGTTGGGTGGCCCCAATAGCAACCGCTAGCGCTTGACTGGCTTTTTTTACCGCCATTTCTAGTGGGCACCCCTGTGTCAGGTACCCGCACAACAAGGCAGCAAAGGCGTCCCCGCTCCCGTAAAAGTGTCCGGGACGGCGGGGCGAATCATACCATTGATAGCCGTCTGCAGAACAGAGGCAACAGCTGACCCGGTCCCCCCTGACGATTCCTGTTACTACCACGGCCGCAGAGATACCCGCTGCGCGTAATTGAGTGATTAGGGCCGGTAAGTGGTCCGCCTTGAATTCCCGCGGTTGTTTGCCCGCCAAGAGACACGATTCCGTCCAGTTGGGCGTAATTACCGTTGCCCGCTTACACAGCTCCCTAAGCGCACTAGGAAGCTTTGATGAAAGGCCGGGGTACATCTGGCCCTCATCGGCCATTACCGGGTCAACTACCCGGATTTGGGGATGATAGTGGTCAAGAATCTGGACAACTGAATTGGCCAGCGCTGGTTTTCCCAGGTAGCCAATCACGGCGCCATCCAAGACAAGTCCGGCGCGGTCCCAATGGTCAATAACTTGTGGCAGCCAACGCCGAGTATCAATAGCAACGGGCTGGCCAAAGCCCTCCGTCTGCGTGGAAAGGACCGCGGTAGGTAACAGAGCAGTTGACTGCCCCATCGCTTGAAGGATCGTTGTCGCTGCCACCATGGAGATTTGTCCCAGGGCAGTAAAGTCTTCAATTACTAAAGTTGGTTTAACTGTCACCTGGGCCACCTCTTTCTCTTAGCTTAACCATCATTATATACTTTTCCCCGCCCCTTTTGAAAGCCAGCGGGCTCAAAACAGTGTAAGGGGCTATTTGCTAGTTGTTCAAATGGGAGCTAGCGATACAGAAAAACCGTCCAGCCGAAGCTAGACGGTAACGCTCTTGTTCTGGTGTACGGCAATATACCACCAGTCAAGTGCAACAGAGTACACCCTCAAGGGTATCAACTCCTTACTTGGTGCATTGGTGGTAGCCAGTGCACTTTTTTATTATAGACAAAAATAAAAGCTGCCACTTTTTAGTGACAGTCACGCCCAACAACTATATTAATTTTTGGGCTACATTTTGGCTACAATTCATGAAAATTTTATGCAACCCATTTATAATCCAGTCAGCCTAAAGACTTGGTATATCAACATTTCGATATTTAATAAAATTCGTTGATACCCCACAATGGAGATGACGGGAGTCGAACCCGTGTCCAAGCATATCGCCATTTCAACCTCTACGTTCGTATCTCAACTATTTAAGCTTCACTAGTCAAAACGCCGTTGATCAGGGCAACCATGGCTAGCTAGTTTGATTGGTCTCTTCTTACTGCTTCAAACGGGAGCAGGAAGCGTAGTCCACTAACATATAAAACCTACATTCGCATCATGGACGAACCCGAAGTAGATCTACGCGCGCTACTTGTTAGGCAGCGTATGCGTAAGCGTTTGAATTATTGTTTGCAGTTATAATTTAAAACTGAGCGTTTTTACGAAGACGCAACCTTCGAAACGCAGTTGAAACTCGACCTATACCTGTCGAATCCAAAAAACATCCCCGTTACACTAAGTATCATATCATACTTAGTCTTAATCGCATAGTAAAAAGGACCGCGCCGTCGCACGATCCTCGTAAGATTTATTACCACCAGCCATTGGCTTCCCAGTGGGCCTGGGCCGCTTGCCATGAGCCGTAACGGTTTTGCATGTATTGTTGAGCAACCTCTTCTTGGTGCTGTGGTGAAAGGTCACCACCAAGGTAAGACAGGTCAAGCTGGTAACGACCATAGTAGCGACCGTTTTGGGCAGTGTAACTGCCACCAGACTCGTGTTGGGCAATCCATTCCTTCGCTGCTTGTTCAGCACTGGAAAGGTTATTGGATTGACTAGCCTTGTCCGCAGTATTGTCACCAGTCGTGTTGTCCTTGTTTTGTTGGGCATTATTTGTCTGGGTAGCCTGCGTATTTTGGGTATTCATCGTCGAGATTTCCCCATCACCCTTAATCAGTAGCTTTTGACCAACTTGCAGGTGGTTAACATCTGACAAGTTATTGTCCTTCGCAATTTCGTTAATCAAACTGTTGTCCTTAGCGAACTTGTAAGAAATACTCGAAAGGGTATCACCACTTTTTACGGTGTAAACCATGTCGGCGTTGGCAACAACTGCTGTTGAAGTAACACCCAAGGCTACAGCCCCAAGAGTAGCAAAAGCTTTTACAAAGTTTTTCTTAGTATTCATAAACTAAACAACCATCCTTTATCATTCTGATTTATTTCGTTCATTCAACAGCTCTTATGGTACACGGTGAATATTACTAGCCTGTAACAGCTTCTTTTCGCTTTCCCCCATTTCGCCAATATAATGTTACTTGATTGTAATATTGACTACCCCAGCGTTTTCAAGAAGGGCGGCAAAAGCCATTAGGACAGGATTTTTCAGTTTCCCTAACTTTTTCATAAAATCTTCAAAATTCAACTAAAAAAAGGCAAAAATTCCGGAGAATCCTTGAGATTCCGCGGATTTTTGCCTTTTTAACTATCTTTTTTGCGCTTATATTACAGTTGTGTTGCAAAGAAACGTTCACAATACGTGGCCACACCATCATCATCATTCGAGTCGGTAATCGCCGTGGCGGCCTTCTTGACTGCCGGCAAACCATTGGCCATGACAATTCCCTGCCGGGCCGCCTCAATCATTTCGAGGTCGTTGTCAGCATCCCCAAAGCTCATCAGGTTACTGAAGTCGTCACCGAAGTGCTTGAGCAGGACCTTAAGGCCAGCCGCCTTATTAACTCCAATCGGCAGGAACTCCATGATCATTGCCTGTGACTGCACGGCGTGATAATGCTTCTTCAGGTCGGCCGGAAGTTCTTTGATGATTGGTGTGAGTTTTTCTGGTGAAATTGCCATTACGGCCTTGCTAAAGGTCTCTCCCGGCAGCTGGGCCGCCTTAATATTCCTGAACTTAATGTGTTTCAGAACTGACCGGTAGATTGAGCCGGGGAAGTCATTCAGCTCGAAAACCTGGTCAAAGTCCAAAACATTTAACGGAATATGGTGGGCATTGACGAAGTGTAATAATGGTGCCAGGTCATGCTTGTCCATCCCCATTTCAAACAGGTGGTCCTTCGTCCGGTTATTGATTACCAGGCCCCCGTTGAAGGTGATCGTGTAGTCATCTGGTTCGGTTAGCCCCAACTGCTCGATGTAGGGCCAGATGGCGTTGATTGGCCGCCCCGTGCACAGGACAACGTGGATTCCTTGTTGGTGGAGTTTTCTCAAGACCGCCTCATTACGCGGTGAAATCTCCTTCTTACTGTTGAGCAGCGTGTTATCAAGGTCTAATGCAATCATCTTAATCATTTTGATTCATCCTTCTCCTTGTTTGCCTGGACAATCTGTTGGTTAAATGCGGAAAGGAGGTCCAAAAGTTTGGCCCCCCGCTCCGTGCCAAAGATGGTTAGCCAGTTGCTAAAGCGTTTCTTAACCCGCTGGGCAATCTGCCCTTCCACCTTTTTCCCCTCTGGCGTTGCTACCAAAGACTGGCGCCGCCGGTCTGCCGGGTCCTTTTTCTGGATAACGTAGTGGTTTGTCAACAGGACCTTCAGCTGCCGGGAGACGGCACTCCGGGTGACCCCCCGTTCTTTTGCAATGTCCATCAGCTTTACTCCCGGCTGGTGGACAATACTGCGTAGAATCAAGTATTGCTCAAAAGACAGGGAAAAAGCTGCCGAGGGCTCAGAGATAAAGGAACCGAGTCCCTTTAACCCGGTTAGGTAAAGGTCGATTGCCTGGTCTAGTAAGTGTTCATCCTCAGCCACGACCGTCGCTCCTTACTGGTGATTCAAAATTGCCTTAGCAACCATCCGCGTGTAGTGAATGTTTCCTTGTTCATCCATGTGAACATTATCATCAGCAAACCAGTCTGCGTGGTTGTTGCTTTCTGCTGACCAGTCAATCACGTGGACATTCTTATGTTTCTTGGCTGCGGCCTTGATTTCCCGGTTAACGGTCTGTTGCCATGGCTTGGTTGGCACGTGGGCGGTCAGCCAGTAGACTTGCCGGTTGGAACCAATCCCAGACAAGATCTCGTTGACCGTCTCCTTGGTCATTGCCCCGTTCGTTCCCAGGTTCAGCACCACGTTCTTATTCAGGTGCCCATCTGACTTTAACTGGCTAATGACTGCGGGCGCTTCTGAACCCTGGCGGCCAACTTTGGCATCAACATAGGCCTGGGGCATTAATTCCTGAATACTATTGGCGGCATCGGCCATTACCGAATCACCGATCGCCGTAACCTTGGTATTCTTCAGTGCCTTAACCTGCTGAGCAGTCAGGTTGTACTTCTTTTCCAGTTTGCCGGACTTCTCCGTTGACGTCTTCTTCCCCTCCGCAAGCTGTTTATTATGTTGGGCAGCAAGCTGGTGGTTATGTTCAATCCGGACCTGGACCGCCGTCTTCGCAGGCTGGTGGTCTGGTTGACTCAAGCCGAAGAGGGCAATTCCCAATGCGATAACACTAAAGGCCATTTTAATTCCTCCCTGAAGCGAAATTGTCTTAATACTATGTAAGTCTTGTCTAATATTTGTCCAATCATAGTGGGCCAGCGGCTTTTCCAAAAGCTGGTAGGAAAGCTCACTAACGACCCCGATAATCACCAGCTCGATTAGTGAATTAATAACCGGGTGGACACCGACATGAATCGCCCGTTCATAAAAGGCCATTACCGGATACTGGTAAACGTAAATCCCGTAGGACCGCTTGCCGATCCAGGTGAATACCGGGTTGGTCATCCACCGGTTCATACTGGCGCCCGGGTGCAAAATCATCGCCGTGGTGATCATACCAACGAAGCTGTAGAAGAACATCCCCCCGCGGTAGGTCGCCGGGTTCTGCCCGTTCAGGGTGAAGAAACCAATAATCGTGATTATGATGGAAGCAATTCCTAACCCATTCAGTAGGTTTATGTCGGACTGGATCAGGTTTTTCCGCAGGCGGTTTAGTGGCCAGGTAAGGCCCAGCCAAGACCCTAACAGGAGGGAGAAGGCCCGGGTATCGGTCCCGTAGTAGACCCGGTTAATATTTGCCGGGTCATAGAGGAGAGCCATTTCAACCGCCGAGGCAATTGCCAGTAAAAGGACCACGCGGGCCACCCGTTTCTTCTTTCCCAGAATACGGAAAAGCAAAATCAAAATTAGCGGCCACAGTAAGTAGAACTGAGCTTCCACTCCCAGGGTCCACAGGTGTGTGAATGGCGAGATTCCGCCAAATTGGTCAAAGTAGGACTGACCATTTTTAATCTCCCACCAGTTATAGACCCACAGCAGGTTAGTGAGGACAATCGCCTTAATGTGGTGCAAAAGCGGCCGGGCAAACAGGGTAATGTACGCTGTTGTCAAAACCAGCATTGCAATTAGGACTGGATAAAGACGCTTAAACCGGCGCTTATAGAATGCCAGAATATCAAAGAAACCGTCTTGCATTAGGTGCTTGGATATCTGGTAAGTAACAAAGTAACCGGATATCAACAGAAAAAGGGGAACCCCCAAGTAGCCCCCTTGCAGTACATTTGGTAAAAGGTGGTAAACAATGACCCCCAATACCGCCAACGTACGTAGACCATCAATGCCAGTAATATATTGACGCTGCCTACGCCTAGCTGATCTCATTTCAACAACCTCCACTTTTTGTAATCCTCATAAAATTATACTGGCTGAAATGACTGGTGTATAGCCCTTTCACAAAAAATAAGGCCGGAAAAGGCGAAAAAATTTCCCTTTTCCTGCTTTATTTGATAATTAAAGGACACCGGGCTTACTTTCTTTGCCGCTGGTGCTCTGTTAAGCCTGCGCCAGTCATCTTAACCGATGTGGTTTTCTTTCAAAATATCGGCGACCACCTTATCCATCGCGGGCGTCCGTTTCCATTCTTCCCAGTGGTCCATCGACTCGTCCTGCATCTTGTAGTGACTGTTGATGTAGTCCTCATACTTGGCGACGTTACGTGAGTGGGGGATGTTCAGCTGGAGGATCCGGACCTCCTTAATGAAACCGCGTTCCGCTGCCAGTTCGGCCCGTCCGTTATGGACCATGTTACCAATCTCGTAGTAGGTGCTCCCGTCGTTTCGGGTAATCTCTTCAATTAGTGTTAAAACTTCGTGTTGCTTTTCCAAAGTATGTTCCCCCTTCTTACCTAGTCAATTATAGCGATAAAAAACAAAAAAATCACCGTCGCGATGACGGTGATTGGCATAAGAGAGAAAGAGAATTGATTAGAAGGTAAATACTTAATACCTTGCAACTATTATGATAGCGGTTTCACCAGTGGAAGTCAATACAAAATTCTAAAAAATGTCAATTTTAGGAAATGGCAGATTGCAATAAATAACTTGAACAAATTCAGTGACGTAGATTAAGCAAGAAGATCTCAATTGGTGATCGCCAGTTCAAACATTTGAGTGGCCGTGAGTTCAAATACCAGTTAATCTGAATTAACTCATCATCACTAATCTCTTCAATTGGTTGACCTTTGGGAATAAAGCGGCGCAACACTCGATTACGATTCTCATTACTGCCACGTTCATGTGGGGAATAGGCATGGCCAAAATACAGCGGTACACCGGTCTGCCCCTCAATTGATTGGTAGTTGGCGAACTCTTTCCCGTGATCAACTGTCAGTGTTTTGAGATTAGTTCCTAATTGATTAGCTAATTCAAGGATAGCCTTAGTCATTGAAGTGCTATCTCGTCCATCAAGCCGTTTAACGATAGTAAGGCGACTCTTGCGTTCGACAAACGTAGCTACTGCTTGACCTTTGCGCTTACCAGATAAAACCGTATCAGCTTCAAAATGACCTGCAATATTACGATCAGAAGCTTCAGCTGGACGATCTTCAATCGAACGACCATGACTAAAAGTACCACGAGTTTCTTTAGCCCGCTTACGGCGAATACCATGATCTGGTAAGTCAGTTAAGCTAATCTCTAAGAGGCCTTGATCAACCCAGTTATAGATAGTCTTATAGGCGATCATAACCACATGGGCTACTTGTTCAATTGACCATTTTTGGACCTTGATCTTTTCTTCGATTAGTCGTTTGAGGTTAACCGTTAATGAGCATTTCCGGCCACGATAACTAAGTTTAGTTTCGTGGTCGGCTTGCGCACTAGTCGCATGGTATTCACCCTTTAACCGGTGAATTTCATTAAAGATAGTAGTCTTACTAAAGCCCAGGTAATCAGCGATATATCGAAGAGATCGCTTTTCATGACGAAGCGTTTCGATGACAATGCGGTCTTCAAATGATAAAATAGTGGTGCCCATAAAGGTCCTTCTTTCTAATGGAATGTTGTGACGACACCATTAAAGACCTTTATGGGTTTTTCTGTCCACTAAAATGTTCAACTTAAATTTTACAATCTACCAAATAAAAAAGCCGCAACGATCAACGGTGACCATTGCGACAATTTATTTTATTGAACAGTAACTGACTTAGCAAGGTTCCGTGGCTTATCAACATCCAGGCCCTTCCCCAGACTAGTGTAGTAGGCCAACAATTGTGCTGGCAGCACACTAAGCAGTGGTGTCAAGTATTCATCAACATCTGCCAAGACGATTGTGTCGTCTTCTTGGGCCAGGTGCCGGGAAACGATGGTGATCGTACTTGCCCCCCGGGCCTTGGTTTCATCCAGGTTACTCCGGGTCAAACCAGCTGTCCGGTCCTGGGTGATGATGCCAATAACCGGTGTATTCTTTTCGATCAGGGCAATCGTCCCGTGTTTCAGTTCACCAGATGCGAAGCCTTCTGCTTGGACATAGGAAATTTCCTTCAGCTTCAACGCTGCTTCCAAGGAAACGCTCCAGTCAATTCCCCGCCCGATATAGAAGGCGTTCCGTGGCTTAGAAAGGTAACGTGCGGCCACTTCTTCAATCTTCTTCTTACTATCGGTGATGGCTTGCATCCCGTTGGCAACTAACCCGAGTTGGTGCTTAACGTCAAAGTCCTTGGCGGGCTGCTTGCCCAGGTATTCACCCAAGGCCTTGGCCAGAATTGCTTCAACGGCGATTTGGGCCGTGTAAGCCTTCGTTGAGGCCACAGCAATTTCTGGACCAGCATACAGCAATTCAGTGAAGGTTGCTTCACGCGAAAGGGTCGACTTATCGACGTTGGTAATCGTCAGGCTTGGCCAGTTATTCTTATTCACGTTGACCAGTACCTGCCGACTATCAGCAGTTTCACCACTCTGGCTCAGGAAAATGAAGAATGGCTTCTTGGACAGCAGTGGCTGTTCGTAGGCAAACTCTGAAGAAATGTGCACACTGGTTGGAACCCCACAGAGCCGTTCAAAGATCCGGGCACCAACTAAGCCGGCGTGGTAACTAGTTCCGGCCCCAACAATGTATAAGTGGTCGGCATCGGCCATTGACTTCAGCAGCTTTTCGTCAATTTGTGGTTGCCCGTCCTTACCGAAGTACTTTTGAACCAGCTTCCGCATTACTGCCGGCTGTTCATCAATTTCCTTCAGCATGTAGTATGGGTAAGTCCCCTTGTCAGCGGCGTTTTCATCCATGTCAACCTTAAACGACTTGCGGTGCTTTTCGTTGCCGTCAAAGTCCTTGATGGTGACGTGGTCCGGCTTAACAATTACCAGTTCATGGTCATCGATTTCCATGAAGGTGTTCGTCTGCTTGATCATTGACATCGCATCGGAGCCCACCATGTTGTAGCCATCGGCCAGGCCAACCAGTAGTGGTGACTTGTTCTTAGCAACGTACAGAGTGTCCGGTTGTTCCCGGTCAATCATCACGAAGGCGTAGGAAGAATCAGGACTGATTAAGCGCAGCACCTTTAAGAGGGCCCCTTCAGTTGTCATCTTATTTTCAACAACAAACTTATCAACCAACTGAACAATTACTTCAGTATCGGTTTGGCTAGTAAAGTGCACACCGGCCAGGTATTCCTTCTTCAGTTGGGCATAGTTTTCAATAACCCCGTTGTGAACCAGGTAGAAGCGGTCATCTTGGGAGTATTGCGGGTGCGCATTGGCCTCGCTTGGTTCCCCATGAGTTGCCCAACGGGTATGACCAATCCCGGAAAGGCCATGAACGTCGTCCGTTAAGGCTGCTTCCAGGTTACTGATCCGTCCCGGGCGCTTCACGAGGTAGTCATGCCCCTGCTGGTCATTTAAATAAACCCCTGCTGAGTCATAGCCCCGGTATTCCAGCCGCTTAAGCCCCTCAATTAAGATTGACAAACTCTGGTCAGTACCGGTAACTCCAACAATTCCACACATAATTTATTCCATCCTTTTTATTTAAGTTTCATTTAAATTGGTATAGATAACTTTAAAATCGTTAGTTTCTTGGCTAACTGTATTGTATAGTACAGGTTTTCAAATTGATTGTCAATCGGTTGCACTCAATTGGTATAGGTATTAGCAAAAACATAATGACTTTCCTGGTTTGCGCATATTACACCATCGTTTTTAAGAAAAAGCGCGCCCCAGGTGGCTAGTTACGGACAATCAACAATATATTCGTACCAATGATTGTCTTCAATTAGTCATCCGGAGCGCGCTCGAATGCACAGTTTAATTATTTAACTTCTAGTTCTGCCCGGGCAACGTCACCAATCTTTTCAACATACTGGTGAACCAGTTCCTTAGTTGGGGCCTCGGCCATAATCCGGAGAAGCGGTTCTGTCCCACTTGGCCGGACAAGAACACGACCATTACCAGCCATCTCATCTTCGACCTCTTTAATGACCTTCTTAAGGTCCGCGTTTTCCATTGCTGCTGCCTTGTCAGCAACCTTAATGTTCAACAGTTCCTGTGGGTAGGTTGTGACATCGCTAGCCAATTCGGCCAGAGTCTTACCGGTTTCCTTGACGACGGACAGCAATTGCAAGGCGGTCAGCATCCCATCACCAGTGGTGTTGTGGTCGAGGAAGATGATGTGACCGGATTGTTCACCACCAAGGTTGTAGCCGTTCTTCAGCATCTCTTCGACAACGTAACGGTCACCGACCTTGGTCTTAACACTCGTCATCCCGTGAGCTTCTAAGGCCTTATACATCCCCAGGTTACTCATGACGGTCGTTACCACGGTATCCTTCTTCAGGGTGCCCTTGTTATCCATGTACTTCCCACAGATGTACATGATCTTATCACCATCAACAATATTACCGTCAGCGTCAACCGCGATGCAACGGTCACCGTCACCGTCGAAGGCCACCCCGAGGTCAGCACCGTTTTCAACAACCGCCTTCTGAAGTCCAGCGGGGTGGGTTGACCCACATTCAAGATTGGTGTTCAAACCATCTGGTTGGTCATTAATTGGCACAAAGTCAACGTTCATGTCCGCAAAGAGGTTGGAAACAAAGCCACTTGTGGCCCCGTTAGCAGCGTCAACAACGACCTTCAAGCCACTCAAGTCGGTTGAAACGGTTTGCTCGAGGAAGGAAGTGTACTTCAAAGCCCCCTCGTGGTAATCGGTAACCATTCCCAGGCCCTTATCGGATGGCCGCGGCAGGGTATCCTCATCCGCGTCTAACAATTGTTCAATTTCATATTCAAGGTCGTCAGACAACTTGAAGCCGTCCCCACCAAAGTACTTGATTCCGTTGTACTTAATTGGGTTGTGACTGGCCGTGATCATGACCCCGGCATCAGCATCCTGGGCCCGGACCAGGTAGGCAACTCCAGGGGTAGTAACGACCCCTAAGCGGAGGACCTCAATCCCCACGGAAAGCAGACCGGCAACCAGGGCATTTTCCAACATCTCACCGGAAATCCGGGTATCACGGGATACGAGGACCTGTGGCTGCTTCCGTTCAGAGTGCCGGGTTAAAACATAACCCCCGGCCCGGCCAACACGAAAGGCTAATTCCGGACTTAAATCTTGGTTTGCAACCCCACGGACACCATCTGTACCAAAATACTTTAATTTCATTGTTCTTCTCCTTCAATTAATTATTAGTAGAACTTGTACTACTTTCTTTCGTCGTGCTATTTGTTATGTCGTTACTATCCTGACTCCTGCTCGAGGAAGAACTACTAGAATCTTCACTACTGGAACTGCTGGAGCTATCACTACTCCGGCTAATCGGAATCGTCACGTTTGTTGTCTTCGGTGTAATAACCACGTTCAGGGTCTGACCGTTCTTATCCAGTGCCTGCAAGGTTACCTGCCGTTGCAGGTCATTCTTAGCGTCACTTGGAATAGCGACAAAGGCCACTACTCGGCTGACCCGGTCAACCTCTTCTCTTGAACCGGTGACCTGGACAACATCCGTATCCAGCCGTGGCCGGCCAATCGTGTAGCCATTGTCTAATGTCCGCGAATTCAGCCGGACGCTTACCCGCATGCTAATGGTCCGGCGCGGCTGAATGTTGACGTTAATGTACTGGGGCTTGGTTGTGGCGCGCAGCTCGGAATTAAGGCCACTCGTCTTGACCTTTACCCGGTGGGTTCCGGGCGCAAGTTTACTCAGGTCCAGGTAGGCCCGGAAGTTCTGGGTATTGTTAGTAGTGGTCACTAAGGCCGATGGTCCATTGACCCGCACCTTGACCGTTTGGGGATAACCGGTGACGACGTACTTCGCATTGTCCACGGTAATGTTGAGCGGCATCTCAATTGTCGCCGACTTGTTGGACATCAGGGCACTGTTGCGGTTACTGTCCCGGGTATTCTGGCGTAAAAAACCATTCTTGCTGCCATTGACGTACACGAAGAGAAAGATTGCCAGGACCAGGGCCGTTAGCCGTAGTACCCACTTGCGGCTGAAAAAGCCGTCGTTATTTTTGTTCATGACGACCACCTCCGTTGCGACCAAGTAAGCCGAATAACTTAGTCAGCAGGTTTCCGCTATCTTGGGGAACCTTCTTGTAAAGCTGGGCCCGCAAGAATTTCAGGTAATCACTCTGGGACATATTGCGGATCAACTCGTTATCCTTGGTGATGGAAACCTCACCAGTTTCTTCTGAGATAACGATCGTCAAGGCGTCCGTAACTTCACTAATCCCAACCGCCGCCCGGTGCCGGGTCCCCAATTCCTTGGGGATTAGCTTACTATCCGACAACGGTAGGTAGGCGGCGGCCACCGCAATCCGGTTATCCTTAATGATAACCGCCCCATCGTGCAGTGGCGTGTTGGGAATAAAGGTATTGATCAAAAGCGCCCCGGAGATGTCCGCATCCATTGGAATCCCGGTTTCAATGTACTCTTCGAGCCCCGTATTCATTTGAATACTGATCAGGGCCCCGATCCGGCGCTTTGACATGTATTGGATTGCCTGATCAAGTTGCTTGATCATTTCCTCTTCAGTCTCATTCGCTGTTTGATGAGCCGTAAAGAATGAGCCACGCCCAAGGTGTTCCAGTCCCCGCCGAATTTCTGGCTGAAAGATAACCACGATTGCGATTACTCCCCAGTTGATTACCTGGTCCATCAACCACGAAACGGTGCTTAAGCCAAAGTACCAACTGATGACCTTGACCAAGATAATGATCAAAATTCCACGGAAAAGCTGCACAGCCCGTGTCCCGCGAATCAAGATCAGCAACTCGTAAATCAAGAACCAGATGACAAGGATATCGATGAGGTGGATCAAGTTCTGCCACGTCAGAAGCGAAGCAATAAACTGCATAGCATTCACCATCCTCCAAATTCACGTTCATATTATATCATTTTCACCGGTAAAAGTCTGGTATGCTAGTAGTATTGACTAAATCAAGGAGGCTGTATTTTTGCAACGGATTTCTTTTCAGTGGAAAGTACGTATCTTCTTTCTGGTACTAATTGCCTACCTATGGCTAACGGTTAAGCCACCGTATAACTTCATGGCCTTTAACACTTTCCTCGGTTACCTACCGATTGAGTTTGGCTTTCAGATGCGGCGCTTTAATGACCGCCGGGCCTTGGCCTTTTGGGTCACCCTCATCCTGTGGGTGATTTTTTACCCAAACGCCCCGTACGTCAGCACGGACCTCTTCCACCTTTCCTGGCTCCGGCCCCATACCAGCATTAACGGCATCCTCAAGAGTGATCCCCACATCTGGCTGATCTTTGTTTTAATGATTGTTTGTGCCTTCTCATGCCTCATTCTGGGAACCATTAGCCTGCAAAATACCGCTGCCCAGTTGACCCGGCTGACAAGTCCGCACCATCCGCAATTGCAAGCCTGGTGGGTGCTCTTCTTTTGCTTTACCTCCAGCGTGGGAATTTATATTGGGCGTTTTCTCCGCCTGCACTCCCTCTACCTGCTCTTTACCCCCTCGTGGTTTATTCGTCAGCTTCTTGGTATCTGGTCCAAGCCAATGCTGGAATTCACCATCATGTTAACGGTCATGCAGCTTATCACCTATGGGCTCCTAAACTGGGTCCAACGTCTTCCTAAAGATTAAAAAACGACCACTGGCTTTCGCAAAAACGAATACCAGTGGTCGTTATTTTTTATTCAGCTAAGGCTGCCTTAACCTTGTCGGCCGTTGGGATCGAAGGCATTGCCCCCATCTGTTGAACCGTCAGGCTAGATGCCCGCTGTGCGTATACTAGCGCGTCAGCAACGTTACTCAGGTCATCCTTCAGTTGGGAACTCAGGGCCCCAATAAAGGTGTCACCGGCTGCGGTGGTGTCAACCGCCTTGACCTTAAATGCCGGAACAAGGCCGTGACCTTCCGGCGTAGCGTAGAAGACGCCCCGCGAACCAAGCGTAATCAGAAGGTGCTTAACGCCCCGCTTCTGGAAGTACTCCGCACTCTTCAGCATTGATTCTTCGTCCGCAACTTCAATCCCCGTTAACAGGGCACATTCGCTTTCGTTTGGGGCAATCACGTCCGTGTAAGAAAGCAATTCAGGAATGATGTCATGGGCCGGTGCCGGGTTCAAGATTGTGGTAACCCCGTGTTCCTTAGCCAGCTTAAAGGCCGCCAGAGTAACCTCTTGAGGAGTTTCAAACTGACTGATCAAGAAGTCAGCACCATCCAAAACATCTTCAATGCCCGCCAGAACATCAGTGGTCATCGCCTGGTTGGCACCCCCGTAAATCATAATGTCGTTCTGGCCGTTTGCATCAAGCGTAATAGCAGCGGTTCCCGTACCATGGTATTTGTCGACCATGATGTGGTGGACATCAATGTTGTTTTCTTTGAGGGCTTCTAGCATGTATGAGCCTTCGTTATCGGAACCAACCGCGCCAACAAAGGATGTCTGTGCACCGGAGCGAACAGCCGCAACGGCTTGGTTAGCACCCTTACCACCAGGTGCAGAACTTTTGCTCTTTGCCGAAATCGTCTCGCCTGGTTGCGGGAAACGTTCAACGTGGTAAGTGGTATCAACGTTAATACTTCCTAAAACTACTACCTTATTCGCCATTTTCATTCTCCTTTATCTGTAAGATTCTCTTGATTTTATTCTATGATACCATACGACAAAAACGATTACAAAGCTTATCGCAACAATAAGTAAAACGTTTTGATGGTTTTATAAAAAGAAGGGGAAAAGACTACTATCCCTTCCCCACAATTCCTAGTTACGGCCGATAATCCGGACTTCCGTCTGCAGGGCCACCCCATACTTTTTCTTGACGGTTGCCTGAACATGGTGGATCACCGCAACGTAATCCGCCGCCGTCCCGTGGTCAATGTTAACGATGAAGCCGGCGTGCTTCTTAGAGACCTGGGCGCCCCCCGCAGTGTACCCTTGCAGGCCCGCGTCGTGAATCAGTTTACCAGCAAAGTACCCCTGCGGACGCTTGAAAACACTGCCGCAGGATGGTAAATCAAGGGGCTGTTTAGCGGCCCGGCGTTCATTCAGCTCCTTCATCTTGGCAGCGATTTCGTCATGGTCACCGGCTTGGAGGGTGAAGGTCGCATCCAGGACGATCCCGTGGGAATCCTGAATACTACTGTGACGGTATCCAAAGTCCAGTTCCTGGTTACTCAATTTCTTGATTTTCCCGTCTGGAAACAGCACCGTTGCCGAAGACGCCACCATCTTCGTTTCACCACCATAAGCACCGGCATTCATAAAGATTGCCCCACCGACACTACCGGGGATTCCTGCCGCAAATTCAAGGCCCGTCAGGCTGTGGTCACGGGCAACCTCAGTTGTCTTAATGTATGCAGCCCCCGCCTGGGCGGTTACCTCGTTGTGGTCAACGGTAATTGCATCCATCTTCGTCAGGATCAGGACAAGCCCTTCAATCCCGCCGTCTTTAACAATCAGGTTGCTGGCGTTGCCCAGGACGGTCAGGGGAACTTGGTGAATGCGAGCGTAGTCAACCAGTTGCTTGACTTCGTCGACATTCTTTGGGAAGGCGAGCCAGTCAGCAGGCCCACCGGTGTGCGTGTAAGTATAGTGCATCAATGGTTCGTCCTGCTTGATTTCGATACTAGGAAACTCATTCATTAAATTAGCCATTTCGTTATTCCTCATTTTCTGATTATTTCTCTTTAACTTCCTATAGTATTGTAGCATTTAATTGCAAAAGCCGGTGACCGTTTGTACAATTATAAGTATCATCAAACAAATTAGGACGGTGTTTAAATGAACTTTGTTGCCATGGATTTTGAAACCGCAAGCGGTAAGCGGTACAGCGCCTGTTCTCTGGCCCTTTCAATTGTCCGCAACGACCAAATCGTTGACGAATTTTATTCCTTAATCAACCCCCACACGGATTTCTTCTGGCGCAACATCCAGGTCCACGGGATCCATGAGCGTGACGTTGCCGACGCCCCCTCATTTCCCGCCGTCTGGGACCATATCAAGGAATTCTTCACCCCTGATAAACTGGTCATTGCCCACAATAACTGCTTTGATAACAGTGTGTTAAAAAGCACCCTGGAGCACTATGGCATCCAGCCACCGGCTTACCAAACTCTGGACACACTGACCACGAGTCGGCGCTTGATTCCAGGTTTGAGCAACTATAAGCTTAACACGGTGTGCGATGCCCTTGATATTGACCTCCACCATCACCATAATGCTTTGGATGATGCCCAGGCATGTGCCAATATCCTACTTTACCAGGGCCACCACTTTAGCCCCCAACAACTTAGCCCTTTTATCAAACTTATCGGTTAGGAGAACGTAATTATGCCTAGTATTAACCTTCACGGTGGCCAACTCTCTTTAGACGATTTGAACGCCATTTTTGCCACCATTCCCGTTGAATTCGATTTTATTGACCAAGACGACATCATCCGCTGGTCATCGGCGAACCACCACCGCTTATTCAAACGGACTGATAAGGACCTCGGAAAGCACGTTTTGGATGTTCACCCCGGGCACAGCCAAAAACGGGTCAAGCAAGTCTTGGCCGAGATGCACGGTGGTGACCGCGATTCGATCAAGATCTTGATCAACTATCACCAGCAACCGGTCAGCATCGCCTTCTATGCCCTCCACAATGACGATGGTCAGTACATCGGCTGCATTGAGGTTACCCAACTAGTCGGTGACTTCCAACAGCGGGGGTCACTCTGGCGCAATATCAAGCAGATGTTCAATAAGAAATAATAATTAAAGACGCACCTGATGTTTGAAAAAAGTCAGGTGCGTCTTTTTACTATTCTGGCTGGTACTCCATCACAAGGGCGGGGCGCCCATCTTCAACCGTCTTCCCCGTCTCCTCAAAGTGTAGCTTTCGGTAAAGGGCAATTGCTGGTGAATTATCTGCGAAAACCGACAAAACGAGCTTCTTTAGGCTGCTATAGTTTTCGAACCAGTACTCAGCCTCGTCAACGAGTAGCTGACCAATGCCATTTCGCCAGTACTTCTTTTCGACGACCACGCCCAGTTCGCCCACTTCGGGATGGTCAGCAAGCATCATAACGGTAACAATGCCCACCGGTTCATCCCCAAGCATCGCCAGCATCACTACACAGTCGTCAAACTGGTTAATCATCTTGATGTTGTCGGCTTCTTGTTCCAAGCTTACGTCCAGCAGGTGGGGCACCTGGACGGCGTTACTTTCCGTAGCTGTCTGCCGCAAAAAGGCCAGGACCTTGGCAGCGTCTTCCGGGCCCGCCAACTTAATTGTGACCGCGTCCATTTAGGCCACCACGTCCTTAACGATTTGCACAAAGTGGTCACCATGGGGTTCAAATTCCAGGACCCGCTTGTTCTCATCATCAGTCCGCCGGAAGTGAATGGCCAAGAAGTCAGCTGGCAGTTCATCTTCCACAAATTCAGCCCATTCAACCACGCTTACCCCGTCGCTGTCAAAGTACTCCTCAAGGCCCAGGTCCTCTGCACCACCGTTCTCGAGACGGTAAGCATCCATATGGTATAGTGGCAATCGCCCATCGTGGTATTCATGAATAATCGTAAAGGTCGGACTCTTGATAATGTCCGGAATGTCGAGCCCCTTTGCTAAACCCTTAGTAAAGGTCGTCTTCCCCGCACCGAGGTCACCATCCAGGACTAAGACATCGCCGGCCTGGAGCTTTTGACCAATCTTTTCGCCCAGGGTGATGGTTGCCTCCCGACTATCCATCTTTACTTTCTCTTCCACCAGGATCACCTCATTTTCATTATTGCTGTTTATTATTGTAGCCTATCAGCGACCGGAAAACAAAAGCTGGGTTGACGTATTTTGCCAACCCAGCTCTACTTTTAAATTTTCAACACTAACACGTGCGCCGTGGCGATTTTTATGCCCGGGCGGCGGTAATCAGGGCAACGTCGTAAACGTCGTCTTCGTTGCATCCCCGTGAAAGGTCCGCAATTGGGGCATTCAGGCCTTGCAGAATTGGGCCCACAGCCGTTAAGCCACCAAACCGTTGGGCAATCTTGTAGCCGATGTTACCAGCTTCCAGGCTTGGGAATACGAAGACGTTGGCGTGACCGGCAACCTTAGAATCTGGGGCCTTCAGTTCACCAACTTCGGGAACAAAGGCCGCATCAAATTGGAGTTCACCATCAGCTGGCAGGTCCGGTGCCATTTCGTGAACCTGCTTCGTTGCCTCGGCAACCTTGGTGACCATGTCACCCTTGGCAGAGCCCTTCGTGGAGAAGCTCAGCAGGGCAACCTTCGGGTCAATGCCAAAGAGCTTAGCAGTGTCGGCACTTTGAACCGCGACTTCGGCCATCGTTGGGGCATCCAGTTCAATGTTGATGGCACAGTCAGCAAAGATGTAGCGCTGGTCGCCCTTGATCATCAGGAAGGCCCCACTAATCCGGTGAGCACCAGGCTTAGTCTTAACGATTTGCAAAGCTGGACGAACGGTCGAACCGGTGGAGTGAACGGCGCCAGATACCATTCCGTCAGCCTTACCCATGTAAACCAGCATGGTTCCGAAGTATGAAACGTCCTTGAGCATTTCCGTAACTTGTTCAGGAGTGTTCTTGCCCTTCCGCCGTTCGAGCAGTGCATCAAACATTGCCTTCTTGTCTTCTTCAGGATATTCAGCAGGGTCCAGAATGCTTAAAGCAGAAATGTCCCAGCCGTTGTCCTTGGCGGTCTTTTCAATGTCTGCCCGCTTACCAAGCAGGATGGGCTTAATCAAGCCGTCGTTTTGCAGACGAACAGCAGCACCGAGGACCCGCTTGTCTTCACCTTCTGGGAACACAATCGTCTTGTTTTGTCCCTTAACCTTGGCAGCAATTTCATCAAATAATTCCATTATGCAAGTACCTCCTCAATTGATCCTTAAGCATTTTTCGGCAACTGATTAGTTGTCCCTTCATCCGCCACCGGATTTTCCGGCAGCTGCCAATCAATTGGCTGTTCTCCCATTGCGCGAAGTGCTTCGTTGGTCTTTGAAAACGGCCGTGAACCAAAGAAACCACGGTTAGCAGACAGCGGACTCGGGTGGGCTGATTCGAGAATAATATTGGTATTCGTGTTAATCAGCTTCTTCTTGTCCCGGGCTGCCCGCCCCCACAGGATAAACACCACGGGCTTCGGGCGCTCAGACAATGCATGAATTGCCGCATCCGTCAGCTTTTCCCAGCCGTGTCCCCGGTGAGAAAAGGCCTGTCCCGCTCGGACGGTTAGAACCGAGTTAAGCAGGAGAACGCCCTGGTCGGCCCAGTGCTTTAGGTAACCATGGTTCACGGGCTTAAAACCCACGTCACTTTGCAATTCCTTATAGATATTTTGCAAAGATGGTGGAACCGCCACTCCTGGTAACACTGAGAAACTGCATCCGTGTGCCTGGTGGGGGCCATGGTAAGGGTCCTGCCCCAGAATAACCACCTTCACCTTACTAAAGGGGGTCCACTCAAAGGCCTCAAAGATATGATGCATCTCCGGATAGATTGTCCGGTGGGTGTACTCCTCCTTTAAGAAGTCATGAAGCTGTGAATAGTATGAACTTTCGAACTGGGGCTCAAGGACCGGCCACCAGTCATTGTGGATTAATCGTCTCATCAGTATTATGCACCTCGTCTTTTATTCTATCATATCTAAATAGGTGGTAACAGTGCTATTGGAAACGCTTTTTTATAATTAGATTATTGGGCATTTATTGGTCAAACTGGTAAAATAGGTTTAATAACTAATTGAGGATGGTGGTGAGTTCGTGCGTAAGTTGTACCTTCGTGATCATTCAACCGACCTGCACGGGACAACAGTAGTTCGTGATGACCAGGGGCGGTCCTGTTACCTCCTGGCTGGTAAGTGGGGAATGCACCACGACGTTTTGTCGTTATACGCCATTAATGGTGAATTACTGGCAGAGGTCAAGCAGCTTTCCCTCGGCCTCTTACCAAAGTTTGGCCTGTACGAGCACCGCCACCGGGTGGGAACCGTTGGTAAGTCCTTTGGCTTTGTCCGCCAGGTCGTTTATATCCGGGGACTTAACTGGATTATCGTGGGGTCACCCCTGAGCAACCGTTACCGGGTCTTTGGGGCCGGCAAACTGGTCTTTGCCCTTAAACCAGTCCAGTTTTCCGGTTCCTACTGTCACGAACTCCGGGTCACGAGGCAGGAAGACGAGCCCCTAGCCATCCTAGTTGCCAGTGTCCTCGACCACTGGGCCCGCGGCGGTCAGTTTGACGTCAATAAGGTCCAATTCAAGAACCGGTCCCTCTCCGATAGTTTTGGGATGGGGTACCGGCTTAAATAAGTTCACAATATTCAGAAGCTGGGAAAAAGGCATCAGAGTGCGCCTTTGGCTAGTATAGGACGATCGTTGGCACGGAACGGGCCAATGATTGTCCGTAATCAATGGACTTGCTTCACGGCGCTAGACACTAGGAGCACCCTTCGACGCGGAGCAAGCCTATTTGGTTTTTCCGCGATTACTGTGTAATATTCGAAGAACTAAAAGTTTAATAAAAGAACCGTCTTCAATCCTGACCGGCTTTTTTTTGGTCAGTTCTTGAAGACGGTTTTCATCTTAGTAGTGCTTCATTACCCGTTCAATTTCGCGATTTTGCTCACGGCGTTTAATTGCTTCCCGCTTATCGTATTGGTGCTTACCTTTGGCAACGCCCATCAAGACCTTGGCATAGCCATGCTTGATGTACATCTTGAGGGGGATCAGGGTGACCCCCTTGTCCTGTAGCGCCCCCACTAGGCGGTGAATCTCTTTCTTATGAAGAAGGAGCTTCCGGTTACGGAGCGGGTCTTGGTTAAAGATATTCCCGTTGTCGTATTCACTAATATGAACATTCATCAACCAGGCCTCGCCGTTTTTTATCTGGGCAAAGCCATCCTTGAGGTTAACCCGGTGGGCCCGGACAGACTTAATCTCCGTCCCGGTCAGTACCAGTCCCGCCTCAACCGTGTCCGTCACAAAATAGTCGTGGCGGGCCTTTTTATTTTGGGCAATCAAGTTGTCATTATTCTTTTGTTGGGATCTTTTTGCCATTTTATCCCTCCGTTAGTTTTAATGGTGCCGCCCTTGTGAATGGTGGTCGCGTGAATTATTATGGTGACGCGTTTGGCCCCGGTTAATCTGCCGGTTATTAACGTGCCCATTGTGCTGGTTATGATCATGGCGCTTAACATGACCATGATTACCCCGCCGCCGGTTCCGGTTTCCGCGACGACGGTTATCGTGTTCGTGAGGAACCCGAATCTTGGTCTTTGGCGCGTCCTGCGGATTGACCAGCTCAAAGTCGATTTCCCGCAGGTCCTTGTCAACCCGAAGTAACTTAACCTTTACCGGTTGACCGATTTGGAAGATCCGGTGGGTCTTCCGCCCAATTAGGGCCATGTGTTTTTCGGAGTATTCATAGTAGTCATCCGTCATCACGCTAATGTGGATGAGTCCTTCAACGGTGTTCTCCAGTTGGACAAAGAGGCCGAACTTCATAACGGAGCTGACCACGGCATCGAAGGTTTCGCCAACGTGGTCTTCCATGTACTCGGCCTTCTTCATGCTGTCGACGTCCCGCTCGGTGTCAATTCCCCGCCGCTCGGTGACGGACGTGTGTTCAGCAATCTCTGGCAACTTATCGCGCCAAGCGGCCTTAGCCTTTTCACCCTTACCGTGTTGGGCATACCACTTGATCAGACGGTGAACCGTGTCATCCGGGTACCGCCGAATTGGCGACGTAAAGTGGGTGTAGTACTTAGCGCCCAGGCCAAAGTGCCCCAGTTCCTCGTCAGAGTACTTGGCCTGTTGCATACTCCGCAGCATCATTACCTGGACCATCTGCTCTTCCGGCTTTCCGGCAACGTCTTTCAGGACGTTTTGCAGCATCTTGGGCTTAACGTTGTTCACGTCACCGTGGACGTTGATCCCAAAGACGCTCAAGAAGTCGACAAACGACTTAATCCGGTCTTTATCCGGGGTCTCGTGGATCCGGTAGAGGAAGGGAACGTGCTCATCAAAGTAGTGGTGGGCAACCGTTTCGTTGGCGGCCAGCATGAATGATTCAATCATCCGTTCAGCCAGTCCCCGTTCCCGGAGCTGGATGTCAATTGGGTGACCCTTATCATCAACAATGATCTTTGCTTCCGGCGCCTCAAAGTCGATTGCGCCCCGCCGTTTCCGGTTCTTCAAAAGGATCTTGTGAAGCTCTGCCATGGTTTCAAACATTGGCACGAGGTCCTTGTAGCGGTCAATCGTCTTTTGGTCATGGGCCTCCAGGATCCGGTTAACGGCCTTGTAGGTCATCCGGGCATGGGACTTCATGACACTTGGGAAGATGCGGTGTTTGACGATCTTCCCCTGGTCGTTGATTTCCATTTCACAACTCATTGAGAGCCGCTCCTCACCCGGGTTTAAAGAACAGATACCATTGGACAGGCGCTTCGGCAGCATCGGGACGACCCGGTCCGTCAGGTAAACCGATGTCCCTCGCTTGAAGGCTTCCTTGTCGAGCGGGGTCCCCAGTTGAACATAGTGGCTGACGTCCGCAATATGAACCCCAAGGTGGTAGTTACCGTTATCAAGCTTCCAAGCAACGACGGCATCGTCCAAGTCCTTGGACTCGATGGCGTCAATAGTTACCAGGGGCTGGTTGGTAATGTCCTTGCGCCCCTTCTTTTCTTCGGGAAGGACGTGCAACGGAATTTTGTTTGCCTGCTCCATTGCCTCCTTAGGAAATTCATGGGGAACATCATGAGCATAGATGACCGAGAGAATATCGATTCCCGGTTCATCCTTGTTCCCGATTACCTCCGTAACGGCCCCGGTGAGGACTTGGGGCGACTCGTCGTCTGGATAGGTCTCAACGGTCGCCGTAACAACCTCACCATCCATGGGCTTGAGGCCCTTATCGGTGACAAAAAAGCGGAATTGACTAAGTTTCTTATCCTTCAAGAGGACCTCACCGATGTAGTTACCAACGGTTTCCTGCTTGAATTCACCCACGACCCGTTCGTAGTTGTGTTCCAGGATCTTGGTAACCATTGCTTCTGGGCCCTGGCCCGCTGCGGGGTCACCGGCCTTCAAAACCTTGACCGCCACCTGGTCGCCATTAAGGGCATGCAAGGTGTGGTCGGGATTAATGAACATGTCAGGCAGGTCGGGATCGTATTCTACGAAGCCGAAACCCTTGTCGTTTCCATGGAACGTCCCCGTAATCGGTTCTTGTTTAATAACCGCCTCAAACTCGCCCTTATCGGTTACCCGGGCCTTCTTATCACGTTCAAGCTGGGCGAGGGTCTGGACGATTGGCGTGAACTGCTCGGCATTATCCATATCGAGCGCGTGCGCAATCCGCTCAGCGGAGTAACTGATTCCGGCGTTCTTCGTCAGGAAATCGAGAATATTGTCTTTTAATTTCGTCTTATTGTTGATTGTCATTTGTTACCTCAAATAAATTATTCAAATAGTTTTCAACGTCGCTAAAGAGCTGACGGTGTGCTGAATTTACGGTTAGTAAGTGGGTGGCATCCGGATAGTAGTGAAAGTCAACCGGTGTCCCCTGGGCAAGTAAACGGTCACGAAGCTGGGCCCCTGAATTGGGGTCAATCATTTCGTCCTTACCGCCCTGGGCAATAAAAAACGGCCGGTGAATCCGGTTAAGGTTGACGGCCAGTTGACGGGCAAGCTTCTTAATGTCATTGAGCTGGGCGGGTAACCGCTCGTTAAGCCATGCTAACCGTTCGCTAATCAATTCCGGCTCTGTATGTACCCGCCGGTAGTACTTTTCGGCGAGTGTCGGAAAATATTGGGGAACATTCGAATCCCCCCAGGTTGTTATTGGTGAGGCAAAGACACCCCCGCCAAGCAAGGACGGGTCCTCTTCTAAGGCCCACGTTGCCAGCAGGCCCCCTAGTGAAAGGCCAAAGATAGCAATCTGGTCCACCCCCGTGTCCCGCAGGCGGAAAATTGCCATCCGGGTATCATCCTGCCAGTCAGCCGGGCTCCCCTTTTTAAGGATCTCCCGGGGATCACCACCATGACCCGTAAAAAGCGGCGCACAGACCGTGTAGCCGGCCCAGTTAAGCTGGCGGCCAAGCATCCGGACATCGTTACTGTTGCCCGTATAGGCATGCAGCAGGATTACCCCCTTCTTCCCACTGTGCGGGAAGAAGAAGGTTTCACCAGTATAGGTCTTCATCTCACCATCCCCACTTCTTAATAAAAAGGCCCCCTGAAACTGCTCCAGGAGGCACAAACTTAGAAAACCTAATGTGACGATACGTAAACTAAGGCAAGCGCCAAGATGAAGAAGAGTGCCCCACAGATTGTGGTCACAATTTGCATGACGGCTTCAAATCCCCGGGCCTTGCGCCGGGAGAAAAGATCACCGGCACCACCAGTCAAGGCAGACATCGCATCGTTATCGTTTTTAGCTGGTTGCATCATTACACATGCAATCATAATTACACATACAATTAAAAAGATTGTCATTAAAGTATTATACAAGGATCTTCCTCCTAATTTATACCGGCTATATCTCTAATATCATATCATATTACAACCGTGATTTCTATACATTCGCATAGTGCGCTGCCCGGCTGATCCGCTTATAGGCCTGGTTATTATTTGTTTGGACGGCGTGAACGATGATTGTGTCACCGGCAGCAAGAACCGTCTGGCCATTCGGGATAATCCGCTCCTCACCCCGGTAGATGGTCGTGACGATACTCGAGTACGGCCAAACAAAGTCGGCAATTTTCTTACCGTCCAGGCTGGATCCCGCGTAAATCGTCACTGACATCTCAACCTCGTGTTGAACAGCAGGGGCGTGTTTACCGATAAAGTTATTGAACATTGCGGTATAAACTGGCTCCCCATGAAGGCCATCAACAACCAGGTAAGCGACCATGGCCACGATTGCCAGGGGCATCAGGTGGGCCAGTGAGCCGACCATTTCCGTAATCAGCAGGATGGCGGTAAAAGGGGCCTTACTGATACAGGCAAAGTAACCGGCCATCGCATAAATAATGAAGTTCGGTAGATAACGAACCGGCAGCAGGCCCAAGCGAACCATCAGGGCACAGTAGACGGCCCCCAGTACGGCCCCTAGGGTCAGGATCGGTAAAAAGATCCCCCCGGGAAGCTGTGAGCTATAACTAATCATCGAAAAGACAAAGCGGAGGACGAAGAGCCCGACAAACAGGCTCAACGAAAACGGGAGGTTAGTCAGCCCAGTGATCAGCTGGTTCCCCCCACCCAGGGTGAGTGGGAAGTACCAGGCAACCGGCATGACTAACAGAAACGGCAGCACCGGGTAAGCGTAGGGTGGAACCCACTTCAGCTTCCCGGTCCACTTATCAAGGTTCAGAATGATCACCTGGTAGAAACGCCCTAACAGGCCCAGTACCAGGCCAAGGACGACCAGCTGCCAATAGAGGCCCGTCGGTAGCATGTGGTGGTAGGGCACCGCTAATACCGGCCGCAAGCCAAAGAAGGTCATCGACACCATGTTGGAGCACAGGGAACTGACAAAGGTCGCCAGCCAAATCAAAGGCGAAAAGTTGTGGTAAACCTCCTCCAAGATAAAGATCGTGCTGGCAATCGGGGCGTTAAAGGCGGCGGCCAAACCGGCAGCGGCCCCACTGGCAATCCCCAGCTGGCGGTTGAGCTTACCGGCATGGAAGCTCTCGGCCACCCCCTGGCCAACTGCGGCCCCGAGTTGAATTGACGGTCCTTCCCGACCAAGGTAGAGTCCGGACCCAATCGCCAGGATTCCCCCGATGAACTTTCGCCAGAGGACCGGCCACCATTTTTCGTCAAACTGACTGGTCAACTGTCCCTCAATCTGCGGGATTCCGGACCCCTTGATATTCGGGTAACGCTGGGTCATGATTCCCAGGATTAAGGCCAAAATCACGGAAGCCAGTGCCCACCAAACCAGCCCCGTTGGGTGGTGGTGAAAGTAGCGGAAACTAACCGTGACAAAGCCCAGCAGGTGTTGGATGGATAGGCGAAAGACGCTAACCACCAGGCCCGTCAACAGGCCAATTAAGATGGCTCGCAAAACCTGGACGAGCTGGTTATGACGATGAATAAATTCTCCTCTGTTCATAAATAGGTCCCTTCAGAATAAGCTAAAGGATATTGTACTACAAAAGCGGCCCAGTGCCACGCCCCCGCAAATAAAAAAGAGCACCGTCATTATACTAGTGCTCCTTAGTCTAAATTTTTAAGCCTTTTCCCGGCTCAAGCCATGCCGTAAGAGGTAAATCAGGACTGCCAGGATGAGGACCACTGCCCCCACGATGACAGATACCCGGGTATCCGGGTTGATGAACATGAAGATCACAATGACAATCAACATGATAAAGGCGAAGTAGTTCGAGAATGGGTACAGTGGCAGTTTAAAGGGGTGGTCCGTCATCAAGTCGGGGTTGTTGTGCCGGAAGCGCAGTTCCGCCAGCAGGATGACAAACCATGGAATCATCCCTGGAAGAACGGATGAACTGAAGACAATCACGAACATATCTGCCGTGGACTTGCTGTAAATGGACGCAATGATGTCAATGATAAAGCCAATCAGGATCCCACCAGAAATTCCCAGGATGGCGGCATCCGGAACGACCCGCTTGGAAAGACGACCAAAGACGCTTGGCGCATCCCCTTCGTGGGCCAGCTTAAAAAGCATCCGGCTGGAGCTGTAAATTCCCGAGTTGGCTCCCGAGAGTGCCGCCGTCAGCACAACAAAGTTAATAATGGAAGCAGCCGCGGTAATTCCCACCTTGGCAAAGGTAGAAACGAATGGTGAACCAACGCTGCTCAGCTTGTTCCACGGGTAAATTGTGACAATTACAAAGATTGCCCCAATGTAGAATATCAGGATCCGGAACAAAACGGATTTAACGGACTTAACAATTGCCTTCTGGGGGTTGGCAACTTCACCAGCGGAAATCCCCAACAGTTCAATTCCTTCGTATGAACCAACAATGATTGACATGGAGAAGAAGAACCCGCTCACCCCACCAGTGAAGAAGCCACCGTGGGACCAGAGGTTGCTAAAGCCAGTTGGTTTGCCGCCGTTACCGAAGCCAAAGAAAATTACCAAGAAGCCGAGGATAATCATGAAGATGATTGTGATCACCTTGATCATCGCGAACCAGAATTCTAGTGAACCATAGGCCTTCGCACTGGCAAGGTTGGCTAAAACCAAGAAAACAATAATGACAATTCCGGCAATCCAAGTGTGCATGTGTGGCCACCAGTATTTGAGGTATTCCGTGGCGGCCACCACTTCCGACATCCCAACGACAATGTATTCGAAGACGTTCGCCCACTTGGCGATGTAGCCAGCTAAGGGGTGAACATACTCGGTTGCGTAATCGGCAAACGACCCGGTCCCGGGGTTGATGTAAATCATCTCCCCAAGCGCCCGCATCACAATATACAAGATTAAACCAACAAAGGCATACGCCAGCAAAACAGACGGCCCCGTCCACTTGATCGTAGAAGTGGCCCCCATAAACAGGCCGACCCCGATGGCACCACCAAGCGAAATCATTTCCATTTGGCCGGCAGTCATCGACCGACGCAACTTTGGTGCTGAATTCTTCATACTAATCGATTCCCTTCCGTAATCAGTTAACAGTTACAAAGTATATTATAGATTCCCGTGATTTTCTATATTTTTCTCATCATTTTTTAACTTATTAGGAGAAATTTCAGCTACCACTTTATTAAAAAAAAGAAAACAGCTGGTGAAACTAATTTAAATTAGCTTCACTAGCTGTAATTATCATTTTTATTCGCCTAGTTGTTGGCCAGCCGGTCTCGGACCAGCTGCTCAACTTCCTCATTGGTGACGCAGTTATTAACCGCCTCATTAACCAAGTCACTGCACTTCTGTGTATCAAGTTTACTCATCATCATCCGGGTCCGGAGGATTGAGGAAGCGGACATGGAGTATTCGTCCAGTCCCATCCCCATTAACAGGGGCAGTGCCAGACGGTCACCCGCCATCTCGCCACACATTGCGACCTTGGTGTTGTGACGGTGGCCGGCGTCGATCACGTGTTGAATTACCCCTAAAAAGGCCGGATTAAGTGGCTGGTAGAGGTCCGCCACCGCATCGTTTCCCCGGTCGGCAGCAAAGCTATACTGGATCAGGTCATTCGTCCCGATGCTAAAAAAGTCAACTTCCTTCGCAAACTGGTCGGCATTGATTGCCGCTAGCGGGACCTCAATCATCATTCCCAACTTGATGTCGTCACCGAGTCCCGGCTGGTCCGCCTGGAGCTCTGACCGGCACTCATTGAAGATTTTTTCTGCCGCCCGCAGTTCAGCAATCGTTCCAATCATCGGAAACATGATGGAGAGGGGCCCAAACTGGGACGCCCGGATCAGGGCCCGTAGTTGGGTTTTAAACATGTCGGGGTGCTTGAGGCTAATTCGGATGGCCCGGTAGCCCAAGAAGGGATTCATCTCCCGTGGTAGGGGAAGGTATGGCAATGGTTTGTCGCCCCCAATATCAAGGGTCCGCACCACAACGGGTTTGCCCCCCATCCCGGTTACTGCTTGACGGTACGCAGTGAACTGCTCTTCTTCGGTCGGCATATGGTCACTCCCCATGTAGAGGAATTCCGACCGGAAGAGGCCAACCCCATCGGCCCCCTGCCGGGTAGCATCTACGACATCATCTGGGTTACCAATATTGGCCTCAATGGCGAAGCGCTGACCGTTTTTCGAAACGGACGGGGCGTTAACCAACTGGGCCCAGTTTTGCCGCTCCTCTGTTAATTCGTGGGCCTTATCCCGGTAGCTCGTGACCTTATCCTGGGTTGGTTCAACAAAGACAACCCCACGGAGACCATCAACGACCATTAGTTGGCCATCCCGGGTTAACTCGGCCGCGTGCTCTGTACCGACTACCGCCGGGATCCGCAGTGTCCGGGCCATGATGGCGGCATGGCTGGTCCGGCCGCCAACATCGGTGACAATCCCCTTAATAAATTTCTTATCCATCTGCGAAGTATTAGAGGGGGTCACTTCATGAGCAACGAGGATTACCGGGTGATCGATTGTTGAAATGTCCGGGAGCTTCTTGCCCATCAAGTTAGCCATCGCTCGTTTAGCAACGTCCTTAACGTCACCAGCCCGTTCCTTAAAGTAAGGGTCGGTCATCTGGGCCATCGTCTGGGCAAAGCGGCTAGTTACCTGGTCAACAGCCTCTTCGGCGCACAGTTGTTGCTGGTCAATCAGCTGCTTAACCTGGCCGAGTAGCTCGGGGTCCGCGAGAATAGCAATATGGGCATCGAATACTTGGAGATCTTCGTCAGAGAGTCTTCCGCGGGCGTTTTTCTTAATGCGCCGTAATTCATCGGTGGATTCGTTAAATGCCTGTAACACCCGCTTGTATTCCGTCAGGGTATTATTGACCCGCCGCTTTTGGTAATGTAGGGCGGGTTCCACCAGGCGGTAAACTGGGGCAATCCCAATTCCTTCACTGGCAGCAATTCCCTTAATCTCTTTGGCCATATTTCTCCTCCTCTGTTGGTCTTAATGACCATTCCCTAACATTATAGCGCAGGTCGGGGGAAAACGAAGCGGTTTCATCAATTTTATCCGCGCGTTTTTAAAATACAATAGGCCCCCACCCCGGTAAAATTCCCGGAGATAGGGACCTATTCAATGGTTAATTATTGATAAATTAACGGTTTTCGATGTCTTGACGAGCTTGTTCACTCAGGTTGTAGAAGGAGTGAATGCCCTTGTATTGAGCAACGTCGCCAAGGTTGTCTTCGATCCGCATCAATTGGTTGTACTTAGCAAGACGGTCAGTCCGGCTCATGGAACCAGTCTTGATTTGGCCTGCGTTAGTAGCAACAACCAGGTCAGCAATCGTGGTATCTTCAGTTTCACCAGAACGGTGGGAAACGATAGCCGTGTAGCCGGCTTCCTTAGCCATTTCGATAGCTTCAACAGTTTCAGTCAAAGTACCGATTTGGTTCAGCTTAATCAGGATGGAGTTAGCAGCGCCCATCTTGATACCCTTCTTCAGGTAGTCAGTGTTGGTTACGAAGAAGTCATCACCAACTAATTGAACCTTCTTACCAAGTTCCTTGGTCAGGGTTACCCAGTCATCCCAGTTGTTTTCGTCAATTGGGTCTTCGACAGAAACGATTGGGTACTTTTCAATGATACCGGACAGGTACTTGATCCATTCTTCAGTGGTGTATTCTTCACCAGTGGACCAACGAAGCTTGTACTTCTTGGTGTCGTCGTCCCAAAGTTCGGAAGCAGCCACGTCAAAGGCAATGGCAATGTCCTTACCTGGCTTGTAACCGGCATCCTTGATGGCCTTGATCAGGTATTCGAATGGTTCAGCGTTGTTAGCAAAGTCAGGAGCAAATCCACCTTCGTCACCAACAGAGGTTACCTTACCAGCGTCTTCCAATTCCTTCTTCAGAGCGTGGAAAGTTTCGGAGCCCCAACGAATGGCTTCACGAACAGTTGGTGCACCAACTGGCATGATCATGAATTCTTGGAAGTCAACCTTGTTATCAGAGTGGGCACCACCGTTGATAACGTTCATCATTGGTGTTGGCAATACGTGCGCATTGAAACCACCAAGGTAGTTGTAAAGAGGTACTTGTAATTCATCAGCAGCGGCCCGTGCAGCAGCTAATGAAACGGCCAAGATAGCGTTGGCACCAAGCTTACCCTTGTTAGGAGTACCGTCTAACTTAATCATTGCCTTGTCGATGGCGATTTGGTCAGTAACTTCCATCCCCACGATTTCCTTAGCAATGATGTCGTTAACATTAGCAACGGCCTTCAGTACACCCTTGCCGCCGAAACGGTTCTTGTCGCCGTCACGAAGTTCAACAGCTTCGTGTTCACCAGTGGAAGCACCTGATGGAACAATTCCACGGCCAACACCGCCAGCTTCAGTGTAAACTTCAGCTTCAACGGTTGGGTTACCACGTGAATCAAGAACTTCACGTGCATAAATATCTGTAATAAGTGACATTTGATGAATCTCTCCTCTGTCTTAAATTCGATAGCAATCGCGCTACTTCATTAACATTGTATTATTTTGCACAACTAAAAACAAGCATTTAATGGTTAACTATTTCTAAAAAAGTTTTCGCGTCCAGGCTATCCGCACCGACCAGGACACCGTCAATGTCGGCAGTCGCCATCAACGCGCTGGTGTTTTCAGGAGTGACGCTTCCCCCGTAAAGGATTCGGACGTCATCGGCCACTGTATCACCGTACATGTCGCTGATCGTTTGGCGAATCAGGTAGCAGCCCTCCTCCGCCTGGTCAGGATCGGCGCTCTGACCGCTACCAATTGCCCAGCTGGGCTCATAAGCAACGGTAACTTTACGAATGTCGTTGGTGCTTAGCCCCTTTAAGTCGGCTAGGATCCGGCCAACAACCCAGTGGACCTTGTCGTCCTTGGCAATTCGCCTGCCCATTGTGTCATCACAGCAAACAATCGGGCAGAGGCCATTGTCAAGGGCCGCCTTCACCTTTTTATTGATCAACCCATCGTCCTCATGGAAGTACTTCCGGCGCTCAGAGTGGCCCAGGATAACGTGGTGAATTCCGGCCTGGTAAAGGGCAAAGGGACTCGTCTCCCCCGTGTAGGCACCAGCATTCTTGTAGAAGCAGTTTTCCGCCATCAACTTCAGTGGCGAGCCAGCTGCGGCCCGCATCATTGGCATCAGGCACAGGGTCGGTGCCGCCAGGGCCGTTTGCAACTGGGCAGCGGGCGGCAGCTGATCCTTAATCTCTTTAACGAACGCAACGGCCTCATCAACGGTTTTGTTCATTTTCCAGTTACCGGCAATAATCGGAATACGCATAAAATTCCCCCTATTTAATGGATGGTCAGCCCCTGGGCAGCGGGCCCCCGCTTTACTATTGTTAATTACACAAACGGGTTCCACCGCTTTTGCATCAGCGGTGGAACCCCGTTTATCAACCTAAGCGACCAGTACGGCCCCTTAGGCTAGTCAATTATTTTTCAGAAATTGCGGCAATTCCTGGCAAAGTCTTCCCTTCGAGGTAGGTCAGTGAAGCACCACCACCAGTGGAAATGTGGGTCAACTTGTCAGCAACACCCAATTGCTTTACGGCAGCAGTGGAGTCCCCACCACCGACAATCGTGGTTGCGTCATCCAGGGTACCGAGGAACTTACCGATTTCCAGTGTTCCCTTAGCAAAGTTAGGCATTTCGAAGACACCCATTGGGCCGTTCCAAACAACCGTCTTAGCGTCCTTCAAAACGTCTTCGTACTGCTTGATAGTCTTAGGACCAATGTCAAGGGCCATCCAACCATCGTCAATGTCTCCTTCAACAACCTTGGTGTCAGCGTCGTTGTTGAACTTATCAGCGACAACGTTATCGATTGGCAGTACCAGCTTGTCGCCAGCCTTGTCCAGGATTTCCTTGGCAACGTCAATCTTGTCCTTTTCAACTAAGGAGTTACCAATCTTAATTCCCTTGGCAGCGTAGAAGGTGTAAGCCATCCCACCACCGATGATGATCTTGTCCGCCTTGTCCAGCAAGTGGTCAATAACACCAATCTTGTCGGAAACCTTGGCACCACCGAGGATGGCAACGAATGGACGTTGTGGGTTGTCGACGGCGTCACCTAAGAACTTGATTTCCTTTTCCATCAGGTAACCAGCAGCAGCCTTACCAGGCATGTTAGTGGCAATTCCGACGTTGGAAGCGTGCTTCCGGTGGGCAGTACCAAAGGCATCGTTGATGAAGACATCGCCGAGAGAAGCCCAGTACTTACCTAATTCAGGGTCGTTACCAGATTCGCGCTTGACGTATTCGCCATCCTTAACATCTTCGTAACGGGTGTTTTGAACCAGCAGAACATCACCATTGTTCATGTTGTTGATGGCATCTTCGAGTTGCTTACCTTCAGTTACAGGAACAAAGGTAACCGGCTTGTTCAGCAGGTTGGAAAGCCGTTCAGCAACCGGACGCATTGACAGACCTGGCTTGTCTTCCTCCTTCTTAACCCGACCTAAGTGGGAGAAGAGGATTGCCCGACCACCGTGTTCAATAACGTACTTAATCGTTGGCAAAGCAGCCACGATCCGGTTGTCGTCGCCAACAACGCCGTCCTTGATTGGCACGTTAAAGTCAACACGCATTAATACTTTTTTACCTTCTAATGGTAAATCTTCAACAGTAAGTTTAGCCATGTTTATTAGCTCCTCCTTTTAAGAAAAAAAGTGGTTGGAGTTTCCTCCTCCCACCTTTTGTTTAGTACTTTTAGCTAAATGTCGGATTAGAGTTCAGCAAAGTGAAGCAGGGTCCGAATCATGTTGCTAGTAAAGCCGTTTTCGTTGTCGTACCATGCAACGGTCTTAACTAATTGAGTACCATCTTCGCCTTCCATGATTTCAGTTTGAGATGGGTCAAATACAGAACCGAAGGTAGAACCAATGATATCGCTAGATACGATTGGGTCTTCAGTGTAACCGTAAGCAGGGTTGTTCTTGGTAGCTTCCTTCATAGCGTCGTTAACTTGGTCAACAGTGACCTTCTTGTTCAGAACAGAAACAAGTTCAGTCAAAGAACCAGTAGGAACGGCAACACGTTGTGCGTGACCAGAAAGCTTACCGTTCAATTCAGGGATAACCAGGCCGATAGCCTTAGCAGCACCACTTGAGTGAGGAATAGTGTTAATAGCTGCGGCACGGTTGTTACGGAACTTCTTACCACGTGGTTGGTCAAGAACAGCTTGGCTACCAGTGTAAGCGTGGATAGTAGTCATAGTACCAACCTTGATACCGAAGTTCTTGTTAAGGAAGTATGCCATTGGAGCAAGGCAACTAGTCGTGCAAGAACCAGCGGAAACGATCTTGTCGTCAGCAGTAAGAGTGTCCAGGTTAACACCAGGAACAACAGTTGGGATGTTACCAGCAGGTGCGGAAATCAGAACACGCTTTGCGCCGGCATCCAAGTGAGCTTGTGACTTTTCTGCAGAAGTGTAGAAACCAGTACATTCAAGGACAAAGTCAACACCGTCGTTCTTTACCCAAGGAATGTTACGTGCGTCACGTTCTGCGTATACAGGGTATTCCTTACCGTCAACAACGATACCCTTGTCAGTGGATGAAACTTCACCATTGAACCGACCTTGGGTAGAGTCGTACTTGAGTAAGTAAGCCAACATTTCTGGTGAAGTCAAGTCGTTGATAGCAACAACTTCGATGTCATCAGTGTTGAGTTCGTGAATACGACGGAATGCTAAACGACCGATACGGCCGAAACCATTAATACCAATTTTTACAGTCATACTGCAAATTCCTCCTTTAGGAAAAACATAATAAGTGTCTCATCCAACAAAATTAGTGGTTGAAATTACCACCACTTTTCGTCAGACAAGGTACAAAACCTTACGCTCTTAATAATACTCATCTTGTTTGGAATTGTCTATTCAATCACCTCAGAAATTTGCTTTTTTCTTGTGAAAACGTTATCTTGATTAAAAAATTCAAATAATGCTTGCAATTTAATATGGGATGGGATATTATAATATTCGTTGACGCGCCCTTAGTGTAATGGATCGCACGTGAGATTCCGGTTCTCGAGATCCGAGTTCGACTCTCGGGGGGCGCATTTTTATTTAGAAAAGCTGGCGGGATTGATTTCCCGCCAGCTTTTTGTTTTACAAGACTAACGCCAACAAAAAAGGCAGCACGCCAAGACGTGCTGCCTTTTTATAGTAAGATTACTTTTCTTCAGCTGGCTTTTCCTTAGCCCACTTACGAATAGCTTCAATCTTCTTTTCTTTTAATGCTCGCTTGTACTTAGGAGCAACTGGGCGACGGCCCTGTACGCCGTATGGGTGTGCTTTACGCATAGCTATATGCCTCCTTATTGTGTTCGTAAATGAATTAACGTTCCAATTATACCGGGCTGCGGTATAAAAAGCAAGTCCTGGTGAAATTATGCTCCCCTAGCAGTAAATTTTCTTTCTAGTAAACATTTATTTTTCAGCAACGGCAACCCTTACCAGGCAATGCTTCAGCCCAGTAGCCTAGACCAATTTAGTAAATACTTCCAAAAATATTGATATATGAGGCATTGCAAATCAGACCAATTTAGTGTACTATTCTAAATGAACTTAAAGAGCGAACAAAAATAACTAACTGCTCCAGGAGGATTTTATTATGACTAACACTAATGAATTAAATGTTTTTGTAACCACTACTGATTGGAAGGCCCTTGACTACCAAAGTGCAAACGCCGAATTGAACCTGTTATGCGCTGACATTAATAAGGACTAACAACTATACAATGTGGCCGTGAGAAAATTATCTTTTCTCACGGCCACTTTTATTATACTTTTTTAAAAGCGCGACCGTCTTTCTTCCTTATTATGAGTGAAGATGGCATAATATTAGCGGTAAGTATAAATAGGTGGCAAATCATTTGACCTTTTTTGACCAATCGAGTATAGTATTAATATCAGTTAGCAACTATTGCTAACGAGTGCTAATTAACAAGGAGGCCACAATATGAACTTAGTTCCAACTGTCATTGAGCAGTCTTCACGTGGCGAACGTGCCTATGATATCTACTCACGGCTTCTGAAGGACCGGATCATCATGCTTTCTGGTCCAATCGAAGACGACATGGCAAACTCAATTGTTGCGCAGCTCCTCTTCTTGGATGCGCAAGACTCAACTAAAGACATTTACTTATACATTAACTCACCTGGTGGTGTTGTTACTTCCGGGATGGCCATTTACGACACGATGAACTTCATCAAGTCAGATGTGCAAACAATCGTTATCGGGATGGCGGCTTCAATGGCCAGTGTCCTGGTTTCATCCGGAACAAAGGGTAAGCGGTTCGGCTTACCACACTCCCAAGTCTTGATTCACCAACCATCTGGTGGTGCTCAAGGTCAACAAACTGAAATTGAAATTGCGGCAACCGAAATTCTGAAGACCCGGAAGATGATTAACGGCATCTTGGCAAAGAATTCTGGTCAACCAATCGAAAAGATCAACCGTGATACCGAACGTGACCACTACTTAACTGCTCAAGAAGCGGTTGACTACGGTCTGCTTGACGGGATCATGGAAAACAATTCCAGCTTGAAGTAATCTGATTACTGAACTGGAAAAGATAAGCGGGAAGGAAATCTGCAAAGGTTTCCTTCCCGCTTTCTTATTATATTGCGAACTGATTATAGCCCACCACGCGTGCGTTATGATCTTCGATAATTAACTTCATTAAGGCCCCGTTAGCGGGGTTTTCGTACTGGTCCAGATCACCAAATACCGTTGCCAGGTATTGGATGATTGAACCATGACTGGCAACAACGACATTACTGCCTGACGGTAAAGATACGAAGAGATCAAGCATCTGCTTTACTCGGTGGTCCAACTCGGCACTATCCTCCGCCAGATGGGCCGGGTCGGCCTGCTTGAGGAGGTCATGGGCTTTTTTGACCCCAAACTCAGCCACTAAATCACCAATCCGGCGGAACCGTTTGCCGCCGAGGTAGCTGGCCCAAATTGCCCCCTCTTCATTACTGTGCCCTTCGAATGACCCGTAGAAGACCTCCCGAAAGCATTTTTCCTGCGTTGGGTGACTGATATTAGGGAGTTTTAGCTGGTCAATTATGATTTGGGCGGTGTCAATTGCCCGCTTTAAATCACTGGAAAAGAAGTAGTCAATCTTCAGCGGTACCAGCACCTTGGCGATTTTGACCGCGTCATCGTGTCCCTTAGCGGTCAATGGGGTGTCTGACCATCCTTGCAGCCGGGCGAAGCGGTTAAAGTAGGTCTCTCCATGTCGAATAAAATATACAGTTGTTGCCATCGTTATTCCTCCACAAGTTGATTAAGCGACCGCGGGGGTCCCCAGCCACTCAATCATTTCCTTCATCTTATTGGTAATTGCTTCCGTCCCCGGTAAGAGCAACTTCCGCGGGTCATACCCCTTGTGGTCCTTGTCAAGGTCGCGGGCCGCCTCAATGTAGGCCCGGGTGGCATCTTGAAAGGCCAGCTGGAACTCGGTGTTGATATTCACCTTTGCAATTCCCATTGAGATTGCCTTTTGAACCTGTTCCTTGGGGATTCCCGAGCCGCCGTGCAGGACAAGGGGAATGTCAACAGCATCCGCAATGGCAGCGAGGCGGTTAAAGTCCAGGCCCCGCCAGCCAGCGGGATAGATTCCATGAATATTACCAATCCCACAGGCCAGCTTATCAACCCCCAGATCAGCAAACGCCCGGGCATCCTCTACTGAGGCCAGTTCCCCACTGTTGGTGTCCTGGTTCTCACCGACCTTACCAATCTCGGCCTCGACAGAAATTCCCCGCTGGTGGGCTGCATGGACGACTTCCTTTGTCCGCGCATAGTTCTCCTTTACCGGTAACTTATGTCCATCATACATCACTGAGGAATAACCGAGTTCAATACATTTCATGGCTGCGTCATAGTCACCGTGGTCAAGGTTCAAAATTACCGGGACCGTAATGTCCATCGCGTCCATCTGGTCGGCAACCATATCACGGACAAACTTAAAGCCACCCATGTACTTTGCCGCCCCCATGGATACCTGGACCAGGACGGGCGTCTTAGTTTCGTTTGCTGCCCGCAAAATCGCCCGGGTCCACTCCAAATTGTTTATATTGTAGGCCCCGACCGCGTAGTGCTTTGCCCGGGCATCCGCAAAAATCTTGTTACCATTATCAAAGTATGCCATTATGCTATTTCCTTTCTTACATCACATTTGAAACTGGTTGTTGCCAGTTCACCATTTCCAAAAAGTCGTCAGGCCGTAAACTAGCACGACCGATAAGGGCACCATCCACGTCCGGTTGGGACATGATGGCACTAATGTTTTGCGGATTTACGCTTCCTCCATAGAGAATCCGCACCTGGTCGGCGAGCAAGCCACCATATAAGTTAGCAACGGTTTGCCGAATCCGGTGACAGCCCTGTTGAGCAACCTTGGGATTGGCGGTTTGGCTACTGCCAACTGCCCAACTTGGTTCATAGGACAGGACAATCTTTTGCAGGTGGGCCGGGGCCACACCCTTTAAGACCCCCTTCAGCTGGTCAAAGACGTAGTGAATTTCACCGTTGACCTCGGCCTGGACCATCTTGTCATCGGTACAGATAATTGGGGTGATTCCCGTCGTCAGCGCCGACCGGACCTTTTGGTTGATAATCTGGTTGTCCTCATGGAATAAGCGCCGGCGTTCCAGATGTCCCAGCATGACATAGGATGCCCCGGCATCTGCCAAGGAACGGGCACTGATTTCCCCCGTATACGGTCCCGCCAGTTCACTGGCAGCATTCTGGGCAATGATTTGGAGGTTGGTACCCTGGGCAGTCTGTTTCATGCTCGACAGGGCCACCGCCTGGGCCGCAATCCCCACTTCTTCATCTGCCACTTGGGGGAGGGCGGCCTTAATCTGGTTAATGAAGGCTACTGATTCTTCAATGTTCTTATGCATTTTCCAGTTTGCGATAATAAATGGTTTGCGCATTTTGTCCTCCTTTAGTTAGGCCATTGCCCGAAACAGGCAGGACGTGTATTCAGCCTTGCGGTCTAAAGGACCTGGGGTTACTCGGTAGCCTTCCCGGTGGTGACCAGCGAAGTCAGTATCAATGGTCCGCGCCGACTTCTGGCCCGCCATGGTGAGAAGACGGCAACTGTCTTCGGTTAAGGCTTGACCTAGGTCGCCCTTCAAGAAGAAGCCCCGCCGCCGGTTTTCCACCACCAGCTTGACCGGCCGCGTAGCACCAACAAAGCAGTTCCCCTCCTTGTTAGCATTGAGCCGGACCAGTTGGTTATCACGGGTGGCGAAGAACTCGTTTGGTCCTTCTGCTTGCCCCAGTTTTTCATGGTGTTGGTCGGCTTGTTTACCAATCAGTGTCTTCATCGCCGAACGCAACTCCTTCTTAACAAAGAGGTTGTTAAAGAAGTAAGAAGTCAGCTTATCCTGCGCGTTCCCCTGGTTGATACGGTGGTAAAGCGGGTCACCGGCCTGTTCAGCCTGGTTGGACTGCCAGGCAACTCGTCCGTTAATAAGATTGTGCGTCAGCAGAATTTCATAACTTTCCAGGCGAAGGGCACAGTCTGACAGGAGGAAGTTATTATCAATGGTCGTCAGACCCACCGAATTTTCTACCTGAATATCCTCACCCAAGCGGGCCAGCAGGTCCTGCTGGTTCTGATCAGTTAGTTTAAAATCACCAGGCAGGCTGTTATTGTACATCAGGTTCCGGCTAATCTGGGTCTTTTCTACCCGGCCTCCCAGCCAGATTCCCCGTGTGCAATCGTGGATACAGTTCCGCCGGATCTGGGCACCGATTGCCGGAAGCAGGTTAATGGCGCTGACGGTTTCACCGACGAGGTTGAAGCGGGTGTTGATGCGGAAGAAGTGGTTATGTTCGATCACTGGTGCTGGGTTACCGTCAACCCCCAGGACCCCGGCTTGGCCGCAGTCAAAAATCCGGTTGTTCTTAATGTAGTGCTTAACCGGGTGACCCTTCAGCTCCTCATCAGCTGGCACTACTGGGTAACGTCCTAAGGAAATCCCGGCACACTTGGCGTGGGAAACGTTACAGTTCAAGATCTTCCAACCTTGGGCATGGTTAGTCCCGACAACCGCCTTGTTGTAGTCGGCCCCGGCCCACTGACTGGCTGCCTTGGTCAGGGTAAAGCCGGAGAGCACCAGGAAGTCAATCTGTGCTTGCTGGGGGTAGAAGCAGGTCTCACGAAAGGTTACTTCCACGTTTGACCGGTTGGGATCCTTCCCCTGGAAGTTGGCGTAGATAACCGTCGTGTTCATCTTCTGGTCCTGACATGTGTACCAAACATACTGACGATCCGGATTTTGGTCGATTGCGCCCATCTGCGGTGCCTTAACCTTGGCTAGGCTATCAACTTCGTAAAGGGCCCGGTTGTTCAAGAAGACTTCCCCGGTATGCTGGAAGTCACCATCTTTTTTTACATGGGTCGTGTAGGGGTTGTACTTACCGAAACGCTGGTTAGCAATCACGGTCCGCCAAACATCGACCCCAACCGGTTCCCAGTCGTCGACCTTTTCGGCACCAGTGATAATCGTTAAGTTCTGCTTCACCGCTTGGTAAAGGATAGGCTTATTCTTGGTCCCCGCAAAACGCGGATCAACGCTTTCCCGGTAAACACCGGGCATTACCTTGACGAGGTCACCAGGACGGGCAATGGTAGCTGCTTCCTGGATGCGCTTGAATGGTAATTGCTTGGTTCCATTTCCATCGTGTTCAGCATGAGCATCAACATAAATTTGCATTTTTATTTTCCTTTCTTCTGTCTTACCAGTTAATTTCACTATCTAATTGCCGGCCACGACCAGTCGCCTGGTCAAGGAGGAGCCGTTGCTCAAAGTGGGCCACGTTTTTCTTCGTTTCCTTGACCATATCTGGATTGACGGATACGCAGTCAATCCCACTACGAATCAGGAACTCAGTAAATTCTGGATATTCCGAAGGGGCCTGGCCACAAATTGAAACCGTCTTGCCATCGCGGTGGGCAACCGTGATGAGGTGGGCGATGGCCCGCTTGACGGCCAAGTTCCGCTCATCGAACAGTGACGAAACGGTGTCGTTGTTGCGATCACAGCCAAGGATTAGCATCGACAGGTCGTTAGAACCAATCGAGTAACCATCAACGTAGCGGTTAAACTGGTCCGCCAAGATAATGTTGGATGGGATCTCCGCCATCATGTAAACCTTGAAGTCAGCACTTCGCTTTAGACCGTTTTCAGCCATTAATTCAGTTATCTTGGCCATTTCATCGACCGTCCGGACAAAGGGAATCATGACGTTTAAGTTAGTCAAGCCGAGTTCCGTCCGGACCTTCTTCACCGCCGCCAGTTCGAGCTTGAACGCTTCGATGAAGTGGGGATCGTAGTAGCGAGCCGCGCCCCGCCAGCCGAGGAGGTCGGCAGGTTCATGCGGTTCAAACTCTTCGCCACCCTTTAAGTGGCGGTACTCACCGGACTTAAAGTCCGAGAAGCGGAGGATCATTGGCCGGGGCGCCATCGCCCGGGCAACCTTCGCAATTCCGGCGGCAAGGCCATCAACAACCTTTTCCGGATGCCCCGTCTTGATTAGGTAGAGGGGGTGTTCATGAATGGCGGTTGTCCAGATGAATTCTTCCCGCATCAGGCCGATCCCGTCCGCCGGCAGGCTAGCGTATCGTTTAGCAAGGTCGGGGTCCCCCAGATTCATCATTACCCGGGTAGCTGTCGGGGCAAAGTATTCGACTGCCGCTGCAGGTGTCGCGGGCGCTTGCTCTTTTGGTGCCAGTTCCTTCGTCAGGTCCCCGGCATAGACAACCCCGTTTTTGGCATCCACCGTTACTTGGTCACCGTCGTGGAGGACGTCCATCGCCGCGGTCCCACAGGCAGCAGTCCCTACCAAGCACGGAATCTGCATTTCCCGCGAAACAATCGCCGCGTGACAGGTCATCCCCCCGTTATTAGTAATAATGGCGGCCGCCTTCTTCATCGCGGGAACCCAGTCCGGGGACGTCATTTGGGTCACCAGGACCTCGTCATCTTTGAAATCATCAATGTCTTGTGGGTCGGCAATTACGTGGACCTTCCCACTGGCTAAACCGGGGCTGGCTGGTAATCCCTTTAAAATTGGCTGGGCATCCTTCATCGTTTCCTCCCCCGTTTCCTTCTTTTCTTTTTTCTTATTCGACCACACCGTTTCTGGACGGGCCTGCACTAGCCATAACTTATTGGTTGGTCGGTCGAGGGCAAATTCCATGTCCATGTAACAGCCATAGTGCTTTTCAATCTGCTTGGCATAACCAGCAAGCTCTTTGACCTGGTCGTCAGTAAGGGGAGGCTGGCTAGCGCGGTCGGCTGGAACTTCCTGTTCAAAGGTGCCACCGCCGGGTCTTTGCAGAAGTTCAACGGGCTTGTTAGTGATTGTGCGGTCAATAATCTCCCCGCTGTCCTTATCGATGACGTAGTGGTCCGGGGTCACCTTGCCCAGGACGATGTATTCACCCAGGCCCCAGATGGCGTCAATTACCATCTGCTGGTCATTCCCATTTGCCACGTTAACCGAGAACATAATTCCCGCTGCTTTAGAGAAGACCATCATCTGGATTGCGGCTGATAGGGCCACCTTTTCGTGAGGAAAATGCTGCTTATGCCGGTAGTAAGTTGCCCGGTCAGTAAAGAGCGATGAGTAGCACTCCTGGACCTTCTTAACAACCAGGTCGGCTCCCTGAACGTTGAGGTAGGTTTCCTGTTGACCAGCAAACGATGCATTCGGCAGGTCCTCAGCGGTGGCACTGGACCGAACCGCCACGAAGGGGTCCGTTTGCCCCATCTTGACCGCCAACTGCTGGTAAGCTTTCTTGATCGTCGTTGCTAGGTCGGTTGGCATTTCCGCATTGACAATCAGTGAGCGGATATTGGCACACACCGTATGCAGTTCATCAGTATCCTCGTAGTCCTTGATTGTTGCTAGCAGCTGGTTGATTTGTTCGTTCAAACCAGTTGCCGCCATAAATGCCTTGTAAGCATGGGTCGTTGTCGCAAAACCGTACGGTACCGGGATCTGGGTCGCCGAGGTTAGCTCCCCTAGAGAGGACGACTTACCACCAACGAGGTCTACATCCTGGCGATGTAATTCATCAAACCATAAAACATCCTTTTGCTCTCGCTCTACCATTGCGGCATCTCCTTTTCTTGAGTGTGCTTATTTCCTAACTGGTATTTGCCAAACTGTCAACCATATTCTTCAAAAGTGTCTATTTGGGCAACGGTTTGCACTGGCGTGGTGACACGACAAGGAGATTGGTAAAATTTTTCTTTTTTACCCTCTTTTTACTAGTACTTGTTCATTTAGTAATTTGGATTCTTTTCCAAAAATAATGATTGGTATGGTCAAATTTTATTTATTTATCAATAAAATAAATAAATTGGTCTAATCAATGGCACGTAATAAAGTCAAAAAAGACGCCATGGACTTGGTAAAATTTCCAATCCATGACGTCTTTTATAAAGTGTCCTGAGTGATTATTAAATTGTCTTGCTTGTCCGCAGCTCGTCAGCATACGCATTTAGCTTCCGCAAACGGTGGTTGACCCCGGACTTCGAGATGGGCCCGCCAGGAACAAGCTGCCCAAGCTCCTTCAGACTAACTTCCTGGTGGTTCAGCCGCGTCTGGGCAATCTCGCGGAGCTTATCCGGTAGGCTTGCCAGCCCAACCGTATTCTCAATCAGCTTAATATTTTCAATCTGCCGAGTTGAGGCGTTGGCAATTTTATTCATATTGGCGTTCTCGCAATTAACTAGGCGGTTAACCGAGTTCCGCATATCCCGAACAATCCGGACATTTTCAAACTGGAGCATCGAATTTGTCGCCCCAATGAGGGACATGAAGTTAGCAATCTTTTCGGCTTCCTTCAGGTAAACGATGTAGCCACTTCGCCGGGCCGTCGTCTGGGCGTTCAGGCCGAACTTGTTCATCATCTGGGCAATCATCTCGTTGTGCTCCTCATACAGGGAATAGATTTCCAAATGATAACGGGAAGTCTCTGGATTATTGACCGATCCCCCGGCAAGGAAGGCCCCCCGCAGGTAGGAGCGGACCATCCATTCGTCTTTCAGCAAGTCTAACGGTACCCGTTCCTTGATCTGCAGGTTCTGTAAGATTCCCAGATCATCCAAGACCCGCTGGGCGGAATAACGAAGGCGGACGATGTACTGGTTGTTCTTTTTCAGTTTCATCTTCCGGCGAACCACGATATCACTCTCCACGTGGTAAAACTGCTTCAGCAAAGAGTAAATCCGCCGGGCAATTGCCGGGTTTTCCGTTTGAATATTAAGGACCAGCTGGTGGTTGGCAATGGCGATGCTACCGTTCATCCTAATCAGCGCCATCAGTTCCGCCTGCGCGTTCTTTTGGTGAACCTTGATCGACGTTAATTCCTTCTTGACATCACTGGCGTATGACAAGGCGGTCCCCTCCTTTAATCGTGGACTTCATGCAAGCGATTCATTAATTCAGCAACAACCCGGTCCCGATCATGAAAGGCACCGTTGTCCTTTAACCGCAGAAAGTTAGAACTGATTACCCGGCAGCCCTGCTGGCGCAGCCCTTGAAAGTCGTGGCTGACCGGTTGGGAAATCTCATTCCACTGCTTAAAGTCCAAGTAGTTTTTCGGTACTGGCTGGATGTTTACCAGGACAGTATCAATAAAGTTCTTCCCCAGGTGGTCGTTTAAGACCCGGACGTGGTCGGCATCGGTAAAGTGGTCCGTCTCGCCCTTTTGGGTCATGATGTTGCAGATGTAGACGACTTCAGCCTTGCTCTGACAGACCGCGTCGCCAACCTCCTTAATCATCAAATTGGGCAGGATACTGGTAAACAAGCTCCCCGGCCCGATTACAATCTGATCCGCCTCATGAATTGCCTGAATGACTTCGGGAACCGGTTTAACCGGGTGACCATCCTGGTCGTTGGAAGGTGTGACCCAGACCCGCTTGATCTGCTTGTGGGCAGCGGAGATTTCTGATTCACCGCTGAGCTTTGTGCCGTCGGTGAACTCCGCATTCAGGGTCAGTGGCTCATTGGCCACCGGATAGATGTGTCCCCGAATCCGCATCATATTGGATAGTTCTTGAACGGCGGGGAAGATACCATCTTTCATCTCCGAAAGGGCCGAAATAATTAGGTTGCCGATGGCGTGACCAGCAAAGAACTGGTCCGAACTCCGGAAACGGTACTGGAAAATATCTAATTCCAGCTGGGGTAATTCCGACAAAGCCACCAGGACATTCCGGATATCACCAGGCGGGACAACGTTAATATAATTACGTAAGATTCCTGACGACCCACCATCATCGGCAACGGTAACAACGGCGGTCACGTCCGCATCCTGGTCTCTTAAGCCCCGCAAGATGACGGGTAACCCCGTTCCACCACCAATCACCACTATTTTCGGTTTATGGAACATTAAATCTCTCCTTCCTATTTAGCCTTGTCCGCGTCACGGTGGTACAAGTTAACATGGTACCCAGCCGTTTTAAGGTCCTTTGCAAGCCGGTTGGCAATTGTCACTGAGCGGTGTTGCCCCCCAGTACAACCGATGGCGACCGTTAAACTACTCTTCCCTTCCCGAATGTATCCCGGTAGGGCATTCTTCAAAAGGGAGAGGAGGTGGGCATAGAACTCCTGGGCCCCCTTATTCTTCATCACGTATTCCTGGACCGCCCGATCATTCCCGGTCAGGTGCTTGAGTTCCGGAACATAGAAGGGGTTCGGCAAAAACCGCACGTCCATTACAATGTCGGCATCCAAGGGGAGCCCATATTTAAAGCCAAATGACATCACCTCGACGAAGAAGTTGCTTCCTTCACCATGACTAAAGAGCTTATTAATCCTTAACTTAAGGTTCCGCGGGGTCAAATCAGTCGTATCAATGATCACGTCCGCCCGGCTCTTTAACTCGGTCAATAATTTTCGTTCCCGTTCAACCCCGTCCAAGATTCTTCCCTGGCGTGCCAGGGGGTGCAGACGGCGCGTTTCCTTGTAGCGAGAAACCAGGGTAACGTTATCGGCATCGAGGAAGAGGACCCGGACAGCCAGGTCATCGCGCTGGCGTAGCTTTTTCAGGCTTGGTAAAACCTGGTCGTAGAAACCACGGGAGCGTAAATCAGTAACCATCGCAATCTTATTGAATTCTCCCGATTCTTCAATCACGTCCACGAACTTTTCGGCTAAACTGGGCAACATATTATCAATCACGAAGTAGCCAAGGTCCTCAAAGCTGTGGATGGCCAGTGTCTTGCCGGCACCACTCATCCCAGTGATGATTACGACTTTCATTTTCTCCGTCATCATCAATCCCCTCTCCTCTTAATACAATACTTAGCAATTGTAACACATCGTGCCGGGCGTGTCCTCTCCGGACCCCTTATGACCGCAAATTATCATTTTCCAGCAGGTCAACCGTCCCCTGGTCCAAGTAGGGTCGTAAGGTGGCAATGGTCAAATCTTCATCGCCGAACACGGTGATTCCCTTTTGGTGGAGCAGGGCTGCCGTAACCCCAAAGCCAGGAATCCGCCGGCCGGAGAAGGACCCGTCATAGACAAGCTTGGTTCCACAAGCGGGACTCTTTTGCTTCAAAAAGGCCACCTGAACATCATTATCCTGGGCAATCTGCAGGACCCGGTGGGCGCTGGCGAGGTAGCGTTTTGTGACGTCGACCCCGTCACGGCTAACTACCAGGGCGCGACCAGCGAGGACGTCATCCCCCGTTCCACCCTGGATTTCTGCTGGGGTCCGGGGTGTCTTTAGCCCGCCCATGATCTCTGGACAAACCGTAATTGCCTTTCCCAACGCCACCAACTTAACCGCTAAGTCGTTTTGTGCGTTTCCACCATCGTAGCGGACGTTAAAGCCCGCTAAACATGCACTAATCAAAATCATTTTTTGGCCCCCTGTCATTAGAAAACAAGCCCCAGTGTTCGTAGATACCAAACATTGGGGCTTTCTTACTTGCTTACTTTTTCTTTTTTGCTGCCCGTTTCTGGGCCCATTCACTGTCTCTTTCCAGCATCTTCTTCAGGTACTGGCCGGTGTAGCTTTCCTTAACCTGGGCCACTTCTTCGGGTGTACCGGTTGCCACAACGTAGCCACCGGCGTCCCCACCTTCTGGTCCCAGGTCGATCAGCCAGTCGGCCGACTTGACAACATCAAGGTCGTGCTCAATTACCAGTACGGTGTTGCCAGCATCAACCAACCGTTGGAGGACGCTCAGCAGCCGTTTGATGTCATCCATGTGCAAACCAGTTGTCGGTTCATCTAGGATGTAGAAGCTCTTTCCGTGGGACTGACGGTGCAGTTCGGCGGCCAGCTTCATCCGCTGGGCCTCCCCACCAGAGAGGGTCGTTGCCGGTTGTCCCAGGTGGACGTAACCAAGGCCGACGTCTTCAATGGTTTGCAGTTTCCGCCGGATCTTTGGGATTGCACTGAAGAACTTGAGGGCCTCAGACACCGTCATGTTCAGCACCTGGGCAATGTTCTTCCCCTTGTATTCCACTTCCAGGGTCTCAGAATTATAGCGGGTACCGTGACAGACCTCACACGGGACGTAGACATCCGGGAGGAAGTTCATCTCGATCTTGAGAATCCCATCACCGTGACAGGCTTCGCACCGGCCGCCCTTAACATTGAAGCTGAAGCGGCCCTTGGTGTAACCCCGCACCTTCGCCTGGTTGGTCTGGGCAAAGAGTTCCCGAATGTCATCAAAGACACCGGTGTAGGTTGCCGGGTTACTGCGGGGGGTCCGCCCAATCGGTGACTGGTCAATGTCAATCACCTTTTCAATGTTCTTGATTCCGCTAATTGAGCCGTACTTTCCTGGCTTGGCGGAATTGTGGTTAAGCTTTTGGGCCAGCACCCGCTTGAGAATCAGGTTGACCAAAGTTGACTTTCCGGAACCGGAAACCCCCGTGACGCAGATGAACTTCCCCAGTGGAAAGTCCACATCAATTTTCTTTAGGTTGTTGGCACAGGCCCCTTTCAAAATCAGGTGCTTGCCATTGCCCGGGCGTCGCTTCGTGGGCACCGGAATAAATTTCTTACCCGCTAGGTACTGACCAGTCAGTGACTTACGTGACCGCATGACCTGCTTCGGGGTGCCGGCAGCCATGACCTGCCCACCGTTTTCGCCGGCGCCAGGGCCAATGTCAATGATGTAATCGGCGGCCCGCATCGTGTCCTCATCGTGTTCAACCACGATCAGAGTATTACCGAGGTCACGCATGGCCTTCAAAGATGAAATCAGGCGGTCATTGTCCCGCTGGTGAAGCCCAATCGATGGTTCGTCGAGCACATACATTACCCCGGAAAGGTTGGAACCAATCTGGGTTGCCAGCCGAATCCGCTGGGCCTCCCCACCGGAAAGTGTCCGGGCCGACCGGCTCAGTGTTAGGTACTCAACCCCAACGTTCTTCATAAAGGTCAGCCGGTCGAGGATCTCCTTCAGGATGGGACGGGCAATCTGTTCGTTTTGCGCCGACAGCTTAACCCCCTTGAAGAAGTCAATTGCCTTACTGATTGAATAATCGGAAACCTGACCAATGTTTTGTCCGTCAATCTTGACGGCTAGTGCCCGCTGGTTTAGTCGGTAACCGTGACAGGCTGGACACGGCAGTTCGGTCATGTACTTGCGCATCTGCTCCCGGGTAAAGTCGGAGTTAGTCTCCTTGTACCGGCGGCTAACGTTATTAACGACCCCTTCAAACCGGACATCAACGTCGCGGACACCCCCAAAGTCATTTTCGTAGTGGAAGTGGAACAGCTTGTCACCATTCCCGTAAAGGACCTGCTTCTGCTGCTTCTTGGGCAGCTTGTTAAACGGCGTGTCCATGTCAATCCCCACTGACTGGCAGAACTGGGCCAACAGGGCCGGGTAGTACTGTGACGAGATGGGGTTCCACGGAACCATTGCCCCTTCGTTAAGGGTCTTTGTCCGGTCGGGAACAACCAGGTCTACATCGACCTCAAGTTTTGAACCGAGCCCCTCACACTCCGGGCAAGCTCCCATTGGTGCGTTAAAGGAAAACAGGCGGGGCTCCAACTCACCAACCGTAAAGCCGCAGATTGGGCAGGCGTACTTCTCGGAGAACGGAATCGGGTCGCCCCCAATGACGTCGGCAATTGCGTACCCACTGCTCAAACGCAGGGCCGCTTCAAAGGAGTCAAACAGACGCGAACGGATCCCGTCCTTCACAATGATCCGGTCGATTACCACGTTGATGGTGTGCTTCTGGTTCTTATTAAGTTCGGGAACCTCATCCAAGTCGTATGTCTCACCATCGACTTGCACCCGGACAAAGCCCTCCCGCTTGATGGTCGCGAGCACTTTCTTTTGGGTCCCCTTCTTAGCCCGAACAACTGGTGATAGGATTTGCAGGCGGGTCCGTTCGGGTAATTCAAGGACCCGGTCCACCATCTGCTCGGCGGACTGGCTGCTAATCGGGATGTGGTCGTTAGGACAGATGGGTGTTCCCACTCGGGCCCACAGGAGACGAAGGAAGTCGTTAATTTCCGTCACCGTCCCCACGGTCGACCGGGGGTTATGGGAAGTTGTCTTTTGGTCAATCGAGATTGCTGGTGAGAGGCCATCAATCGAGTCGACATCTGGTTTATCCATCTGTCCTAAAAACTGCCGGGCGTAAGCGGATAAGCTCTCCACGTACCGGCGCTGCCCTTCCGCATAAAGGGTATCAAAGGCCAGCGAGCTCTTTCCGGACCCCGATAAACCGGTGATGACCACTAGCTTGTTCTTCGGAATCTTAACGTCAATATTCTTGAGGTTATGAGCCCGGGCCCCATGGATTATGATCTTATCATTTGCCAAGAAGTATCTCTCCTTTACTTAACCTTCCGACCAGGTTTGGTCTTCTTTCCCGTCATCTGGGCCTTTAATTCCATTACCGTATCACGCAGGGTCGCCGCCTGCTCAAAGTCGAGCCGCTTAGCTGCCGCCTGCATCTGCTCGGTCAGTTCAGCAACCATCTTTTGTTGAGCATCCTTAGATAACTTAGCGAAGTCCTTGGTCGTAAACTCGCTCTCGTCTTCCTTCTTGCCGGTGTCTTCCGTCTTCTTCGTTGCCGAGATGGCTTCTTGAATTGGCTTAACAATCGTGTGCGGCGTGATGTGGTGCTCTTCGTTGTACTTCATCTGAATGGACCGCCGCCGCTTGGTCTCGTCAATCGCCTTCTGCATTGAGTCGGTTACCGTGTCGGCGTACATGATCACTGCACCGTGTTCGTTTCTGGCGGCCCGCCCAATCGTTTGAATCAGGGACCGCTCGTTCCGCAGGAAGCCTTCCTTGTCCGCATCGAGAATGGCAACCAGGGAAACTTCGGGAACATCTAGTCCTTCCCGGAGCAGGTTGATCCCGACCAGGACATCGAACTTACCAAGACGGAGGTCACGGATAATCTGTGTCCGCTCCAGGGTCTTGATATCGCTGTGCAGGTACTTGACCTTTAAACCGAGGTCCTTCAGATAGTCCGTCAAATCCTCGGACATCTTCTTGGTCAAAGTCGTCACGAAGACCCGCTCATGGCGTTCAACCCGCTTATTGATCTCACCGACCAGGTCATCGATTTGGCCCATTACCGGCCGGACTTCAATTGTTGGGTCCAGAAGACCGGTTGGCCGAATGATTTGCTGGGCAATGTGGTCGGTCTGGTTTAACTCGTACGGTCCCGGAGTTGCCGACATGTAAACCACCTGGTTGACCCGTTGTTCAAATTCATCAAGCTTTAGCGGACGGTTGTCAAGGGCACTGGGTAAACGGAAGCCATAGTCAATTAGCATCTGTTTCCGGGCCCGGTCCCCATTGTACATCCCCCGAACCTGTGGCATCGTCTGGTGCGATTCGTCAACCACTAGCAGGAAGTCCTTCGGGAAGAAGTCCAGGAGGGTAAACGGCGGTTCACCAGGTTGGCGACCATCCATGTAGCGAGAATAGTTTTCGATACCGTTCGTGTAACCCATTTCCCGCATCATCTCAATATCATAGGTGGTCCGCTGTTGAATTCGTTCAGCCTCCAAGAGTTTTCCCTCGTCGGTAAACTTCTTGACCTGCTTCTTCATGTCCTCTTCAATTTCTGGGAGGGCCCGGTCCATAACCTCATCACTGGTCATAAAGTGGGTAGCGGGGAAAATGGAGACCTTATCACTGTCACCAATGACCTCCCCGGTCAGGGCGTCAACCTCCCGAATCCGGTCGATCTCGTCACCAAAGAACTCAATCCGCAGGGCCCGCTCGTCACGCGAAGCTGGAAAGATTTCCACAACGTCGCCATGAACCCGGAAACGGCCCCGTTGGAAGTCAATGTCATTCCGGTCAAACTGGATGTTGACGAGGTCGCGTAACAGCTTATCCCGTTCAATCTGCTGACCAACGTGAAGGGAAATAACACTGTTCTGGTATTCCCGGGGATCCCCCAAACCGAAGATACTGGAAACGGAGGCCACGACGATCACGTCATTGCGTTCCAGTAAGGAGGTCGTGGCGGCATGACGGAGCTTATCAATTTCATCGTTAATCGAGGCGTCCTTCTCAATGTAGGTGTCACTAGAAGGCACGTAGGCTTCTGGTTGGTAGTAGTCATAATAAGAAACGAAATATTCAACCGCGTTGTGGGGGAAGAACTTCTTCATTTCACCGTAAAGCTGCCCAGCCAGGGTCTTGTTGTGGGATAAGATCAAGGTCGGCTTATTCACGTTAGCAATCACGTTGGAAATGGTGAACGTTTTCCCTGTCCCGGTAGCCCCCAGCAGGATTTGGGCCTTATCACCGTCCTGGATTCCCTTGGTTAACTGGGCAATTGCCTCCGGTTGGTCCCCGGTCGGCTGATAATCGGAAACAAGTTCAAACTTTTTATCTGGTTGTCGGTAAATCACAAAACTTTCCTCCCCAAAGCCAATTTTACTTTATTCGCGAACGGTCTAAAGGGCTGATTTCTCAGTTATTTAGACCCTTTTGCACCATTTAAGTTTATCATGCAAACATGCATTCGTCTATTAATCTGCAAACCCCAAAAAACGCCAGTATTCGGCGAAAAACCGTTTACTGACGTCGCGATACTATTTAATTAAGAAGCTGACTTATTCTTCGGCGAATGCCTGCAGGGCCTTCTCGAATTCGGCTAGTTTTTCGTTGGCCTTGTCCAGTGAATCGTCGCTTGTCCCAATGTAGAACTTCAGCTTTGGTTCCGTTCCTGATGGCCGGATAGCGATCCAGGTCTCATCATCAAGCAGGTAACGAAGTACGTTGGATTCTGGAATTCCCAATTCACTAACTTGACCGTCAGCCGTTGTCTTGGTTCCCTTGGAGAAGTCTTCCGTAGCAACAACCTTGTGACCAGCAAAGTCGGCCGGTGCTTCCTCCCGGAACTTCTTCATCAGTCCCTGAATCTTTGCTGGACCGTCAACCCCGGCGTAGGTGTTAGCAATCGTCTTTTCACGGAAGTAACCGTACTTCTTGAAGAGTTCTTGCAGGCCATCGTACAGGGTCATGTTCCGACTCCGGTAGTATGCAGCAACTTCAGCCAGCAGGGTCAGTGATTGGATGGCATCCTTATCACGAACAAATGGCTTGATCAGGTAACCATAGCTCTCTTCAAAACCAAACATGAAGGTGTGGTCGGCCTTCCCGGTTTCGTATTGGTGAATCTGGTCCGCAATCCACTTGAACCCGGTCAGAACGTTGATCATTGAAACACCGTAGCTTTCTGCAATCTTGGCAGCAAAGTTGGTGGAAACAATTGACTTAACAGCGGCCGCGTTCTTTGGCAGGGTTCCCGCCTGCTTGTGAGCTTCCAGGATGTAGTGCAGCATGATTGAAGCAATCTGGTTCCCAGTCAGCAGTTGGTATTCACCATTTGGTTGCCGAACAGCACAGCCCAGGCGGTCAGCGTCGGGGTCGGTTGCAATCAGGACATCGGCATCAATTTGCTTACCGAGTTTGATTGACCGGACAAAAGCTTCCGGAAATTCTGGGTTCGGGTGCTTCAAGCCTGGGAAGTCACCGTTTGGTTGGGCTTCGGTTGGCTCAATCGTAAAGTTGGTAAAGCCGGCCTGCCGCAGTGCCCGTTCACCAAGCATCCGCCCGGTCCCGCAGAGTGGTGTGAAGACAAACTTCATGTCCTTACCATATTCCTTAGCCAATTCGGGGTTAACCGTTACTTCCTTGGCGTGTTGCAGGTAGGCATGGTCAACGTCTTCTCCCATCACGGTCTCCAGACCACTATTCAACATTTCCTGTTCATCTGCCAGCTTGATGTCAAAGATGTCATCGATCTTACGGATATAGCCAGTCATCATGTCGGATTCCTTTGGTGGCATCTGGCCACCATCTTCACCGTAAATCTTGTAACCGTTGTATTCCATTGGGTTGTGACTAGCAGTAATCATAATCCCGGCGTAGGTCTTGTTGTGGCGAACAGCGAAGGAAAGTTCTGGAGTTGGCCGGACGTTGTCGTAAATGTAAACTTTGATTCCGTGAGCCCCTAATACCCGGGCAGAGTCATGGGCAAATTGGTAAGAGTTATGACGGGAATCGTAGCCAATTGCTACCCCGCGTTGCTTGACTTCATCCCCCAATGATTCCATCAGGGTTGCCAATCCCTCGGTAGCCTGACGAACCGTGTAGATATTCATCCGGTTAATGCCGGGACCCATCAGTCCCCGCATTCCGGCAGTACCAAATGACAGTGGGCCATAAAAGGCGTCCTCAATTTCCTTGTCATCGCTCATTGCGTCTAATTCTTGCTTAAGCTTAGGATCGAGGTCGGTCCGTTCTTTCCATACTTGGTAGGTGTCTTTCCAGCTCACAATAAAGTCTCCTTTACTTCTTTAATCTGTAATCAGTATACCGCATCTTGGGTCTTATGCGCGTCTTTACTATATATTTTACTAAACTTTTACTATGCAAAAAAGCGGTAAGCAAATAGCTCACCGCTAATTTCCTATTTAAGTCCCTTAATGTATTGATAGACCTGCTGACCAGCGATGGCACCGTCACCAACGGCCGTGGCAATCTGCCGGAGTGGGGTCTCACGCACGTCCCCAATTGCAAAGATGCCCGGAACCGCCGTCTTCATAGTTGAGTCCGTCTTGACCCAGCCATCATTATCGAGGATGCCAAGGTCAGTAAATGGCTTGGTCATCGGAACGTTACCAACGTAGATGAAAACCCCATCGGCAGCCATTTCCTTATCTTCACCAGTTTGGTTATTGTGGGTCTTTACCCCCCGCACCTTAACATCGTCACCAACGATTTCGGTAACACTGGTGTTGTAAACGAAGGTCATCTTGTCATTCTTTGCTGCTTCATCCTGAAGCATTGGTTGCGCACGGAGTTCCCCCCGACGAACCAGCACCGTTACCTTGGAAGCCAGTTGCGTCAAGTATAACCCTTCCTCGACGGCCGAGTCGCCCCCACCGACAACAACTAAGTGCTTCCCCTTAAAGAAGGCACCGTCACAGACAGCACAGTAGGAAACACCGCGACCACTAAACTGTTCTTCACCGGGGACCCCGAGTTTCCGGTGGTCAGACCCTGTGGCAATCACAACAACCGGGGCGGTAAAGGTATCGCCCATGTCCGTGGTAACTTCCTTTAGCTGCCCATTCGTAGCAATCTTGGTTACCGTCCCGTAAGCATATTCGGCCCCAAATTGGGTTGCCCCCTGGTACATCTTCTCCGCCAGTTCAGGGCCCTGAACATCCTTGAAGCCAGTATAGTTGACGATGGATGCCGTATTATTCAGGTTACCGCCGTAAGCTCCTCGGTCAAGCATCACTACTTTCAAGTTTGCCCGGGACGCGTAAAGGGCCGTCGTCATCCCACCGGGACCCGCGCCAATAATAATTACATCGTATTTCTTACTTTCGGCCATTTTTCTTCCTCCTCGCCTTTTTACTATCGCTATCATACTCGAGCGGGGAACCATTGTCTAGGTTTTTGCTTATTAAAAGTAAGAGGCTGACGGATTACTATTCGCCAACCTCTTATTTTTAATAATGTACAAAGATTACTTCTTAGCCTTTTTGTCTTGGGCCGTCAACTTAGCGCCCAAGTTCTTGATGTAATCCCGTAATTCATCCTTAACTTGTGGGTGGTTAAGACCATACTCAATGTTGGTCTTAATCCAGCCAAACTTATTACCAACGTCGTAACGGTCGCCCTTGTATTCACGGGCAAAGACACGTTCGGTTTGGTTCAGCGTGTCAATGGCATCAGTCAGTTGAATTTCGCCACCCTTGCCTGGCTTAGTCTTTGCCAGCACATCAAAGATTTCCGGAGTGAAGACGTAGCGGCCAATAATAGCCAAATCACTCGGTGCGTTCTTCGGAGCTGGCTTTTCAACAAAGCTAGTAACGTTGTAAAGACCAGGTGTAACTTCCTTGCTGGGGTTGATAACACCGTACTTAGCAGTGTCTTCGTGTGGGACCCGCATAACTGCCAAAGTGGAAGCACCAGTTTGATGGTAGCTTTCAATCAGCTGCTTGGTCAGTGGTTCACCGTTGTTGTTGATGTTGTTCAGGTCGTCACCGAGCATTACAACGAAGGGTTCGTCACCAATGAAGTCCCGGGCCGTCAATACGGCATCCCCTAAGCCCCGTGGGTGGGACTGACGAATGAAGTAGATGTTGATGTCGGTCGTTTCTTCAACCAGCTTCAGCATCTCGTCCTTGTGCTTAGACCGTAAGTTATCTTCCAGCTCGGGGTTTGAATCGAAGTGGTCTTCAATTGACCGCTTGTTCTTGCCGTCGACAACAACAATGTCTTCGATTCCTGACTTCCGGGCCTCTTCAACAATAAACTGAATGGTTGGCTTATCAACAATTGGCAGCATTTCCTTAGCAAGTGCCTTCGTTGCAGGAAGAAAACGGGTTCCTAAACCGGCAGCAGGAATAATTGCCTTTCTAACACGTCTCATAACAACATAATTCCTTTCATACTTCAGTTTCTCTCAAATCTTCAGTATGTATTTTACCATACTTATTCGTTTTCTGATGTCAAGTCACGGTCCATTAACTGATCAATTGCCGTCTTTATTGACTTGCCGTTATATAAAACATCGTACAGGGCCTCGGTAATCGGCATCTTGACCTGCCGTTTCCGGCTTAGCTCGTAGGCGGCCTTGGTTGTGTAGACCCCTTCGATTACCATGCCCATGTTTGCAACCACGTCTGCCAACTTTTGGCCCTGGCCCAGCTGGTAGCCAGCCCGCCAGTTTCGTGAGTTCTTACTCGTTGCGGTAACAACAAGGTCCCCCACTCCGGACAGGCCAATGAAGGTCATCGGGTTGGCCCCGAAGGCAACACCCAAACGCCGAATTTCCGCTAACCCCCGGGTGATCAGCGCTGCCCGGGCATTATCGTGGTAGCCCAGCCCCTGCAGGGCACCAGCGCCAATCGCAATGATGTTCTTTAGGGCCGCACCGAACTCGGCACCAATCACGTCATCGTTAGTGTAAACCCGGAAGTAAGAATTACTGAAGAGCCGCTGAACCCGCTCAGCTGCTGCCAGATCAGCACTCGCTGCGGTGACCGCCGTCATATCCTTAATGGCGACATCCTCAGCGTGGCTCGGTCCGGAGAGGACAACGATGCTAGCACGGTTTTCTGGAGCGATTTCCTCTTCAATCATCTGTGATGGCCGCTTGTAGGTGTTTTGCTCTAATCCCTTGGTTGCGTGAATAATTAGTGGCCGTTGGTCCAACTCGGCAAGAATGGTGTTTAACTTACCAGCTACTTGGCGTAGGCCCTTAGTTGGAATAACAATCAAGATAACGTCGGCACCCTTCACTGCTGCCGTCATGTCCGTGGTAGCAACCAGTTTATCAGAGTATACGAGATCCTTCATGTATTCCGGATTGACGTGCTCGTTATTCAACTGGTCGACCTGGGCCTGGTTGCGGGCCCACAGCTTGACGTCATGACCATTTTCCACCAACATGTTTGCCAATGTACTGCCCCATGAGCCAGCACCTAAAACCGCAATTTTTTCTGCCATAATTATTCTCCTCAATTTAATTCTTGTTATTCGACCAATACCACGCTAGGTTTGCCTTTCGCCGCCGGGCCACCATAATTACGAGGGCACTGACGAAGAAAAGCACCGACAGGACCTGGGAAATCCGGAGGGAGCCCAGCATTAGGCTGTCCGTGCGCATCCCTTCAATTACGAAGCGCCCTGCCGCATACCACATTACGTACGACAGGAATACCTCACCTCGCTTAAAAAGGTGGGGACGGTGACGCAGAAGCATCAGGAGTGCGAAGCCGGTCAAGTCCCACAGTGACTCGTACAGAAACGTCGGTACCCGGTAAGCACCACCAATATCCATTTGCTGGATAATCCAGTTCGGGATGTGCTGGGCAACCAGGGCCGCCCTGGTCGTTACCCGGCCAAAAGCCTCCTGGTTCATAAAGTTACCCCAGCGGCCAATCCCCTGGGCCATTATCAGGGTCGGGGCGATGACATCGACCATTGTCCACATCGACAGGTGCCGGGCGCGACAAAAGCAGTAGAGGGTCAGAAAGCCCCCAATTATCGCCCCGTAGATGGCAATTCCCCCGTCCCAAATGGCGATTATTTCGCCGGGATGGTGCACATAGTAAGGCCACTGAAAAGTGACGTAGTAGGTACGGGCACAGATGATTGCCACGGGAATCGCCCACAAAAGGTAGTCGTAAAAGTAGTCCTCCGCGATTCCCTGTCGCTTGCCTTCCCTAATAGAAAGGGTCAGGGCAAGAACGACCCCGCAGGCAATAATTACCCCGTACCAGTGGATCTCCACCGCGCCTAGCTTTAATGCAATCGGGTTAAGGGCCCAAAAAAACGTTGCCATTACTTCCCCTGCTCCTTACTGTCGCGGGCGGAGTTTTGCTTAATCAACCGGTTAAGGTTTTCGTCAAACGTCTTGGTAGCATCGTAGCCCATCGTTTCGGCACGGTAGTTCATAGCTGCCGATTCAATGATAATTGCGAGGTTCCGCCCGGTCTTAACAGGGACCGAGACCTTCGGAACGATTACTCCTTGGATCGTTTGGTTATCGCCCCGGTCACCAAGACGGTCAAACTTAACATCAGGCGTCCAGGTTTCCAGGTGGACAATTAGGTTGATGTTGTCCTCGGGCATGATTGCCCCGGTCCCGTAAAGGGTGGACACATCAATAATCCCGATTCCCCGAATTTCCATCAGGTGTTGAAGGATCGCTGGGGCAGTCCCCACCAGAGTCTGTTCGTCCCGGGCATAGACCTCAACCCGGTCATCGGCAACTAGCCGGTGTCCCCGCCGCACCAGTTCCAATGCGGTTTCACTCTTACCAACACCAGAATCACCGGTAATCAGGACACCAACCCCACTGATATCGACCAGCACACCGTGGAGTGACTTCCGGGGGGCCAGACGACCCAGCAGGTACGAGGTCATGTTACTGAGGATTTGCGAGGACGTCAGGTGGGTCCCCAGAATCGGGATCTTGGCATCCTCAGCCGCCTGTTTCAGTTCTGCCGGGATTGGCAGGTTGGTAGAAATCACAAAGCACGGCGTCTGGGGGGTACACATCCGGGTCATGTATTCGGTCATTTGGTCATGGGTAAGGTCCTTAGAAAAGGAAATTTCCGTAATCCCCAGGAGTTGAATCCGCATGGCCGGATAGTGTTTAAAGTAGCCGGCAAATTCGAGGGCCGGCCGGGAAATATCACTGGTCGTAATTGTCCGGTTTAAGTAGTCATTTCCCTGCAAAACTTTTAATCTTACTTTATCAACTAATTCTTGAACGGTAACATGGTTTGCCATGTTCAATCACTCCTTAGTATTCTGACTGGTGACTGGTAATCACCGTGTTGCAGATGGCCATGATGATTGCGATCAACATGGCAGACCAAAACGATGAAAAATGAAAAAAGGCGGGGTCAACAAACATCGACGTTAGCTGTAGCATTGCCCCATTAATCACAATGCTAAATAGGCCTAAGGTCAGAATATTAATTGGCAATGATAAAACAACCAAGATTGGTTTAACCAGCACGTTGAGAATTGCCAGGACAAAGCTTGCTAACAAGGCAATCCAGGCACTACTGATGTAAAACATCCCCGTTCCCGCAAACAAACCGGCAAGGGCAATGAATAAAATCGTATCAATTAAAACTCTTTTCCAAAAAGTCATTATGATCTTCCATTTCTTTTAATATCTTTTTCTTCAACATCCGTGAGCGTCCGCCGGGAACGGGAATCCGCAGATGTTGAATCACTTCCCTGCTGCATATCATTAATGGCCCGAAAGAAGCCTAGGATGCCGGGATGGGTCGGATCAGGCGGGATAATAACCATCATAATGATATAGATGATGATTCCCGGAACAATTCCACTCAAGATGCTTAAAATAACGTAAGCAACCCGGAAAATATTTGGCGAACAGTTGAAGTACTTACCAAAACCGCCAAATACACCCGCGAGGATCCGGTCACTTGCTGACCGGGTTAATTTTTTATGTTGACTTTCGCGCATCAAAACACCTTCCTTTTCTAATACTACCTGCTTTTAGCGTCAACTGCAATCGGCCCTTATTGGGGGTTCTTCTGGCTCAATTTCCACTGGAGGTAAGCATTGATAAACGGGTCAAGGTCGCCATCCATTACTGCCTGACCATTGTGGGTCTCGAAGTTTGTCCGGTTGTCCTTGACAAGGGTATACGGGTGGAAAACGTAGGAACGAATCTGGGAACCCCAGCCGATGTCCAACTGTTGACCTTCGATTTCTGCCCGTTTCTTCGCCTTCTTCTCTTCTTCCAATTCGTACAGTTTTGACTTCAGCATGTTCATCGCGGTCACCCGGTTTTGCAGCTGAGAACGTTCAGCTTGCGATGAGGTTACAATTCCCGTTGGCAAGTGGGTGATCCGGACCGCCGATTCGGTCTTGTTAATGTGCTGTCCACCGGCCCCACTGGAACGGAAGGTATCAACCCGCAAATCAGACGGGTCAATGTCAATGTGGACACTGTCATCCAATTCGGGCATCACATCAACCGAGGCAAAGGAAGTGTGGCGACGACCGGCCGCATCAAATGGGGAAATCCGCACGAGCCGGTGGACCCCCTTCTCGCTCCGCAGGTAACCGAACGCGTTGTGCCCCTTGATAAGCAGGGTGACGCTCTTTATTCCCGCGGTTTCACCAGCCTCGTAGCTTGCTGTTTCCACCTTAAAGCCGTGCTGTTCGCCCCAGCGAATGTACATCCGCAAGAGCATGGCGCCCCAGTCCTGAGCTTCGGTCCCCCCAGCACCAGGGTGGATTTCAAGAATGGCGTTGTGACTGTCATACTCCCCATCCAGGAGCTGGTTGAGGCGGTACTGTTCAAGCGCCTTTTCGGTATGAGCAAAGGAACTTTCAAATTCCTTCTCGAGGTCCGGATCGGCTTCCATTTCCAGAAGTTCAACGTTCGTCTGCAGGTCATCAATTTGTTGCTTTAACTGTACATAGGTGTCCCGCTTATCCTTGAGTTCATTGGTCTCGTTAATCAGTTTCTGGGCCTTGACGTTATCGTCCCAAAAGCCGGGTTCGGCCATCCGGTGCTCGTCTTCGGCAATCTGCTCGTCTAAAGCATCGAGGTCAAAGAGACCTCCCGAAGCGGGCAACCTCTTGTTGCATTGCTTCTATCTTTTTCTTTGCTTCACTTAATTCCACAAACTATTCCTCCAATTACAAACATACGGCAGCGGTACCGCCATGGGTTACCTTACTGCCGTACCTAGTAGCAATTTTCGATTAACGGGTTACATTCTGCCGGATTTCCGACTTCATGAATAACCGGGTTGTTTCATATTCAATGTCCGCAATCATCTGCTCAAACATGTGGTAGCCGGCCGTCTGGTATTCAACCAGTGGGTTCAGCTGACCGTAACCACGGAGCCCTACTGATTGCCGGAACTGATCCATCACATCAATGTGGTCTGTCCAGTGGGAATCAACCACCCTTAGGAGAACGACCTTTTCAAATTCGAGCATTTGTGAAGGGTCATAAAGGATCTTCTTCTTTTCGTCATAGATCTTCTTGGCAAAGCCCATCAGGAAGTCAGTGATTTCTTCCTGGCTCTTCCCTTCCAAGTCCTTGACGGAAATGGTGTCCGGCTTAACAATTACTTCCTCGGCAAAGTCGATGATTCCTTGCAGGTCCCATTCCTTGCGGTCCCCCAGGGTATGTTGTTCCACTTCCCGTTGGATGGTCCGCTTAAAGATTGGCATCAGGACCCACTTCAAGGACTTGGTCTCAGTGATAACCTGCTGACGTTCCTTGTAGATGATTTCCCGTTGTTCACGCATTACATCATCATATTGCAGAACGTTCTTCCGGGAGTCGTAGTTGTTCCCTTCAACCCGCTTCTGGGCAGATTCAACCTGCCGGGTCAAGAAACGACTCTTAATCACTGCGTCGTCACCTTGGACCTTCATCCGGTCAAGAAAGGCCTTGATCCGTTCACCACCGAACCGTTTCATCAGGTCATCTTCCAGTGACAAGTAGAATTGGGAAAGACCAGGGTCCCCCTGACGACCAGAACGGCCACGCAGCTGATTATCAATCCGCCGCGATTCGTGCCGTTCGGTCCCGATAACTGCCAGACCACCAAGCTCACGAACACCGGGGCCCAACTTAATATCAGTTCCCCGTCCGGCCATGTTCGTCGCGATGGTAACTGCACCCCGTTGACCGGCATTCTTAATGATCTCGGCTTCCTTAGCGTGGTTCTTCGCGTTTAAGACAACGTGGGGGATATGCTCTTGATCCAACAGGTGAGATAGGTATTCAGAAGTTTCAACCGCAACCGTCCCAACCAGGATTGGTTGCCCCTTTGCATGGAGGCTCTTAATCCGCTTAACAACCGCCGCAAACTTGCTTTGCAGGGTCGGGTAGAGGAGGTCCGGTTCATCCTTTCTGGCTACTGGCCGGTTCGTCGGAATGGTGATGGTTTCCATGTTGTAGATTTCACGGAATTCTTCCTGCTCAGTCTTCGCCGTCCCGGTCATCCCGGAAAGCTTATTGTACATCCGGAACAAGTTCTGGTAGGTAATGTTGGCCATGGTCTTGTTCTCTTCCTGAATCTTGACGCCTTCCTTGGCTTCAATTGCCTGGTGGAGGCCATCAGAGAACCGCCGGCCTTGCATAACCCGACCGGTGAAGGAATCAACGATCAGGACTTCACCATCGGAAACCACGTAGTCCTTGTCCAGGTGCATGATGTAGTTAGCACGCAGGGCCTGGTCAAGGTGGTGGGTCAAAGCGGTGTTCTCCGGATCATACAGGTTCTTCAGGTTGAAGTACTTTTCTGCCTTCTTGATCCCCTCATCCGTCAGGGAAACGGTCTTGGATTCCAGGTCCACTTTATAGTCGACTTCGTTCTTCAGCTGCTTAACGAAGCGGTCCGTTTGCTTGTAAAGCTTAGAAGTCCCCGTCCCCGGCCCAGAAATGATCAGTGGTGTCCGGGCTTCATCAATCAGAATCGAGTCCACTTCGTCGACGATGGCGTAGTTTAGTCCCCGCTGAACCTGGTCCTCTTTGTATACCGCCATGTTGTCACGGAGGTAGTCGAACCCGATTTCACTGTTGGTCGAGTACATGATATCTGCCTGGTAGGCTTTCCGCTTCTCGTCCGGGCTCATCTCAGAGTTGTTGATACCAACGCTGCAGCCCAGCCAGTTGTAAAGCTGCCCCATTTCAGTTGCGTCACGCTTGGAAAGGTATTCGTTAACCGTAATAACGTGAACACCCTTCCCGGAGATTGCGTTAAGGTAAACGGGCATTGTGGCGGTCAGGGTCTTCCCTTCACCGGTCTTCATTTCCGCAATGTTACCTTCGTGGAGGACGATTCCCCCCATGATCTGAACGTGGAATGGGTAAAGGCCGAGGACCCGCTTAGCCCCTTCTCTGGCAACCGCGAATGCTTCAGGAAGCATCTTATCCAGCGATTCACCCTTTTGGTAGCGTTGACGGAATTCGTCTGTCTTTGCTTTTAATTGATCATCGCTCAAGTCAGCCATCGGTTTTGCATAGGCTTCGACTTTATTTGCGATTTTATTAATCCGCCGTAATTCACGGCGATCGCTTTCAATCCATTTTTTTAAAATGTTGGCCATAAAAGCGTCCTTCCTAATTTATTTGGCTTGTTAGGTATGAAAAATACGCTACTCAAGCCAATTATATTTTTAATTCTAACTGTAATATTTTAACACGTTGCAGGAGGATTGAAAACCAAATCAAATCGATGTCAACAATGTTTCCAAATTGCATCCCCGGTAAACAAAATAGACCCCGGCAATTGGGAAACTCTCCCCCTCCGGAGTCTATCTGTAGTGAGATTAAACTCACCGATCAAGCGGTTTATTCAGCTTCGATTAAGCCGTAACGGCCATCACGACGCCGATAAACAATGCTGGTTCCATCAGTTTCTGCGTCTTGGAATACAAAGAAGTCATGACCTAACATGTCCATTTGCAGGACAGCTTCTTCAGGATCCATTGGTTTCAGTGAAACCTGCTTTGTCCGCACAATCTTTAATTCATCGCCATTGGCTGCTTCATCGTCAGATGGCACAAATTCAAGGTTCTTAAATCCTTTTTCACGGGACTTGCGGTTAACCTTGGTCTTGTACTTACGAATTTGACGTTCCAACTTATCAGTAACCAGGTCGACACTTCCATACATGTCGTTAGAAGTTTCTTCAGCCCGTAAAGTTAAGTATGGTAATGGGATAGTAACCTCAACCTTGTAAGTACGGTTAGGATAAACCTTCAAGTTCACGTGGGCGGTAGCTTCAACACTATCCTCAAAGAATTTTTGAAGCTTGGTAATCCGCTTTACAACATAGTCACGGATTGCATCAGTAACTTCGACATTTTCACCACGAATATTGAACTTTAACATTGTACTTCTCTCCTTTCAGTCCAAGCAATCGCTTGATCTGATATCAGAAGGACCACTCTTCTCATATCCTACTTTTATTATAGTGTACTTGTGATTAATTAACAAATTTATTCACAAATCCTTTAAAAGAATTTAACGCGCTAAAGAAATACTTATAACCTCCCGGGCACCGGCCTTGTGAATTAACGCGGCGGCATGGTAGAGGGTCCGCCCCGTCGTGTAAACATCATCGACAAGGAGAACCGTTTGACCGACCAACTGGTAGTTACTTGCTAGGCGAAACGGCTGCTTAGTTGCTAACCGCTCCTGGCGAGTTTTCTTTGACTGCGCTTGCTTGCTTTTCTGGCGGGTATGCAAGCATTCAGTGATCTTTACCCCCGTTAGTAAGCCACCCACCTGGTTAAAGCCACGCGTTTTCATCGTAGTCGGCGTCACCGGGATTGGCACTACCCGGTCGGCTTTAGCGGCCTGAATTGCCTGCACAAACTCATCATGGAAAACGTGGCGCATCATGTAGTCCCCATTGAATTTGTACTGTTGCATAAACGCCTTCATTGCGTCGTTATAGCGATAAAGTGCTCGGTGACGGAGGTGCCAACCATACTTTTCTTGCCAAGCCCGGCACTCTGCGCAGAGTATGGGTACCTCCTGGGGCCGACTACAACCGGGGCACCGCCCGGTCCCAATTTTGGCAAAGCCCTGCTGACACTGCGGGCAAATAACCGGAAAGCTGATTTTGTCCGGCCAGAGGAGGTCCTTGATTGTTAAGCGGTAAGTCAGCGCTTTTTTACAGATGAGACACTTCACTTTGGCAATCCCGCCCCTTCCTGTTCATCGAGTTAATTTGCCTGACGGCCTGCTGTACGTTCTTACGGTGGGCACTAACCCAGAAGCCAACGTGACCCGTGGGGCGTTTAGCGGAGCGGCCGGCCCGGCCCGCAATTTGTACCAGTGCTGCGGTAGAAAAGATTTCATCATCCGCCCCCAGAACCAGGACATCAATCTCCGGAAAGGTGACCCCCCGTTCCAGGATGGACGTCGTAATTAAGAAGGTGTACTGGTGATCCCGCATCCCCTGAACCTTGCTCAAGCGATGAGGATCGCTTGCGTGAACGGTCGTAAACTTTAACCCCGCAAGTGACCGCCGGCAGGCCGCCGCAACAGAGGCTAAGTCATCAACGTGGGGGACAAACAGGAGGAAGCGATGTTTATTAGCCACCGCTAACCGCATTCGGCGCAACAGACTTGCCGGCAATGTTCCCCTTTTGATCTGGTGCCGCCACCGGGGAGCTAAGTAGCGGTGAATGGTGGGCAGTAAGGCCCCGTGATAACGCAAAGGTAAGTAAGTAACCGCTAGTTGCTGGCGGCGAACCTGCTTAATCATCCCCGTGCTCGGGGTTGCCGTCAAATACAAAATTCCCCCATTTTTCTTAACTGCCTGCCGACTGGCAAAAAACAAGGCCGGGCTAGCAGCAAAGGGAAAAGCATCCACCTCGTCGATAATCAGGTTGTCGAATGCGTGGTAGAAGCGTAACAACTGGTGGGTCGTGCAAATCGTCAGCTGGGCATAGTGGTACGGCAACTCCTGATGGGCGTGCAGAATCGCCATGTCCGTATTAACAAAGGCCACCTGGAGGCGCGGATAAAGTTCCAAACAAACGTCTACCCGGGGTGAGGCAATCGCAATTCGTTCCCGTCGTGCCAGACAGGCCGCCAGTCCTTTGAACATCATTTCGGTTTTACCGGCCCCCGTCACTGCCCACAATAGTTGTCGCTGGTGGTCCTTCATCCGTGACGCCACCTGCTTCGCTGCCCTTTCCTGAAGTGGCGATAACTGGCCGTGCCAGCTTAAGACGGGCTTCTTAACCGTAAATTGATTTGGTTCAGGAACATGATAAAATTTATCTAGTGTTGACACCCGTCCTAAATTAATGCAGTGGGGACAATAATACTCGCCATTAGGCAGTGCCGCCAACCGTTTGGACGTTTCGGTATTGCACCGGTAGCAGCGAATGGTCTGGGCATGAACCGCGATTGTCGGTAAGACCTTAATTGCCGGATCAGCCTGCTGTTGCTGGTCAACCCAGTTCACCAAGACCCGGCGGCCGTAATAATTACTCTTATCCATTTAACCCCCTCCACTTATTAATTACGTTAACAAAATAATCATGCACGAAAGAAGAGCAAGCAAATTATGAATGAACCATTTTTGACCATTGCCAAAGACACCGCTTTTGAGCTGGTAATTAAAAAGTCCCGCTTCATCTGCTCACTGAAGCGGGTTAATAGTGAACCTGCTGCTCAAGAGTTTATTAAGGAAATCCAAGCGCAAAATAAAAAGGCGAACCATAACTGTTTCGCCTATATGATTGGTGATAATGACCAGGTCCAGCGGGAGAGTGACAACGGCGAACCCAGTGGCACAGCCGGGGTCCCCATCCTTGAATCCCTCCAGCTAGCCAAGTTACACAACGTTGTTGCCGTCGTTACCCGTTACTTTGGCGGAATCAAGTTAGGGGCTGGTGGCCTAATCCGGGCATACAGCAACGTCACGACAAAGGCTATCCACCAGGCGGGCCTCGTCCAGCGTATCCAGCAGGCAACGTTGAACATTACCGTTTCTTACCGCCAGCATGACCTCCTGCTTTATTATCTAAAAGAAAAGCAGCTTGAGATTGCTAACGAACAGTACGGGGCTAACGTTGTCACAAGCGTATTCGTCGATACGGATCAAGTAAAGGCCACTATTCAGGACCTAACGAACCGGTTTAACGACCAATTAGAAATCAGTGAGGGTGAGAAACGTTTCAACGAGCTCCCTTTTGAACCACAAAAATAAATTAAATCATAACCACCCGTCAAACGGGTGGTTTGCACATCGGCTATAAGCCGAAAAG
>CAJMLF010000001.1 GCA_905214235.1 uncultured bacterium | reverse complement strand
TTATTGGAGGAAATAAAATGTCAGCAAAATGGGAACGCGATAGCGATGCCAGCAAGGGGACATTAACTTTTGAAATTGATGTCGACACTATTAACAAGGGAATTGACGAAGCCTTTATCGAAACCCGGAAGAAGATTACGGTTCCTGGTTTCCGTAAGGGCCGTGTTCCTCGCCAAATCTTCAACCAAATGTATGGTGAAGAATCCCTGTACCAAGATGCTTTAAACAAGGTATTGCCTGCTGCCTACAGTGATGCTGTTAAAGAAGCTGGAATCAAGCCGGTTGACCAACCAAAGATTGATATTAAGAGCATGGAAAAGGGTCAACCATGGACTTTAACTGCTGAAGTGGCAGTTGAACCAGAAGTTAAGCTTGGCGATTACAAGGGAATGGAAGTGCCTGAACAAGACACGACTGTTTCTGATGCTGATGTTGACTCTGAAATTGAAAAGAAGCGTCAACAACAAGCTGAATTGGTTCTTAAGGAAGATAAGCCAGCTGCTAAGGGTGACACCGTTGTCATCGACTACGAAGGTAGCGTTGATGGTAAGAAGTTTGACGGTGGTTCTGCCGACAACTACTCCCTTGAATTAGGTTCTGGTTCCTTTATTCCAGGATTTGAGGACCAACTGATTGGCCACAACACCGGTGACGATGTTGATGTTAAGGTTACCTTCCCAAAGGACTACCATGCTAAGAACTTAGCCGGTAAGGACGCAACCTTCAAGGTTAAGGTTCACGAAATCAAGGAAAAGCAACTGCCAGACCTGGATGACGACTTTGCCAAGGACGTTGACGAAGACGTTGATACGTTGGATGAACTGAAGGACAAGACCCGGAAGCAACTCCAAGAACAAAAGGATAACCAAGCTAAGGGCGCAATCGAAGACGCTGCTATTGAAAAGGCAGTTGCCAATGCCGAAATCGAAGACATCCCACAAGCAATGTTGGATGAAGATACTAACCGGCAAATGCAACAATACCTTGCTGGTATGCAACAACAGGGGATTAGCCCAAAGATGTACTTCCAAATCACTGGTACTAAGGAAGAAGACCTTAAGAAGCAATTTGCTAACGATGCTGAACAACGGGTTAAGACTAACCTGGTTCTGGAAGCAATCGTTGACGATGCTAACATTGAAGCCAGTGACGACGAAATCAAGGACGAAATCAAGGACTTGGCAAAGCAATACGGTATGGAAGAAGATGCCGTTGAAAAGGCACTGTCCAAGGACATGCTGAGCCATGATATCAAGATTAAGAAGGCCGTTGACTTGGTTGCTGATTCAGCAAAGCAAGTTAAGACTGATGACAAGAAGGCCGACAAGTAGGCTGACTAACTGGTGGAGTAACAATCCATTGGGAGGTTACCAAGACCGCTTGTAAGCAGGTTCCTAGTGTTCGAACTATCGAATGCTGGGAACTTTTTGTTTGCAGACGGATCGCATAATAGCGAACAGAATATTCGAATTCGCGGTAAAATTTTGGTATGATGGTCTCATAAGTTTTAGAGGAGGTCTATAAATGTTTGAAGATACCAGTGATATGGATTCAATTCGCTGCTCCTTCTGTGGTAAGTCACAGGATGAAGTTAAAAAGATTGTAGCTGGACCAGGCGTTTATATTTGTAACGAGTGTGTTGATTTGTGTAAGCAAATCATCACGCAGGAATTAGCCGAAGACGGTGCCAAGAACACCTTCCGCGTCCCAACGCCGGCAGAGATCGTTAAGGAGCTCAACGATTACGTAATCGGCCAAAGTGACGCCAAAAAGACGTTGGCTGTTGCTGTTTATAACCACTACAAGCGGGTCAACGCAATGGTTACCGGAGACAACAACGATACGGAACTACAAAAGAGTAACATTGCCGTGATTGGCCCAACTGGTTCAGGGAAGACCTACTTGGCCCAATCCCTTGCCCGGATTTTGAACGTTCCGTTTGCCATTGCGGACGCAACAACGCTGACTGAAGCCGGATACGTTGGTGAGGACGTTGAAAATATCATCTTGAAGCTCCTCCAGGCAGCAGACTTCGATGTTGATCGTGCCGAGAAGGGGATTATCTACATTGATGAAATTGATAAGATTGCCAAGAAGAGCGAAAACGTCTCAATTACCCGGGATGTTTCCGGTGAAGGGGTCCAGCAAGCCCTGCTGAAGATCCTTGAAGGGACAATCGCTAACGTTCCGCCGCAGGGTGGTCGGAAGCACCCCCAACAGGAATTTATCCAGGTCGATACGAGTAATATCCTCTTTATCGTTGGTGGGGCCTTTGACGGAATTGAAAACATTGTTAAGGAGCGGGTCGGTGAAAAGACGATTGGTTTTGGGACCAGCTCTGCAGAGCGGGATAACATTACCGAAAAGAATATCCTGCAGCACGTTATTCCAGAGGACCTATTGAAGTTTGGACTGATTCCGGAGTTTATTGGTCGGCTGCCAGTTATGACGGCATTACAAAAACTTGACGAAGATGATCTCGTCCGGATTTTAACCGAGCCGAAAAATGCACTGGTAAAGCAGTACCAGGAATTGATTCGCCTTGATGGCAGTGAATTAAGCTTTACGGACGGTGCCCTGCGTGCAATGGCTAAACTGGCAATTGCCCGGAATACCGGTGCCCGGGGACTACGGTCAATCATTGAAGACGTGATGCAGGACGTTATGTTTGACCTACCAAGTCGTAGTGACGTGGCCAAAGTAGTGATTGACAAGCGTTGTGTTACGCACCACACCGAACCCAAGTACATCATGAAAGACGAGCAAGCCTCGTAAGTAAAGGAGGGTAACCAACGATGGAGGTTCACAACGTAGACTTGACAATCAGTGCGGTTCGTCCGAACCAGTATCCGCAGACTAACTACCCGGAGATTGCCCTGGTTGGCCGGTCCAATGTCGGCAAGTCATCACTGACGAATGTATTGATTAACCGGCGTAACTTTGCCCACACCTCCAGCCAACCGGGTAAGACCCAGACACTGAATTTCTACAATGTTGAGGACCAACTCTACTTTGTTGACGTGCCGGGTTACGGTTACGCGAAGGTTTCTAAAAAAGAGCGGGAGCGGTTTGGCCAAATGATTGAAGAATACTTGACCCAGCGGGAGCAGTTACGGGGGACGATTCTTCTGGTTGATGGTCGGCACGCCCCAACTGATGATGACGTCAGCATGTATCAGTGGCTCCAATACTATAACATCCCGACCCTGGTGGTGGCCACGAAGATTGACAAGGTCAAGGGTAACGCCTGGAACCGGCAGGAAAGCTTGGTCAATAAAACATTAGGCCTAGATAAGCAAACGCCCCTGATCCTCTTTTCAGCGGTAAAGAAACATGGTCAAACGGCCGTCTGGGAGTGGATAGAAAAGCAAACGGGGGTGGACGAGAAGTGAACTTTAACGAATACCAAAATGCTGCCAAACGAACGCTTTACGGCAATGAGCAGGTCTTGACGAACTGTGCCCTTGGTTTAGCAGGTGAGTCTGGACAGGTGGTAGATTTAGTTAAGAACTATGCCTTCCGAGGGCAAAAGCTTGACCGCCAGGAACTTATACACGAGATGGGTGATGTCCTATGGTACCTGTCACAAATTGCTGAATGGGCCGATATCCCGTTTGATGAAGTGGCAAGGGAAAATATCGCTGAATTAAATAAGCGGTACCCCGCTGGCTTCAAAAAGCAGGCTAATGAATAGAATCCGGAAATACGCTGGATAACAATCTAGAAACCATAAAATGGGCCGAGAAAATTCGTTTTTCTCAGCCCATTTTATGGTTACAGCTACTTCTTATCAGCCTTATTTTTCTTTTCTTGATCTTCTTTAGCTTTCTTATCCTTAGGAAGTTTCTTCTTTGGATCAATGGCAAACTGGTCGAAAAGCCGGTCCAGTTGCTCACTTCGTCTGGTAACTAAACCCATTTTGCTCGCTCCTTTTTTGTGTATCATAGCATAGGCAAGATTAAATCTGCAAATAAATGGCCAGGAAGCAGACACAATCTTTGCCATCTGCTGCCATCTTCAATTATAATATTATACTAGCATTTCTTACGGAGGGTTATGATGGCAAGCGATTATCTTGAACATAAATTAGCATTACTGCCGGATAAGCCCGGCTGTTATTTGATGAAGAATATCAATGATCAGATTATTTACGTTGGTAAGGCCAAAAACTTGAAAAACCGGGTTCGCTCCTACTTCAAGAGTAGCCACACGGGTAAGGTCGCCAAAATGGTTTCCGAAGTTGCTGACTTTGAAACCATCATTACATCGACCAATAAGGAATCTTTCTTGCTGGAAATTACCCTGATTCAAAAACACCAACCCTATTTTAATATCAAACTCAAGCGGGGGACGGGGTACCCGTACATTAAAATTACCAATGAGCGCGACCCCCAGGTTAAAATCGTCAGCAAGATCAAAAAGGACGGGGCCTATTACTTTGGGCCCTACCCCAACGTCTACGCAGCGGAAGAAACGGTTAACTTTATTCAAAAGGTATATCCGCTACGCCGGTGTAACGGCTACCAGGGACGGCCGTGCCTGTACTACCACATGGGTCAATGCCTCGGGGCCTGCTTTAAAAAGGTTCCCCAAGAAGAGTACGACCGGCAAATCAAGAAGATCAAGTCCTTCTTGAATGGTAACACCGCGACGGTAAAGCGGCAGTTGACGGAGAAAATGGATAAGGCAGCGGCAGCCCTCGAATTTGAACGGGCAGCGGAAATCCGTGACCAAATTCACTACATTGAAGTTACGGTTGAAAAACAGAAGATCATATCCAATGACAAGACCCCACGGGACCTGTTTAACTTTTACATGGACAAGGGCTGGCTCTCAATTCAGGTTTTCTTCATCCGTCAGGCGCGGTTGATGAAACGGGAAAAGCGGCTTTTTCCCGTGGTTGATACGGCAATTGAAGAAATGACCAGCTTCATCCTTCAGTTTTACAACCGGCGAAATAATATCTTACCCAAGGAAATCCTCCTTCCCAAGGGGCTCCCAAATAAGGAAATCAGTGAAATCCTCGGGGTGCCGGTCCGGACCCCCAAGCGGGGCGAAAAACGTGACCTAATAGCGATGGCGGCGGAGAACGCCCGGCTGGTCCTCGATGAAAAATTCCGCCTCTTAGAAATGGACAAGGGGAAGACCACGGGCGCCATGAAGGAGATTACCGACGCCCTCGGCTTACCGGTGGGGCATAAGATTGAAGCATTTGACCACTCCCACATTCAGGGGGCTGATCCAGTGAGCGCGATGGTCGTATTCATCGACGGGGAACCGGCAAAGAAGCTCTACCGTAAGTATAAACTTAAGACGGTCATTAACCATGCGGATGAGGCCGCTAGTACCCGGGAAGTAATTAGACGGCGTTATAGTCGCCTCCTGCGCGAAAACAAGCCGATGCCGGACATGATCTTCATGGATGGTGGCGAAATCCAAATGAATGCCGTCAAGGACGTCTTAGAAAACGAACTTGGCCTAGATATCCCGGTTGTCGGGATGGTCAAAAACGACAAACACAAGACCGCGGACCTCTTATTTGGTGATGAGGACCAGCATGTCAATCTGGATCCCCGAAGCCAGGGCTTTTACCTGGTCCAGCGGATTCAAGATGAGGTTCACCGGTTTGCAATCACCTTCCACCGGAATGTGCATACCAAGCACTCCCTAAGCTCCCGTTTGGACGAGATTAAGGGGGTTGGACCACGGACGCGGACAAAACTGTTAAAGAAGTACGGTTCGGTGACCAAGATTGCCCAGGCATCAGTTGACGAGATTCATTCACTGGGTATTAACCGGCCGACCGCCCAACTGATTAAGGTTTCCCTCCAAAAGAACGCAGAAGTAGCGAAGGGAAGCAGTCACGATTGATTTTGACGGTCCCTCATTTTTAAAATATACTAGGTAGTATATAGATTACAGATCGGAGAAATAAACATGAATACCTTTGTAGATCAAATCAAGATTGAAGCACATGCCGGCAAGGGTGGCGACGGAATGGTGGCCTTTCGCCGGGAAAAGTACGTTCCCAATGGTGGCCCAGCTGGTGGTGACGGTGGTCGCGGCGGAAGCATTATTTTAAAAGTCGACGAGGGTTTACGGACCCTGATGGACTTTCGTTACCACCGAATTTTTAAAGCTAAGAATGGCGGCAACGGGATGAACAAGCAGATGACGGGCCCGAGCGCTGAGGATACGGTGATTGCCGTGCCCCAGGGGACAACTGTTCGGGACCTGGATACTGGTAAGATTATTGGTGACCTGGTGGAAAAGGGCCAGGAACTGGTAATTGCCAAGGGCGGCCGTGGTGGTCGTGGCAACATCCACTTCGCAAGTGCCAAGAATCCGGCACCAGAGATTGCCGAAAACGGTGAACCCGGTGAGGACCGTTACCTGGAGTTGGAACTGAAGATGCTGGCCGATGTTGGCCTGATTGGCTTCCCATCCGTGGGTAAATCGACCCTCTTATCGGTGGTTACCGGTGCGAAACCGAAGATTGCGGCCTATGAATTTACCACCCTGGTGCCGAACCTGGGGATGGTGATGCTGCCTGATGGCCGGGACTTCGCCATGGCTGACATGCCCGGACTAATTGAGGGCGCTTCTAAGGGGATTGGTTTGGGCCTCCAGTTCTTGCGGCATATTGAACGGACGCGGGTTCTCCTGCACCTGGTTGATATGAGTAGTGAGGACGCGGATCAGGCGATTGACCGCTTCAAACAAATTAACCACGAGCTGGCTAACTATGATCCAGAACTGTTGAAGCGCCCCCAGATTGTGGTCGCCACCAAGATGGATATGCCAAACGCGGAAAAGAACCTGGCACACTTTAAGGCTCAGTTGGCAACGGATGATACGCTGAAGGAAACTCCCCGGGTCTTTCCAATTTCAGCGGTGACGCACCAAGGGGTTCAGCAGTTGATGCAACTGACGGCCGACCTCTTAGACCAGACCCCGGCATTTGACAGCGAAAGTCATGACGAAAAGCTTACTCCCGAGTATGAAGCGGCCGGGAAGGAATACGAAGAAAACAAGGAGCCGGCCTTCACAATCACCCGGGATGAAGACGGCACCTGGGTTCTTGGTGGCACTAAGCTACTCCACCTCTTTGATATGACGGACCTTAATCACGAGCAAAGTCAGCTCCGGTTTGCCCGGAAAATGCGGCAGATGGGGGTTGATGATGCACTCCGTGAACGTGGCGTTAAGGATGGCGACCTGGTAAGGATCAGGAAGTTCGTCTTTGAATTTATTCAGTAATTGTGTGTTCAGAAGGTAGGGAATATAATGCAACTTGAATTTTTAGGGACTGGCGCGGGATCGCCAAGCAAACAGCGGAATGTATCTAGTGTGGCACTACGGCTACTGGAAGAACGCAACGCAATATGGTTATTTGACTGTGGTGAGGCCACCCAGCACCAAATCCTGTCAACAACGATTCGGCCACGGAAGATTGAGAAAATCTTTATCACCCACCTGCACGGTGATCATATCTTTGGCCTTCCGGGCTTATTGAGTTCACGCTCCTTTCAGGGGGGACACGAGCCCTTAACCGTTTACGGACCAGTGGGGATTAAGCGTTTTGTGGTGACGGCATTGCAAGTAAGCGAATCGCGGCTAAGCTACCCCCTGCATTTTGTGGAAATTGACCACGAAGGGGAAGTCTTTAACGACGGTAGTTTCAAAGTGATTGCAAGGAAGCTGGACCACAAGATTGCCTGCTATGGTTACCGGGTTGTTGAAAAAGACCATCCTGGCGAACTTCAGGTTGCAAAACTACGGGAGATGCACATTCCATCCGGCCCAATCTATGGTCAGTTGAAGGCTGGCAAGACGGTTACCCTGGATGATGGGCGTGTCCTTGATGGCCATGACTTCATCGGCGCCCCACAGAAGGGTAGGATCGTTGCCATCCTCGGTGATACACGGAAAACGGCCAATGCGGTGACTCTAGCCCAGGATGCGGATGTCCTGGTCCACGAGAGCACGTTTGCCAAGGGTGAAGATAAGATGGCCAAAAACTACTACCACTCGACTAGTCTCCAGGCAGCTGAGATTGCCAAAAAGGCGGGGGCAAAGCGGCTGCTGTTGAACCATATTTCAGCCCGCTATACCGGTAAGGCGGCCTATCAACTGGCATACCAGGTCCGGGATGTGTTCCCGAATACCCGGGTGGTCAACGATTTTGATATCATCGACATTCCATTTAATAAGTAAAGGGGCGGTTGCAATGATGAGAAGAGTGAAAACTTTACGATTCCTAAGAAACGAAGTGGTTCTGATCACCGGAGGTTCCAGTGGAATCGGCAAGGCGTTGGCACTAGAAGCCGCCCGGCGGGGAGCAATTGTCGTGGTGACGGCCCGCAATAAGGAAAAGGTTTCTGCGGTTGCCAAACAGTGCCTCCTGCTCTCTGGTCGGCCGGCATTTGCCTACCAAATGGACGTGACATCGCCCGATGAAATCGACGCGGTTCTTGATAAGATCTCCCACCAAATTGGGGGCATCGACGTCCTGGTCAACTCTGCCGGACTGGGGAAATTCGCCCCAGCTGCTGGGCAGTCCTATGAGACAATGAAGGGGATGACCGACGTTAACCTCCTAGCGTTGATGTACATCAGTCGCTGTGTTGCCAAGCAAATGATGAACCAGGGCTATGGGGCAATCATCAACTTGGGATCGGCGGACGGAAAGATCCCGACGCCCAACAGTGCGGTATACTCTGCTACTAAGGCCGGAGTCATTCAGTTCGACAATGTCTTGCGGATGGAAGTGGCCGATTACGGCGTTCAGGTTCTAACGGTTAATCCCGGACCAGTTAATACGCCGTTCTTTGATAAGGCTGACCATAGTGGGAACTACCGGAGTCACCTACCAAAGTGGATGTTTATTTCGGCGGACGAGCTTGCCCGGCGGGTATGGAACAACGTCGGTTACAAGACGCGGGAAATCAATGTTCCAAGCTATGTTTCTTATCTGGGCTGGGCATACCAAGTCTTCCCTGGCCTAGGTGATTGGGCAATCAAGAAGTTCTTCGACTTTCAGCAGAACAAGCAAGAGCTGTAATTAAACCCGGACGCGGACAAAGGCAGTACAATTGCCTGAGCCGTGAAGGGAAAAGACAAAGGCAGTGGAAGAACACCGCCTTTTATTATTTTCTGGATAGATGTGAGGGATAGAAATGATTAATTCACATTATGCTTGGCAATTTCAGCCAGTGGCGGATAAGAAGGTCTGCCATGATTTAAGCAGTCAGCTACATATTTCGCCAATCATGGCGCAGTTACTTGCTAACCGGGGCATCAAAGAAGCTGATGCTGCCCAGGCCTTTCTTCAGCCCGACCTGCAGACGGTTCACGATCCCCACCAGTTGCATGACATGGACAAGGCGGTTGACCGGATTGAACAGGCGATTGCCGCAAATGAAAAGATAACCGTTTACGGCGACTATGATGCTGACGGGATAACAAGCACCGCGGTCATGTACGAAGCCTTAAACGAAATTGGGGCAAACGTTGACTACTATATTCCGGATCGCTTTAAAGATGGCTACGGGCCCAACGCGGACGCCTACCAACGCATCATTGCGGCTGGCACAAAGCTTATTATCACGGTGGACAATGGGGTCAGTGGAAAAGATGTAATCGACGCTGCAATGGCCCAGGGGGTTGATGTGGTGGTGACTGACCACCACGAGCTCCCGAAGGAACTACCAAACGCGGTTGCCATTGTCCACCCCCGTTATCCCGGAAGCAATTACCCATTTCCTGACCTATCAGGGGTGGGGGTGGCCTTTAAAGTGGCCTGGGCCCTGCAAGATGAGTTCCCGGAAGAAATGCTGGACCTTTTGGCAATCGGCGAAATTGCCGATGTTGTGAGTGTGACCGATGAAAACCGGGCCTTGATCGGGGCTGGCATCCAACTTCTGCGTCAGGGGATGCGGCCTGGTATTCACGCCCTCTTACAAGCAGCGGGGGTGAATGAAGCACAGTTGACCTCCACCGACATTGGCTTTACGATTGCGCCCCGTCTTAATGCTCTGGGTCGTATCGCCGACGCTAATGCCGGAGTCGAACTGCTGACGACCGTTGACGAGCAAACAGGTAGCCAGCTTGCCCAACAGGTCGAAGCGGCGAACCAAAAACGACGCGAATTGGTTGATCAGATTATGGCGGAAGCCAGTGACCAGGCAGCCCATGCACTAGATCAGCCGGTCCTTCTTCTGGTTGGTCATAACTGGCACCAAGGCGTTTTAGGCATTGTTGCAAGTCGAATCATGGACCAGACAGGGAAGCCGACCATTATTGCCAGTGCTGATGACGGAAGTGAAGTGGCCAAGGCCTCCGGACGTAGTATCGCGGGCTTTAACCTCTTCGATGCCCTTGACCCCCACCGTGACCTCCTGACGACCTTTGGGGGCCACCCCGCTGCCTGTGGTTTGTCCTTTGAAATAGGTAAGACGGACGAGTTACGGGCGGCGTTGTTTGCCCAGGCACAAAAGCAGCAATTTGATAGTCATAAACAAATCCCGTTGGTGGTTGATGCCCAACTGCGGGCGGGGGATGTTAATGAGCAGTTGTACCAGGAAATTCAAAAGTTGGGCCCCTTTGGTCCTGGTAATGAGGAACCCGTTTTTGAATTTAACGATGTTCAGCCCAGTGACGTTCGCACGATGGGGAAGGCTAATGACCACCTTAAGTTTTCCCTGAATGGTCAAGTGACTGTTGTTGCCTTTAACCAGGGAAAACTGGCACCAATTCTCAAGGGGCAGGGTGGTCAAGTTGACCTGGTTGCGAAGCTGAGTGTTAATGAATGGCAGGGGAAACGGACAATCCAACTACTACTCACCGATATCCGTGTCCGGGGGACAGTTATCCTCGACCAGCGGACAAGCCACCTGACCGCTAACCATTTTGGTCAAGCGGGCTTCTATGTTGTCGAAGATACCCGGTTACGGGAGAACATTGCGCCTCACGTTGGGGACGGGAAAGCCCTATCGATTGACCAGGCGGCCGCGACGGACTTTGCTGGTAAGACAGTGACGGTTGTTGACTGCCCGAAGAGCTTAGCGACCTTTACCAAGATCTTCGACAAGGATAGCGCAAGTCCAGCCCTGATTCGCCTATTACTGTTTGAAAACAACAGTGTTTATCTTGCCGGGCTCCCCACCCGGGATGATTTTGCTGCCCTTTACCGTTTCCTGGCTCGAAAGGCAAATATCCAGTGGCCAGGCCAGCGGACGGCGGTTAGTCGTTATTTAAGAATTAATGAAGTTCGATTAAATTTGATGATTAATGTGTTTTCTGAGGTAGGATTTGTTACAATTAGTAATGGTGTTTTAAACCTTGCCAAGAATACGCAAAAGGCCGATTTAAAACAAACGGACCACTATCAGGCGCAGCTTGCCCGTTACCAGGCTGAGCAGACGCTCCTTTACAGTAATGCCGGAGCGCTCGCTAAATGGGTTTTACAGTGCCTGAAGGAAGATTAAAGGAGACATTTTCTGGTTATGACTTTAGACCTTTATAAATACGTTGCCAGTATCCCAGACTATCCAGAGAAGGGGATTATCTACCGGGATATCTTACCGTTGATGGCAAATGGTGAAGCGTACAAGCAAGCAACTGATGAGTTGGTTAATTATGCCAAAGATAAGAACGTTGATATGGTTGTTGGCCCTGAGGCCCGTGGCTTTATCGTTGGTTGCCCAATTGCCCGTGAATTAGGTGTTGGTTTTGCACCGGCACGGAAGAAGGGGAAGTTACCCCGTAAAGCAGTCAGTGCTAGTTACACCTTGGAATACGGTAGCGCAACCTTGCAGATGGAATACGATTCAATCAAGCCAGGACAACGGGTCCTCGTTGTCGATGATTTACTGGCCACTGGTGGGACCATTTCCGCAACTATCAAGATGGTTGAAGAAATGGGCGGAATTGTCGTTGGCTGTGCTTTCTTAATTGAGTTGAAGGACCTTCATGGACGTGAAAAGGTTAAGGACTACGACGTTAAGGCACTGATGGAATTTTAAAAATAGAGGGTGAGGCATCACAGTCACACCCTTATTTTTATATCAAGGATATTTGAAAAGGAGTTTAACAATGATCTTTCTGGTTATTTTTGGCGGCCTGATGTTGATTCTCGGCGGCTTCTATTTAGCAAATTCATGGCAACGTTACCGTGAATGGAAGTCGGGGACGGTTATCGTTGTTTTGAGTCTGATTGCCGTGATTTTCGGGACAATTAATTTGCCGGTCTTTAAGGGGCAACAGCAGGCTTCAAGTCAGTCGAGTTCTTCTAGTCAACAAGTTAGTCAAAGTAGTTTTTCAAATGACTTCAGTACGATTAATGGCGGCCAGCAGGGGAGTTCTAACCACCAAATGGCGGTCCTGCGTCAGCTTCAAAAGGGGTATGCTAAGTTAGGAACGGTATCGTTTAACGAGGAGAATAACACTTACACGATTAAGCCAACGGCGGATAATACGGTTCAAGCGGTCAAGGCAATCGTAAGTGACCCTAGCCAGGCTAGTCAGATGGGGTGGTCAAACCTGACCAATTCGATTAAGGAGAATTCCAGCCAGGTTTCGACTGCTTTGAATGGCGATTACACGATTCGAATTGTTAACCCAGACAACACTGACCAGGCGGTTTATAGTGCCAAGAATGGTAAGACCACCTATAATATCGCGAATAACTAGCTAGATACGGGATTTTTAAGGAGACCACTGGCTAGGTCAATTGAACGTCTACAAAAATAATACTTATGCTTATTTGATTGACGAGTAAAGAAATAAAACCGTTAAGCAAATTGTTGAGGCCCTTAAAGTCTTGTAGCTCTGAGAACTAGCCAATTTCTGTACATATTTTGTCGGCCTGCACAAAATGCGGGCTTTTTTAGTAGATGTGTGCAGACTTTATTTTTATGGTGTTTCTTCATACCAAATAAAAAAGCACGAACCCTCGATATTAAAGGATTCATGCTTTTCTGTGTTTCCACATTTTTATATAAAAGGAGAGTACAGGATTTGAACCTGCGCGCCCGCTCTACACGGGTTCGCCGGATTTCGAGTCCGGTGCATTACCACTCTGCCAACTCTCCATCGTCAACTTCTATATTGTATCAGATAAGCCCTAAAAGGTAAAGTGGTCTCCTGGAATTCCTTCCTAACAGCATTCCATGATTTATTGATTGTAATTGTTTGTTGATATTTTCAAATATCAGTAATTGGACCTCTTATAGTCGTATACCAGTGAAAATAGCTGTCAGAATTATGTAATGGCCGGTAAAGCATGAACTGAAGTGAGTAGTATCCAACCGGTTGGTTAAAGCTTTAATTCCTTTTAAGTTAAAAAGCTCAACTTGCTTAATCTTTTTTTGCTTGAAGTCAGTACAGCATCTTGAATGTAATTTTTGAACAAGTAATCGCCTAAAATAGCCGGCCTAGTACAAGTATAGATAAAGCCGTTAATCTATTACACCGTTGGAATCTCTAGCCAAAAACACCCAGCTGATTTAATGTTTTAAATGGTTTTGAATTATTAGTGTATGTCAAAATACCACCTTCAAAAAACAAAAAACCTGAGACCTATGTAAATACACAGAACTGAGGCTTTGCTAGTCCAACACCTACTCTAAGGGTCCTTTAGACTTGATCTATACAATTTATTATCACAGATAATAACGTGGGCGTTAATTGCTATTATTTATTTGGTTTATAATTTTCAATCTCTGCACCAGCAGAGATGGGCTTCTCTAGTTACTGATTAATGTCCATAGATTGCATTAACTTTAGATTGCATATTAGGGCCTTGTTGTCCTGTTGAGCTATTGACAGCCCACTCAGTAAGTTCACCTTCTCCATTGTCACCAACGAGCATGTCATAGTTGGAGTCTCCATCATTAACGTTTTGGTGATGAAAACTATGACCATCAATCACAACCTTGCTGTTATCATCTTTATTGCTGCTTTTTGAAGAATCATCTGAACTTTCAGCAGTGTTGGCCATTCTACTGGTGCTATTAGAACCAGTAGCTACCTGCTTATTACCATTGGTGGATGCAGATCCCTCATCCTTAGGAGTTGCTTTTGCCTTGAACTTATAAGTGTGTTTTCCGATTAGCTGGCCAGCGTCGTCTTTGGCCTTTAGAACAACGGGACGCTTACCACTCTTAAGTACCGCAATAAATTCACCCTTTTCATGACCACCTTTGTTGATTTCTTGATTCATTTCATCATCTAATGAATCACTAACGTCAACAACATCACTATCAAGTTGGTTTTGTGTGTTTTTATCAGGCTGATAAGCGCTGAAAGTCTGCATCCAAGCGTCCTCCGCTGACATGTCTTTAGCGGACTTATTATAAACGGTGTAATCAAAAATTATACATTTTTTACCGTCATCATTTTCACCAAGAGAAACGTTTGTAATTTTGATAGTATACTTAGGCAGTTTAGCAATATGACCATCAAAACTCCCCTTTGGCTTTGAAATATCGGTAATTTTATCGGTGTTATTATTAGTACTACTTATCGATTTTGAAGAAGAGCTGGTGCCGTCAAATATAGCAGTAATTACAATTCCGCTGATTCCAATAACGAACGCGTCAATAATTACCCATCCCCAAAATTGCTTATACCAGGGAACAACGTTTTTATACCTATCTGATCGCATTACAGCTCACCTTACTTCTTGCTGTCTTCTAGTTTATGCCAGGCAAAAAATACAATTCCGATAATAAAAGCTAACCATGACCAGATGATTAAATCTTTGTAGATGCCTGCATTAATTAGGCCAAGGATCCAAGCAATCAAGAGCATAATTAAAGATGCAATGTCAGGGCCAAAATTGTCTTTACCACGTGTAGCAATATAAACGATTCCGGAAGCGAGATATAAAATTTCAACAATAAGTCCTGCGGTACCAGCATGGCCACCAGAATTAATAAATGCTTCGCTCATACCAGCCATAACAGATTGAATAGAAATGAAAAATGCAACAACAATCATAATGATTCCCACAACTAGTTTTGTTGTTTTCAAGAGAAGACCTCCTCTAAATATTCAGCTTTTAACGTCTTCAGCATTTGGACAATGTAAAATTAGGTTCCAAGATTATTTCAGCAACATATGACCTCAATTATTCTTATAATTTAAGTATAAATGAGTACACTCGTAATACCTAGGAAATTCGGAAAATCATATACGGATACGAATATTGACGCTGTTCGCAAAGCTTCTCGTACATATCGCAAAAGCAATGATTTGATATAAACCGTTCGACCTCTGTATAATAAGCAGCGGAATAATTAATCGTCTTAGATCAAATAAAAAGCAGGAGCATCATGGCAAAAAAATATTACGTCGTAAAAAAAGGCCGCCAGCCGGGAATATACAATTCATGGCCGGCGTGTCAAAAACAAGTAAGTGGTTACGCTGGAGCAGTTTACCGGGGATTTTCGACCTTAAGTGAAGCACAGGCTTGGCTCGCAGTCCCATCAACGTCCAAACGGTCAACGCGGCGACCTGAACAGCTGCGGCTAGCGTTAGGGGACCAACAACCAGCTAATCAACCCGAAGTCTACTTGTACTCCGATGGGGGCTCACGTAACCACGGAAATAAACTTGGTCAGCACGTCAAGCAAACTGACAAGGCGGCCTGGGCCTACCTCATTGAGGGTGCTGGTCGCCGGCTCACTGGGACTGGTGGTGAGTGGGGGAGTACCAACAACCGGATGGAGCTACTGGGGCTGATCAATGCCTTAAACAGGCTCCTTGAACTTGGCTGGCAGGATAAAAAAATTGCGGCAACTCTTGACTCACACTACGTCTTGGACCCGATCATGAAGGGGTGGTTAAACGGTTGGCGACGGCGTAACTGGCGGACCTCAACGGGTAAACCGGTCGCCAACCAGCAACTGTGGCAGGAAATTTTAATCCTGTTACCGCGCTTCTCCGCATTGCACTTTACCTGGACCAAGGGGCACGCCAATAATTCTGGTAATAACACGGTTGATGAATTACTAAACAAAACGATGGATAAAATGGGGGAATAGCAGTATGAAGATTGGAATTGACCAGATGGCTTTTGCCACGACAAACGATTATATTGACCTCCGCGAACTAGCCAAAGTTCGGGGTGTTGATCCGAATAAGTACACAATTGGAATTGGCCAAGACCAGCAGGCCGTTGTTCCACCCACCCAAGACATCGTTACGCTGGGGGCCGCCGCTGCTCAGAAGCTTATGACTAAGCAGGTTATTGATCACCTATCGACAATCATCGTCGCCACTGAGTCGGGTGTTGACAACTCTAAGGCAAGTGCGATTAATATCAAAGAATTACTGGGCCTCAACGACTATGTCCGCGCAGTTGAACTAAAGGAAGCCTGTTACGCGGGAACGGCGGGAATTCAATTTGCCCGCGGCCTGGTAGCATTACATCCCCAAGAGACGGTGCTAATCATTGCCGCCGATATCGCCCGCTACGGTTTGCAAACGGCGGGCGAGGTTACCCAGGGGGCAGGTGCCGTTTCCATGCTGATTAGTGCCAACCCCCACATTTTGGCAATTGAACCGACAAGCGTGAACCTGACAAAAGACGTGATGGACTTCTGGCGTCCCCTCTATGCCACTGAGGCAATGGTGGATGGTAAATACTCAACCAACGTTTACGTTGACTTCTTCAAACAGGTATTTACCCGTTATCAAATGATGACTGGCCACCAGCTCGCTGATTTTGCGGGCCTGCTTTTCCACCTGCCATTCACTAAGATGGGTAAGAAGGCCCTGGAAGGGGTCCTGGGTGACCGGCAGGATCCAGTGGCAACTCGGTTGCGCACGGCGCTTACCGCCAGTCAATTGTACTGCCGCCAGGTCGGCAACCTATACACCGGTTCACTCTACCTCGCCCTCCTTTCGTTCCTGCAAAATGGGCAGGTCAAGGCTGGTGACCGGTTGGGCATGTTTAGTTACGGTTCCGGTGCCGAAGGTGAGTTTTACACGGGAATCGTTCAGCCGCACTTCTTGGACTATACTAATGATGTCCAAGCAATGCTTCAAAAGCGCCACCAGGTCTCAATTGCGGAATATGAGGACATGTTTAACCACCAGCTGGGGATGGATGAGCAGGATGTGGAATTTGACCTCGGCAATGACCATGCCCCCTTTGTTCTCGCGGGGCAGCAAAATCATCAGCGGATTTACAAACAACAATAATAAAAAGGGGCGCCAGCACTCGTATCTTCGAGTCCTGACGCCTTTGTTAGCTAAGTAGTTAAAAAATATTGTCGCGGAAGAGACCGACAACCTTTCCCAGGATCTTAACGTTCTTGAGAAAAATCGGGTCCATGGTATCATTTTCGGGTTGGAGACGGAAACGATTCTTTTCCTTAAAGAATCGCTTGCAGGTGGCCTCATTATCATCGTTCATTGCGATGACAATGTCACCGTTCTTGGCGGTGGACTGTTTACGGACGATTACTTGGTCACCGTTTAAAATGCCGGCCTTGATCATACTGGTTCCCCGAATCGTTAACATGAACAAGTCGTTGTTGTCCTGGATAGAAGGTGGAATGGGGAAAAAGTCCGTGGCGTCTTCTACGGCAAGAATTGGTTGCCCCGCCGTAACCACCCCTAACAGGGGAATTTTTGTCTGGCGTGGCTTTACCCCCAAGAGGTCCAGCCCTTTTGGCGTGATTTCCAGTGCCCGTGGCTTAGCAGGGTCCTTTTCCAAAAAGCCCCCTTCAATTAGACGGTTAATATGACCGTGGACGGTTGAAGTTGATGAAAGGCCGACCGCACTACAGATTTCACGAACGGTTGGCGGGTAGCCGTGGTCAGTGACCTGCTTGTGAATAAAACTTAGAACAGCCATTTGTTTATTTTTTGCCGGTTTTGCCATGATAGCACCTCATTAATTTATTATTATCTTAAGGATATCATAGCCTTACCGGAATTTCAAACGTACGTTCGCAATTGACAAAAAAAGTGATTAATTTAAAATGATATTGTGAATTAAAGAACTGGAGGTCAGCTTAATGACAGAATCAAAGGAACAGGAAAAGCTTTTAAAGCGGATCAATGAGCTTGCCCACAAAAATAAGAAGGAGGGCCTTACTGAGGCCGAAACCCGGGAACGTGAACGCCTGCGCCGTGAATACATCAAGAACTTCCGTGAGACCATGCGGAGCAACATTGAGATGATGCGGATCTACAACAATGAAGGAAAGGAAGTCACACCTGAAAAGGTGAAGGAAATCCAGCGGAAGAAAGGTCTCCGTGACGATTAATTTAATTTGCTACTTTTCAAGTGTTAAACATTCGTGTAAGATGAAAAGGTAACTTAACAAAGGAGGAAGCAATCTTGGGTATGACGATTTTATTTGTCATTCTGGCGCTGCTGGTTGGTTTATTAATCGGCTTCTTCGGTGCTCGTAAGTACATGGAAAACTACCTTCGTAATAATCCCCCAATTTCTGAGGAAATGTTGCGGACAATGATGCTCCAGATGGGGCAGAAGCCATCCAGCCGGAAGTTACATCAAATGATGCAAACGATGAAGGCACAAGCACGTAAGGCTAATAAGTAATTGGCCGGGTGACTTATATAAAAGAATAGGACTTCAATGCCTGGTTTACCAAACATTGAAGTCCTATATTTTTAATTAAAAATCATCGTCTTTAGGCTTTGGGGGCATGACGTAAACGAAGCTGGGGTCAATCTGCTTGTCGAGGTCATCAAAGGCCGTCTGCATCTCGTTTTCCAATTCTGCCTCGTACTCTTCATTTAGCTTTTTCTTCCGGTCAACGTAAATCGGCTTGCCAAAAGCAATCTTACGTGGCTTGCGAGTGAAGAGTTGCCCAAACTTAAGGGGCCCCTGGTAGACTGCCGGAACGAGGGGCACGTTCGCTAATTTAGCAATCAGGGTTGCGCCACCCTTGAGCTTGGCTGAGTAACGGGAACCACTGGGAAAAATAATTGTGGAAAGATCACCGTTACGCAGGAACTTCACCGGTGTTTTAATGGCGGATGGGCCCGGGTGCTTTCTATCTACTGGGTAGGCATTAAGGGCCCTTAAAAACCAGCCCGCGATTGGATTCTTAAATAACTCCTTTTTAGCCATAAAGCTAAATTTCTTTGGCCAAACGGCAAGGGCTAATAAAACGGGGTCCATCCATGTCCGGTGGGGTGCTACAATAATGTAGTTACCGTCGGGGAGGTTTTCCCGATTGTAGATACGGGCGCGCCCGTTAATCAATGTCAAAAATGGATTGACGATTTTTACTAAGAATGTGTAAAGCATTTTTATTCTTCCAATCTATGTTAAATGATACTTCAAAGCTAAAGTATGACTAAAAAAAGATCAACTTGCAAGGACAAAAGGGGAAATAGCGATGAATGAACCAACGAAATTCTTACGTGGCGACGAGCGAATCGACCAGTTATATAGCCAGGACGTCAAAATTATTCAGAGTCCGTCCTGCTTTGCCTTTTCCCTCGATGCGGTTTTGCTGGCCGACTTTGTCCGTCCCAACCACCGTCACCGCCTGAAAACGGTCGATTTGTGTGCCGGTAACGGGGCAGTGGGGCTCTTCCTTCATGACAAGTTAGGCGGGACCTTTACTGAAGTGGAAATCCAGAAACGTCTGGCGGATATGGCCGCCCGCAGCATTCAACTTAATCAACTTGATAACCGTTACCGCGTTTTAAATATGGACATTGCCGATATCTTCGCCCAGGTGCCTAAGGATTCTGTCGATGTGGTCCTCTGCAACCCGCCTTATTTTCCCGTCACGGAAAAAAGTCAACGTAACCCTAACCGCTACCTCGCGATTGCCCGCCACGAGATTAAGACGAACTTCACGATGGTTGCTCAGCAGATGAGTGGCCTATTGAAGATGAACGGTCACGGATACCTGGTTCACCGCCCGGACCGCTTAACAGAAATCCTGACGACCCTTCAAGAACACCGCCTGGTTCCCAAACGACTGCGCTTCATCTATCCAAAACCAGGACGGGAAGCGAATATGATGCTGATTGAGGTGATCAAGGATGGGAAGCCCGGGGGGATGAAGGTTGTTCCACCGATTATTGTTAACGGGGACGATGGGGAATACCTTCCAGCAGTGAGGAAGCTTTTATATGGCAAAGAGTAAACCTTATTATATCTATGTCCTGTACTGTGCCGACGACAGCCTTTACTGCGGCTTTACTGATAATGTCCAACGGCGCTTTGACCAGCACCAGACTTATAAGGGAGCCAAGTACACCCGGGTGAAGAGCCGCCACCCCCTCCAGTTGATTTACCAGCAGGAATTCGGCAGTAAACATGCCGCCCTCAGTGCAGAATACCATTTTAAACACCAAACGCGGCAGAAAAAAGAACGGTTCCTAAAGGCCCACGGAATCGACGTGGCACACTATTTTGTTTTGAACCACCAAAACACCAAAAGAAAAGGTTAAAAAGCTTGTCATTAGACAAGCTTTTTTGTATACTATTAAGCGGTGTTTAATAACATATAACACACCTGTGACGATAAGAAGGGATGTGCCAGTAATGGTTCCCATTCTTAGACGACTCATGGGGAGGAAAAACAATTTGGAGGTATTTTTATGTCTGTTGTTACTATGAAGCAATTGCTTGAAGCAGGTGTCCACTTCGGTCACCAAACTCGTCGTTGGAACCCAAAGATGGAACAATACATCTTCACTGAACGTAACGGTATTTACATCATTGACTTACAAAAGACTGTTAAGCTGATTGATACTGCTTACGACTACATGAAGAACGTTGCCGCTGATGGCGGAGTTGTTCTCTTTGTTGGTACCAAGAAGCAAGCTCAAGACTCAATTGAAGAAGAAGCTACCCGTGCAGGTCAATTCTACGTTAACCACCGTTGGTTAGGTGGGACCTTGACTAACTGGAAGACCATCCAATCCCGGATCGCTCGTCTGAAGGAATTAAAGAAGATGTCCGAAGACGGTACCTTTGATGTTCTGCCAAAGAAGGAAGTTGCTGTTCTGACTAAGCAACGTGAAAAGCTGGAACGGTTCCTCGGCGGTATCGAAGACATGCCTCGGATCCCAGACGTACTGTTCATCGTTGACCCACACAAGGAACAAATCGCTGTTAAGGAAGCACAAAAGCTCCACATCCCAATCGTTGCCATGGTTGATACGAACACCGACCCAGATGACATCGACTACGTAATTCCTTCTAACGATGACGCAATTCGTGCCGTTCGTCTGATTACTTCCAAGATGGCCGACGCAATTGTTGAAGGTAAGCAAGGTCAAGATGAAGCTCAACAAGCAGATGCTGATGCCGAAGAAGCTGCTGAAGACACTACTGTTAGTGAAGATTCTCTGAAGAACCTCAAGAACAGTGTTGAAGGCAAGTAATTTAAAAACCGATTAATACTTGGGCTGTTTTGTGTTATGGACCATTGTGGCCCTGAGTACAAACAGTCCTTTTTTTGTAAAACTTATTAACTGTTAAAGGAGAGACTCTGTCATGGCTGAAATTAAAGCTGCTCAAGTTATGGAATTACGGAAGAAGTCCGGTGCCGGAATCATGGATGCCAAGAAGGCATTGGTTGCAAGTGATGGTGACATGGACAAGGCAATGGATTACCTTCGTGAAAAGGGAATCGCCAAGGCTGCTAAGAAGAGCAGCCGGGTTGCTGCTGAAGGTTTAGCAGACATCGCAGTTAACGGCAATACGGCCGCAATTGTTGAACTGAACTCCGAAACGGACTTCGTTGCTGCCAGTGACCCATTCAAGGACCTGCTGAAGAAGATCACTAAGTTAATTAGTGAAAACAAGCCGGCCAACGTTGACGAAGCTTTGGCAATTAAGACCGATAATGGTACGCTGAAGGATGATATCATCAGCACCACCCAAAAGACCGGTGAAAAGGTTAGCCTGCGGCGTTTTGAAGTCGTTGAAAAGGACGACGGTGATTCCTTCGGTGCTTACCTCCACCAAGGTGGCCAAATTGCTGCCTTAGTTGTTCTGAAGGGTGCCGATGAAGCTACTGCTAAGGACGTTGCAATGCACGTTGCTGCTATCAACCCTGAATTCATGACTCGTGACGATGTTTCCAAGGAACGTCTTGACCACGAACGCGCTGTCTTCAAGGAAGAAACTTTGAACGAAGGCAAGCCTGCTAAGATTGTTGACAAGATTGTTGAAGGGCGTTTGAACAAGTTCTTGTCCCAAATCTGCCTGGCTGACCAGGAATTCGTTAAGGATTCTGACAAGACCGTTGCTGAATTCGTTAAGGCTAACAACGGTGAACTGAAGTCCTTCATCCGTTACGAAGTTGGTGAGGGAATCGAAAAGAAGCAAGACGACTTTGCTAAAGAAGTTAAGGACCAAATGAACTAAGCGTTCGATTGGCGAGAAGGACGTACTTATTAAGTGCGTCCTTTTTTACAAGGTTGATAAGGGATAAGGAGGAACATGATGGCTGATATTAAGTATAATCGAGTTATCTTGAAGCTCAGTGGCGAAGCACTTGCTGGTGAAAAGGGATTCGGCATTAACCCACCGGTGCTCAAGGATGTTGCTAAGGAATTAAAGGCGGTTCACGATAAAGGAGTCCAAATTGCCATCGTCGTCGGCGGTGGAAATATGTGGCGGGGCGTTACCGGTGCCCAGCTCGGCATGGAACGCGCCCAGGCGGACTACATTGGGATGCTAGCAACAATTATGAACGCCCTGTCTTTACAGGACGCCCTTGAGTCAATTGGCGTCCCAACCCGGGTGCAAACGTCAATTGAAATGCGGCAAATTGCTGAACCATATATCCGGCGGAAGGCCATTCGGCACCTGGAAAAAGACCGGATCGTAATCTTTGCCGGCGGTACCGGGAGCCCTTACTTCTCAACCGACACCACCGCAGCACTGCGGGCGGCAGAAATCAATGCTGACGCAATCTTAATGGGGAAGAATGGGGTTGATGGTGTTTACTCCGCTGATCCGAATAAGGATAGTAGCGCGGTTAAATTTGACCACTTGACCCACATGGACCTGATTGAAAAGAACCTGCACGTGATGGACACCACCGCTAGTTCGCTGTCGATGGATAACCACATTCCAATCGTCGTCTTTAATCTGAACACGGCCGGCAACATTATGAAGGTTGTTACTGGCCAGCAAGTTGGAACAACTATTGAGGGAGACTAAATTATGGCATCAAGTAAAGAAATCTTAAATGACGCAAAAACAAAGATGAAGAAGTCGGGGGAAGCATTGCAAAGAACCCTTGCCGATATCCGGGCAGGGCAAGCCAATGCGAGCCTTCTGAACTCTGTTAAGGTTGAATATTACGGAGCAGAAACGCCGCTGAACCAGGTTGCTTCGATCACAATTCCGGAAGCACGGCAGTTGCTGATTACCCCGTACGACGAAAGTATCTTAGAGGAAATTGAACGGGCAATTTATGCTTCTAACCTGGGACTGACACCACAAAACGATGGTAGTGCGATTCGCTTGATCATTCCGCAATTAACTGAAGACCGGCGTAAGGAACTGGTCAAGGACGTTAAGGCGGAGTTGGAAAAGGCTAAGGTTGCCGTTCGTAATGTTCGCCGTGAAGCCATGGATGACCTGAAGAAGGGCAACAAGAATGGTGACTTCAACGATGACGAATTCCACGACCTGGAAAAGAAGGTCCAGGACGAAACGGACGCCGGGATTAAGAACCTGGAATCAATTGCCGCAGATAAGGAAAAGGAATTGCTCCAATAAACATTTACCTGCTAGGGGATGGCCCGTGCTGTCCCCTTTTTTGTTATTAGGTATAAATTTTTGCTAAAAAGCGGCCGTGAGTTGATAATTCGCTAACGGGAGCTTTATAATTAATTAGCGCTTTGTTTAAAAATATTCATTTACCATAGTATGGAGGGAGAAATTTGTTTTCTAAAAGAAAAACCGCTGGTGTTGAGCCAGAGTTGGACCCGCAGCGCGTTCCACAACATATTGCAATCATCATGGACGGCAATGGTCGGTGGGCCCAAAAGCGGCACCTGCCCCGGGTTGCCGGTCACAAGCAGGGAATGCAGACCGTCAAGACGGTTGCCATTGCGGCTAGTAAATTAGGAGTCAAGGTCCTATCCCTATACGCTTTTTCTACCGAGAATTGGAAGCGACCCAGCAGTGAAGTCAATTACCTGATGCAACTGCCAATTCGCTTTTTCTCAACCTTTGTTCCGGACCTGATTAAAAACAACGTCCGGGTAATGGTGATGGGCGATACAAGTAAGCTGCCCGTTCAGACCCAGCAGGCGGTCCGCGATGCCATTAAGGATACCGCCAAATGTGATGGGATGGTGCTCAACTTCGCCTTAAACTACGGAAGCCGTGATGAAATTACGCGGGCCATGAAACAGATTGCCGGTGAGGTAAAACAAGGCCAGCTTTCACCAGATGATATTAACGAAGAAACGATTAGCCGCCACCTGATGTCTGCCAGCCTGGGGACACTCGCGGACCCCGACCTTTTAATTCGGACGAGTGGTGAAGAACGAATTAGCAACTTTATGCTATGGCAGATTGCTTATAGTGAGCTTGAATTTGTGCCAGAACACTGGCCTGACTTTGATGCCGAGTCATTGAAGAGGGCCATTATCGAGTTTCAAGGTCGTCACCGCCGCTTTGGCGGATTAGAGAACCAATAGGGAGGATGTTTTAAAAGTGAAGACGAGAATTATCACGGCGGTCGTGGCCCTGGCCATCTTTATTCCACTGATAATCTATGGTGGGTGGCCACTGACCGTTGCTGCTGTTGTGTTAGGAATCATTGCGATGTCAGAAGTCCTCGTGATGAAGCGGATGTTTGTGATCTCTTTTGAGGCGATTGTTAGTTATCTGGGAGTGGCCCTATTAATCTTGCCGGATAACTGGTTGGATTTCTTACCCAGTGTGGCGACCCGCTGGTTTGGCTTCTACTTGCTGGTTGTCTTATTGCTACTCCACACTGTCTTGCGGAAGCAACGTTTTACCTTCGATGATGCGGGCGTAATTACCTTAGCAATGCTGTACATTGGGATGGGCTTCCACTACTTTGTGGCGGCCCGGGCAATTAATTTCCAGACCCTGTTGTACGGGATGCTGATTGTCTGGATCACTGATAGTGGCGCTTACTTGATTGGGCGAAAACTCGGGAAAAATAAGCTGGCACCAAAGATTAGTCCCAACAAGACCTGGGAAGGATCGATTGGGGGGACAGTCTCTGCAACCATTATTTTAGCGATCTACCTGTACCTGTTCCCTGTTGGTGATGGCTTTGTTACCATGATTATCCTGACGCTAATTCTGTCGATCATGGGCCAGTTAGGGGACCTAATCGAATCTTCTTTGAAGCGGTATTATGGCGTCAAGGATTCCGGTAAAATTCTGCCTGGTCACGGGGGAATCCTGGACCGCTTTGACAGTATGTTGATCGTTATGCCACTTCTACACATGGTTGGTATTATTTAAGGAAGGGATTCTGTGATAATAACAATTATTACGTTTATCATCGTTTTTGGGGTCCTCGTGCTTGTTCACGAATTCGGCCACTATTACTTTGCCAAACGGGCTGGTATCTTGGTTCGTGAATTCTCCATCGGCATGGGCCCTAAAATATGGTGGAAGAGGAAAAATGGCACGACCTACACCGTCCGCATTCTTCCCGTTGGGGGTTATGTACGCCTGGCAGGAAATGACGATGAGGATGAAGAGGAGATGCGCCCGGGGACCCCACTGACACTCCAGTTAAACGACCAAAATAAGGTCGTTACCATCAACACGAGTTCGAAGTCGACCCTGTTTCAGGGGATCCCCCTCCAGCTAGTGGACAGTGACCTGACGGATGGCCTGTGGATCAAGGGTTTTGTTAATGGCGACGAAAGCAAGGTCAAAACTTATGAGGTTGACCACGACGCCGTTGTCATCGAACGTGACGGCACCCAGGTTCAGATTACTCCTCGTGACGTCCAGTTTCAGTCGGCCAGTTTGCCCGCGCGGATGATGACCAACTTTGCGGGGCCGATGAATAATTTCATCTTGTCACTACTGGTGTTTATCATCCTGGGCTTTACCCTTGCTGGGGTTCCCACCAATAGCAACCAGATTGGAAAGGTCAACGCCAACTCAGTTGCAGCCCGTGCTGGCTTAAAAGCCGGTGACCGAATCACGCACGTGGGGAAGGTCCGGGTCAACAACTGGTCAGAACTGGCCACTAATCTTTCCAGCAAACCGGGACAAAAAGTTCACCTTACCTACCAGCGGGCTGGAAAAACAAAATCCGTTACCGTGAAACCAAAGACGGTTAAACAGGGTAAGCAGAAAGTCGGCCAGATTGGGATTATCGAACAGCAAAAGACGGGTATCAAGGCCCGCCTGTTATTCGGCTGGCAACAGTTTGCCCAGGCGGGGACGCTGATTTTTAGTGTCTTAGGCCACATGTTCACGCACGGCTTCAGCCTAAATGACCTGGGAGGCCCAGTAGCAATTTATGCGGGGACTTCTCAGGCGACCGCACTCGGGGTTAACGGTGTATTGAACTTCTTAGCCATGTTATCGATTAACCTGGGGATCGTAAACCTGTTGCCGATTCCAGCACTTGATGGTGGTAAACTACTACTAAACATTATCGAGGCAGTTATCAGAAGACCAATCCCGGAGAAAGCCGAAGGAATTGTGACGATGATTGGATTTATGCTACTATTGATACTAATGATTTTGGTTACCTGGAATGATATTCAACGCTATTTCATTCGGTAATCGGGGGAATTAAAGGAGAATGATGATGAAGCAGTCAAAGATTTTAATACCAACCAAGAAAGAGGCCCCAAGTGATGCCGAGGCCCTCAGCCATAAGATGATGGTCCGGGCAGGTTACATTTACCAAATCTCATCGGGGGTCTGGTCATACCTGCCACTTGCTTACCGGGTTATCCGTAAGGTTGAACAAATTATCCGCGAAGAAATGGACAATGCTGGTGCTTACGAAATGATGATGCCCGCTCTTTTACCAGCCGAACTGTGGAAGCAGTCTGGTCGTTACGAAGCTTATGGCGATAACCTCTATAAGTTGAGTGACCGTAATGACCGGGAATTTGTTCTCGGCCCGACCCACGAGGAATCATTTACTGAGGTCCTTCGTGACAGCATTAAGTCGTACAAGAAGTTGCCACTGGTTGTTTACCAGCTTCAGGATAAGTTCCGTGACGAAGACCGGCCGCGGTACGGCATCCTTCGGGGCAAGGAATTCGAGATGCTGGATGCCTACTCATTTGCTGCTGACGAGGCGGGCCTTGATGAAGCCTACCAGCAACAAGCCCAGGCTTATCGGAACATCTTTGACCGGGTTGGGCTGAAGTACAAGATTATCCTGGCGGACTCTGGAACCATTGGTGGGGACAATTCTCAAGAATTCTCCGCCCCTGCTGAGGTTGGTGAAGACGTCATCGTTTATACAGACGGTGGTTATGCCGCTAACCTGGAGAAGGCAACTTCCAAGTTTAATGGTGTTCAACAAACCGCTGAACCAGCTGAACTGAAGAAGCAGGCGACGCCGGGCGCTCATACGGTTGACGAGGCAGCCGAAAGCTTGGGGATCGATGCCAGTCAGATCTTGAAATCGATGCTTTTCATGGCTAAAATGGGCGAAGACGATTACCAACCGGTATTGGTTCTGATGCGGGGGAACGACGAGGTTAACGAGACCAAGGTGACTAACGCACTGGGGTGTGAAGACCTTGAACTAGCCACTGAAGCGGACGCCGCTAAGTACCTCGGCGCGCACCCAGGTTCCTTAGGCCCAGTTGGCGTTGGTGAGGATGTTAAGATCCTGGCCGATAACTACGTGAAGGTTCTGGTAAACATGGCTTGTGGTGCTAACGATGATGGTTACCACTTTGTCAATGCCAATATTGACCGCGACTTCCGGGTTGACCAGTTTGGTGACTTCCGGAATGTTCAGGAAGGCGAAATCGCCCCTGACGGTCACCCAATCAAGTTTACGAACGGGATTGAAATTGGTCACATCTTCAAATTAGGAACGGGCTACTCCGAAAAGCTCGGTGCAAAGGTCCTTGATAAGAACGGCCGCCTGGTTGACATGATCATGGGTTGCTACGGCATTGGTGTGACGCGGATGTTATCAGCGGTTGCAGAACAAAATGCTGATGAAAATGGTCTGGTATGGCCAGACAGTATCGCCCCGTTTGACGTTCACGTCATTCCGGTTAACGCCAAGAAGGAAGAACAGATGACGATGGCAAACAACATCGAAGACCAACTTACTAAGGCGGGCTACGAAGTCTTAGTTGACGACCGGAAGGAACGGGCCGGTGTTAAGTTTGCTGATTCTGACCTGATTGGGATTCCATTGCGGGTTACGATTGGTAAGAAGGCTGCTGATGGAATTGTTGAAGTCAAGATTCGGAAGACGGGCGAAACAATTGAAGTCAAGCAGGAAGAACTTGTTAATACGGTTGGCATCTTGCTGAAACAACTTGCAGACCAATCTGTTGAGGATAAGTAAATAAAATGTGGTACGGAATGGTACCACATTTTTTAAGTAGGAGGACTCAAAAGAAGTGGCTTTAAACAGACAAGAATTATTTAGGAAGCTGTTGGAGCAGATCCATTTTCCTGAGAAGGATAACGGCGCTTTCAAGGAAGCAGCGGTTCAATCGGTTGTCGTTCACCGAGCCAGCCGGCGGTGGGAATTTCACCTGATAATGCGTCAGCCATTGCCATTAAAGCTCTACAAAGAGTTTTACCAGTCCCTACAAATGGGATTTAAGGACATCGCGGGGGTTAGCCTCCAAATTAACACGCCGGCAACTGATATTGATCCTGGCCTCGTTGCTGACTACTGGGAAGAGGTCATCAACCAGAGTAAGGTTGAATCACCGATGCTCCAGCAGGCCTGCGTATCGACCGTTCCAGAAGTTCGCGACGGTCGGGTGACCATCGTTGTCGAAAACGATATTGTTAAGGAGATGCTGGTAAAGAAGGCCCTGGCCCAAATTGAAGAATCGTACCAGCGGTTTGGTTTCCCCCATTTTAAAATCCACCCCTTTGTTGATCAGTCTGCCTCGCAGGCGAAGATCAAGGAGTTGAAGGAAAAACATGAAGCTGCAGATGCCGCATTAGCTGCAAAGGCGATCGCCCAGATAAAAAAGAAGAATACCACCAAGAAGCATTCTGGCAGTCATCCGGCCGCACCAGCGGCGGGCCCGGCACAACTCGGTCGGGTGATTAACGACAAGCAAGAAGTTGTCCAGATGAAGGATATCCAGGGTGAGGAGCGGTCGGTAGTTGTTGAGGGCTACGTCTTCAATGCTGAGGTCCGTGAATTACGGTCCGGTCGCCAGCTTCTGACCTTTGAAATCACCGACTACACCTCATCCTTTGCGGTTAAGAAGTTCTCCCGCAACAGTGATGAGGAAGCCCAGTTTGCGAACATCAAACCGGGGATCTGGCTTAAGGTTCGCGGGCCGGTTCAAGAGGATACCTGGATGCATGACCTGGTTATCAATGCTTATGATATCAACCAGGTTAGCCATCAGGAGCGTCAAGATACGGCACCAGCGGACAATAAGCGGATTGAGTTACACGCCCACAGTGAAATGAGCCAGATGGACGCCACTAATTCGATCAGTGAACTTGCTGCCCAAGCCAGCAAGTGGGGACAACCAGCAATTGCCATTACGGACCACGGGAACGTTCAGGCCTTTCCAGAGGCTTTCAAGGCCGCCAAGAAAAACAAGATTAAGATGCTCTACGGAATGGAAGCCAACGTTGTTGATGACGGGGTTCCCCTGGTTTATAACGAGAATCATGCGGTCTTAAAGGACCATTCCTACGTTGTTTTCGATGTTGAAACAACCGGGTTATCAGCAATCTATGATAAGGTCATTGAACTGTCGGCCGTTAAGATGAAGGACGGAAACGTCATCGAACGGTTTGATGAATTTATTGACCCTGGTTTTCCCTTGTCAGAACAAACGACTAACTTAACCAGTATTACTGATGAGATGGTCCATGGCTCCAAGAGCGAGGAAGAAGTCTTCCGGATGTTCAAGAACCTGTGCAAGGGTAGCATCATCGCTGGGCATAACGTTTCCTTTGATATGGGCTTTATGAACACCGGTTACCGTCGCCACGGAATGGAAGAAATTACGGAACCAGTGATTGATACTTTACCACTGGCCCGTTTCCTGTATCCGAACATGCGGGGTTACCGGTTGAATACCCTGAGTAAGAAGTTCAAAGTGGCTTTGGAACACCACCACCGAGCAAATTACGATGCGGAGGCTACGGGGCACTTGCTTTATAAGTTCTTAAAGGACGCCGAGGACCGTTATGGTGTTCGCTACGTTGATGACCTGAATAAACACATGGCAGAAAACGATGCCTATAAACACGCCCGGCCGTTCCACGCGACGCTGATTGCCCAGACCCAGGCTGGCTTGAAGAACCTCTTCAAGTTGGTTTCATTCTCAAACGTTAAGTACTTTCACCGGGTACCCAGAATTCCGCGGACAGTGCTGACCAAGTACCGAGAAGGTATTTTGCTGGGAACCGCCTGTTCCTCTGGGGAAGTCTTTACTGCAATGATGGAAAAGGGGTATTCGGAAGCAATGCGCAGGGCCCGCTACTACGACTTCATCGAGGTCCAGCCACGCCCAAATTACGCACCGCTGCTGGAGCAACACGTCATCAGCGATCAGGCCCACCTGGAAGATATCATTAAAAACATGGTTAAACTTGGTGATGACCTTAACAAGCCAGTGGTGGCAACGGGGGATGTGCATTACATTAACCCGCATGACGGAATTTACCGGCGGATCCTGATTAACTCCCAAGGGGGCGCTAACCCATTGAACCGGACAAAGCGCCCGGACGTTCACTTCCGGACGACCGATGAGATGCTGAAGGAGTTCAGCTTCCTGGGTGAGGACGTCGCCCAAAAGATTGTGGTGGACAATACCCATAAGGTGGCCGACATGGTTGATGATGATATTCGACCAGTCAAGGACCGTCTGTACACCCCCCACATGAAGGGTGCGGAGCAGGAAATTCAGGACCGGACCTGGCACACGGCCAAGGCCTGGTATGGTGACCCACTACCTAAATTGGTTAAGGACCGGGTGGAGCTTGAGCTCAACAGTATTGTGAAGAACGGATTCTCCGTTATTTACTTAATTGCCCAGCGACTGGTTGCCAAGTCAAACAAGGACGGATATCTGGTTGGGTCCCGGGGTTCCGTTGGTTCTAGTGTGGTGGCCACCCTGTCGGGGATTACGGAAGTTAACCCCTTGCCACCACATTACCGGTGCCCAAAGTGCAAGTACACCCACTTCTACACCAAGGGTGAGTACAGTTCTGGCTTTGACCTGCCGGAGCGGAAATGCCCTAAATGTGGGACCCTGCTGGTGAAGGATGGACACGATATCCCGTTCCAAACCTTCCTCGGTTTCAAGGGGAACAAGGTGCCAGATATTGACCTGAACTTCTCCGGTGACTACCAGCCAATTGCCCATAACTACATGAAGGTCCTCTTCGGAGAAAAGAACGTATTTCGGGCCGGAACAATCGGCACGGTGGCGGACAAGACGGCCTACGGTTATGTAAAGGCCTTTGAACGGGATAACGATGTTCAGTTCCGCGGTGCCGAGGAAGACCGCCTGTCTAAAGGGGCAACCGGCGTCAAACGAACGACCGGGCAGCACCCGGCCGGGATTATCATTGTCCCCGACGATATGGACATTTACGATTTCACGCCCGTTCAGTACCCGGCAGATGACCAGGATGCCGCCTGGGAGACGACCCACTTCGACTTCCACTCAATCCACGACAATATCCTGAAGATGGATATCCTGGGTCACGATGACCCGACGATGATTCGTGCCCTGCAGGATCTTTCTGGGGTGAACCCGAAGACCATTCCAATGAACGATCCAGGGGTAATGTCCTTATTCTCGAGTCCGAAGGTATTGGGAGTTACAGAAGAACAGATTCAAAGTAAGACCGGGACACTGGGCTTGCCGGAGTTCGGGACCCGGTTTGTCCGCGGGATGCTGAATGATACCCACCCGAAGAACTATTCTCAGTTACTCCAGATTTCCGGACTGTCCCACGGAACCGGTGTGTGGTTGGATAACGCCCAGGAGCTGATCAAGGAAGGGACGGCAACGATTGCCAACGTGATTGGTTGCCGGGACAACATCATGACCGACTTGATCCACTACGGTTTGGATTCTGAAACCTCCTTCCAGGTTATGGAATCAGTCCGTCACGGGCGCGGAATCCCGGATAACTGGCAGAAGAAGATGAAAGAAGCTAACGTTCCCCAGTGGTACATGGATTCTTGCCTGAAGATCAAGTACATGTTCCCGCGGGCTCACGCGGCCGCTTATGTCCTAATGGCCTTGCGGATCGCCTACTTTAAGGTTTACTTCCCACTGGTCTACTACTGTGCCTTCTTCTCTGTGCGGGCGGATGACTTCGATGTCGTTGCCATGGCGCACGGCAAGGAAGCCGTCAAGGCGCGCATGGCGGAGATTAACGAGAAGGGTAATGACGCCAGTGCCAAGGAAAAGAGTCTGTTGACTATTCTGGAACTAGCAAACGAGATGCTGGAACGGGGCTTCAAGTTTAAGATGGTTGACCTGAAACGGTCAGACGCCTCTAACTGGCTGATCGATGGCGACTCGTTGATTGCACCGTTCCGCGCAATCCCGGGGCTGGGGCTCAACGTTGCCAAGCAAATTGTTGCGGCCAGAGAAGAGCGGCCGTTCCTTTCTAAGCAAGACTTGGCAGAGCGGGGCAAGGTCTCGCAAACCCTTATCGACTTTTTAGATGAAAATAATGTTATCTCCGACTTACCGGACGAGAACCAGCTTAGTCTGTTTTGATTGCAGTGCTTTTTTTCAGAATTAAAAAATGAAATGCGGGTAGGATGACCATTGCCTACCCGCATTTTTTATTTTTGTAAAGAAAACGCTACCACGTATTAAAAATATCCTATAATGAAGAAGAATTCATGTCATTGCATGGTTGTGAGATTAGGGAGGACTTATTTTGAAAAATGGTTTTAGTCATGCACAGCAAGGAGTTGTTGGCTGTTTAATAATGGCGAGTTGTTCCTTCTTTTTGTTAATGAACCAGGCCCAAATCAAGGCCAATACAACCGCCGCCACGACGGCAACTGCTCAAACACAGACAGTTAACGCCAGTGCAACTGGTCAGCAATTGGCATTCGACAGCAAGGGGAACCCCAGCTACAATGCCACCGACCAGGGCAACTATGGTTGTTTGGACCAGGTCAAATTTAATGATGGTCAGCTGAGTGTCAGTGGTTGGCACGCTACCAACCGTGCACAGGGGCGACCTTACCATTACATCATTGCCTATGATCGGACCAACAGCCGTGAACTTAGCCGGGTCAATGTCACTAGCCAGCCAACAGAACGTGCTGACGTGGCCACGGTCCACAATGTTTATGGGGCAAAAGAATCTGGCTTTCGGACCAGCTTTAACCTCGGCCCGGCAGCGGCAACCACTGGTGAGGTTCAAATCATCAGTCGTTATACCGATGACCAGAATGGTAACGGCAATGCAGCCGACTACTGGTTTGCCCCCGTCACGGTGAACAGGGGTAACTATGCCCACCTTGACCAGGTTACCGTTAATAATAACGAGTTACAGCTAGCGGGCTGGCACGCTACCAACCTGGCAGCCGATAAACCGTACCATTACCTGATCATGATCGATCGGACAAACAATAATCGGGAAGTCGGTCGTGTACTGGTTGACCAACCGGTTAAGCGCCCTGACGTTGCCGCGGCCTATCCAGACGTGGAAGGGGCCGGTAAATCTGGCTTCAGTGCCAACATTTCCTTGCAAGGGCTTAATCTCAGCCACCAGCTCCAGGTCATCAGTCGTTACTCTGGTGCCAAGAATGGGAATAGTGATTACGTTGACTTCTGGTTTAGTCCAATTACCAAGGAAAATGAAGCTAACCAGGGATGTCTAGACTCTTATAATCTTAATAGTGGGAAAACAATGACCGTTAGTGGCTGGCACGCCAATGATCTGGCCCAAATTGAGTCCCACCACTTCATTATTCTGTTTGACCAGACGGCAAATCGGCAGGTCAGCCAAACAGCGGCCCAGCAGGTTGAACGACTAGATGTTGCGAGCGCATTTCCCCAAATCACCCAGGCGCGCCACGCGGGTTTTACCGCGGTATTTGACCTAAGTTCGACCCGGCTCACAGCCGGTCACGTCTACCGGGTCATTAGTCGCTATTCCACCAGTAATACCGGGAACGGGGACCAGGGACAGTTTGTTGACTACTGGTACGCACCAATTAAGTTGGACCAACGAGGTGGTGCCTGCTTGGACACCGTTCAAATGACTAGTGATGGTCTCAAGGTTGCCGGGTGGATGGCTAGTGACCAGTCGCTCGACCGGCCCTATGCCTACTTAATTGTGTTGAATAATGGTCAAGAAATTAGCCGAACCCGCCTTAACCTACAAGCACGGGGCGATGTTGCTAGGAAGTACGGCCAAGTATATAACAGCCAAAACAGTGGCTTCTCAACCCTGCTAAAGCTTGATCCGCAAAGCGTTACCGGGCAACTCGGTATTATTCTTCGCTTTAGCGGCAAACCAGACGGTAACCGCGACTATGTTGACCTGTTAAGTCAGTCGTTTGCCTCTAATGATGGTTACTTTGACAACATCAACGTTAGCCCCAATAGTATTTACATCAGAGGTTGGCACGCCAGTAACCAATCGGCAGATAAACCCTACCAGTGGCTGATCTTTGTTAATCAGGATGGGCATGAACTATACCGTCAGCAAGTATTGGATATTAATAACCCGCGGCCAGACCTGGCACAAAACCGTTCCTTCATCTTCGGGGCTGGTCGTGCGGGCTTCAAGTTGGCCTTTGCCATTCCCCAAGCGCTCCAGCACCATGTCGTCCGGGTTATCCACCGCTTAACTAATGATCCGCAGGGTAACGGTAACTATGTTGACTGGTGGTCGGGCCCCGTTGACATTAATGCCTACCAGCAGCGTCTAATTAGCCAGTGGCAGCAAGTAGCCAACCGCTTTGCCAACCCGGTAAGTATCGCAATTCAAGTTGCCCAAACTGGTGAGGTCATCACATACACCAACGTACCGGGACAAAATTTTGTAACGGCAAGTACGGTCAAAGTGGGAATCCTCGCAAAGTTACTTCATAATCAAGGAGGCAACTTATCAGCCGCCCAGCAAGGGGTAGCATCCCGGATGATCCGTTTCAGTGACAATGATTGTGCGACTGAGTTATATAACGAGATTGGTGCCGAAAATGGCCTCAACCAGCTATTCTAAGAATTGGGGATGAATTCCTCCCACTGTAATGGTCACTGGGCATTTACGACGACGACTGCTACTGACCAGCTCTGTCTCCTTCATGAAATTTTCCTTAATCCGCGCTCTTCTTACCTGAATCAGCAGTCGCAACAGTATATTCAAAACCTGATGGGTCAGGTTACCCCTAGCCAGGCCTGGGGGATTTCGGCCGGCAGTTCACATTTCTACATTAAGGACGGTTGGAATACTAGCAATGGTTGGAACGTCAGCAGCATTGGCGCAATCCCTGGCAAATACACAATTGCAGTATATACAGTAGCCCCTTCATTTGACCGGTGCCGGTCATACGTTGAACAATTGGCTTTGGCAACCCGGCAAGTAATCAGCTGACTTAAGAAAAGCGCGTCGCTTGTGTTTGGCCCTTAGCCATGCTACAATATCAATTGGTAAATAACTCGTGGGAGTGAGCAGCAATGCTCGCTCTTTTTATTGCAAACAATGGAGGTGACAAGATGAGTACTGTTACTGAAACCGTAAAGGACTTAGTAACCCCAATCCTTGATGAACACGACTTTTACCTGTACGACATTGAATTTGTCAAGGAAGGCAAGAGTTGGTATCTCCGGGTATACATTGATAAAGATGGTGGAATCACGCTTGAAGACTGCGCAACGGTTAGTGATCAACTAAGCGAGGCCCTGGACAACGTTGAGCCCGATCCAATCCCCCAGGCTTACTTCTTGGAGGTTTCCTCCCCTGGTGCAGAACGGCCGTTAAAGAGCGAGGCCGACTATGAACGGGCGGTAAACCAATACATCCACGTTTCTCTGTACCAGCAGATTGATGGTCATAAAGTTTATGAGGGAACGTTGACCAAGCTATCGGATAAGGAATTAACTTTAGATTATTTAGATAAAACCCGTCACCGGCAAGTTGTGATTGACCGGAGTAAGGTTGCGAAGGCCCGCTTGGCCATTAAGTTTTAATTAAAGGAGTGTTCGCTGTGAGCAAGTCAAAAGTCAATGCAGAAATGATTGGCGCCCTTGACTACTTGGAAAAGGAAAAGGGAATTAAAAAGGAAGTTGTAATCGAAGCACTTGAACAGGCTCTTGAATCGGCCTACAAGCAAAACTACGGCGAGAAGAACGTCGAGGTTGAATTTAACGCCACTACTGGTAACATCAAGGTGTACGCCGTTAAGACGATTACCGATGATGAAGATAAGGTTGCAGAAGACGGTAATGAGTACATGAGCCTCGCTGCTGCCCGGAAGCTTCCGCATGGTCAAGGTTATGACCTTGGTGACCAAATTCGTGAAGAGGTAACGCCCCGGAACTTTGGCCGGATCGCTGCCCAAACCGCTAAGCAGGTGGTTATGCAGCGTCTTCGGGAAGAAGAACGGAAGATCATTTACGATAAGTACAAGACTTACGAAAACGAAATCATCACTGGGGAAGTTTCCCGTGAGGACAAGCGCTTCACCTATGTCGACCTCGGCGATGGGGTCGAAGGGGCAATGGGTTACCGTGACAAGATGCCCAACGAACATTACCATGTTCACGACCGGATCCAGGTTTATGTATCAAAGGTTAACGATGACCGGCGTGGTCCCCAAATCTACGTCAGTCGGACAGCTCCAGAACTGTTGAAGCGGCTCTTCGAACGGGAAGTCCCTGAGATCAAGGACGGGACCGTGTTGATTGAAAACATCGCCCGTGAGGCCGGTGACCGGGCAAAGGTCGCTGTTTACTCCAACGACGATAACGTCGACCCGGTTGGAACATGTGTTGGGCCACGGGGCTCCCGGGTTCAGGCAATCGTCAACGAACTTGATGGTGAAAACATGGACATTGTGGAGTACGTAAAGGATCCTGCTAAGTTCATCGCTAACGCCCTTAACCCGGCAGAAGTTCTTGACGTCATCTTCAACGATCCGGTTACGATTGAACGTGAAGATGGTGAAGAAGAGCAGGAACGGTCGTGCACCGTTGTTGTTCCGGACGACCAGCTTTCCCTAGCAATCGGTAAGCGGGGACAAAACGCACGCTTGGCGGCCCGGTTGACTAAGTACAAGATTGATATCAAGTCGGCTTCCGAAATGGAAGAGATTCAGGCCCAAGAGGCAGAAGATGATAGCGAACCAGCAGGTGATGATGACCAGCCAGCAAGTGACGGTCAAGCATCTGACGAAGAATAATTGAGCAGTGGGGTGAAAATGATGAAAAAGAGAAAAGTACCAATGCGCAAGGATATCGTCACCGGAGAAATGATGCCCAAGCGGCAACTTATCCGGGTGGTTAAGAACAAGGAAAACGAGGTTTCTCTAGACCCCACCGGCAAGAAGGCCGGACGGGGCGCCTACATTGCGGTTGATGTTGAAATCGCTAAGCGGGCCAAAAAGGAAAAGACCTTTGAAAAGGCGTTTCACGTTAAGCTTGACGACGCTTTTTATGATGAACTGATCAAGTATACCGACCACTTGCAAGCTCGCCAGGAATTATTCGGAAAAAATGAAAAATAACCGCCAACAGGCACTCGGTTTGCTCGGGTTAGCGCGGCGTGCCCGCCAGTTAACCAGTGGTGAAGAAACAGTATTAAAAAATATTCAAACTAATAAGGCAAAGTTTGTGTTTTTGGCAGGGGATGCTGGTACAGCAACGGCTAAGAAGTTTACTGACAAGTGTCGGTACTACCATGTCCCGTACTCACAAGCCTTTACTAAAGACCAGCTCAGTCAGGCAACGGGCCAATCACGGACCGTTATTGGTGTGATGCAACCAGGTTTTGCAAGAAAGTTTGAGGAACTAATGACAATGGAATAGGAGAGTGAGCATATGGCCAAGGAACGAATCTATGAACTAGCTAAAGAGCTCAAAATGCCAAGTAAGAACCTTGTTAAGGTTGCTAACCAACAAGGGATGGAAATTAAAAGTCACATGTCTTCCGTAACTCCCGCTCAAGCGGCCAAATTACGGGAAGTCGTTAAAAATGAGAATGGTGGTCCAAAGAAGGCCAGTGCTAAGCCAGCCAACCATCATAAGAACCACCAGGCAAAGGATGACCACCAAAAAGCGGCGTCCAATAAGCACCAAAATAAGCGGGAACACGAAAACCATCCGAAGAAGGACAATAAGCCTGCCCGGCATGAGAATGAACGGCCCCGTGAAGAACACCAAAACCGGCACAGCGAAAAGCGGCATAACGAGAGCCGCCGTAACCAAAACAATGGTGGTCGTTTTGGTGGCAGCTTGAACAACAATGACCGGCATGGCAAGCGGTTCAACAAGAAGAACAAGAAGCGCAATAAACGTAATAAGGGGAATAACCGTCTCCGTGAAGTGAACCACAAGCAGCCGACCCAACGGAAGGATAAGCCGCTTCCGGACGTACTGGAGTACACCGAAGGGATGAACGCCCAGGACCTGGGTAAGATCTTACACCGTTCCCCAGCTGAAATTATTAAGAAGCTCTTTATGCTCGGCGTAATGATCAACCAAAACCAGTCCCTCGACAAGGACACCATCGAACTCTTAGCAACCGACTACGGGATTGATGCCAAGGAAAAGGTTGAGGTTGACGTTTCTGACATTGATAAGATGTTTGAAGACGAACAAAACAACACCAAGCACCTTGTTAAGCGGCCACCAGTTGTCACTGTCATGGGACACGTTGACCATGGTAAGACCACCCTGCTGGATAAGCTGCGGCACTCGCACGTCACTGAACATGAAGCCGGTGGGATTACCCAGGAAATTGGGGCCTACCAAGTTCACTATAACGATAATTTGATTACCTTCTTGGATACCCCAGGACACGCTGCATTTACCGAAATGCGGGCTCGTGGTGCTAACATCACTGATATTACCGTCCTGGTGGTTGCCGCTGATGATGGGGTAATGCCGCAGACGGTGGAAGCCATTCACCACGCCCAGGCTGCCAAGACACCAATCATCGTTGCCGTTAACAAGATTGATAAGCCAGGTGCTAACCCGGACAAGGTTACAGAAGAGCTGGCGAAGTACAACCTGATTCCAGAAGACTGGGGCGGTGACACCATCTTCGTCAAGATTTCCGCTAAGTTTGGCAAGAACCTTGACGAGCTGTTGGACATGATCTTGCTCCAAGCTGAAATGATGGAATTAAAGGCTAACCCTGACCAAAACGCGGCCGGATCCGTTGTCGAAGCACGGCTCGACCAAGGTAAGGGACCCGTGGCAACCGTGCTGGTTCAACAAGGGACCCTACACGTTGGGGACCCAATCGTGGTTGGTAACACCTTTGGCCGGGTTCGGACGATGACTAACGAAAATGGCCGGCGAATTAAGGCGGCGACCCCATCGACCCCTGTTGAAATTACGGGGCTCAACGAAGTTCCTGAAGCCGGGGACCGGTTCGTTGTCTTTGACGATGAAAAGACTGCTCGTGCAGCTGGTGAGGCACGGGCAAAGCGGGCCCAAGACAAGGAACGGCAAAAGACTTCCCATGTTACTCTGGACAACCTCTTTGCCACAATGAAGAAGGGGCAAATGAAGACCTTGCCATTAATTATTAAGGCCGATGTTCAGGGGTCAGTTGAGGCCCTGAGTCAAAGCTTACAAAAGATCAAGGTTGATGGTGTCCGGGTTGACATCATCCACCAAGCAGTCGGGGCAATCAGTCAGAGTGATGTTACCCTGGCGGAAGCTTCCAACGCGGTTATTATTGGTTTCAACGTCCGGCCAACACCAGTTGCTAAGTCGCTCGCTGACTCCAGCAATATTGATATCCGTCTCCACCGGGTCATCTACAACGCCATCGAAGAAGTTGAGGATGCCATGAAGGGGATGCTTGAACCGGTCTACAAGGAAGAAACGATTGGTGAAGTTGAAGTTCGGCAAATCTACAAGGCTTCCAAGGTCGGGACGATTGCTGGGGGGATGGTTACCTCTGGTAAGATTACCCGTGATTCCAAGGTCCGCTTAGTTCGTGACGGCGTGGTCGTTTACGAAGGTGAACTGGGTTCATTGAAGCGGTTCAAAGATGATGTTAAGGAAGTCAAGGCCGGCTTTGAATGTGGTTTGACCATTGCTAACTACAATGACATCAAGGAAAAGGATGTTATTGAAGCATACCAAATGAAAGAAGTACCAGTTAAATAAAGGAGGAGGCAAAATGCCAAACAGACAATATCGCGTGGACCGGCTCGCACAGCAGATCCAACGCGAAGTTGACGATATCCTTTTGAAGCGGGTTCGTGATCCACGTGTTCAAGGCGTAACGATCACCGGCGTTGATGTTACTGGCGATTTGCAGCAGGCAACGATCTATTACAGTATCCTGTCTGATAAGGCCTCAGCGGGTGAAAAGACCCAGGAAGGCTTGGATAAGGCCACCGGGCTAATCCGCTCTGAATTGGGGGCCCGCCTAAACATCTTTAAAACACCAGAGATTAAGTTTGAACGGGACCCGTCCGTAGCTTATGGCAGTCGGATTGACCAACTGATCAATAAGCTTCATCAACAAGAAAAGTAACTGACTGAAATAAGGGAGCGGGGCAGATCTTTGACCAGCTCCCTTTTTGTATACGGAGGAGCAAACGAATGGACGGAATTATTCCTTTATATAAAGAACGGGGAATGACCAGCTTTGACTGTGTTAACCGCCTGCGACGAATACTGAAGACCAAAAAGATTGGTCACTCGGGGACCCTTGACCCGTCTGTTGATGGGGTCTTACCAATTTGTATTGGCAAGGCAACGAAGGTCGTTGAGTACTTGATGCAGTCAGGGAAGGTTTACCAGGGCGAGCTGTTAATTGGCAAGGCGACGACAACGGAGGACCTTGACGGTGAGATAATCGCTGCCCAGCCCGTGACTAGTAAGATTTCCCCAGATGTCATCCGTGATCAGATGGCAACGCTGACGGGGGCGATTACCCAAATTCCGCCCATGTATTCAGCGGTGAAGGTAAAGGGAAAACGCCTTTACGAATATGCACGGGCGGGGGAAAGCGTTGACCGTCCAGTTCGCCACGTGACGATTGACAAGTTTGAACTAGTAAGTGCTGACTATGACCAGGATAAGCAAGAAGAACGGGTCCGCTTTAAAGTTGCATGCAGCAAGGGGACCTATGTACGAACACTAGTGGTTGAGCTGGCCAAGCGGCTCGGTTATCCGGGCACAATGAGTTGGCTAACCCGGTTAAAGAGCGGTGGCTTTACCTTAGATCAGACACTAAGCCTAGGGGATGTTCAGGATGCCGTAACGGCAGGAACAATTACCCATTACCTTTATCTGCTTGACTACGCCCTCCGTAATTATCCAGCGGTTGAGCTTAGTGCTGACCAGTGGAAAGCTGTGCAGAATGGGGGCTGGTTAAAGCCAGCCGAGCTTTCTTCATCGGCGGCCGAGCTGGTTCTTAAGTATGATCACCAGACCAAAGCGCTTTACCACTTTGATGATCACCACCACGCCTACCAGCCGACTAAGATGTTTTCGACGAACTAGGAGGATTGACATTGCAGGTTATAAGAATACACCACCCAATTGACAAGCAATTGATTCCTAACGGACCGGTAGTGCTCGCGATGGGGTTCTTTGATGGGGTCCACCGTGGCCACCAAGCGGTCATCCGCCGGGCCCGGCAAATTGCTGACCAGCGGAAGCTACCCCTGGCAGTCTTAACCTACGGACATGCACCGGGAGTCGTCTATCGCCAATTTCCCGGCGGCTTTAAGTACCTTTCCACTACTGACCGCAAGTTAGCCCTCCTAAAGCAGCTGGGGGTTGACCTGGTGTACCTGGTTAGCTTTACCTCCAGCTTTGCCAGCCAGGACCCCCAGGACTTTGTCGACCACTACCTTGTTGCCTTCCATAGCCAGGTCGTCGTGGCGGGTTTTGACCATACCTATGGCCCAGCCAATGTTGCTACCATGGCCAAACTACCTACTTATGCGCGAGACAGGTTTGCCGTGGTGACGGTTCCTAAATTTACCAGTCCGGGCACGACCAAGAAGGTTGGTTCCCGGGCAATTCGTGAGGCGATTGACCGCGGGGACGTTCAGACTGCAAACCAGGAACTGGGCTACTATTACCAGACTACGGGGTTGATTGTCCACGGACTTGCCCGCGGACGGACCCTAGGCTTTCCCACGATTAATGTGGAAACACCATCACGGGAAAGAATTCCGGGGATTGGTGTGTACGCGGTCGACGTTAAAATTGGTGACCAGTGGTACGGGGGGATGGCCAGTGTTGGTCATAACATTACCTTTGGTGACCATAACCAGCTGACCGTTGAGATTTACCTATTTGACTTTGACCAAATGGTTTACGGCGAAGAGGTAACTGTTCGTTGGTACCAATACCTTCGTGGTGAGAAAAAGTTTGCGGATGCCGCTGGTTTGGTGGCGCAAATGAAGCATGATGAGCACGCTGCGCGTCAGGTTGTGCAGGCACCACCAGCAATTGCGGGTCAGATAATTCATTAAAACGGTAAGGATGAAGTTAGCCGCAAGAAAGAAGAGGCCTTTAGCGTTCGGAAAGTTTGAACGCTAAAGGCCTCTTTGTGTCCTACATTGAACGCTGAAAGACTAGAACTACTTTTTTACAAAAGATTTTCCTAGTGGCGACTAGCCCGGTGGTTAGTGCCCTGGTGAATCTTGTGGATCCGCCGTTTAAACTTTGGCCCGTCCGTGGTAACTAACCGGAAGTGGCGCATTTTGCCGTGAAAGGGGTGACCAGTTAAGCGGAGGTTGGTCCATGAACGCATGATGTCAGTCATCTGGTCAATCTCCTTAACCCGCTCTTGGTTGCCTTCTCTTTTAGTAGCATCCTTGATGTCGGACTGGAGACGGTAGATGAGGTTATTGTGATAGGCCAGCAGCTCGTTGGTTAGCGGGGCGCTCCGGTACTTATTGAAGAGCCGTTGGATGAGCTCCATTGCCTCCTGAGCGTTATGAGGTTGCACGTAACGGTGGTCGTCTGTACTCATTTATAAAATCTCCTTAGAATTAGTTTGACATTCCTTGACTTTTAAACAGGTGATTGGTATATTATTAAGTGTGTTTAGCACTTAGCCCTAAAGAGTGCTAAAAAGGGATGTGATCAAAATGCTAACACAACGACAAAAGACAATCCTGCAAGCGATTGTACGTCAATACACCTCAACTGGTCAACCGGTGGGGTCAAAACACCTTGCTGAAAAGTTGCCATTCAAGGTCAGTTCCGCAACAATCCGGAATGAGATGGCGGTATTAGAAGAACACCAGCTGATCAAAAAAGAGCATTCGTCTTCGGGACGGGTACCTTCAAAGCGTGGCTATCGCTATTACGTCGACCACCTGCTGGATGCAAATGCGCTCACGGATAATGACCTGGTTGTTATCCAGAATTCTTTAGGGACAAGTTTTCAAAAGATTGATGAGATTGTTTCACATTCGGCGGATATCCTGTCCGACCTGACTTCGTACACGGCCTTTACCCTTAAGCCAGAGCAAACCGATGTCCGCTTAAGTGGGTTTCGGGTAGTCCCGTTGGGTAACCAAAAGGTAATCGCCATTTTGGTTACCGATAGTGGGGACGTTGAGAGTCAGTCGTTTACTTTACCCCGTAATTTTGATACCGATGCACTCCAAGCGGTAATCAGGATGATTAATGACCAGCTAGTGGGACGACCACTAACTGAAGTTGTTAAGCGGCTGAATGATGACATCCCAATGCGGATTATGCATTACATGCATGGTGCGGACGGCTTCTTAGACCTGTTCGATAACGTCGTTTCCCGGGCGGCCCGGGAACGCTTCTTTGTCGGTGGTCGGCTGAACATCCTAGGATTTTCCAACAACCAAGATCCGCAAGCCCTGCAGGCGTTATACAGCCTGATTGATCGGAACGACGAGTTGTCGCACCTACTTGACACCGGGGCTGATGATAAGGATGTCAACGTCAGGATTGGTTCGGAAATTTCTCAAGACCAGGTATTAAAAGATTACAGTCTAATCACGGCAAGCTATGATGTCGACCAGTATGGCAAGGGAATTATTGCTGTACTGGGGCCCACCAGGATGCCGTACTCACGAACGATTGGAATTGTGAATGCCTTTCGTCAGGAGTTAGCCAAGCGACTACTTGACTTTTACCGACACTATTACGATTCATAGGAGGCGAGTCATTTGGCAAAAGAAGAAAAGAAGGATCAGCAGGCGCAGCCAAAAGACAAGGTCAAAGCTGCCCACAATGATAATAAGGCTGAACACCAAGGTGGCCATAAGGGTCAGTGCCACCACCGCTGCGAGCAGCTCCAGAAGCAAGTTGACGACTTGAAGAAGCAACTTGCGGACAAGGATGATAAGTACCTGCGTGCTGAAGCGGAAATTCAAAATATGACGACCCGCTTTAATAAGGAACGTGCCCAGATCTTGAAGTATGATGGTCAGGACCTGGCAAAGAGCGTTCTTCCCGTTCTTGATAACCTTAAGCGGGCACTAACAATTGAAGTTAAAGATGAAAATGGCCAACAGCTAAAAAAGGGTATTCAAATGGTCCACGACCACTTAACGGCGGCCTTAAAGGACCATGGGGTCACTGAGATCCCCGCAGAAGGAAAGATTTTTGATCCGACCTTGCACCAGGCGGTTCAGACCGTCCCGGTAGAAGGTGATCAGAAACCGGAAACAGTTGTTAAAGTCTTACAGGCTGGTTACCAGCTGAAAGACCGGGTTCTGCGTCCCGCAATGGTTGTTGTGGCACAATAAAATATAAGAGAGGGAATAAACAATGGCAAGTAACAAGATTATTGGTATTGATTTAGGTACTACTAACTCCGCCGTTGCCGTTATGGAAGGTAACGAGCCCAAGATTATTACTAACCCAGAAGGGAGCCGGACAACGCCATCCGTTGTTTCATTTAAGAATGGCGAAACCCAAGTTGGTGAAGTTGCCAAGCGGCAAGCAATTACTAACCCGAACACGATTTCTTCTATCAAGAGTCACATGGGTGAAGCCGGCTACACAGTGGAAGTCGACGGTAAGAAGTACACTCCACAAGAGATCTCCGCGATGATCCTTCAATACATCAAGAAGTATGCGGAAGATTACATTGGCGACACCGTTGACAAGGCCGTTATTACGGTACCTGCCTACTTCAACGATGCTCAACGTCAAGCAACTAAGGATGCCGGAAAGATCGCCGGTTTGGACGTTAAGCGGATTATCAACGAACCAACCGCTTCTTCTTTGGCTTACGGCCTGGACAAGAAGGACAAGGACGAGAAGATTTTGGTTTACGACCTTGGTGGTGGGACCTTTGATGTCTCCATCCTGGAATTAGGTGACGGGGTCTTCCAAGTCCTTTCAACTAATGGTGATACCCATCTGGGTGGGGATGACTTCGACCAAAAGATTATGGATTGGTTGATCGACGGCTTCAAGCAGGAACACGGCATTGATCTTTCACAAGACAAGATGGCTCTGCAACGGTTGAAGGATGCCGCTGAAAAGGCCAAGAAGGACCTTTCCGGTGTTCAGGAAGCACAAATCAGTCTGCCATTCATTTCATCCGGTGAAAACGGTCCCCTCCACTTGGAGAAGAGTTTGACCCGGGCCCAATTCAACCAGTTGACTAATGACCTGGTTGAACGGACGAAGCAACCAGTATTGAATGCTTTGAAGGATGCGGACCTTTCATTCGATGACATTGATGAAGTTATCCTGAACGGTGGTTCGACTCGGATCCCGGCCGTTCAAGAAATGGTTAAGGAATTGACTGGTAAGGAACCAAACCACTCCATCAACCCTGATGAAGCCGTTGCCCTTGGTGCCGCTATCCAGGGTGGGGTTCTGACCGGTGATGTTAAGGACGTTGTTCTGCTTGATGTTACTCCACTTTCTCTTGGTATTGAAACCATGGGTGGGGTCTTCACCAAGTTGATTGACCGGAACACGACCATTCCAACATCCAAGAGCCAAATCTTCTCAACGGCCGCCGATAATCAATCTGCCGTTGACATTCATGTTCTTCAGGGTGAACGGCCAATGGCAGCTGATAACAAGACCTTAGGGAACTTCCAGCTGACAGACATTCCAGCTGCTCCTCGTGGTGTTCCTCAAATCAAGGTTACCTTCGACATTGATAAGAACGGGATTGTTAACGTTTCTGCCAAGGACATGGGAACTGGTAAGGAACAAAAGATCGTTATCAAGTCCAACTCTGGTCTGTCCGACGAAGAAATTGAACGGATGAAGAAGGATGCCGAAGAACACGCTGAAGCCGACAAGAAGAAGAAGGAAGAAGTTGACCTGAAGAACGAGGTCGACCAAGAACTCTTCCAAGTTGACAAGACCTTAAAGGAAGTTAAGGGCAAGGTTCCTGATGAAGACATCAAGAAGGCCGAAAGTGCTCGTGACGACCTGAAGAAGGCCAAGGAAAGCGGCAACCTTGATGACATGAAGGCCAAGAAGGACGCCCTCAACAAGGTTATCCAAGACTTGAGTGTCAAGCTTTACAAGCAGGCACAAGGAGCCCAGGGTAATGCCCAGGGTGGTGCAAACCCGACTGGCAACGCCGGCAATAACGGTAACCAAAAGGGTAATGACGATGGCAACACCGTTGATGGTGACTTCAAGGATGTTACCCCAGACGACAAGAAGTAATTTCTAATTGCTAGATGCATTGTAAAAGCCAAAGGCCGCGGTTTAGGACTTTGGCTTTTACTTTCGTTTCCGATCTGTGGTATAACTATACAAGCAATTAAGTTGTGAGGGATATAAATGGCAGAAGAAAACTATTACGATGTTTTAGGTGTCTCAAAGGATGCCTCTGAAGCAGATATTAAACACGCTTACCGGCGACTCGCTGCTAAGTACCACCCGGATGTTAACCATGCACCTGGCGCGGAAGAAAAATTTAAGAAGATCAATGAAGCTTACGATGTCTTAAGTGATTCGCAAAAGCGGGCCCAGTATGACCAGTTTGGTTCTGCTGGTCCACAGGCCGGAGCAGGTCAAGGCTTTGGTGGCTTTGGCAATGGCGGCTTTAGTAGCCAGGGCTTCGGTGGCGCCAGCGGCTTTGATGATATCTTCAGCCAATTCTTTGGTGGTGGCGGAAGTCGTCGTCCTAACCCAACTGCGCCACGGCAGGGTCGGGACCTCCAGTACGCCATGACACTGAAATTCATGGATGCCATTTTCGGGAAGACGACGACCATCAAGTACGACCGTGATGAACAGTGTAAGACCTGTCACGGGACCGGTGCCAAACCAGGTAAGTCCGCGACGACTTGTAAGCGGTGTGGCGGTAGCGGCGTAATTGTTACCGTCCGCCGGACCCCATTGGGAAACATGCAAACCCAAACCACCTGTCCAGAGTGTAACGGGACTGGTAAGGTAATTAAGGCTGCCGACCAGTGTCAGACATGCCACGGTAGCGGCCACGTTCACGCCAAGCACGAGTTGGAAGTCAAGGTTCCAGCCGGGGTTGACGATGGCCAGCAGATGCGCCTTGAAGGGCAAGGTGACGCTGGTGAGAATGGTGGCCCCGCTGGTGACCTGTACATTGTCTTCAGGGTTACCCCAAGTCGGGACTTCCGGCGGGATGGTACGACTATTTACGTTGATCGTGACATTTCGTTCGCTCAAGCTGCCTTAGGGGACGAAATCAAGGTTAAGACCGTTCATGGTGACGTTGACCTAAAGGTTCCTGCCGGGACGCAGTCAGAAACTAACTTCCGCTTACGGGGGAAGGGTGTTCCTTACTTGAATGGCAAAGGAACTGGCGACGAACACGTTACCGTCCACGTCAAAACACCGAAGAACCTCAACAAACGCCAGCGGGAGGCAATGATGGCCTTCGCTGCCGCTAGTGGTGAGGATGTCAAGGGCGTCAAGAAATCTGTCTTGGATAAGCTTAAGGACGCCTTTGAGGACCGTTAATACAATAATGATTAAGCCAGGAAAAGGGACAAGTTGTCCTCTTTCCTGGCTTTTTTCGTTATCGCTTTCATAAAGGGGTATAATGATAAAGAATACGTTATTATTGGGGGATTAGACAATGTTAATCGATTTTAATCGTGCGAAAAAGATTGCTGCTGGTTGTCTGGCAATGACCAGTTGTGGCTTTGCCCTTTGGCTAAGTCAAACTAATAGTTTTGCTGCAGACAACACGCCAGCACCAGTAGTGGTCGCTGACCAACAAGCGCGGCCAAGTCAAACGGCGCCTGCTAAGAGCCAGACAACGCCAGCACAGAGCACAAACTATGACCATGCTGACCAGGGAAACTATGCTAACCTTGATAGTGCCCAGATTAATGACCAGGGACAGTTGACTGTTAGTGGCTGGCACGCTACTAACGCCGCTAAGGACCGCCCTTACCACTACATTATTGCCGTCAATAAGGCAACTAACCAGGAAATTGGCCGGCAAAACGTTACTGACCAGGCCGTGACGCGTACAGATGTCCAGCGGGTTCACAATGTCTATGGCGCGGATCAATCAGGCTTTAACACAAGCTTTAAGCTTGGCAAGGGACTGGCGAAGTTAAACCAGGTACAGATCGTAAGCCGCTATACGAATGATGCACAGGGGAATGGCAACGCGGTTGACTACTGGTTTGCACCAGTGACAATTGATCGTAATAACCGCGCTAACCTTGATGGGGCAACGGTAGCTAAGGGCCAAATGGTTATTAACGGTTGGCACGCAACGAACTTGGCCGCCGGCAAGGGCCACCACTTCATCATTGTCCTCGACCGGACTAGTAATCAAGAGGTGGCTAGACAGCTCGTTACACCAGTTAAACGTCCCGATGTTGCTAAGGCATTTCCGGGAATTGCGGGTGCTGACGAATCTGGCTTTACCGTCAAGATTCCACTGACTAAGTTGAACCTTAACCACCAGCTCCAGGTTATCAGTCGGTACGCCGGCGCAAGTGACGGGAATAGTGATTACGTTGATTACTGGTTCAGTCCAATCACCAGCGGCAACCAGTTTAGCCAGGGCTATTTAGACAGCTTTAACCTTAGTGATGGCCATCATTTAACCTTCAGTGGTTGGCACGTTGATAACCTGAGTGGGTTTGAGAACAACCATTACGCAATTCTCTATGACTTGACGGCCCGCCGGCAAGTGGCGGTGGTAAACACAACCACGGTAAACCGTCCCGACGTTGTCCGGGCCTTGCCAAACGTGACGGGCGCAGCCCAGAGTGGCTTTAACGGACAGTTTGACCTGACTAAGGCCTCACTAATTTCGGGTCATAGTTATGCGGTGGTTAGTCGGTACTCCACAAGTGACCAGGGTAACGGGGACCAGGGGCAATACAATGATTTCTGGTCCGCACCGGTTGTCTTAAACCAGCGTGCCTCCTGGCTCGACAGCGTTAAAATGTCTAAGCAGGGATTGCAGATTGCAGGGTGGATGGTTAGTGATGCCGCCCTTGCTAAGAAGTACCCGTACGTGATTGTCCTGAACAATGGTAAGGAGATTAAGCGGGCCAAGCTGACCTTGACTAACCGGCCTGATGTGGCAGCGCGCTATAGTCAGGTTTATAACAGTGCTCAAAGCGGCTTTGCGACGACCGTTCCCTTAGACCTGGGCACGGCTAATGGAACATTAAAGCTGATTCTGCGCTTCAGTAACGATGCTGCGGGTAATGGTAACTTCGATGACCAGTACAGTCCTGATTATGCCACCAATGCTGGTGCCTTTGACCAGATTAATATTACCGCCAACTCGATTTACGTTAGTGGCTGGCACGCTAGCAACCAGGCGGTTAACAAGCCATACCAGTTTCTGATCTTTGTTGACCAGAATGGTCATGAATTGTACCGGCAGGAAGTTCTGGACAAGAACCGGGCACGGACTGACGTGGCCAATGCCTTCCCCGCAATTTATAACAGCGGTCAATCTGGTTACCAACTGGCCTTTGGAATGCCAAACCAGCTTCGTAACCAAAACGTGCGGATCATTCACCGCTTCACGGATGATAAGCTCGGGAACGGTAACTACGTTGATTACACTTCTGGCCCTGTTTCGACGAGTCTGATGCGGACGCCAATTGACTACCGGATGCCCTCTGAGTACGGCCCGTACCCGAATGTTAGCCAGTTAAAGAACTTCTGGATTCACGTCCGGATTGGTCAGAACCGGGTTTACATGATGGACGGTAACAACGTTGTCTACACGATGTACTGTACAGCCGGTCGGTACGTCAATGGGGTCAGCCTGACGCCAACCGGGACCTACTACGTGCAGAATGAACGTGGGGACCTCTTTGACTATGGGGAACACTGGACCTCATGGAAGGACCACGGGGTATACCTCTTCCACAGCGTTGTCTTTGATGCACCATGGCATGATGGTCACTTTGATCAGGCCCAGTTGCGGTTGCTTGGTGTTTCTGCCGGGTCACACGGTTGTATCCGGCTCCCAATTCCGGATGCCAACTGGATTCAGCACAACGTTCCCGCTGGTACCCGGGTGGTAATTGAAAACTAGGGTTGATTAATCAAAACGAGATCATGGTGGTAACGCCACGACCTCGTTTTTTAAATTTCGGTTTGTCTTTGTTATACTAGATAAGAGTATTTTCGTAGAAAGTAGTGAATAAGCATGACAATGAGTCTGGAAGAAATGAAGGAGCGCCAAAAGCACATCCGTAATTTTTCAATTGTTGCCCACATTGACCACGGTAAGTCAACGCTGGCCGACCGGATCTTGGAAATGACGGATTCGATTAGTAAGCGTGAGATGAAGGACCAGGTCCTTGATGATATGCCGTTGGAGCGTGAACGGGGGATTACTATTAAACTAAATGCGGTGGCCCTTACCTACCATGCTAAGGATGGGCAGGACTACATTTTTCACCTGATTGACACCCCGGGGCACGTGGACTTCTCTTATGAGGTCTCGCGTTCACTGGCGGCCTGTGAAGGCGCAATCCTAGTCGTGGATGCCACTCAGGGAGTGGAGGCCCAGACATTGGCAAATGTCTACTTGGCCCTGGATAACGACCTGGAAATTCTCCCGGTCATTAACAAGATTGACCTACCGTCCGCTGATCCGGAGGGGACCAAGGCCCAGATTGAAGACGAAATCGGTCTGGAAACTGACGAGGCGGTTGACGTCAGTGCGAAGACGGGTCTCAATGTCGATCAAGTTCTAGAGAAGATTGTCAAGGATGTTCCCGCCCCTACTGGTGACCTGACCGCGCCCCTTAAGGCCCTGATCTTTGATTCGAAGTACGATGATTACCGTGGGGTTGTCCTGAGTGTCCGGGTATTTGAGGGGACCGTGAAGAAGGGTGACCGGATTCGGCTGATGAATAGTGGAACCGAGTACGAGGTTGCCGAAGTCGGTATTAACTCGCCCAAGCCACTGGCCCGGGATGTTCTGATGGCGGGGGACGTTGGTTACATTACCGCCGCAATCAAGGACATTAAGGATACCCGGGTCGGGGATACCGTGACTAGTGCTGACCACCCTACGGACAAGCCATTAGAAGGTTATCGGCAAATGACGCCAATGGTTTATGCCGGCCTGTACCCAACTGACAATGCGAAGTTTAATGATCTTCGGGAGGCCCTTGAGAAGTTGCAGCTAAACGATGCCGCGCTTGTTTTTGAACCAGAAAGTTCCCAGGCCTTAGGTTTCGGTTTCCGTTGTGGTTTCTTGGGATTGCTGCACATGGATGTTGTCCAGGAACGCCTAGAGCGTGAATTTAACCTTGATCTGATCACCACGGCGCCATCGGTTACCTACCACGTTGACCTGGCCGATGGCTCCACGGTTGAGGTGGAGAACCCAGCTGAGATGCCTGATGCTTCCTCAATCAAGGCGATTAAGGAACCTTACGTCAAGGCATCAATCATGGTGCCAAATGACTATGTGGGCCCCGTGATGGAACTTTGTCAACGGAAACGGGGGATCTTTGAGACCATGGAATACCTCAGCGACACCCGGGTGAACGTAATTTACCATGTGCCGTTGTCAGAAATTATCTTTGACTTCTTTGACAAGCTGAAGAGCTCGACCCGGGGCTATGCGTCGATGGATTACGAAATTGACGAATATAAGCCAAGTAACCTGGTTAAGATTGATATCCTATTGAATGGTGACAAGGTAGATGCACTGAGCTTCATTGCCCACAAGGACTTTGCTGCTGAGCGGGGGCGGGAAATTACTTCCAAGCTGAAGAAGATCATCCCTCGGCAAAACTTTGAAATCCCAATTCAGGCGGCAATTGGCTCTAAGATTATCGCCCGGACAAACATTAAAGCCTACCGGAAGGATGTTACTGCCCGGATCCACACTGGTGATCCCGACCGGCGGGCCAAGCTGCTGGAAAAGCAGAAGCGTGGTAAGAAGCGGATGAAGGCCGTTGGTAAAGTTGATATCCCTCAGGAAGCCTTCATGGCCGTTTTGAAGACCGATGAGGAAACCGACGAGCGTTAAACGTTGATATAGCAGCATTTAACAAAAAGTCATTACCCCAAGCTAGACCAATTTGAGGCCGCTTTTCCCTGAATTTTCCCTTAATTTTATTATTCAGGGAAGGCACTAAGGGAAAGAAAACGAAATTCTAGGCTGATTCAGGGAAGGATTAAAGCTTAGCTATCTTGTCGAAGAGACTTGCAGTTTCACGCTTCTTTCTGTCAGTTAGGTGGACGTAGGTGTTCATCGTAGTTTCGATTTTCGAATGTCACAATTGTTGATGGACTATACTACACAGATAATTAATTGAATTCGGCGTAATTGGTTTTCCGTTTTCTTTAGGGTATGGCAAAATTATTAGCTGCATTCATGCTGTTTTGAAGACCGACAAACTTAAACGTTGATATCATGGTGACGCTTTTTTGGAAGTGCATGTGGTCTATTCTTAAGACTCTGTGAAATGGAAGCGGCCCATTAAGGCAATTACTGCGAACATAAAAATGAGTAGGTACAAGACTATTAAGCCTTTGTACCTGCTCATTTTTAAAATAATTTGGGATTTTTACCGTATTTAAAGGTTAGGGTCCATCTTAAATGACATTCGGGAAAGCTCACATCCCTGGGTTAACAGGTCAAAAAGCAGTTCCTTCGTTCGCTGGTTGTAGTGACTAGCAATCGCATGGTTTTGGGCTGTTAAGTAGGCAGTAAGCTCTTCACCAGTCAGTGCCTGGGCCTTTTGATCCACTTCCGCAATCTTACGCCGGCCCCATTCATTTAGCTCTTTTTGATAGTCCTCATCCTGTTCAATGAACTCATTGTAGTGGCTTTCAACGACCTCGGCGAGGGCTTCGTTTAACCAGTATGCACTCTTAAGGTCCATCTTGTTGGGAACGACCCGGTAAGATTCATCAGTATTCGTGGCATTAGCAAAGAATGGCACGTAGGGGTTGAACGCGGGGACCCCGAGTTCCTGCCAGTGAATACTGGTTTGGAACTGCTGAGGGTCGCGCAGCTGAAGAATATGCGATTCAGCAGTCCGGGAAAGTGAGATTGCCCGGTAAGTTTTGCGCTCCGGTGCGGTCCCCATTGGGTCGAACTTGGTCTCATTGAAGTGCGATTTAAGGACGTACTGGACGTCTTCAACCGCAATCTTGAATTCAGCCTTACGGATAAACGGCATGTCGTTATCTTCCGGTTCCTGACCCTTTGCGGCTACCGGGCTGAGGTACCGTTGGGCAAACCATGTTCGGGGAGTGTTGTAGTGGCGGTCCTTTTGGGTACTAGTCCCAAAGATGTGACGGAAATTCCACTTATCTACATCCGGGTTCAGCTGGTGCTGTTCGACGAATTCGCGAATATGCGGGGCCCACATGTAGTTGGCCGGGTTATTAAAGTCGATGTCTTCAATCGCAACCTGGTTGGGGGTTACCGCATAACAATCATCGGGGATGCGAACGGCTACCCACTGGTGACCAGTGACAACTTCCATGTACCAGACCTCATCCTGGTCAGCAAACTGCATCCCGTTGCCTTCTGCTGACCCATACTTTTCAATCAGTTTACCGGTGTAGGAAACACCCTCCCGTGCGGAATGGATGAAGGGGAGGACCAGGGTACAGAGTGAATCCTCGGCCAGCCCACTTTTGATGAAGGGGTCATAGGCTAGTACCCGGTTATTAGCGTAAACACTTTCGGTAAACGAAGCGGCGACGTTAGCCTCATTAATCCCGGCTTCCTCGTTTGGCCCGGCGCTTTGATCAAGACTCGGTAGCGAAGTGTAGCGCATCCCGGCGGTCGGCATTTCCACCGTTAGCTTATTGTAAGGCGAAATATATGTCTCGTCTCGTCCTTGAACAGCGGGTTGGACAATGAACCGCTTGGGTTCGATTGCCTTCACCCGGTCCTCGTTGCGGGAAATGATCGGGGTTCCCTCGAGGGCCGCCTTCTTCCCAACCATAATCGAGGTGCAGGCATCACGATTTTTCTTTTGCATTTCTATCCCTCCAAATAGTAGTTCACTCTTTTATGATACCGCAATTGTGGTGGTTTAAAAAAATAACCAATGATAAAGTCTTATCATGGTTATTTATTGACCCATTAAAGGTTAAATGTTTTGAGTTCCTGGCTGGTGTGGGTGAAGGGTTCACAGCCATTAGCAGTAATATGAACGCAGTCCTCAATCCGGACACCGGCGACACCTGGAATATAAATCCCGGGTTCAATTGAGAAGCACATGCCAGGCTGGAGAACCAGCTTGTTTCCGGCCATGATTGAAGGAAACTCGTGATCACTCATTCCCAGACCGTGTCCCAGGCGGTGGATAAAGTACTCACCATAGCCAGCCTTGGTAATTACGTCCCGGGCCACAGCATCCAGTTCCTCCGCAGTGATTCCCGGATGGGCAGCATCCTGGGCGCTCAGTTGGGCCTCAAGGCAGACCTGGTAGATATCCTTTTGCTTGGTGTTTAACTGACCAACTGCCACGGTGCGGGAAACATCACTGGCGTAGCCCTTAACCATACAGCCGAGGTCAAAGAGGACGAGTTCATTGTTCTGGACCTGATTGCTTGAGGTGGCACCGTGCGGTTCAGCGGCGTGAGCACCCGCTTGAACAAGGGTGTCAAAGCTGGTGTGCATGATACCGTGCTTCTTTAGGGCATACTCGAGGTTAGTTGCAATTTCCTGCTCACTTCGGCCAATAGCGAGGTTTTTAAAGCCCTCTTCGAGCATAAAGTCAGCCCACTTGCCGGCCTGATTAAGCTTTTCAATCTCATCAGGGCTCTTGATTAGTCGCATCCGTTCAATCGTGGGCGTCAGGTTAGTGGTGAATTTAGCATCAGGGAATTGCCCTTTGAGGTGGAGCAAGCGGTCAACGGTCAGGTGACTTTCTTCAATTCCCCACTTGGCGGGGTGGGCGACGCGTTCCTTGACATGTTCGGCAATAATGGCGAAGGGATCTTCATGATCAAGGTAGCCATAAATGTCACCTGACCAACCGGCTCCCTTAGCGGCCTCCACTTCGAGGGCCGGGGTGAAGAAGAACGGCTGGGCATCAGGAAAGATGAGCAGGGCCATTACCCGTTCTAATGGTTCCTCATAGAAACCAGTGAGGTAGCCAATGGTCATCGGGTCGCTGATGTAAGCGACGTCAATGTTAGCTTTGATAATTTGTTCTTGTAGGTCGGTAATTTTTGACAAGGAAAGTCCCTCCTTAAAGATTAGTACCCTTATCATATCCTAACCAGCAAAAAAATGGCAAACAAAAAAGGCCTGAATAGTAACCCAGACCCTTAGAAGTAATAATTTAAATGTTAGTTATTACCTTCCAGCTTAGCCAAACCGTTCTTAGCAACCTTTTCCAGTTCAGCAGCAGAAGCAGCCATAGCCTTCTTTTCACGGTCGTTAAGAGGAACTTCAATAACACGGGCAACACCAGAAGCGTTGACAACGGCTGGGGTACCGATGTAGAGGTCCTTCAAACCGTATTCACCGTTCATTGGAGCACCGATTGGGAGAACAGCGTTTTCATCACGCAGGATGGCACGAGAAATCCGCATCAGGGCAGTAGCAACACCGTAGAAGGTTGCACCCTTGCGGTTAATGATTTCGTAAGCCTTGTTACGAACGTCGTCTTCAATCTTAAGGAGTTCGTCAGTTGAAACGCCTTGTTCCTTAGCGATGTCCAGTAATGGCTTACCACCAATAGTAGCACTGGAGTAAGCAGCAAATTCGGAGTCACCGTGTTCAGCCATGATGTTGGCAGAAACGTCACGTGGGTCAACGTCGAACTTCTTAGCAAGGGCAACCCGCAGACGAGCGGAGTCCAGAGAAGTACCGGAACCAACAACCTTGTTCTTTGGGAAACCAGAGAACTTTTGAACAGCGTAGGTTAAGATATCAACTGGGTTAGCAGCAACCAGGAAGATACCATCAAAGCCGGACTTCATAATTGGTTCAACAACGGACTTGATAATCTTCAGGTTCTTGTCAACTAATTGAAGACGAGTTTCACCAGGCTTTTGTGGAGCACCGGCAGTGATAACGACCAGGTCAGCATCTTTGCAGGTGTCGTAGTCGGCGGAGTAGATGTTCTTTGGAGCAGTGAATGCAGTAGCATCTTCCAGGTCCAAAGCGTCACCTTCAGTACGCTTCTTAACAATATCAACAATGGCGAATTCTTCAGCAATCCCTTGTTGAGCCATTGCAAAGGCATAACTTGAACCAACGGCCCCGTCACCGACGAGGACAACTTTTTGATGATTCTTAGACATAATTAGCAATCTCCCTTTCGTCTTTTGCAATTATCGAGATTAAATCTCCAAAAAATATTATAGCATTCCTTTGTGAAAAATCTATAATATAAGACAATTTTAACATGATAATATTGGCCTTATCACAAAATAACTATTTCACAAACTCTATAAAACTTGCTAATTAGGCTTGCAAAACAAACGTAAATAATATTTATTAAGGGGCAAACTTAATAGTGTTTTAACTTTGGTAGAGTCAGAACATGTGCTAAAATAAAAATACCTACAATTAACTTTCGCGCGAGAAAGTTAATCAAATAATTTCGGAGGAGGTGATTACCATTTTAAATCGCACTAAACAGTTCATGCGTGACAATGATTTAATGTACAAGCGTGAATACATTCGGCCGATGATGACTCCCCAACATGTCTACGTTTTTCGTTTTGGTAAGCATCGGCTTAACAACCGGGTAATCATTCGATACTCCCATACCTGGACGGGACGCCTAAAGATCAATGAAATCGACGTTCGTTTACACCACCAACACCATCCGCGGATTTTCTTAACCGAGTCGGATTTGATTGACTATTTAAAGCACCACATGGAAAAAGAAAAGAAAAAGCGGGCGCGTGAGGAAGAGAATCACCATGTTGATGATGACGAATAATTATTATGAGCAGGAATCGTGACCATCGAAGGGTGGTCACGATTTTCTTAATTTCAAGGAGGAAAAAATGAACTGGACATCAGTAACGGTCGTGACATCTAGTGAGGCAGTTGAAGCAGTTAGCTATATATTAACGAATGAGGGGGCAGAGGGAATTCAGATTGACGATGCTGCCGATTTCGCCAATCTCCGTCCGGGAAAGTATGGAGAACACGGCGAAATTGTTGACCCGGATGAGATTCCCCACCGGAAACAAGGGGCCGCGGTAACCGGCTACTTTCCGGAGAAGGCCTTTATGCCAGAAATTGTCCCGACAATCAAAATGCGGGTTGCCAAACTAAAGGATTATGGACTGAACCCGGGAAATGATCAGGTAACAGCAGCGACGGTCAATAATAAGGATTGGGCAACTGTCTGGCAAAAGTATTACCACCCGTTACGGGTAACTAATGAACTGACCATCGTTCCCCAGTGGGAGGACTACCAGCCGGCCCAGCAGAGTGAGAAACTGATTTATCTTGACCCGGGAATGGCCTTTGGAACAGGGACCCACCCCACAACCCGTTTAATGATGGAAGCACTCGAAAAAGTTGTCCGCGGGGGCGAGTCAATGATTGACGTCGGAACAGGTTCCGGGGTGCTCAGTATTGCTGCTAAGCAGCTTGGTGTGGGTGCGGTGGCCGCATACGACGTTGACGAAGTTGCGGTCCGTTCGGCAAAGAAAAATATCGCCCTGAACCCAGTTGCTAGTGATATCAAGCTTGGTGTCAATAGCTTGCTGGATGGCATTCATACGCAGGTCGATATTGTAGTCGCAAATATCCTGGCGGAGATTATCGTCCCACTAATTCCACAGGCCTACGAGAACCTCAAGCCTGGTGGCCTGTTCCTAACTTCCGGAATTATTGATGATAAGGCGGAATTGATTCGTCAGAAGCTAACGGCCCAGGGCTTCATTATTGATAGTGAAACTAAGATGAAGGACTGGCACGGTATTATTGCCCACAAACCGGCGGAGGACGAGTAAGATGCAGCGTTATTTCATTGATGAACATGCCCAAAATGGTCGAGTAGTTCTGCCAGCAAAGATTGCCCACCACCTGACGACCGTTTTAAGGGCAGAAGTTGGCACACCGGTTGAGCTTGTCCTCGCTGACCACCAGGTCTACCTAGCGAAGGTTGCGGTGACAGAGCCAGAGACAATTGTCAAGATTGACCACGCTTTAGGTAAAAACAGTGAACTCCCGGTTGACGTGACGATCCTTTGTGGCCTTCCCAAGACTAAGGAAAAGCCAGAGCTGATCGTACAAAAGGCTACTGAACTAGGGGCTAAACGAATCGTCTTCTTTGAAGCCCAGCGGTCGGTTAGCCACTGGACGTCAAAGAAGCAGCAAAAAAAGGTTGCTCGCCTGCAAAAAATTGCGGATGCTGCTGCCGAACAGTCTCACCGCAATTACCAGCCTGTAGTAGCCTACTATTCGAACCTCAAGCAGGCGCTGGCGGCTAACCCGGCTGATTTTCGCCTTGTTGCCTGGGAGGAGTCTGCCAAGCAGGGAGAAAAGAGCGGCCTGGCCCGGTGCCTACAAAAGATCAAGGCTCATCAGTCGCTCCTCGCGGTCTTTGGTCCAGAAGGTGGCCTTACAACAACGGAGGTTGACCAAATGGCTGCGGCAGGTGTCCAGCCGGTTGGCCTCGGTCCCCGGATTTTGCGGACGGAAACGGCCCCCCTGTACTTTTTGGCTGCTGTTTCCTACGCTTGTGAGTTGGCAACCCCGGTTAACTAAGTTTTGTGCTACAATTAAGCAGATAAATTTGGGCATTAAATTGCCAAAGTATAAGGTGTTGAGAGAATGAATTGGATCAAGAAAAATGTTGACATGTTTTTGTGGGGCGGGGGAATCCTCTTTGGGGTCCTAGTACCAGTTTTGGCACTCAAGTTTTTGCCGTTTACCAAGGCAATGTGGGTCGGCTGGGTCCTGGTCGTAATTAATTGCTGTTACTGCGTTTGGTTAGGCAGTTATCTTTACCGTCACGCCGCTCGCTGGTGGACGCTGTTCGTCTTTCCAATCTTATTTTTAGCGGCCGCTTACGTCTGGATGCCAAAGTACACGTATTACTTTGCCGCCGCCTACTTAGCAATCACTTACCTGTCCTGTTCGACGCGTAAGCAAGATTAAGACGAAGGGAGGTTGTTTTCATGTCAGAAACGAAAGAGTTGACCCATGAAGATGTCCACAAGATGGTGGCATCATACATGAACGAGGAACACGTGGCCCTGGTTGAAAAGGCCTACCGGTTTGCCGAAATCTGTCACCATGACCAGCGGCGAAAGTCTGGAGAACCTTACATTATTCACCCAATTCAGGTGGCAGGGATCCTAGCTAACCTTCAGATGGATCCGGAAACGGTTTGCGCTGGTTACCTGCATGATATTGTCGAAGATACCGGGGCAACCCTGGACGACATTAAGGAATTGTTTGGTCCCACGATTGCCATGATTGTCGATGGGGATACCAAACTCGGTAAGATCCAATATAAGTCGAATAAGGAGCAGATGGCTGCTACGCACCGGAAGCTGCTGCTGGCTATGTCAAAGGATATTCGGGTGATGATCGTTAAGCTGGCTGACCGTCTGCACAATATGCGGACCCTTAAGCACCTGCGTCCGGACAAGCAACGGCGGATTTCCAACGAAACCCTGGAAATCTACGCCCCAATTGCTGACCGGCTAGGAATCAGTACTATCAAGTGGGAATTGGAAGACCTTTCTTTGCGCTACTTGAACCCTCAGCAGTACTACCGAATTGTCCACCTAATGAATTCGCGGCGGGACCAACGGGTAGATTCCATCAACCACTCCATCAAGTTGATTAAGAAGGCCATTAGTGACCTCGACCTGGGACCAAATGTCGAAATTTACGGTCGGCCGAAGCATATCTACTCGATCTACCGGAAGATGGTCACCCAGCACAAGCAATTTAGCCAGATTTACGACCTCCTGGCGATCCGGATTGTTGTCGATACAATTAAGGATTGCTATGCCGCTTTGGGGGCAATCCACACGAATTGGAAGCCAATGCCGGGACGGTTTAAGGACTATATTGCGATGCCGAAAGCCAATGGCTACCAGTCGCTGCACACCACAATCATTGGTCCAGAGGGACGGCCACTAGAAGTGCAAATCCGGACCCATCACATGCACCAAGTTGCTGAGTATGGGGTTGCTGCCCACTGGGCTTATAAGGAAGGGAAGACCAACGGCGTTAAGCAGACGAAGGATAGTCAGAAGCTGAACGTCGTTAAGGAAATCCTGGAGATGCGCAGTGAGAGTCACGGAACCGATGAATTTATGCAGGGAATCCAAAGTGATATTTTCACGGATAAGGTTTATGCCTTCACTCCTAAAGGGGATGTAATTGAGATGCCGAAGGGGGCCGGGCCCCTCGATATGGCCTATCAAATCCATACGGAGGTTGGTAACCATACGACTGGGGCCAAGGTTAACGGCCGTATTGTTCCCCTGGATTACGAAATCAAGAACGGTGACATTGTTGATATCCTGACGTCCTCGTCATCGGCAGGACCAAGCCGGGACTGGTTAGAACTGGTATCGACGCGGCGGGCCCGCAACAAGATTCGCTCCTTCTTCCGGGCCCACAACCGGGAAGAAAACATTGAACAGGGGAAGCGGATGCTGGAGAGCCAGCTCCAAGAAGCTGGCTACGTTCCTTCAGAATTGATGACGGAAGAAAAGTGTCAGGAAGTTGCTAGCCACCTGCACTACAAGAGCAGTGATGACATGTTTGCGGCGATTGGCTTTGGTGACCTGGCGCCGGTTGGTGTTCGTAACCGGTTCACTGCCGATATCCGGAAGAAGGCCGAGGATGACCGTAAGGAGGCAGCAGAAAAAGCTGTCTTAGAAGATCACCAGACCCTTCAGGAACCTGACGAACGGGAACGGCAGAAACAGGCGAAGGCATCAAGTGAGGGCGTCGTTGTTGAGGGCGTTGATAACCTCCTTGTCCGGTTAAGCCATTGTTGTAACCCGGTTCCCGGTGATGAGATTACCGGTTACATTACCAAGGGGCGCGGGGTTTCCGTTCACCGGGCAGACTGTCCCAACATCCGGGCAGCCCAAAAGAGTGGTCAGCGGATCGTCAGCGTGTACTGGGCAAATCCCGAGGGGGACAAGACCAACTATAGTGCCGACATTGAAGTCCAGGGCTATAACCGGAACGGCATGTTGAACGACGTCCTGCGTTCCATTAACAATAGCACCCGTTACCTGAACTCCGTTAACGGTAAGGTTGACCATAACAAGATGGTCACAATCAGTCTCACAATTGGGGTGCGGAACCTGACCCAGCTCCAGTTGATTATGGACGCTCTGAAGAATATTCGGGATGTCTACGTGGTTAAGCGGGTAATTCGTTAACGAAAGGAGTCGTCTAATGCGCGTTGTATTACAAAAGGTGAACCATGCCCAGGTGACAATCGATGGCATGGTTGTTGGTAAGATTGGCCGGGGCTTCATGCTCTTGGTTGGCTTTGGCCCTGATGACGGGGATGAGCAGCTTGACTACCTGGTCCATAAGATTGTTAACTTACGGGTATTCGAAGACGAAAATGGCAAGATGAACCGGGGACTGAATGACGTCAACGGCGAAATCCTGTCGATCTCACAGTTCACCCTCTACGCAAATACCCAGAAGGGGAACCGGCCGAGCTTCACGGCGGCGGCTAAGCCAGCCATTGCGGCGCCGTTATACGACCGCTTCAATGCTAAGTTAGCGGCGACCGGTGTCCACGTTGAGACCGGCCAGTTCGGTGCCGATATGAAGGTCGACCTGGAAAACGATGGTCCGACCACCATTATTTTTGAAAAATAAGAATGATATCAAAAATGAGCGCCAGTGTTCGGGAAATCCAAATACTGGCGCTCATTTTATTAGCCTCATTATTGCCTTTAGTAACGGTCTAAAATCCGGTCGACCGCACCCCCATAGCTTTCACCAAATAGGATCAGGTGCATGCACAGGTAGTAGAACTGGTACCAGGGCAGGCGGTCATTAATCCCCGGTGTGAAGGGGTACTTGTCCGTATAGGCGCGGTAAAATTCGTTATCAAAGCCTCCAAAGATGGTCGTCATGGCGATGTCAAACTCACGGTCACCGTAGACGGCATCGGGATCGATGAGGTAGGGCTTATCATTGGCAAACATGAAGTTACCAGCCCACAGGTCACCGTGGAGGAGGCTCGCTCTAACTTCATGGTCGCTGTAATACTGCTGGAACTTCTTAACCATTTGCTGGAAGTGTTCTTCTCGCCAGCGGTTCCAGCGACTTTCCCGCTGGGCCGCCGCAACCTCAGGAACCAGGCGCTGGTTAACGTAAAAGTCTTTCCAGCTATCATTCCAGGTATTGTTCTTCACCAGGACCTTTGTTTGGTGGTTATCAACGAAGCCAAACTGAGAATTGAAGTGTTGGTGGAGGTCAGCAACCGCCCGCCCCAGGTCAGCTTGACTACCGGCACTTTCCGTAAGCCAGTTGAGAACGAGGTAGCCGTGGCCATCAATAGCACCGTTATACAGGGAAGTGGGTGTGTTGACAACTTTGCCCAAGGCATTGAGCCCGTTAATCTCGTGTTTAAAGTAGCTTGCGGGGTGGTTCGGTTGGACCTTAATGAAGTAACTCTTGCCACCGGCTTCGATTCGGTAAGCTTCATTAATGTCACCACCGCTGACCGGCTGAAAACTGGTGATGTTTTTAAGTGGCAACTGGGTAAACCAGCTGTGATTTAGCTTGCTCATTGTATGACTCCCTTCAAAAGTGTTAACCTCATTTTAAAATTGATATCTCAAAAAGCAAGTTTGTCGGGTATTGACTTTCCGGCCGGGGACGAGTAAGGTTAACACTGAAATTAAATATTCGTGACCGAAGATAAAAGAATGCTCGGTGCCTTCAAAGTTATAGCGAGCGGGGATGGTGAAAGCCCGTCGTGCGAAGCGCCGATTGACACTTTTCAGGTTGGGCAATGTCCCCGCTAGGAAGCTAGCGTTATCGTTGAGTAGATACCAAGGTGGTACCGTGCATTAGCACCCTTGTTAAACGACAAGGGTGCTTTTTTTATTTTTGGAAGTGGATAAAAAAGGAAGTTAGAGAATGAAACGTACTAATTACGCTGGTGATACCAGTGAAAAGCAAGTTGGCCAAGAAGTCGTCCTTAAGGGTTGGGTCGCCAAGCGCCGGAACCTCGGGGGCTTGATCTTCATTGACCTCTGGGACCGGGAAGGCATTGTCCAGTTGGTCTTTAACGAAAAGGATAATCCAGAGGTATTCAAGGTTGCCAACGCCGTGCGGGGCCAATACGTTCTGGAGGTTCATGGTAAGGTTCAACTGCGGGCAGAAAAGGAAATTAATCCAGACATGAAGACCGGGAAGGTTGAAGTTGCCGTGGACTACATCAAGGTTCTTGCTAAGTCAGAAACGACACCGTTCGATATTACGGATAACGTTGATGCGACGGAAGAGCTTCGAATGAAGTACCGTTACCTCGACTTGCGGCGTCCCGAAATGATGAAGAACCTGAAGTTACGGAGCAAGGTTGCCTCCATCGTTCACAACTATTACGATGGCGAGGGCTTCCTGGACGTGGAAACGCCAGACTTGACCCGGTCAACGCCAGAAGGGGCCCGGGACTACATCGTTCCTTCCCGGGTTTACCCTGGTCACTTCTACGCCCTGCCACAGTCACCACAACTGTTCAAGCAATTGCTGATGGCTGCAGGGGTAGACAAGTACTACCAGCTGGCCCGGTGCTTCCGTGACGAAGACTTGCGGGGCGATCGTCAACCGGAATTTACCCAGATCGATACGGAAATGAGTTTTGCTACTCCTGAAGACATTCAGACCGAAACAGAAGGCCTGATCAAGCGGGTTATGAAGGAAGTTAAGGGAATTGATGTTAAGACACCGTTCCCCCGGATGGAGTGGCAGGAGTCAATGGATAAGTACGGCTCCGACAAGCCCGACACCCGCTTTGGTATGCTGATTCATGACCTGTCGGACATCGTTAAGGACAGTGCCTTCAAGGTCTTCTCCGGAACGGTAGCCAACGGTGGCTTTGTCCGGGCCATCTGTGTGCCTGGTGGTGCTGATAAGTACTCCCGGAAGGACATTTCCAAGAAGGAAGAATATATCAAGCGTTATGGTGCCAAGGGATTAGCCTGGGTTAAGGTAACTGCTGATGGCTACAGCGGTCCCGTTGCCAAGTTCTTAAATGACAAGGCTGATCAAATTAATGCTGAAATGGGCGCAAACGAGGGGGACCTGATTCTCTTTGTAGCGGCTAGTTTCCACGTTGTTTGTGACTCTTTGGGTTACCTGCGGCGGGCAATTGCCAAGGAAATGGACATGATTAAGCCGGGGCAATGGAACTACCTCTGGGTTGTTAACTGGCCAATGTTTGAATATGACGAAGGCTTTGGGAAGTGGATCGCTGCGCACCACCCGTTCACCATGTTGAACGAAGAAGACCTCCACTACCTTGAAGACGGCGAAGATCCGCACAAGGCACACGCCCAAAGTTATGACATTATCCTGAACGGCCAAGAAATTGGTGGTGGGTCAATCCGTATCCACGATCCAAAGGTCCAAGAAAAGGTTCTGAAGGCCCTGGGTTACACCAAGGAACGTGCTGAAGCGCGCTTCGGCTTCTTACTGAAGGCCCTGACGATGGGGATGCCACCAGAGGGTGGACTGGCATTTGGCCTGGACCGGTGGGTAATGCTGCTGGCCGAAGCTGACAATATCCGGGACGTCATTCCATTCCCAAAGAACTCCAAAGCCGTCGAACCACTGACGGCCGCACCAGGGAAGGTTAGCCAACAACAACTGGATGACTTGAAGATCAAGTTTGACGATGACGTTGATTACCACCTCGATAAATAAGAATACTAAAGGGACTACCGTGCTGGGCTTCACGGTAGTCCCTTTAACATGTTTAAAGTCAAGCAATATTCGTTTTGAGAACGATCATGTCCCGTAAGCGAAGGCGGTTTTCAAAAATTGGCTTAACGTAATTATCAGTGAAGAAGTCGCTTTTAATCGCCACCGGCCGGAAGCCCACCTTTTGGTAAAGGTAGAGCTGCTTAAAGCTTGTTGATCCGGTACCAATGATTAGCTCATGGTAGTGGTGTTGGTGAGCGTACTCCTTGGCAAAAGTAAGTAAGAATGTGGCTAGTCCACGGTTTTCAAATTGGGGTGAAACGGCCAGGTTTTTAATCTCTAATTGGGACGTACTGGCTGGTAGGAGGACAAGGGTCGCAAGCAATCGTGGACCCTGCCGAAGCTCAAATACGGCCCCGTGCTTCAGATAAGCAGTCACTAGCTTCCGACTGGGGTCTGCCCGCAAGAATAGTTGCCAGTGGGCAGCGGTGATCTTATTGGCCTTAATTACTTTCATTAACTTCTCCTTTAACATAAAAAGAGGTTGGGCATCTTATGTCCAGCCTCTTTAATGATTTATTTAAGAACTTTCTTCAGGAATTCCTTTGCCCGGTCACTAGTTGGGTGACTGAAGAAGTCCTCCGGCTTGCCGCTTTCCTGGATGTAGCCATCGGCCATAAACCAGATTTGGTCGGCCACTTCCTTGGCAAAGCCCATTTCGTGGGTAACAACGACCATCGTCATTCCAGAATCAGCCAATTCTTGCATAACGTTCAGTACTTCGTCAACCATTTCGGGGTCCAGGGCACTCGTCGGTTCGTCAAACAGCATCACTTCGGGATCCATTGCCAAGGACCGGGCAATGGCAACCCGCTGCTTTTGACCACCAGAAAGGCTGTCCGGATAGACGTTCGCCTTGTTTTCAAGGCCAACCTTTTTGAGGAGTTCCATTGCGGTCTTAGTAGCTTCTTCTTCGCTTACCCCCTTAACCTTGATGGGGGCAATCTTGATGTTGTCAACAACGGTCATATTAGGGAAGAGGTTGAAGCCTTGGAAGACCATCCCCATCTTCTCCCGCAACTTATCTAATTCAGGATCGGAAATGTTAGTCAGGTCCTGGCCCTCAAAAAGGACCTTACCAGCGGTCGGCTTTTCAAGGACGTTCAGGCACCGGAGAAAAGTACTCTTCCCGGCACCGGAAGGACCAATCACACAAATTACCTGTCCCTTGTCGACTTCTTCAGAAATGTCTTTGAGGACTTCGTTACCATTAAATTCTTTTTTCAAGTGTTGAATTTCAATCATTTTAGTGGGCATGTTTCATTCTCCCTTCGAAGTAGTTCAGGATTCTTGTCAGCGTAAACGTCAGAATGAAGTAGATCATCATAGTGATGAATAGTGGTAAGACACCCTTGTAAGTATCAGCTTGAACTAACTGGGTCTGGTACATCAATTCACCAACACCAATTGTGGAAACCAATGAACTATCCTTTAACAGGGTAATAAATTCGTTCCCCAGTGCGGGCCAAATGTTTTGTAGTGCCTGTGGCATGATGATGAATCGGAATGTCTGCTTCTTCGTCATCCCAAGGCTTCGTGCGGCTTCAGTTTGGCCGATTGGCAGGGACTGAATACCAGAACGAATAACTTCGGCAACGTAGGCACCAGAGTTGACCGATACGGCGATAATCCCGGCAACTAGGGCAGGAAGAGATTGAATGATTGCACCAATGCCGAAGTAGACGAACATAATTTGAACCAGCATTGGTGTTCCCCGAATAAATTCAATGTAGCAAACGGCAATTCCGTGGAGGATCTTGTTTTGTGACAACCGCATCAATGCAAACAGGGTCCCGAGAAGGAAACCAAAGAAGACAGCGATAACGGTGATAATCAGGGTGTATTCAACCCCTTTAGCGAAGAAGGTCCAGTATGAAGCGACGGTGTTGTGCTTCTTATAAGACTTCATGTACTTAGAAGCTTGTGGTAACCATTTCTTATTAATGAGATCCTTCTTCTGCACCTTGTCAATCGTCTGGTTAGCAGCGGTCTCTAAGGACTTGTCACCCTTGGCAAAGGCCATTGCCTTCGCACCAGAGTTGCTGCTTGCAAGGTGAGAGTTAAAAGTTGCTAAGTTAGAATTATTATTTGCGTAAGCCCGGGCAGTTGGTTCATCTAATAAGACCCCGTCAACCTTATGTGATTGGAGGGCAATTACTAAGGATGATACCTTTGCCAACCCCCGCATGTGGGCGTATTTCATTTTTTGCTTGGCGAGATTGTATTGTGTTGTCCCGTTTTGAACTCCAACTGTTTTTCCCGTAAAGCTCTTTGCGGACTTGTACTTACTCTTATCGGCCTTGTTAATCAGGAAGAAGTTATTTCCCTTGTAGTAAGGCTTAGAGAAGTCAACATTCTTTGCCCGTTCGGGAGTGACATTCATTCCGGCAATAACTGTATCGACTTTGTGGGTTTCAAGGGCAACCAGCAAGGAATCGAAGTCCATGTTCTTAATAACCAACTTGACTCCTAAATCCTTAGCGAATTGTCTAGCTAACTGCATTTCAAAGCCGACATACTTAGTTTTCCCATTTTGCTTGGTAGTAAACTCAAACGGTGGGTAATCGGCACTGGTCCCCACGACCAGTGTACCCTTTTGTTTAATCCTTTGTAGTGAATCATCGGTCGCTGCATTGGTCGAGCTTATAGTAGAACTAGAACTCGAGCTTGTGCTGCTTGAACTAGTTGCGGCAGCAAACGCATTGAGCGGCGCGAGGAACACTGAAACACAAAGAATACACAGCATTAATAATTGCTTGAAGTGCTTCATAATTCTTAATCTCCTTTGCCAATAGAATTCAAATAATTATTGTAAATGAATATACACCCTATTCAGCATTTATGCAATAATTTTTCGAAAATACGGCATAAATATTCACTAACTAAGGGTGGTCGTTAAGGACTAAATATTTTTTCTTCATTAAATATAGGGAAAGATAATTAATTTAAAAATAGTTATTGATAAATACAGAGTAAATGTTGACACTGGGGGTGGAATTAGGTACAATACCTTTTGTAGTGAAAGGTGTAAGTAGCCTTGAAACGTAACTTTAAGCTCGGAGGGAGGGAATCAAAATGTCAAAAACAGTCGTTCGTAAGAATGAATCTTTAGACGACGCTCTTCGACGCTTTAAACGTTCAGTTTCGCGCAATGGGACTTTGCAAGAATACCGGAAGCGTGAATTCTACGAAAAGCCTAGTGTTCGGCGTAAGTTAAAATCTGAAGCAGCACGGAAGCGCAAGAACAAGCGTGGTCGTCGCTACTAAAATGTTTGCTCCTACCTTCGATGCGGTGGGAGCTTTTTTCTTAATATGAGGGGGACCTGAAGATGGCATTATTAAAGCAATTATCAGCAGATATGATTACGGCAATGAAGAATCGTGATAAGGAAACCTTGGCGGTTGTCCGGATGTTGAAAGCAGCGGTTCAAAACGCCCAGATTGAGGCTGGCCATGACCTGACACCTGACGAAGAGGTAGCGGTCATGTCACGGGAATACAAGCAACGCAAGGAGTCACTGGCCGAATTTGAAAAGGCTGGTCGCCAAGACCTGGTGGACAAGACGAATGCTGAACTTAAGATTGTGGCCAAGTACATGCCAAAGCAACTTTCCGAAGACGATGTATTAAAGATTGTCAACGACACAATTGCCCAGGTGGGTGCCACGAGCATGAAAGACTTCGGCAAGGTCATGGGAGCAGTGATGCCGAAGGTTAAGGGCCAAGCCGATGGGAAGGTTGTTAACCAGGCTGTTAAGAAAGCACTGAGCAACAAATAATTTTATGCTTAATTAAGCCAATCACCCTGATGGATGGTTGACTTTTTGCTTTTTAAATCACCATTTTTATGATAAAAGAGTAAAATAGAAGTTACTAAAGAAAAAGAGGGTATTTAACATGTGTACATCGATTCTCTATACTGCGGGCGACCATTACTTTGGTCGTAACCTAGATTTGGAAGTCTCATTTGGTCAAGAGGTGGTTGTTACCCCGCGCGACTATCCATTTGATTTTCGCAAGATGCCAACTTTAAACCACCACTACGCCATTATCGGGATGGCCCTGGTCAAGGATAACTACCCCTTGTACTTTGACGGGGCCAATGAAGAGGGCCTGGGGATGGCTGGTCTAAACTTTGCCGGGCTGGCCCACTTCTTCCCGGTTGAAGACGGCAAGGATAACGTCTCACCATTCGAATTTATTCCCTATGTTTTGGGTCAATGTAAAGATGTTGCCGAGGCAAAGAAACTACTTGCCAACCTTAACTTGGTAAATATCAACTTCTCTGACCAACTCCAGCTTTCCCCGCTCCACTGGTTGATCGCCGACCGACAAGGAGCATCGATTGTTGTTGAATCCACTCAGAGCGGTCTTCACGTTTACGATAATCCAGTGGGTGTTTTAACCAATAACCCCGAGTTCCCATCCCAGATGACGAACCTAGCAAATTACCAGAGTGTTTCGCCAGCTGACCCGGTTAACACCTTGATGCCAAAGAAGGAACTCAAGACATACAGCCGGGGTCTCGGCTCCCACATGCTGCCAGGGGGGATGGATTCCGAAAGCCGTTTTGTTAAGGAATGCTTTACCCTACATAATGCACCGGCGGGTGGCAGTGAGTTGGAAAATGTTACCAACTACTTCCACTGCCTGCATGCGGTAGAACAGCAGAATGGGCTCGACGAGGTTGCACCGGATACTTTTGAATACACAATCTACTCCGATGGGATCAACCTGGCTACGGGGACCTTCTACTACACGACCTATGAAAATAACCAGATCAATGCTGTTCAGATGCACAATGTTGATTTGGACGCCAAGGAACTTGCCCAGTTCCCACTGGTTAAGGAACAAGCCATCAATACCCAAAATTAAATAAGAATATTTAAAAAGCGGTTTGATTATTCGTAAGCACGGGTAGTTAAACCGCTCTTTGATTATTTAAATGTCGTCATTCCAACTTGACTATACATTATTTTGAATAAAATACAGAAAATTTACAAAAATACTTGATATATATTCAATAGCGGTGTATATTAATTGCAATTAATAAATATGCAAATAAATGAATGGAGACGATAATAATGAGTAAAGAAAAAATTGTTTTAGCTTATTCCGGTGGCCTTGACACCTCTGTTGCAATTGCCTGGTTAAAGAACAAGGGCTATGACGTAATTGCCTGCTGTATTGATGTGGGCGAAGGCCTTGACCTGGAAGCCATCAAAAATAAGGCGGCGGCAATTGGTGCCTGGAAGTCAGTTGTGATTGATGCCAAGCTGGACTTTGCGGAACAGTTTGTTCTTCCCGCATTGCAAGCCCATGCAATGTACGAACAAAAGTACCCACTGGTTTCGGCACTTTCACGGCCACTGATTGTCCAGAAGTTGGTTGCCACTGCCAAGCAGTACGGGGCTACTGCAATTGCCCACGGTTGTACCGGGAAGGGGAATGACCAGGTCCGGTTCGAAGCTGGTATTCATGCCCTGGCTCCTGAAATGAAGATTGAAGATCCTATCCGGGACTGGCACTGGTCACGGGAAGAGGAAATCCAATACGCAAAGGACAATAATATTCCCGTGCCGATTACCAAGGCAAGCCCATACTCAATCGATCAGAACCTGTGGGGACGGGCCAATGAATGTGGGATTCTTGAAGATCCTTGGGCAGCGGCTCCTGAGGATGCCTACGAACGGACAACCCCAATCGAAGAAACTCCTGACCAGCCAACCGTAATGGAAATTACCTTTAAAGAAGGGGTCCCAACCGCCCTTGATGGTGAAAAATTACCCCTGGACCAGTTGATTATGAAGCTTGACAAGATTGCTGGTGATAACGGGATTGGCCGGATTGACCACGTTGAGAACCGGTTAGTTGGTATCAAGTCACGGGAAATTTACGAATGCCCCGCCGCAACCGTCTTACTTGCTGCCCACAAGGACCTTGAAGACCTGACTCAAGAGCGGGAAGTTGCCCACTTCAAGCCGGTAATTGAAGGCAAGATGGCTGAAATCATTTATAATGGACTGTGGTACTCACCTTTGATGAAGGCGTTAGTATCGTTCATTGACGAAACACAAAAGGTGGTTAACGGTGTTGTCCGGGTAAAGATGTTCAAGGGGAACGTCATTTGTGAAGGACGGAAGTCACCAAACTCCTTGTACGACAAGAACCTGGCAACTTACACCTCTGCGGACGAGTTTGATCAAGAGGCCGCAACTGGCTTCATTAAGCTCTGGGAATTACCCGACAAGGTCTATGCCCAGGTCCAAGAAAAAGCTAACCACCATTCACAGAAAGGGGAAGTAACGGATGCCTATTAAGAAGATGTGGGGTGGCCGGTTTGAAAAGGGCGGCGACCAGCTCGTCGACCAATTCGGTGCCTCCATTTCCTTTGACCAGGAGATGGCAAAAGAAGATATTATGGGCTCACTGGCCCATGTGAAGATGCTAAAGAAGACCCAGATTTTACCTGGGGCGGACGCTGACAAAATTATTGGCGGGTTAAATGATTTAATGACCGAACTTGAGGAACATGGCCTACCGTTTGACGTGGAGAATGAAGATATTCATATGAATATTGAGGCCCTCTTGACCAAGAAAATTGGTTCAGTTGCCGGTAAACTCCATACCGGACGGAGTCGTAATGACCAGGTGGCAACCGATTTCCACCTTTACGTTAAAGAGCGGCTGCCTAAGATCATCTTCGCCCTCAAGGATCTTCAACAGGCCCTAGTCAACCTTGCCGAAAAGAACGTGGAAACCATCATGCCGGGTTATACCCACATGCAACACGCCCAGCCAATCTCTTACGGTCAATACTTAATGGCTTACTTTCAAATGTTTCAGCGGGATGTGGAGCGCTTTACCTTTAACAAGCAGCATACCGACCTCTCGCCGCTAGGGGCCGCGGCCCTTGCCGGGACGACCTTTCCGATTGACCGGGAAATGACGACGGCACTCCTCGGCTTCAAGAAACCGTACGCTAACTCGTTAGATGCCGTCAGTGATCGGGACTTTGCACTGGAGTTTTTGAGTAACGCCAGTATCTTGATGGTGCACCTTTCCCGCTTATGTGAGGAGATTATTTACTGGTGCAGTTATGAGTTTAACTACATTGAATTATCGGATGCCTATTCAACCGGTAGTTCCATCATGCCCCAGAAGAAGAATCCGGACATGGCAGAGCTGATTCGGGGGAAGAGCGGCCGGGTGTTCGGCAGCTTGATGGGACTTTTGACCACCATGAAGGGTCTGCCACTGGCGTACAATAAGGATATGCAAGAGGACAAGGAAGGGGTCTTTGATACTGTCAAGACCATTCTACCGTGTTTGAAGGTTATGACCGGGATGATTGAAACCCTGCATGTCAATAAGGATAAGATGGCCCATGCCACCCACCACGATTTCTCCAACGCCACTGAGTTGGCTGATTACCTAGCAACCAAGGGGATTCCGTTCCGGCGGGCCCATGAGATCGTTGGTGAGTTGGTCCTCAAGGGGATTAAGACCGGAACCGATCTAGCAGACATTCCGCTAAGCGAGTTTAAGCAGATTGACCCGCGGGTCGAAGACGATGTCTACCAGGTCTTGAAGCCAGCCGTTGCAGTTCAGCGGCGGAACTCGCTCGGTGGGACCGGCTTTGACCAGGTTAAGGCCCAGATTTCTGCCGCCAAACAAATATTAAATAAGTGATATATAAGATTAAAGGCCCTGATGACTTACTTGCCGTCAGGGCCTTTTGGTGTCTTCTTGAAGGCGGTTGGGTGCGCTTTAGTTATTAACCCGGGGGAAGCTATGATATAATCAATCTGAAAAAGCGTAATTTAATCGTTAAAGGAGAATTGAATAATTTGGCAGAAAGTACGCAAGAATATGAACAAGTATTTCAAATTGACCAGCCAGCAATCGAGGTTGGTATTTTAGGGCCCCAGGATAAGTTTGTCAGCCTGATTGAGCAGGGGATGGAGGTTACCCTAAACCCCTTTGGCGGCAATTTGAAGGTTAGTGGACGTCGGGAGGACGTTAAACTGACGATTGACGTCTTCCATGCCCTGGTAAACCTTCTTCAACAGGGAATCCACCTGCACAGCACCGATATTGTCAGCGCAATGAAGATGGCCCACCGGGGAACACTAGAATACTTTGCGGACCTTTACAGTGAGACCATTATCAAGGATCGCAAGGGGCGTGCGGTCCGGGTTAAGAACTTTGGCCAGCGCCAGTACGTCAACGCAATGAAGCATAATGACATCACGTTTGGGATTGGCCCGGCCGGAACGGGGAAAACCTACCTGGCAGTTGCGATGGCGGTAGCGGCCTTAAAGCGCGGTGAAGTTGAACGGATTATCGTTACCCGCCCGGCCGTTGAAGCTGGGGAGAGCCTCGGCTTTCTTCCTGGTGACTTGCAGGAAAAGGTTGATCCATACTTGCGGCCAATTTACGATGCCCTAAACGATATCTTGGGTTCTGACCATACCCAGCGCCTGATGGAACGAGAAATCATTGAAATCGCCCCATTGGCATACATGCGGGGACGGACATTGGACGGTGCCTTCGTTATTCTCGATGAGGCGCAAAACACCACCAACGCTCAGATGAAGATGTTTTTAACCCGGCTGGGATTTGGCTCTAAGATGGTCGTTAACGGTGATATCTCACAGATTGACCTGGCCCATGGTGTGCGGAGCGGGCTGGTGAGTGCGCAGCGCATCTTGAAGGATATCCAGTCAATCAAGTTTGTTCGCTTCAGTGCCGAAGACGTTGTTCGGCATCCAGTTGTCGCCCGAATCATCACGGCATATGAAGAGCACGCAACCAAAAAAGTAAGCAAGGATAAAAAGACGTCAAAGGAGGAATAGTGGTGGACCTGACAGTGTATGATGAGACTGGTGGCCGGGTAAGTGAGGATCAATTGGCCCTGGTTAAGGACGTTTTGCAATTTGCTGCCCGTAAGTTAGCCCTTAAGGACAACACCGAAATGTCAGTAACCCTGATGACTAATCCCGCAATCCGCAAACTTAACAAACAGTACCGGGGAGTTGACCGGGCAACCGACGTTTTAAGCTTTGCTGCGGAGGAGAGTGGGGACGAAACCCCCATCATCATGGACCCAGCGTTGGCAGCCGAACTACCGGAGAACCTCGGCGACCTCTTTGTCTCAATTGATAAGGTTGCAGAACAGGCTAAGTTTTTGGGCCATTCAAGCGACCGAGAACTGGGCTTCCTGGTTGTCCATGGATTCCTTCATTTAAACGGCTATGATCATGAAAAAACGGCCGATGAGAAAAAAATGTTTGCATTACAACGGGAGATACTAGATGAGTATGGGCTCAAGAGATAAGCACCAAGTAACCAAAAATAATCACCTCCTGCAGGCGATGAGCCACGCCTTTGATGGAATCATCACGATGCTGCGTGAGGAACGTAACATGCGTTACCACGTCCTGGCCGCATTTTTGGTCGTCCTCGTCGGAATATTCTTTCATATTCGGGCGACAGACTGGCTATGGCTCCTCCTGGTGATTTTTTTAGTCTTTGCCGCTGAATTCCTAAACACCGTCACTGAGGCTGTCACCGACCTCTTGGTGAGCCACCACTATGATGTTGAAGTAAAGAAGGCAAAGGACGTGGCCGCCGGGGGTGTCTTGATTGCGGCGTGCTTTGCCGTCTTAGTGGGTCTGATAATATTTGGCCCATACGTTATGCAGTTATTGAAGTAGGGAGAAGAAAATGGATAATCCAAACTATAAATCAGGTTTTGTTGCGCTAATTGGCCGGCCCAACGTTGGTAAGTCAACCTTATTGAACTACATTGTTGGTCAAAAGGTCGCAATCATGAGTAACGTTGCGCAGACGACCCGGAATAAGATCCAGGGGATCTACACGAGTCCCGAAGCTCAGATCGTCTTTATTGATACGCCCGGTGTCCACAAGCCGGTTACCAAGCTCGGCGATTTCATGGAGCGGTCGACCCTCTCCGCTTTAGACGAGGTCGATGCCGTGGTTTATGTCGTCAGTGCTAGTGAGAAACGGGGCCCCGGTGACAACTTTATTATTGAAAAGTTACAGCAGGTTAAAAAACCGATTTACTTGGTTGTTAATAAGATCGACCAGGTCCACCCCAACGAACTACCCGACATCGTTGACCAGTACAAGGATGATCTTCCCTTCAAGCAGATCATTCCGGTCTCTGCCCTCCAGGGGAACAACGTGAATGAGTTAATCAACCAGTTAGTTAAGGGCCTCCCCCACGGCCCTCAGTACTACCCAGATGATCAGATTTCCGACCACCCCGAACGCTTTGTCATCGCCGAAATGATCCGGGAAAAAGTATTTATGCTGACCAGGGATGAGGTTCCCCATTCCGTTGCCGTCGACGTCACTTCTGTTAAGCGTGAGGACGAAGAGCACGTCCATATTTCCGCTAACATTGTTGTCGAACGGCCGGGGCAAAAGGGGATTATCATTGGCAAAAAGGGTCAGATGCTCAAGAAGATTGGGACAATGGCTCGTAAGGATATTGAGCGCCTGCTTGGTGACCATGTCTTCCTCCAGCTGTGGGTCAAGGTTGTGCCGAAGTGGCGCGATAAGTCGGCAATGCTTAAGGACTATGGCTACCGCAATAAGGACTACTAATCACTTCAAGGGGGCTTAATGATGGCCCGGGAGACCACTGATTTTACAGGGATAATTATCTACCGGCGGGACTACCGGGAGCGGGACCTGCTCGTCAAGATGTTGACGGATAAAATTGGCCCGGCAATGTTTTACATCCGTGATGGCAAGAAACGGGGCTTTCGCATGGCGAGCGACTTTTTGCCGTTTACGCACGGAACCTATATTGGAGCGCTCGACAATCAGGGGCTTAGTTTTGTGAACACGGCGAGTGAAACGCACCAGTACCAGGGGATTGCTACCGACCTGCGGCGTAATGCCTACGCCACCTACATTCTTTCCCTGGTTGACCATGCCTTCACAGATGGCCAGGGGATTGGCGGTTGGTTTAACCAGGTGGCGGCGGCCCTTGACCTAATTAACCGGGGACAAGACGAGCAGGTTGTTACCAATGTAATCGAGACCCAGCTGCTGACGGTCTTTGGGGTTGCCCCGACCTGGGACCGGTGCGTTATTTGTGGCGAACGCCACCGTCCTCTTGATTTTTCGGAACAGTATGGTGGAATGCTGTGTGACCGTCATTGGTACCTTGACCAGCGGCGCTTTCACCTTGACCGCCGGACTGCCTATTATTTGCAGCAGTTTGCAGTCCTAAACCTCCAGCAGGTGAACACCATTAAAATTAACTCCTTTACCAAGGAGCGCCTTCAGTACGTCTTGGATACCCTTTACAATGACCAGGTGGGCCTCCGCTTGAAGAGTAAACGATTCATCAAACAGATGAACCGTCTGGAACAAAAAATGGGTAAATTGTCGACTGACGATTGACAATTTGAGAAAGTTTATCTATCATAAACAATGTTTATTGGTAACACTTAATTTGAATATTGGTTGACGTTGACGGAGAAAAGCAACGGTTACGCCTTTATCAAGCGAGTAGGGGAGAGTGAAAGCCCTACTAAAGGTTCCGTTGTAGGCCCTCTACCAGTCATCTTTAACTAAGCTGTTTTGCAGAAATGCAAAAAAGCAGGGTGGAACCGCGATGTAATCTCGTCCCTGCAGTTACTATTCCGTAACTGTAGGGACTTTTTGATATGAAGGGAAGTATTCAGATGACAACAAAGAAGCTGAGTGTTCAGGATATCATCTTCACGCTTGAACAGTACTGGGCAAAGCAGGGCTGCATGCTGATGCAGGCCTACGATACGGAAAAGGGTGCCGGGACAATGAGCCCATACACCTTTTTACGGGCAATCGGCCCAGAACCATGGAACGCTGCATATGTCGAGCCATCCCGGCGGCCGGCTGACGGTCGTTATGGTGAAAACCCGAACCGGCTTTACCAGCACCACCAGTTCCAAGTAATCATGAAACCATCACCGGATAATATTCAAGACCTGTACTTGGGGAGCTTGAAGGAACTCGGAATTGACCCGCTTGAACACGATATTCGGTTCGTGGAAGATAACTGGGAGAACCCATCCATGGGTTGTGCCGGTGTTGGTTGGGAAATCTGGCTTGACGGCATGGAAGTTACCCAGTTTACCTACTTCCAAGTCGTTGGTGAACTGCCGATGAACCCAGTGGCTTCAGAAGTTACCTATGGTTTGGAACGGCTCGCTGAATATATTCAAAATGTTGACTCTGTTTACGACCTGGAATGGGCGGACGGGGTCCTGTATGGTGATATCTTTAAGGAGCCAGAATACGAGCACTCCAAGTACGCATTCGAGGAAAGCAACCAGGATATGTTGCTGGCAGCCTTTAACGATTACGAAACCGAGGTTAAGCGGCTCATTAAACTGGGCTTAGTTCACCCGGCATATGACTATGTTCTGAAGTGCAGTCATACCTTTAATCTCTTGGATGCCCGGGGAGCAGTTTCCGTTACTGAACGGGCGGGTTACCTCCACCGGATTCGGATCATGGCAAAGTCAATTGCGAAGGCCTTTGTCGAAGAGCGGCGGAAACGGGGCTTCCCATTGATTCACGACGATAAACTACGGCAAAAGACACTCGATGAGTACACCAAGAAGGCTGAGAAGGCCAAGCAACGCGCGGCTAAACAAGCAGCCAAGAAGGCTAAAAAAGCGCAGAAGGGGGACAAGTAAGATGGCTAATTCATATTTACTAGAAGTGGGCGTTGAAGAAATGCCTGCGCATGTTGTTACGCCAAGTATTAAGCAACTTCACCAGCGGGTAGCTGATTACCTGAAGGAACAACGGATTTCATTTGATGACATTCAAGAATATGCAACCCCACGGCGGCTGGCCCTTTTAATCAGTGGCCTTAGCGACAAGCAACCAGATGTTGATGAATCCGTCAAGGGCCCTGCTAAGAAGATTGCTCAGGATGCTGATGGTAACTGGACGAAGGCGGCAATCGGTTTTACCCGGGGCCAAGGGGCCAGCGTTGATGACATCGAATTTAAGGACGTCAAGGGTGTTGAATACGTCTTTGTTGAAAAGCACATTGCCGGAAAGCCAGTTGCCGAAGTGCTGAAGGGCTTACCAGACGTGATTACCGCAATGACCTTCCCAACACTGATGAAGTGGGGTTACCACAACCTACAATTTATTCGCCCAATTCGGTGGTTGGTTTCCCTGCTTAATGACCAGGTGGTCCCGTTTAAGATTCTTGATGTTGAGGCTGGTCGGACCACCCGGGGACACCGTTTCTTAGGGCATGACATCGAATTACAAAAGGCCACTGATTATGTCGATGCCCTGTACAAGGATTACGTAATCGTTGACCCAGTTAAGCGTAAGCAGGTAATTAATGACCAAATTGATGCCATTGTTGAAGAACACGACTGGGTAATTGATAAGGATCCAGACCTCTTGGAAGAGGTTAACAACCTGGTGGAATGGCCAACTGCTTTTGCGGGATCCTTTGATAAGAAGTACCTGGTGCTGCCAGATGAGGTCCTGATTACTTCCATGAAGGATAACCAGCGGTTCTTCTACCTTCGCGACCATGACGGTAACCTCTTGCCAAACTTCATTGCCGTCCGGAACGGGAACAAGGAATACCTAGAAAACATCATCAAGGGGAATGAACGGGTCCTGGTTCCGCGACTTGAAGATGCTAAGTTCTTCTACGAGGAAGACCAAAAGCTGACGATTGACCAGTACGTTGACCGCCTGAAGCGGGTTAGCTTCCATGACAGGATTAGTTCGATGTACGACAAGATGCAGCGGACAGCCGTGATTGCACAGTTAATTGGCAAGCGGCTTAACTTAACGGATGATGAGCTGGCGGACCTTGACCGTGCTGCCCATATCTACAAGTTTGATCTGACCACCCAAATGGTCGGCGAGTTTGCCGAACTTCAAGGGGTAATGGGTGAAATCTATGCTAAACTTTTCGGCGAAAAGGACGACGTTGCAACTGCTATTCGGGAACACTATATGCCAATTTCTGCTGAGGGTGAGCTACCACAGACCAAGTTAGGAGCTGTCCTTGCAATTGCCGATAAGCTTGATAGCATCTTGAGCTTCTTTGCAGTGGGGATGATTCCTTCTGGTTCAAACGACCCGTATGCTCTGCGTCGTCAGGCATTTGGAATTGTGCGGATCATTAATGACCGGAATTGGCACTTGCCATTGTTCGGCATCCAAGCAGCCATTATCAAAGCCCTTGCTGCGGCTAACATTAAGACTAGTTTTGACCTTTCAAAGAATGCCGATGCTGTTCGTCAATTCTTCTTAGATCGGGTCAAGCAGGCGCTGAGCGAACGGAAACTTCGTCACGATATCATTGATACCGTTAGTGATACGAAGGTTAATGACCTGGCGAACATCTTTGCGGCGGCCCAGGCAATTGATGAGCATAAGGATGATGGTGACTTTAAGGCCGCCATTGAGGCTCTGACCCGGGTCCTGCGCATCGCCAAGAAGGGTAACCAAGGTTCAGCTGCCCAGGTTAACCCTGAACTATTTGAAAACCCGTCCGAACAAAAGCTTTATGATGCGGTTAATGACCTGGAAAAGCAGGCTAAAGACCGGACGGTTGCGGAGAACTTTGCTGCATTACGTTCCTTAGAACCAGTGATTACCAGTTACTTTGACGAGAACATGATTATGGACAAGAACGAAGATATCCGTAACAACCGGCTCACTCAGCTGGGGATTCTCGCCCGGCTTGCTGGCGTTATGGGGAACCTAAACGATTTAATTGTTAAGTGAGCTTTTTGATTGTTTTACCGCTGACTTGTGGTATCATATATATTAAGTGAATTATGTGTTGATAAGTAGAGGAGGGTCGCATTCCGTATGGTTGCGACCTTTCGTTACTGTACGCAGATTAATCAAGTGGGGTGGTTCAATGGCGCGCATACCACGTGATACAATCGATCGGGTACGTAATTCGGTTGATATTGTTGACGTAATTGGGCGGTACGTTCAGTTAAAAAAAGCGGGGAAGAGCTTTACCGGCCTATGCCCCTTTCATGAGGAGCAGACCCCGTCGTTCTCAGTGAACGAAGAGAAGCAGTACTACCACTGTTTTGGCTGTGGACGAAGCGGAAATGTTTTCCAATTTCTAATGGATTACCTGCATATTGGCTTTGTTGAGGCGGTGCAAAAAATTGCCAAGGACAGCGGAATTGACCTGCCACAGCAGTACCAAGAGTCAACCGGTCAGGCCACTTCCCAATTTGCTAATAGTGAGGCTGGCCAATTGATCGCCCTGCACCAAAAGGCCGCCCAGCTCTACCACCACATTCTGGTTAATACCCCTGCTGGCGCTGTTGCCCGGGCCTACCTCAAACGACGGGGAATGACCGATGACCTGGTGGAACAGTTCCAGCTTGGTTATGCTCCGGAGCAACGGGTATTGAAGGCATTTTGTGACCAGCAAAAGATTGACTACCAGATTCTCCGTAAGTCGGGATTGTTTACGGAGGACCAGGTGGGGGAACTACACGACCGCTTTGTTGACCGGGTGATTTACCCGATAAAAAACCAGCGGGGGCAAGTAATTGCCTTTTCTGGGCGCCTACTCAGTACTGCAAACAATGACCTGCCAAAGTACTTGAACAGTCCGGAAACCCCAATCTTTAATAAACGGCGGACGCTTTTTAACCTTGACGTTGCCCGTAAGGATGCAAAGCAAACGGGCAAGATGTACCTGTTTGAAGGTTTTATGGACGTCATCTCAGCATACGGTGCCGGTGTCTTAAACGGGATTGCCTCAATGGGGACCAGTTTTACTGAGGAACAGGTGGCCATTATCCAGCGGTCAACGCCCCAGCTTGATATTTGTTATGATGGTGATAGCGCGGGGCAAAATGCGATTGACCGGGCAATTAAGTTGGTTGACCAGGAAGCTACCGGCAATATGGTCACCAGGATTGTCCAACTGCCGGCGGGAATTGATCCCGACGAGTACGTCCAAAAATATGGTGGTGAGAAGTTTAAGCAGTACCTCAGCCAGCACGAAGAAACGGTGGTTGACTTTTACCTGCGCTTCTTCCGTAATGACCGTAACTTAGGCCAACAGAGTGAGTTGATCAATTACCTTGACCAGTCGTTAAAGGTGATTGCGAAGGTAACATCGCCGGTTGAAAAAGATATGTACTTGGGACGGCTTGCTGATGAATTTTCCCTTGATAAGGCGGCGCTCAAGAGTCAGCTGACCCAGCTGTCGGAAGAACTGGGGATTCATCCGCAAACACCGGGACAGAGTTACCAACAGCGGGTGGTATCACGCCAAGAGTACGCCCAGCCCGCAAGCCAGGAGTCGGAAAAGGCAGTCAGTCGGACGGAACTGGCCGAACGAATGCTCCTGTATTACATGCTTCATAGCCAAGAGGTGTGGGCGCACGTTACGGCGGAAGATGACTTTCATTTTGTTCATGAACGTTATCAGACACTGTACCTGTTAGCAGCAAGCTATTTTACGGAGCATGGGGACTATTCGGTGGCGGACTTCTTGAACTACCTGAACGAGGATGACCTGCGCAACACCCTCAGTTTGATCGAGCAGTTGAATGTCAACCCGGTAATTAAGATGCCGGTAATTGACGATTGTGTGCGGATCATCATGCACCAGACGCCGCTCGCCACACAAATTGACCAGGTACAAAGAAAGCTGAAGGAAGCTAATACTTTGAACAATAATGAGTTGGTGATGCAGCTAACGGTTAAGTTAGTTGGCCTATTGAAAAAGCAGCAACAGTATAAAGCAGAGGAGACTAATTAATATGGCAAAGAGTAAGAAAAAGAATCTTGTTATTTCAAACAGTGATGATTTTGACCAACAAGAATACGATACTGCTGTTGGGAAGCTGATTCGTCAGTACAAGAAGAAAAAGGAAATCCGCTATGACGAATTAACAGAAAAGCTGGCAAAACCATACGAGCTGAACGCCGATGGTATCGATAACCTGTTGCAAAATGTCGAGGATGCCGGTATCAGTGTGGTTGACGAAAACGGTGACCCTGATCCCCGGGCACTTAAGGCAACGGAAAAGCTGTCACAGAAGGCAATGAAGGATACTTCTGCGCCAACCGGGGTTAAGATCAATGATCCTGTCCGGATGTACCTCAAGGAAATTGGCCGGGTCAACCTCTTAACGGCGGACGAGGAAGTTCAACTGGCCCTGCGGATTGAGCAGGGAGATGAGGTTGCCAAGCAGGAACTGGCTGAGGCAAACCTCCGGCTGGTGGTTTCCATTGCCAAGCGTTACGTTGGCCGGGGGATGCAGTTCCTTGACCTGATTCAAGAAGGTAACATGGGGCTGATGAAGGCCGTTGAAAAGTTTGACTACCGGCGGGGATTCAAGTTCTCAACCTACGCAACTTGGTGGATTCGGCAGGCGATTACCCGGGCAATTGCTGACCAAGCCCGGACAATTCGGATTCCTGTCCACATGGTTGAAACCATTAATAAGCTGATTCGGATCCAACGGCAACTGCTCCAGGACCTTGGCCGGGAACCACTACCGGAGGAAATTGGTGCTGAGATGGACATGCCAACCGAAAAGGTCCGGAACATCCTTAAGATTGCCCAAGAACCGGTTTCATTGGAAACACCAATTGGTGAAGAGGACGATTCCCACCTGGGTGACTTTATTGAAGACCAAGATGCCACAAGCCCGGCTGACCATGCCGCTTACGAAATGATGAAAAAACAGTTGGAAAACGTCTTGGATACGTTAACTGACCGTGAAGAAAACGTCTTACGGCTGCGGTTTGGCCTTGATGATGGCCGGACCCGGACCCTCGAAGAAGTAGGGAAGGTCTTTGGTGTCACTCGTGAACGGATTCGGCAGATTGAAGCCAAGGCCCTGCGGAAGCTTCGCCACCCATCACGTTCTAAGCAACTCAAGGACTTCTTGGAATAAGCCGTCCTAGTTAATATATACGTAAAACAATTGAACAGGTGCCTAAATAGCTAAAAACACTATTGGGTGGGCACAGATAAGCCTTCAGTTTACAGATCTTTTCTCTAAACTGAAGGCTTGTTTTATTTTTAAAATAAGATTAAAATATTGTTAGAAAATCCTTGACGCATTTTTCACATAATAATAGAATTAAAGCAAGTTGTTTATAGTTTGTTTGTACAAAAGGAGAACGAATATGCCTGAATTATCATCAGATCTTTATGGTACCGTTAGTCATAAGTTGAATGCTTTGAAGCCCTCGGGGATTCGGGCATTCAATAAGGAAGTCTCTAAGATTCCGGGAATTATTAAGTTGACCATCGGGGAACCCGATTTCAACGTCCCGGAACACGTTAAGCAGGCGGCCATTAAGAGTATTGAAAATAACGATTCCCACTATGCACCGCAGGCCGGTAAGCCGGAACTGCTCCAGGCGATTAGTAACTATATCCAAAAGACACGCCAGGTAAACTACAATCCGGATGATGAAGTCGTGGTTACGGTGGGGGCAACTGAGGCCCTCGACTCGACCTTCTTTGCGCTCTTCAATACTGGTGATAAGGTAATCGTTCCTACCCCAACCTTTGCCCTTTACTTCCCGTTGATTTCAATGACGGGCGCCACCGGGGTCCAAGTTGACACCTCTGCTGATAATTTTGTCCTGACCCCCGAACGGTTAGAAAAGACGCTCGAAAAGGAGGGTGACGGTGTCAAGGCAGTCTTGCTGAATTACCCAACTAACCCAACTGGCCGCGAATATCCAAAGGAAGTCTTGGAGGGGTTAGCAAAGGTAATTGCCAAGCACCACCTCTACGTAATTGCGGACGAAATATATAGCGAGCTAGTTTACGATGTCCAGCACTATTCAATCGCATCAATTATTCCAGAACGGACGATTCTGATCTCCGGACTCTCAAAGTCACACGCGATGACCGGTTATCGGATTGGTTATGTTGCCGCTCCAGCAAAGATTGCGAAGAAGATTTTGCAGATGCACGAATACCTGGTTACCACGGTTACGGATAACACCCAGGTAGCGGCTGCCGAAGCCCTCACGAACGGTCTGGATGACCCAATTGCCTTCCGGAAGGCATACCAGCGGCGCCGGGACATGATCATTGCCGGGCTAACCAAGGCGGGCTTTGAAATGGCAACTCCCCAGGGGGCCTTCTACATCTTTGCTAAGATTCCGCAGTTCTTCGGAATGGATGATGAAAAGTTTGCTCGGAACCTGGCTAAGGAAGCCAAGGTGGGGGTTACACCTGGTAGTGCTTTTGGTGCTGGTGGACAAGGCTATATCCGTCTCTCATATGCTTCATCCGATGAAGATATCAAGGAAGCATTACGGCGAATCAGTGAATACGTTAAGCAACTTAGCTAAAAATTAACAAGAAGAAAAGCACTTAGGACCTGGCCGTTTTGGCCCAGGACCCTAAGTGCTTTTATATTGGTGACTGACTACCTTGTTCAAGTCCGCTGATCCTTTTGGTATACTGGTAAGTGAATAAGAAAAAAGGAAATGATAACGTGGACGAGAAACACCTTTCAAAACGGCTCACCCAGGTGGCGGCATTTGTTCCCCAGGGTGCCCGAATAGCCGACATTGGGTCGGACCATGCCTACCTCCCAGCGGCTTTGGCCCTATCAGGGCGAATTCAATTTGCGGTTGCCGGTGAGGTTGCTAACGGCCCCTATGACAACATGGTTAAGGAAATTACCGAAAATGGTCTGACAAAGACAATTATTCCCCGTCTTGCCAATGGTTTAGCTGCAATTCGGCCAACAGATAAGGTCGATACGGTTGTAATTGCGGGGATGGGCGGCGCTTTGATTGCGGACATCCTGGAAAAGGGACGGGCCCAATTAGCAGGTGTTAAGCGCCTAATCTTACAGCCGAACGTTGGTGAATACCGGTTGCGGCAGTGGCTCTTAAAAAATAGCTACCAGATTATGGACGAACGGTTAATTGAAGAAGATGACCACATCTACGAAATCATTGTGGCGGAGCCGTCGGTGGTTCCCTTCACTTACAGTGAGTATGAGCTAATGTTTGGCCCCTTCCTTTTGGAAAAGAAGGGACCCATCTTCAAGCAAAAGTGGCAAGAATACCAGCAACGCCAGAACGGGGTCCTTCAGCAGATGGCGGGGGCAAAGCAGCCACCACAAGCGAAGATTAACCAGCTGAAGAAGCAATTAACAATGGTAAAGGAGGCTATTCAGGATGACTAAGGGAACAGACTTAATCAAACGCTTTGAAAGATTTGCCAGCCCGGCACTGGCGGAGAACTGGGACCATGTCGGCTTGCAGATTGGGGATCCGGACCAGGCCATTCATCGGCTAATGACGACTTTAGATGTACGCCCCGAAACGGTTGATGAGGCCGTCAGAAAAGGGGTTGACTTTATTTTTGCCCACCACCCAGTGATGTTTCATCCTGCTAAGGACTTGGACACGCGTAACCCCCAAAATGCAATGTACGCCAAAATCCTTGCTAACCATATCACGGTTTACGCGGCGCACACTAACCTGGATACTGCCAACGGTGGGATGAATGATTGGCTGGCAACTAAGCTGGGCCTGACTAATTGCCAACCATTGGTGCCGGCCGGTAGTGACCCGGTAAGCAAGGAACCCGTTGGAATGGGCCGGGTGGGCACCATCAACGGGGCAATGAATGCGCGTGAGTTTGCCGAATTTTGTCAGCGGCTTTTCAAGGTCCCTGGTCTCCGCTTGATTACCAACCCTGCTGATGCCGAAAAGCCAATCCACCGGGTCGCCGTTTTGGGTGGTGCCGGTCAGGACTTCTATGAGCAGGCGGTTCAAGCGGGGGCGGATGCTTACGTAACCGGGGATGTTAGCTACCACTTTGCGCATGATATGATTGCTAATCACCTAACTGTGGTTGACCCTGGTCACCACATTGAAGCAATTTGTGAACACCAACTTGCCCGCCTGTTTAAGCAGTGGCAAGAGGAAAACGGTTGGGAATTTGATATCTGTGAAAATACCATCAATACCGACCCGTTTACCTTTATCGTTAACCAGTAAGGAGGACTTTTTCTATGCCTGTTGAAAAATATGATGGCCTACTAGACCGCTTCTTAAAGTATGTCAAAACCGAGACCCGTTCCAATCCGGCGTCGTCAACTATTCCGTCAGACCCTAAAGAAACGGCTTTTTTGAATGAATTGGCGGGTGAGCTGCGGGACTTGGGGGTTGAAAATGTCCACATCAACCAGCAGAGTTCTTATTTGATGGGAACTATTCCAAGCAACGTTGATCAGGATGTTCCGGTAGTTGGCTTTATTTCCCACGTTGACACGGCCGACTTTAATGCCCACAATGTGAATCCGCAGATTGTAAAAGACTATGATGGCCATTCAGATATCCAGTTAGACCAGGATGGCAAGTACCAGTTAACGGTGGCCGACTTCCCTTCGCTGAAGAAGTACCAGGGTGATACCCTGATTACCACTGATGGCTCAACCCTCCTTGGTGCTGATGATAAGTCCGGAGTGGCCGAGATCGTCACGATGGCCGCTTACTTCCAGGCGCATCCGGAAGTTAAGCATGGTGAGATCAAGATTGGTCTGGGTCCAGATGAGGAAATCGGCACTGGCGCCGACCACTTTGATGTGGCCGACTTCGGGGCGGACTTTGCCTACACCGTTGACGCGGGACCACTTGGCGAGCTTGAATACGAAACTTTTAATGCCGCCCAGGCGGAAATTGAAATCGCCGGAAAGGACGTTCATACGGCGGTGGCCAAGGGAACGATGGTCAACGCTATCCAGGTAGCAATTGACCTCCATGACAGCTTGCCAAGACACGAACGGGCTGAAAGAACAGCGGGGCGGGAGGGCTTCTTCCACCTTTACAAGTTCAATGGCACCGTTGACCATGCCTCAATGACCTACTTGATTCGTGACCATGACCGGCAGACCTTTGAAGAGCGCAAGCACCTTTTGCAAAGAATCGTCGATGGCCTGAATACTGAGCTTGGCGAGAAGCGGATCACGATGAAACTTTATGACCAGTATTACAACCTCAAGGATGCCTTAAAGGACCACATGGACGTGGTCGACCTTGCTAAGCGGGCAATGGAAAAGCTCGACATTAAGCCTGATATCTACCCAGTGCGGGGTGGAACTGACGGGTCGACAATTTCTTACATGGGCCTGCCGACGCCGAACCTCTTTGCGGGGGGCGAAAACATGCATAGTCGCTATGAGTATGTATCCCTACAAACGATGGAACGGGCACTAGATGTCTTGCTCAAGATCAACGAATTGAACCTAGCTGACCACCAGTAATCGTTTTTTACGAAAAAATAAGGGACCACAATGTTCGTGGTCCCTTATTTTTAATAAAAGCTGATTTTTACTTTTCTTGTTTAGCAGGGTCAGCCTTGCCGGTAATGGCATTTACACAGTTAACGGCGATGATGGCCATGACGGCACCGATGATTGCCATTAACTTGTAGTCAGGTGTCATCCCTTCAAGTTGGGAAGTGATGTATGCTAACACTTCAGCGAGGATCAGTCCCCACAGTGCAGCAATAATGTTCTTTGATAAGGTCTTCATGAATTTCATCCCCTCTGTATAAACCTTATTTTAGCACAATTAGGAGAGAAACACAGGGGTAAAAAGTCACCAGGAAGGCGAACTTTTGTTATAATTTTCTCAGGAAAGGAGTGGCCATCGTGGATTACGTACCATTACAGGTGCACAGTAGTTACAGTCTTTTAAACAGTCCCATCCAGATTAATGATCTGGTTCAGGCCGCTAAAGAGCGCGGCTATTCGGCATTGGCTTTGACCGATGAAAATATTTTGTATGGGGCCGTTGAGTTTTATAACGCCGCCAAACAGGCCGGAATTAAGCCCCTGATCGGCCTCGAGCTGACAGTGCACCTGGCGGATATTAACCAGACCCGCCTGCAGCTCACCCTACTGGCCAAGAGCCAGCTTGGGTATCAAAACCTGATGGATATTTCGACAATCCACCAAACGAGGGACCGCGAGCAGTTACCACTCTCCCTGGCTACCATTAGCAAGTACTTAGGGGACCTCATCGTCCTGGTCCCAGTCCAGGTGGGGGTATTCGGCCTCCTCCGTCAGGGAAACAGTTGGCTGGATGAATTTCAAGAACCAATTGCCCAAATTAATTTCTATCTGGGGGTTAACCTTAGCTTAGACAGTGTTGAGCGGGCCGCGTTAAGCGATTTTGCCCGCGAAAACAGCATATCACTGGTGGCCACTGCCCCGGTTGACTATCTGAACCCAACAGACCTTTTTGCTACCAAAGTCCTCCAGGCAATTGGCCAGGGGGCCCAGCTGAAGGACCTTGCCGACCAATCCAAGGAGGTGGGGGAAAACTTCCTGCCGCCCCAAAAACAGGTGATTGCTGACTACCAGCGTGCTGGCCTGCAGGACGCAGTTGCGGAAACGAGTCGGATTGCTGCTCAGTGTGACGTTACCATGCAGTTTAAGTCGCCGGTCTTACCGCATTTCCTAACTCCAGATGGTGAAAGGGCGGGGAAATATTTGCGGGACCTGTGCCTTGCCGGGTTAAAAAAGCGCCCCGTCGCTAACGGCTTCACAGCCGCCGACTACCAGCGGCGGCTGGACCGGGAACTGAAGGTAATTCACCAGATGGGCTTTGATGATTACTTCCTGATTATCTGGGATGTAATGAACTTTGCCCACCAGGCCAAAATAACGACCGATCCCGGGCGGGGGTCAGCGGCGGGGTCCCTAGTGGCCTATGCCTTGGCCATTACCGAGGTTGACCCGTTAGAGTACCACTTGCTCTTTGAACGGTTCCTGAACCCGGAACGGGCCCAGATGCCCGATATTGACCTGGACATTCCCGACAACCGCCGGGGAGAGGTTCTCCAGTATGTCCACCATAAGTATGGTCACCAGCGGGTCGCCCAGATTATTACTTTTGGGACGCTTGCGGCCAAGCAGGTTATTCGTGACGTCAGCCGGGTCTTTGGCTTGACCCAGTACGAATTGACGACGGTCATGGCAACTTTACCAAAGAGCTTACACTTTAGCCTGCAACAGGCAGTTGCGGAGTCGCAGCGGTTGCGTAACCTGTTAACTGACCAGCCGAAGATAAAGTTGCTCTTTGACGTGGCCCAGAAACTGGAGGGCCTTCCCCGCCACTATTCAACACACGCGGCCGGGATTGTTCTTTCCGAAGAACCGTTGCATGAAATTGTCCCCCTGCAAGCGGGGAGCGACGGCCTTTTGATGACCCAGTTCCCTAAGGATACGGTGGAGGCCCTCGGGCTATTGAAGATGGACTTCTTGGGCCTGCGCAACCTGTCAATCATGGATGACACAATTAAGTTAATTAAAAAGCGCCAGCCGAACTTTAGCCTGGCAGAGGTACGATTGGATGACCAGGCGACGATTCATCTGTTCCAACGGGGAATGACGGACGGGGTCTTCCAGTTCGAATCGGCCGGGATTCGCAACGTCTTAGTTAGCCTCCATCCGGATTGCTTTGAAGACATCGTAGCGGTAAACGCCCTCTACCGCCCGGGACCGATGGAAAATATCGCCCACTTTATTGCCAGAAAACACGGTCAAGAGGCGGTTAAGCTCCCTGATAATGCCCTGCAACCCATCTTGGGACCCACCTATGGAATCCTGGTCTATCAGGAACAGGTAATGCAGCTGGCTTCCGCAATGGCGGGCTTTACCCTTGGTGAGGCCGACCTGCTGCGGCGGGCAATGAGCAAGAAGAAAAAGCAAACGATGGCGGGCATGCGGACTAAGTTCATGGCTGGCGCTGAAAAGAAGGGTTACCGTCAGGAACTAGCAAGCCAGGTGTTTGACTACATCGACCGCTTTGCCAACTATGGTTTTAACCGGTCCCACGCGGTTGCCTATTCCAAACTTGCCTTTGAGATGGCCTACCTTAAATGTCACTATCCCGCAGAATTTTACACCGCCCTGATGAATGCGGAGGGGAACGTGGCCAAACTTCGCCAGCACATTACCAATGCCCAAAAGATGGGCGTGAAGGTTAACGGGCCCAAGATCAACGTGAGTCAGCAGGACTTTACCATCAAGGACCAGGAGATATACTTTGGCTTTAGTGCCATTAAGGGGGTCCGCCGTGACTTCGTTGGCGACTTCCTTGAGGAGCGCACCCAAAACGGCCCCTTTACGGACATCCGCAATTTTATTAACCGCCTGCCGAGTAAGTGGCAAAAGGAGGAATTAATTGCCCCCTTAATTTATGTCGGGGCCTTTGATGGCCTGGGCTATAACCGGGCGGAAATGATTGCCAGCTTGCCCAAGCTGTTGTCAGGAATCGAACTGTTGGGGATGCTCGGTGATTTTGCCGCAGACCCAAGCCTCCAGTCCTCGATTAGTCGCCAAGCCGAGTTTCCGTTGACGACCCGGTTAGCCAAGGAAAATGAATACCTGGGGGTTTACCTGTCAGGTCACCCGGTCAGTCAGTACCGCGACCTGGCGCAGCGGTTAAACGTCACGCCGGTTAAGGCGGTTCAACCTGGTCAACCGGTGACCCTGATTGTTTTTGTCAACCGGGTCAAGACAATTTACACCAAGAAGGACCACCGGCAGATGGCCTTTATCACGGCTTCAGACGAGAGTGGACTGGTCGATATCACAGTCTTTCCCCGCCAGTACCAGGAATACCAGCAACTGCTTACCAAGAACCAGGTGCTGGTGATCACTGGTCACGGTGAGGAACGTCCCGGTCACGGCTTACAAGTAATTGCTAAGACGATTCGGGACGCAAAGCAAGTCCGTCAGCAATTCATCCCCCATGCCCGGTGGGTGCTGCGAATCAACCCGGTGAAGAACCAGCCGGCAATATTAAAAGCACTCCACCAGTTCATGGCCCAACACCGCGGGCGAGTTCCGGTCCTCCTCTATTACCCGGAGACGGATGTTAAAATGTTGGAGCCCGCCAGCCGATGGCTTAATACCAGTGCCGCAACTCAGCAGGGCTTAAAACAAATTTTAGGGCCGGCAAACGTTGTTCTTCAGCAATTAAAACATTAAATATTGATTAGAAATAATAATAATTTGGCGATGGCAGCGCTTTCTTGGGAAAATTTGCACAAAAATTACAGACACCAATTTTGAAAAGTGCTATTATACAAGTGTGCAAATGAGGGATGCAAATGGCAGACCGCAGTTGATGCATAAATGCAAAGGAGAGATTCATTTATGAAGAAAACCAAGATTGTAAGTACGCTTGGTCCTGCAAGTACTGATGTTGATACAATCGTTAAGTTGATCCAAGCGGGCGCAAATGTTTTCCGCTTCAACTTCTCACACGGTGACCACCCAGAACACCTGGGCCGGATGCAAAACGTTAAGAAGGCCGAAGAAATCACCGGCAAGCACGTTGGTATCATGCTTGATACTAAGGGTGCTGAAATTCGGACTACCGTTCAAAAGGAAGGTAAGATCGAATACAACATTGGTGATGAAGTACGGATTTCAATGGATGATTCTATTGAAGGTACGCATGACAAGATTGCTGTTACCTACCCAGGCCTGTACGATGACACCCACGTTGGTGGTCACGTTCTCTTCGATGATGGTCTGATTGACATGCAAATCGAAGAAAAGGATGACGCTAACAAGGAACTGGTCTGCAAGGTATTGAACCACGGTGTCCTTGGTTCCCGGAAGGGTGTTAACGCTCCTGGTGTTTCTATCAACCTGCCAGGAATCACCAAGAAGGACTCCAGCGACATTCGCTTTGGTCTTGACAACAAGATCAACTTCATTTCCGCATCCTTCGTTCGGAAGCCACAAGATGTCCTTGACATTCGTGAACTTCTCAAGGAAAAGAACATGGAAGACGTTCAAATCTTCCCAAAGATTGAATCACAAGAAGGTATCGACAACTTTGAAGCAATCATTGAAGTTGCTGATGGTCTGATGGTTCCTCGTGGTGACATGGGGGTTGAAATTCCTGCTGAAAACGTGCCAATCGTTCAAAAGCACATGATCAAGCGGTGCAACGAATTAGGTAAGCCAGTTATCACTGCTACCCAAATGCTGGACTCCATGCAAGAAAACCCACGGCCAACTCGTGCCGAAGTTTCTGACGTTGCTAACGCCGTCTTTGATGGTACTGACGCAACCATGCTTTCTGGTGAAAGTGCCAACGGTGACTACCCTGTAGAATCTGTTGCCATGATGAACGCCATTGACATTAAGGCTGAAAACCACCTTTGGGAATTCGGTACTGAAACCTTTGACTGGGATAAGTCTGACGTAACTGAAACCATTGGTTCCGCTGTATCCAACGCTGCTAAGGACTTAGACATCCACACCATCGTTGCTTACACTGCTTCTGGTTACACCGCTAAGATGATTTCTAAGTACCGTCCAAACGCCGACATCGTTGCCCTTACTCCTAACGAACGGGTTGAACGGGGCCTGATGATCAACTGGGGTGTTCAACCTTACGTTGTTGACGAAATGAAGGACACTGATAAGATGTTTGACCTCGCTGCTCAAAAGGCCGTTGAACTTGGCTTTGCTAAGAAGGGTGACAAGATCATCATCGTTGCCGGTGTTCCGCTGGGTGTACCAGGCGCAACTAACATGATGCGTGTTAAGACGATTGACTAATCAATAGTTAATTTGAGATAAAAAGAGCTAGGCATTGCTTAGCTCTTTTTTGTGTAAAAAGCAGTTCTGGTCAAACCAAGTGTGGCCGTGTAAAATAATAGGCAGTACTATAAAAATAAAGAACGGGGTAAAATATGAATTCAGCATTAGGAAAAGTTGTTTCCGCGGTGATGATTGATGAAAATGAGCAGGACTACTTTGTCCAACCGGACCGCAACGGTCAGACTTGCCGGCTACCTAAAGTGGAGAGCCCGCAAGTCCTTCACATTGGGGGCCAGGTCCGCGGCTTCGTTTATGAAAATGAAGATCACCAGTTACAGATGACCTGTGCGCATATACCAACGGTCCAAGTTGACCACTATGACTATGGCACGGTTGTCAGTGTCCGTCGTGACCTGGGAGTATTTGTCGACATTGGTCTCCCCAATAAGGATATTGTTGTTTCCCTGGATGATCTACCAGAACTAAAGCACCTCTGGCCCCAGCCTGGTGACCGGCTATTAATGGCCCTGCAGGTCGATAGTAAGGACCGAATTTGGGGGAAATTAGCAGACGACGCAATCTATAACACGATTTCCGTGGCGCCTAGCAAAAGACTCCTAAACCGGGATATGATGGCTACCGTTTACCGTCTCAAGCTGAATGGGACCCATGTGATCACCGATGATTACCACCTGGGCTTCATTCATCCTAGTGAGCGGGACCAGGAACCCCGGCTTGGTCAACGGGTTAAGGCCCGGGTAATCGGTCTGTCCGCTCATGGTAGTTTGAATCTCTCACTCAAGCCCCGTGCATACCAGGCCATTGGTGAAGATGCCCAGATGCTTTTGACAATGCTTGACCACAACCTAAACCACCGGCTTCCCTACACTGACAAGACAGATCCCCAGATTATTCGTCAGGTCTTTGGCATTTCCAAGGGCCAGTTTAAGCGGGCGGTGGGACACCTGTTAAAGGAACGGCTAGTTAAGGAAGAAAATGGTCAGCTGATTCTTTTGGAAAAGAATGACCAGTAATGGACGATGTTGTAGCTACTTACATTCAGTATTTAAAAAACGCGGGGTTAGCAGCAAATACCCTGGAAAGCTACCAACGGGATTTGAAGCAGGCGGCGGCTTTTTTTAAAGGGGACCACCAGATCACAGAGTGGGAAAAAGTTGACCAATATGCCATCATGGACCTCATCACCAATCTGAAGGACCGGGGCCGGTCGGCAGCCACTATCAATCGCCTTCTCTCGGCACTGCGCCGCTTTTACCGCTACCTGATTCGTCACCGGGGACTGCGGTTTAATCCCCTGGAACTGGTGGATAATGTTCAACCAGCAACTCCCCAACCACCGGAAATCCTGACGGAGGGTGAAACGCAACGCCTTCTGCAGGCCCCGGATAAGACGACCCTCCTGGGTTGTCGTGATCATGCAATGTTACTAGTGATGGCCGCTACCGGAATGCGGGTTAGCGAGCTCGTCCAGCTGTCGCTAAAAGACTTGCACTTAGACATTCAGATGGTTCGGTCTGGGGCCGGTAGTAAGCAGGAACGGCTGATCCCCTTGAGTACAGCGGCCAGTGGTAGTTTACAGGAGTATTTGACCAGGGTTCGCGAAAAACTGGCGGGACCAGATGAGGACGCTGTCTTTGTGAATGCACATGGCCACCGCCTCACTCGCCAGGGGGTTTGGAAGAACCTCAAGCAGTTGGTCAGGGTTGCCCAGATTGACAAGACGGTTACTCCCCAGACGCTCCGCTATTCCTTTGCGGTGCGTTTACTGAACAACGGGGCCGACAGTCGCCTCATTCAGGCAATGCTTGGTAACAGTGAAATGCGGATGCTGAAGCCCCATTTGAAGATGAGTCCCCAGGAACTGGTGAACAGTTACCGCCAGCACCAGCCACATTTATAAAGGAGTGATTACTTGCTAGTTCGCTACCGGAAGGATTACGAAAAAATTGCCATGGGCCTGCTTTCGCTGTTGCCTGAACTGCATAACTATGATCGCTTTACCGAGGAACTGCACAACGCGGTGACCCGGCATTTCCCCATTTACCTGTGGAAGGACGAAGAGGATAACCACTTCATTGCCGTTGTGATTCTCGAGGAGGGGGAGAGCTATGTCCTACTCCGGCAGATCTCCTTCACCCCGAGTGAACGGTCAGGCAGAAACGTTTACGCGCTGCTGGATGCCATTAAGGAGCAGTACCCGCAAAAAAGACTGATGGGGACACTAGTAACGCAACCGCTGATAACAGTTTGGGAGAAGAACCATGAGTAAACCACTGACAGAACATCCTTACCAACCGGTAATCAAGATTCCTGACTTTGAGGGCCCCCTGGACCTTCTTTTACACTTGATCAAGGAAAACAAGATGGATATTTATGACATTAAAATCGTCACCATTACTTCCCAGTACATGGACTATCTTCACCAGCGTCAGTCACACCGCTTGGAGGTGGCTGGTGATTATTTCGTGATGACGGCGACCTTGATGAACATTAAGAGTCAGATGTTACTGCCTAAACCACCCGTGGACGAGGAAGAAGCTGAGGAGGACGAAATTGATCCCCGCCAGGAATTAGTTGACCAGCTTCTCGAATACCAACGCTATAAGAAGGCGGCGGGGGAGTTAAAGAATAAGGAAAGCTTCCGCCAGCAAGAATTTACCCGTCCGGCAATGCACGTCCCGCGCGAATTAATTGCGGCGCACGTTGAACCGGGAGTAACAATTGACCAGCTTCAGGCCGCCTATGCCCAGGTTCTTAAGAACCGCCGCCTCAACCAGCCCCTGGTAGAAACGGTCGCGGCAGAGAAGGTGAGCGTTGCCCAACGGATGGGGGACGTGGTAAAGCAGGTGAAGAAGGGACCGGTCCGGTTTACCACCCTGTTTGAGAACGACCGGACACGTGACAGCCTGGTCACCACCTTCCTTGCCATCCTGGAACTGAGTCGGCACCGGCGGATCAACTTGCAGCAAGCGGAACTTTTTGGACCAATCATACTAACGGAGGGACCCAAGATTGACGAACAATCAGTTGACAAATCAGGCACAGATTGAAGGACTATTGTTTATTAGTGGGGATGAAGGAATTACCCTGGGTGACTTGGCCAAGATTACTGGCTTTATGAAACCCGCAATCCGGAAACTACTTAGTGACCTTGCCCAGCGCTACCAGGCGGATCCACACTGTGCCCTCGTGCTTTTGAAAAGTGACGAAACTTACCGGCTCGCCACAAAGCAGGCGTTGGCACCGGTAATCAAGCACTATTTTGAGGTCCCATTGACCGTCCCCCTAACGACGGCCCTGTTGGAAACGTTGGCGATTGTCGCCTACCGGCAGCCGATTACCCGGTTAGAAATTGACGATATCCGTGGCGTGCAGAGTTCGGGATCCTTACAAAAGTTAATGGTCCGCGGCCTGATTGATACCAAAGGCCGGTTGGATGCTCCCGGTCGACCGTTTCTGTACGTTACCACCACGAACTTTCTGGACTACTTTGGGCTAACTTCGCTGGATGACCTGCCACCGTTGCCAGCAGAAAGTGAACTCGCCCCCGACCAGGTAAGTGGGGACCTGTTTTTGACGGCTTTGCAATCACGTGAGAAACGTCAGGAGGATAAGTAATGGAACGTTTACAAAAGGTAATGGCAGAGGCTGGTGTGGCCTCCCGCCGTGCATCGGAAAAGCTAATTGCCAGTGGCCATGTTCAGGTTAATGGCCAGACTGTGCGGACACTAGGTACCAAGGTCAGCAGTAGGGACAAGGTGGAAGTCGATGGGGTCCCCATCCACCGTGAAAAACACGTTTACTTCCTGCTGAATAAGCCCCGGGAGGTAATCTCGTCTGCCCACGATGAAAAAGGGCGGCGGACGGTTGTTGACATTTTGCGTGAAGAAGGCGTTGACGAACGGATCTATCCAGTGGGGCGGTTGGATTACGACACCACAGGTATTTTGCTCCTTACAAATGACGGTGCACTCGCTAACAAACTCATGCACCCCAAGTTTGAGGTTGCTAAGACCTACATTGCCAAGGTTGAGGGCCTGGTTTCTAACAATGACTTGAAGCAGCTTCGCTTGGGAGTCAAGCTTGATGGGCGCAAGACCAAGCCGGCTAAGTCGCGCTTGAAAGAGAGTGACCGGGTCAAGAAGACGAGTATTGTTCAATTAACAATTCACGAGGGGCATTACCACCAGGTTAAGCGCATGCTGGAAGCAGTGGGGCACCCGGTAATTAAACTCCACCGGGAAAGTTATGGCTTCTTGAACTTGCAAGGAGTTCAACCCGGTGAATTCCGGGAGCTCCGGCCGGAAGAAGTGAAAAAGTTAAAACAACTTTAGGTAGAGACGTTTACTCTTTCACAAGGAGGCAATTGGCGCTAACATCTGATTAGGGTCAAGGGTGAATGCGTTGACATGATGACCAATCGCCGGTATAATTTAATTAGAAAATATTACGAATTGTCTTCAAGGCAGGGTGTAATTCCCGACCGGCGGTGACAGCCCGCAACCCGTGTGAACGGTTGAATTTGGTGAAATTCCAATGCCGACAGTAAAGTCTGGTATAGAGAAGATTTCTATAATGAAAGCGTTGTTGACAACTTGTTGACAGCGCTTTTTTCATAGGGAAGCCAACTGAAGGCAATCTCATTGGAGGTTGTTTATTTATGACAGTTTCACATCAACGAATTCAACGGATGGTTGGTGTTGCCTGCTTAGGGGCCCTCGGCTTTATTTTGATGTTATTTGAGTTTCCAATCATTCCGGTGGCGTCTTATTTGAAAATTGACTTTTCGGATATTCCGGTTCTCCTCGGTGGATACATCTACGGACCCTTTGCAGGGGTGGTAATCGCCTTTATTAAGTGCTTGATTCACGCAATGGTTCATGGCTTTTCGGTTGGTGAACTAATTGGAATCTTTGGTGACTTCGTTTCTTCCTTGGCCATCCTGTTACCGTTCTGCTTTGTCTGGCTGCAACGCGGCTGGTCCTTCAAGCGGCAAATGGGGATGGGAATTTTGTTTTCGACCATTACCTTAACCGTTGTAATGTCGTTGCTTAACCTCTGGGTACTGACCCCGTTATACATGGCCGTTTGGAACTGGCGCTCTTCACTTCCGGTGGCGCAGCTGGTCGCAATGGGCGTTTTGCCATTTAACATTATTAAGGGCCTACTGGTATCCGGGGTCTTTGCCCTGATTGCTAGTCACTTGCGCCAGTGGCTCTTTCGTCATCAATTAAAATAAGTTCGCATGCCCCGCTAGTGATGATTTATGGCTAACGGGCTTTTTTGATGCGCTTAGAAATTGCTACCGTATTATATTATTAGTAGATAGGAAAGGAGGAGTAGGCGGTGAATGACTTTTTACTTCACTTGTGTAGCTATCACCAGCCACGGCGGGTTCGGGTGATTGAAAACGTCTGCCAAAACCACCCCACAGTTGCCAATTTGTTCTGGGCTCAGCAGTACTCCCTTATCAACTGGCTGGGCTGCCGGCGCGATCTGGACCGTGCCGAGTTTAACGATGAACTCACCGCATTGGAAAAGGCGGGCTTGATCAGTTTACATGATAATCAGGTCCAGCTAACGGCCGCTGGCGTGAGCTACCAGGAAGAAAATCCCGCCTATGAGCCCCATTTCTTTGACTGGTTCTGGCTAGCCAACACCAGGCGGGTTGAGCAGCGCTTCCTTTTGGGAATCCAGGTCGTTTCTGAACTTGCCTACCACAACCGTCGCTACGTCCCCGTGCACGTTCCCTATTCAGAGCAGGGGGCGGTGAAGGCCTGGTTTCACCGCTATGGTTCCGCGCGGCTTGTCCACCAGGTTGCCCGCGAGCTTGAATTGCTGGGAACGGCCTTTGAAGGGGAAGATGAACAGTTAGTGACGGCTTTCTTTGCTGGTTTGGTAGGGCACGACGGCAGTGGGCAGACAATTGCCCAGGTTAGCCAGGAGTTAGGCCTGAACATCGGTGAAACGATGGTTATCAACCATGACGCCCTCCTCGGGATCAGTGCCTTTGCTAAAAACACCACGGGGCCAGTCGCCCGGCTGCTCCAACCCCTCCTCGCTTCCTCACCCCTTTCAACCAGCTGTTGGCAGACAATCAATATGCTAAGACAGGGGCAGGGGTTGGCAGCGATTGCCCAACGCCGTCACCTCAAGCTGGGAACAATCCGCGAACACGTTCTGACTGCGGCGATTTTGGCCCCCCAAGTCTACCAATGGGAAAGACTACTCCCGTCGCCAGACAAAGATTATTTAAAGCACAAGTACGAGGGGCCCGTTGCCAGCTGGCAATTTACTAGTTGGGGCCACGATGAGAATCGCGACTTCTTCTGCTTTCGCCTCTACCAGATCCTCCAGGGGAGGGAAGAAGATGGATGAGAAAAAAATCTACCAGGAATTGCGGCACCGCTTTGGCTTTACCGAATTTCGCGACGGTCAACTAGTAACTGTTAAAGCTATCATGGCCGGTCACAACACGTTGGCCGTCCTGCCGACTGGTGGTGGGAAGTCCCTTTTATACCAGTTACCAGGCTACCTGATGACCGGAACGGTATTGATTGTTTCGCCATTGATCTCCTTGATGCAAGACCAGGTCGACCGTTTGCACCGCCGGGGTGAGAAGGGGGCAATCATGCTGACGGGTCAAGTCTACGGCGCTGATCGTCAACGGCTACTCCAGAATTTAGCTAATTATCGGTTCATCTTTGCTTCGCCGGAGCTTTTGACTAATCAGGCGGTCGTTAAGGCATTGCAGCGAGTGCCGGTTTCACTATTGACCATCGACGAGGCCCACTGCATCTCACAGTGGGGCCCCGATTTTCGGCCCGAGTACCTAATGCTCAAGCAACTCCGTCAGGCTTTAGGGGACCCGGTTACTTTGATGTTAACGGCCACGGCAACACCGGCTGTTCGCCGTGATATCATTCAGAAGGTTGGCCTGGTAGGTGATCAAGTGGTGACGGTAAAGCGTTCGGTCAACCGGCCGAACATCTTTTTAGCCGTCGGCCAGTGTCAAAACGGTGAGGAAAAGAGGGCCCGTTTGCTGCAGATAATAACCCAGCTCGGTGGTGCGGGGATAATATATTTCAGTAGTCGGCGCTTAGCCAATGAAATGGCTAGCTGGCTGAATACGCAGACCAAAATAGGGGTGGCTGCCTACCATGCCGGAATGGCTTCGACGGACCGTTTTCGTATCCAACAGCAGTTTATGAATGACCGGGTCAAACTGATTTGTGCAACCAGTGCTTTTGGAATGGGGATTGATAAGGATAATATCCGTTTCGTGATTCACTACCACCTTCCCGATAGCCTAGAGAATTATGTCCAGGAAATTGGCCGGGCGGGTCGTGACGGTAAGCAAAGTGTTGCTGTTATCCTATACACCCCTGGGGATGAGCAATTGCCGCGGCAGCTGCTGACGGTTGACCTTCCGCCAGCCGACCTGATGCAGGCCGTTCAGCGGGGAAAGGTAGATGAAAAGGCACTAGGGCCCGACTACCAACTCTTTTCCTTTTACCTTAAGCACCATTTTACGCCCGCCCAGGTTGAGCTGGCGTTTACCCGGCGGAAGAAGCGCCGCCTTGCCCAACTTCAGATGATGACCAACTATGTTCATTCTGCTGAATGCCGCCGGAACTTTATTCTCCGTTATTTTGATGAACCGTCCACTACACAGGAAAGGTGCTGTGATCACGAGTTAGCGGACTGGCTGGAAACGGGAATATTACCAAAGAGAGTTCCGCCTTCTCTTAAGTCACCGTCGTTTGACTGGCATTGTCGGCTGGCTTCATTGTTAAATCTTGTTAAAAATTAGCTCCGCCATTTTTTGCCATCTAGACAATTAGCAATTCAGTGCGCTACAATCAGAATGTTAACTTTGCGTAGGAAGGAGGAGTGAGAATGAGTGATCATCGGCAGGAGAGCCGGCAGCAGAACGATGAACTTTGGGATAAGAAGTTCAATGATAATGAAGACCGTGACAGTAGTGGTCACCTATCCCGGACGGAACGGCGGAAGCAGGAATCGCACAGTTCAACGATTACCACCGTTTTGATTGTATTGATTATCCTGTTGGCCGCTACACCATTGATATACTGGCTCAACAACAAGCAGTCGTTTAACCACCCAGTACGAACAGAACAAACCGCTAAATCGGCCGTGAGTAGTAAAAAAAAACCAACTCATCATTCTTCATCAACCTCTAGGGTAAGTAAAAAGACGACGGATGATCGGCAGACAACGGTTAATAGCCTGTCTAGCACCAGTCAAGAGTCACAGACAAGTTCAAGCGTTCAACAGTCTTCTAGCAGCAGCCAACGGACCCAGTATTCATACAACCGTTACGCAACTGTTCAGCGCGGTGATAGTGTTTACCGGATCGCTGCACGAAATGGAATGTCGGCGCAGGAACTAGCCCGGATGAACAACGTGTCCGTTAATACGCCGTTGCGACCGGGACAGCAGATTAGGGTACGATAATTGAGGAGTGAATAATGAATATGCAGAATGGAATTCAAGTTGCAATCGATGGACCGGCTTCTGCGGGGAAGAGTACGGTTGCTAAGTTGGTTGCTAAACGCTTTAATTACGTTTATTGTGATACCGGTGCCATGTACCGGGTTGTAACCCTTGCCGCCTTGCAGCAGGGAATCGCAATGGATGCGACCAAACAGATCGCTGATTTAGCCCGCCAAATCACGATTTCGTTTAAGCCGGGCGACCCGGAGCAACGGGTTTTCCTCAATGGTGAAGAGGTTACCACAGCAATCCGTCAGGGTGAAATTGATAATAACGTTTCCGCGGTTGCAGCGATTCCGGCAGTTCGCCAAGAAATGACGAACCAACAGCGGCAGATTGCCCAGACAGGGGGAATCGTGATGGATGGTCGCGATATTGGTTCCACCGTTTTACCCGATGCTCCCGTGAAGATCTTTATGGTTGCAACGGCTCACGAACGGGCACGGCGGCGTTACGTTGAGAACAAGGAGAAGGGGATTGCAACGGCTTCCCTGGCGGAGTTGCAGCACGAAATTGAACTTCGTGACCAAAAGGACTCTTCCCGGAAGGTGTCCCCCCTTGTGCAAGCCCCGGACGCAATCCGCTTGGACACAACAAAGTTAACGATTGACGAAGTCGTTGACAAAATTAGTGATATTATCAAAAAAACTCTCAACGAATTATCGTAAACACTGGAAAAGCGGGAGCTTTTCTAGTAGAATAGTGTTCAGAGTTGATTGTTGCAAGGAGGATTTTTTTTAATGGCTGAAAACAACGAAAACAAGAACGATATGTTAAAAGCGCTCGACAGCATTGAAACCGTCAAGGTGGGCGATGTTGTTAAGGGTGAAGTATTGGCAATCGATGATGATCGCCAAGCTATCGTTGGTATCAAAGATGCAGGGGTTGAAGGTGTCGTCCCTGCTAAGGAATTATCAACCAAGCCAGTTGAAGACATCAATGATGCAGTTAAAGTAGGTGACGAATTAGACTTAGTTGTCATCTCCAAGATTGGTAACGATAAGGAAAATGGTAGTTACTTACTTTCTCACCGTCGTCTTGAAGCCCGTAAGGTATGGGATGACATCCAAAAGAAGTTCGACGATGGTGAAACCATCACTGCAAAGGTTACCCAAGCAGTTAAGGGTGGTTTAGTCGTTGATGCTGGAGTACGTGGTTTCGTTCCTGCTTCAATGATCACTGATCACTACGTTGAAGATCTTAACCAATTCAAGGGTCAAGAACTTGAATTCAAGATTATTGAAATCGAACCAAGCGAAAACCGCCTGATCTTGTCTCACCGTGAAATCGTTAAGGCAGAACACGAAAAGGCTGCTCAAAAGATTTTTGCTGAACTGCAACCAGGTGACGTTGTTGAAGGTAAGGTTGCCCGGATGACTAACTTCGGTGCCTTTGTTGACCTTGGTGGCGTTGATGGGCTGGTTCACGTTTCCGAAATTTCTTACGAACACGTCGACAAGCCTTCTGATGTATTGTCCGCTGGTCAAGATGTCAAGGTTAAGGTATTAAACGTTGACCCTGACCGTGAACGGATTTCCCTGTCCATCAAGCAAACTCTTCCTGGACCATGGGATGACATCGAAGAAAAGGCCCCAGCTGGCTCTGTATTAACAGGAACTGTTAAGCGCCTGACGAGCTTCGGTGCCTTTGTTGAAGTCTTCCCTGGTGTTGAAGGTTTGGTTCACATTTCCCAAATCTCCCACAAGCACATTGCTACCCCAGCTGATGTTCTGAAGCCTGGCCAAGAAGTTAAGGTTAAGGTATTAAATGTTGACCCAGAACGTCAACGTTTAGGCTTATCCATGAAGGCTTTGGAAGAACGTCCAAAGGGTGAAGAAAACGACAATGGTGAAAACTACCGTGGTCGTCGTCGTTCCCGTCGGAACAATAACCGGTCCGCAATGAACAACGCTCCTGAAGAAGAAAGTGGCTTCTCCATGGGTGACTTGATTGGTGACCAATTAAAGAACTTACGTAAGTAATTTCTGAAAATACTAAATATTTTAAGGAGGAAGTGGCACTTTTGTGGTTACTTCCTTTTTATTCTTTGAAGGAAGGTGAAATAATGTCTAATCCTGTAGTTGCGGTGGTTGGTCGGCCCAACGTTGGTAAATCAACCCTCTTCAACCGGATTGCCGGCCAGCGAATCTCCATTGTTGAGGATACTCCGGGGGTTACCCGTGACCGGATCTACGCTCATGGTGAATGGCTTGGTAAGCATTTTAACATGATTGATACCGGGGGAATCGAACTATCCGACCAGCCGCTACTAACCCAAATTCGTCAACAGGCCGAAATTGCGATTGACGAGGCAGATGTTATTATCTTTGTTGTGGATATTGAGAGTGGGGTTACGGATGCCGACGAGCAGGTAGCTCGGATTCTTTACCGTTCTGATAAGCCGGTCGTTTTGGCCGTAAATAAGGTTGATAATCCAGAGCGGCGGAGTGACATTTATGACTTTTACTCGCTTGGCCTGGGCGAACCCTATCCGGTATCTAGTGTCCACGGTGTTGGCCTTGGGGACCTCCTGGACGCGGTGATTAGTAGTTTTCCCGAAAATGCAGCCAACGATACGGACAACAGTATCCGCTTCAGCTTGATTGGCCGGCCTAACGTGGGTAAGTCCTCAATGGTTAACGCCATCCTGGGTGAAAACCGGGTGATTGTGTCAAATGTTGCGGGGACGACCCGGGACGCCATCAACACTCGCTTCCAATCTGCTGATGGTCAAGAATTCACCATGATTGACACGGCGGGGATCCGTAAAAAGGGCAAAATCTACGAAAATACTGAGCGCTATGCCTTGATGCGGGCAATGCGGGCGATTGATGATAGTGATGTGGTCCTGGTGGTTTTAAACGCGGAGGAAGGAATCCGGGAAATTGATAAGCATATCGCGGGATACGCTCACGAGGCTGGCTGTGGGGTTATCATCGTTGTAAATAAGTGGGATACGATTGAAAATCGGGACCACCGGACGATGACTGACTTCACAAACCTGATTCGTAGCGAATTCCAGTACCTGAGCTATGCGCCGATTATCTTTGTTTCTGCTAAAACTAAGCAGCGTTTAAATAAACTCCCTGCCCTAATCAAGGAGGTTCACGCCCACCACGAGCGGCGGATTAAGTCCTCGGTCCTTAACAACGTGATTATGGACGCAATTGCGGCTAACCCGACACCAACGCAAAATGGTAAGCGGCTGCGGATCTTCTACGCCACTCAGGTAGCGACTGCACCACCAACCTTTGTTGTCTTTGTCAACGATCCGGAATTGATGCATTTCTCTTACGAGCGCTACCTTGAAAACCAGATTCGACAGGCTTTTGACTTTACGGGGACACCGCTTCACCTCATCAAGCGACAGCGGCAATAATAAAACCCTAAAAAATATTAAAATTGCCCTGGAAAGTTTGCAAAACCGCTTGCCAGTAGGGTTTCACTATGCTAATCTTAACACTGAAATGATACGAACTCCTCGTAATTATTTCGTTAATTTTGGACCACTCAAAATTAACATTGTGAGTTAGTGTAATTAACTTGCACTAATTGTGGGAGGTGAAAACACATGGCAAACAAAGCAGAATTAGTAAGCAACGTTGCTGCTGCTACTGGCTTGACCAAGAAGGATGCTACTGCTGCTGTTGACGCTGTCTTCAGTTCAATTCAAGCATCACTGGCCAAGGGGGAAAAGGTTCAACTGATCGGCTTCGGTAACTTCGAAGTTCGTCAACGTGCCGCACGGAAGGGCCGTAACCCACAAACTGGACAAGAAATCCAAATTCCTGCAAGCAAGGTACCAGCATTCAAGCCTGGTAAAGCTTTAAAGGATGCTGTTAAGTAATTAACAGATCAAGTGGGGGAGCATGTACTATCATGTTCCTAAATCCAAAGAGACTCTTAGTATTCAATTAGCGAATGCTGGGGGTCTCTTTATTTTCCCGGTTTAAATTACCACCGCCAAACTTGATCTATGCTATAGTAGAAGCCAGGATAATTCGATGAGGAGACTCGATAATAGATGACTTATTCAGAAAAAATGTTAGAAGAGATTCAAGCAGGACAGTTAACCGCCGCCAAGGCGTCATTTCGGCAGGCACTAGCAAATGACGATGATGACATGCTCTTTAGCCTGGGAGAAGAACTATACGGCCTGGGCTTCCTGCGACAGGCACGGCGGGTCTACCTGACGCTTCTACAGCGTTACCCTGATGAGGACCAGTTACGCACCAATCTGGCAACCATCGCCATTGATGAGGGCCATAATGATGAGGCCCTTTCCTACCTGGCCCAGGTTAAGCCCGACTCCCCGGCATATCTGGAGTCTTTGCTGGTGGCAGCCGACCTTTACCAGACCGAAGAAGAGTTTGAGGTTACGGAGCAAAAGCTGAAAGAAGCGTATTCAATCGCTCCGGACGAGCCGGCAGTGGAGTTTGCACTGGCGGAGTTTTACTTTTTAGTCCGTCGGTTTGATGAGGCGATTGCTTACTACTTCGACCTGATTAAACACGGTTATACGGAGTTCGCTAAGGTTGACATTGCCGGTCGGCTGGGGATGTGCTATGCCCAAAGTGGCCAGTTTAAGCAGGCCCTGGGTTACTTGAAACAGGTCAAACCAGAATACCAGACCAATGACCTGCGTTTCCAAACTGGGCTTACCCAGTTGCACCTCAAGCAATATGACGATGCAATTAAGAGCTTGGAAGCGGTAATTAAGGAAGATAACCAGTATGCATCTGCCTACCCGGCGCTGGCACAGGCATTTGCCGTCCAAAACAAGTATTCCCAGGCTCTCAAGGCCGTCCAAGAGGGACTGAGTGTTGACCAGTATAATGAGCGGCTGTTTGCCCAAGCAGCCGAAATTGTCAGTCACCTTGGTAATAATAAGTTGATGCGAAAGTACCTAGATAAGGCCCATGCCCTGGCCCCCGACAACCTAACGATTACCCTCCAGCTCAGTAACTTTCTCCTGCACCAGCATGATGACCAGGAAAACGTCGACCTTCTCTTGCCCCTGGTAAAAGAAGATGAGGTTGACCCGCAAATTTATTGGAACCTGGCGCGCTCCTACCAACGTTTGGAGAATTTTGACCTTGCTGGTAAGTACTACCAGGCCGCCAGTGAAACCTATAGCGACAATTCAGCCTTCTTGCGGGAAAGCATTGACTTTTACCGGGAAACCGGTCAACAGGATAAGCTGCTAGCTGCCCTGCACCATTACTTAGAACTTGAACCGACCGATACGGAGATGCAGGACCTGCTGGATGAATATGAAGAATTTTGATGAATAGTAAAAGCCACCGGCCTCAATTGGGAGTTCGGTGGTTTTTTATAACTTTATTGGTTGGCATGGAGTAAGAGACGTTGGTAATAGAGCAAGGAGGCCGGGTCAAGCTTGAGGGCGTCCTCCAAATCACGATCACTTAGCTGCCGGTGGTGGGCAAGGAAAAGCAGGATATAACTCTGGTGGAGGTACTTAGGGGCCAGACTAAAGCCTAAGTACTGCTCATCCTTCTTGAGAAACTTATGCAGGGCCGCGTTGCTTAGCCGGGGGTTTGCTGGGGCAAAGCGCTGCTTCAAGAAGAGGTCGTGACTGTTTTGTAGGTCCTGTTGGGGACGAATGAAGGTATTGAATGCCTGACGAAACTCTTCTTCACCTGGCCCGGACAGGGTGAGCTTATCCCAGACCTGGTAAAAGCCCGGTGCTAAAAATTCTCCGACGGTAAAGCCACACTTGCTCAGTAAGAGGGTCAGACGGGTGTAATAGTGCACGTGCTCGTCGACCAAGATATCGGGCAGCTTGGCAAGCCACTTGGTAGAAACCTGCTGGTTGGGGGTAACCGCGTGACCGTGCAAGGTCAGTGTCGGGTAGCTGTTAATCAGCTGGTGGGTGAAGAGGTAGAGGAAGTACCGGTTCAGCTGGGAGAGGATCTTGTTAAAGGTGGTCATGGTAATTCGGCGGTCCGTACGTAAGAAGGACAGGTAGGCGCGGACGTCCGCCTCGGTAAGGTTCGCCAGGACCGGGTGCTTAGCAAACTCGGGTCGGTTAGCCAGGAGGTAACTGAAGAGGTTGGTAATCGTTGTATCGTAAGTTTTAATGGTTAAGGGGGCCAGTTTCTGCTGGCGTAAAAACTGGTGGAACCTGGTTTGATAGGGATAGTCCATCGAATTCCTCCTTGTAAGCAATAATTTACTTTAACTACATTATAAAAAACAATCACCAAAAAAGAAACAGAAACGTTCACATGGCTAAGGGTCTTTTGCTATAATTTATACTGATTATTTCATAAAATGGATGTAAGGATTTGATTGAATGAAGATTGAACAACTACCACCGATCTTTGAACCGGCGCGCCCTGTTTTACAAAAAATTGAAGCGGCGGGATACGAAGCCTACTTTGTGGGTGGCTGTGTTCGTGATACGATTTTAGGCGACCCCATTCACGATATTGATATCGCGACTAGCGCCTACCCAAGTGAAATTAAACAGATCTTTGACCGGACCGTTGATACGGGAATTGAGCACGGGACGGTCATGATCCTGGACCACGGAACAGGTTACGAGACGACCACCTTCCGGACGGAATCAGGCTACCAGGACTACCGGCGTCCTGATCACGTTACCTTTGTTCGTTCACTTGAAGAGGACCTGAAGCGGCGTGACTTTACGATTAACGCCCTGGCGCTGAAAGAAAACGGGGAAGTAGTTGACCTCTTTGACGGTATTAAGGACCTGAAACGGCATGTTATCCGGGCCGTAGGGGACCCAGAAGAACGTTTCCACGAAGATGCTCTCCGGATGATGCGGGCGGTTCGCTTTGCTAGCCAATTGGATTTCAAAATTGATGGGCCAACTTTGCGGGGAATTAAGGAAAATGCTTCCCTACTGCAAAAAATTGCTGTAGAGCGAATTCAAGTTGAATTTGAAAAGATGTTCCTTGGCCAAAAGCCGGCGGCCGGCCTGAACTATTTCTTAAAGTCTGGCCTCTACAGGTACTGTCCAGGCCTTGCCGATTCAGCAAATAAGTTAGGGGGACTAAACCGGACGTTTGCGGGGATGAAGAACATCAACCAGGTTTGGGCCCTGGTTACCTACACCCTTGATCTAACCAATTTTACGGCTCTGACTGCCTTCCTTAAATCCTGGAAGACTGCTAATGGCACCATTCGGCAGGTAAAGAAGATTTTGCCCTTAATTGAAGCTCTTCGTTGGCGGCAGGTGAGCGCCTGGATGCTGTACAAGGCAGGGTGGGAGGCCTTTGCCGATGCTAACCGAGTTGCGGGCGTCTTTAACTGGCAGTTGCCATGGCCTGACGCTAAGGAAAAGTATCAGCGCCTTCCAATTAAGAATGCGCGTGACCTGGCCATTAATGGTCAGACCCTGATTAAGGAGGCTGGAATAAAACCAGGCCCCCAACTTGGTAAGGTTCTGAACCAGGTCACACGGGTAGTCGTTGAAGGGAAACTACCGAACGATAAAGAAACGCTCATCAACCGGGCACAAGAGATTGAAAAAGAATAAGAAGGGTTAATTAGATGCAGACAATGAAAGCAGAAGGCCTGACCAGTACCTATGGTGAAAAGGTACTGTTTGACCATATTGACTTTATTATTAACGAAAATGATCGAATCGGTTTAATTGGGGTTAACGGCAGCGGGAAAACCAGCTTACTTAACGTGATTGCTGCGGAAGTCAGCCCAGAAAGCGGCCAGATTACGACCCCAAATGACTACACAATTGGGTACCTAAAGCAACAACCCCAACTGGACGAAAGCAAGACAATCATGGAAGCGGTCTTTGCCGGTGATCAGACGATTTTTAAGACAATTCGCCAGTATGAGGAAGCGTTAAACAAGTTTAGTGCCCACCCTGAAGACCCCCAAGCCGTTGATCGTTACAATAAAATGCAAAACCGGATGGACCAAGAGGACGCCTGGGAGGCGGATAGTCGTATCAAGACCATCCTTACCCAGCTAAAGATCAAGGACACCAGCCAGAAAATTGCCGACTTGTCTGGTGGCCAACGCAAACGGGTGGGCCTTGCCCAAGTACTGATCCAGCAACCGGACCTCTTACTTTTGGATGAACCGACTAACCACCTGGACCTTGACTCAGTTATCTGGCTCCAGGACTTCCTGGCCAGTTATAAGGGCGCTGTCCTGGTAGTAACCCATGACCGTTACTTTTTGGACCAGGTAACAAACCATATCTGGGAATTGTCCTTTGGTAAGTTATACCAATACGATGGTAACTATCAGGATTTCGTGGCCAAGAAGGCGGCCCGGGTGGCCCTTGCAAAGGAAACTGAACAGAAGAATCAGCAACTCTACAAGAAGGAGTTAGCCTGGATGAGAACGGGTGCTAAGGCCCGGTCGACCAAGCAGAAGGGACGGATCAACCGTTTCCACCAGCTGGAAAATAAGGTAGGGAACCTCAAAACAGATGAGGACATCTCAATTAACCTTGGTTCCCAGCGGCTGGGCAAGGACGTGATTAAGTTTAAAGGTGCTAACCTAAAGTTGGGTAACCACCAGATCTTACAAGACTTTGACTGGCTTGTTCAGGCTGGCGACCGTATTGGAATTACCGGCGAAAACGGCGCTGGGAAGACCAGCCTGTTAAACGTGATTGCCCAGCGTGTTCCCCTGGACAGTGGGGTCTTGAAGATTGGGGAAACGGTCAAGCTCGGCTACTACACACAGCAAACAGAGGGAATCGATGACAGCAAGCGGATGATCAGCTTCCTATCAGAAGTTGCGGAGAGCGTAACCGATAAGGATGGCAACAAGCTCAGCGTTACCCAGCTATTGGAACGCTTCCTATTTCCCCGCTTTATGCACGGAACACTGATCCGGAAACTCTCTGGTGGGGAGAAGCGTCGCTTGTACCTGTTAAAGATCTTGATGCAGCAGCCAAATGTTTTACTCCTGGACGAACCGACAAACGACCTTGATATTAGCACACTGACGGTTTTGGAGGACTACCTCGATAGTTTCGCCGGGACGGTGATTACGGTTTCCCATGACCGTTACTTCCTGGATAAGGTTGCCGATGACCTGTTGATTTTCCACGGTAATGGCGATATCCAGCGCTATACCGGTCGGTTCACAGACTACCTGAAGGAAAAGCAGGCAGATCATGAACGTCAGCAAACAGAGAAGAAGCCCGTTAAAAAAGAAAGTAAGTCAGCTCCCACAAAGGAGTCTTCTCAAAAGAAGACCAAGCTGACGTATGCAGAAAAAATTGAGTGGGACCAAATTAACCAGGACCTTGATAAGCTCAGCCAGCAGCATGATAAGTTAGAACAGGAAATGGCCGCTAATGCCAACGACTACCCTAAACTGGCAGAACTACAGAAAAAGGTCAATGAGGTTCAAAAGCAGATTGATCAGAAGACGGAACGCTGGGAATACTTGAGCAACTATGTTGACTAATTAGAGGAGGAATTAACGGTGGCAGAAAATCAGAATGAACAGCAGTACCTGAACCTTGCCCGGTATGTTTTGGAAAACGGGCACGAAAAGTCTGACCGGACGGGGACAGGGACCAGGTCAGTATTTGGTTACCAAATGCGGTTTGACCTTTCCAAGGGCTTCCCAATTTTGACAACGAAGAAGGTTCCCTTTGGCCTGATTAAGAGTGAACTTTTGTGGTTCTTACGCGGTGATACCAATATCCGCTTCCTGCTTCAGCACCACAACCATATCTGGGACGAATGGGCATTTAAGAAGTGGGTGGAAAGTGATGAGTACCATGGACCTGATATGACGGATTTTGGTCACCGCTGGCTGAAGGACCCCGAATTTAAGAAACAGTACCTAGCTGAAAAAAAGGAGTTTTGCCAACGGGTTCTTGATGATGATGAATTTGCCAAGAAGTATGGGGATCTTGGTCTAGTCTATGGTAGTCAGTGGCGAGCATGGAAGACTAGTAAGGGTAAAACCATTGACCAGATTGCCAACGTTATTCACCAGATTAAGACAACGCCAAATTCACGGCGGATGATTGTGTCGGCATGGAATCCTGAGGATGTGCCGTCAATGGCTCTCCCACCGTGCCATACAATGTTCCAGTTCTACGTTAATGATGGAAAGCTTAGTTGCCAACTCTACCAACGAAGTGCGGATATCTTCTTAGGGGTTCCATTCAACATTGCTAGTTACGCCCTCCTTACCCACATGATTGCCCACCAGTGTGGTCTTGAGGTCGGTGACTTTATTCATACCTTGGGGGATGCCCACATCTACCTTAACCACCTTGACCAAGTAAGCGAGCAGCTGCAAAGGACTCCCCACCCGGCTCCAAAGTTGATTTTGCCAGCTGAGGCTAAGCCTATTGACCAGTACGAAATGACGGATATTAAGCTTGATGGCTACACTCACGAGCCCGCAATCAAGGCGCCAGTTGCTGTCTGAGGTGAAAAGGAATGAAGAAAATTACCTATGTTTGGGCAGAGGATTTGGACGGTTGGATTGGCAAAGATGGCTCCCTCCCATGGCACGTCAAGGCCGATATGCAGCATTTTAAACGGGTCACGGCTGACCACCCGGTAGTGATGGGGCGGCGGACCTTTGATTCAATTGGCCGTCCCCTTCCCGGTCGGCAAAACATTGTTCTGACCCACCGTGAGATTGAAGATAAACGGGTCGTTTCCTTTCAAAACCTGGCAGATTTGAAAAAATGGATTAAAGAAAATTCGGCCCCAGTGGTTGATATCATTGGTGGTGGCCGCCTCTTTACCGAACTTATGCCGTTGGTAACGGTGCTTCACCGTACCATTATCAATGGTCATTACGAAGGGGATACAAAAATGCCACCGGTCAACTATGACCAGTGGCATTTGCAGGACCGCCAAACGGTGACCAAGGATGGTCAGCCAGTTTGCTGGTTTGAAGAGTGGCAATTAAACGTAAAAGAGAATTGAAAAATACATCAGACCCGTCCCAACCAGGACAAAGAAGTGCCAGATGAGGTGGGTGTAGGCAGTTGGCCGGCTATACAGGAGGGCACCAATTGTAAAGGTGATCCCCCCAGCAAGCAAGAGGCCAAAGCCCACCGGTCCGAGGGCATTCCAGAGGGGGAAGAAGGCAAAGATGCAAAGCCACCCCATCAGGACATAAACTAAAGTCGAGAGGGTACTCTTGTGTTTAAGCCAGATACTTTTATAGACAATCCCGATGACGGCTAACCCCCAAATGACACCAAACATTGTCCAGCCTAGCCATCCCTTGATGCTGACAAGGCAGTAGGGGGTGTAAGTTCCGGCAATCAGGACATAGATCATACAGTGGTCAAATATCTGAAAGACGTGCCGGGCCCGGGTAAAGACAAGGGCGTGAAACAGGGTTGACGAGAGGTAGAATAAGACGAGGATGCTGCCATAGATTGTAAAGGTAACCACCTTCATGGCACTCCCACTATGGACGGCCCGAATTATGAGGAAGACCAGACCAGCAATTGCCAGACCGGTACCAATCCCGTGGCTAATGGCGTTACCAATTTCAATTAGTAGTGTTTTCTTATCAATGTGTTGCTTACTCACTGGGCAAGACTCCTTTCGGGCTGATAAATGCATTATTTAAGGCTTTTTGGTATACTAAGACTATAAAAATCACCAATAGGTATTTAAAATTTACGTTTATTGACTATAATGTTCTTATAAACGAATACATCTAGTTATCAAAACTAGATTAAAATAAACCACCGATAATTGTCAAGAGGGAGTGGATTTTTCCATGTCTAAAGTAAAAATAGTTTGTGATTCTTCCGCCGGTTTGACAGAAGAAGACATTAAAAAGTATAACATTACAATCGTACCACTTACGGTTATGATTGATGGTACAATTTATGTCGAGCGCGAAACCATCAGTAATGATGAGTTTCCGCAGCTGATGAAAAATGCTAAGTCTTTACCAAAGACGTCCCAGCCACCGATTGGTAAATTTGTTGACGCCTTTGATAAGCTTGGAGAAGACGGTAGTGAGGTCCTCTGCGTTACCATGATGGAATCAATCAGTGGGACTGTTCACGCTGCCGAACAAGCGGCAACAATGTCAAAGACGAAGGTGACGGTCTACGACTCCCAAACTACTGACCAGGGGATGGCCTTTCAAATTGTTGAGGCCGCAAAAGTCCTTGAAGCTGGCGGTAGTGTTGATGATGCGGTTGCTAAGATGAAGGATGTCCTTGCCAAGTCGAAACTTTACCTGGCAATCGATAACCTTGACAACCTGGTTGCCGGTGGCAGAATTAGTAAGTTCGCTGGTGCCCTATCCAGTCTCCTCAACATCAAGGTGATGCTCCAAGTTGCTGGTGGTCAGATCCACATTATTATGAAGGGCCGCGGAACAAAGGCAATTCATAAGGAATGGGACCGGATCTTAAAGGAAATGGCCGATGGACCAAAGCCGGTTAAGGTGGGAATCTCCCACGTTGAAGGTAATAAAGAAGTTGAACGTCTGAAAAGCGGCGTAGAAAAGATCTACCCTGACCAGAAGATTACGGTCCGGGAAACGGTGCCGATCATTGCTACGCATACTGGAATGGGTGCATGTTGTTTGCTTTACTACACTGAATAGGGATAAAGCTTTTTAGCTCAGTGCCCACTGTTTGTGTCAACAGAATTGAAAGCTATTTGAGGCCGGAGAAAACACTGTTTTCCCAGCCTCTTATTATTAAGGAGGAACGAGCAAGTGCGAAAACGATGGTGGATAATTGCCGTAATCCTGGTTTTAGCGGTGGTCGCTGGCGGTGTCTGGCAGAATCATCGTCAGTCATCACCCGTGACGAAGACGACTGCCCAGCCACGCTATGTTGAAAAAAAGAGTGTCCGCCTGGTGGCAGTTGGTGATTCTTTGACCCATGGCCAAGGGGATGAGGAAAAGAAGGGCGGCTACGTTAGCATCATCAAGCATAAGATTGAACACCACTACCGTAAAACGACGGTAAGCACGAAGAACTACGGTGTCAGTGGTGACCGGTCTGACCAAATCCTGGCCCGTCTTAACTCCCAGCCTAAGATGCGGGCGAACCTCCGGAAGGCAGACGTAATCACGATGACGGTGGGTGGCAACGACCTGATGCAAGACCTTGAGGCCAATATCATGAACTCCCCCAAGACGGTTGACAAGGACGTTGACCAAGCAAAGAAGGTTTATGTCCGGCACCTCAACCAGTTACTCACGGCAGTTCGCAAACAGAATCCCCATGCACCGGTGTTTATTATGAGTATATATAATCCCGTTTACACCTACTTCCCGGACGTGGATGTGATTAACGATTCAATCGTAAAGTGGAACCAAACAACCCAAAAGGTGATGGGAAACTACCACAAGATGTATTTTGTAAATATTAACCACCTCATGTCATGGGGACAATACAAGACGGCGGACCAGCGTCAGCAGTTAATCCAGCAGGAAAAACAGGCTAACCAGGGAAAGGTTTCCCAGACCCGGCTGGTCAACATCATGCGGAACCGCGACCATAACTTAAACGAATATATCTCAACGGAAGATAACTTTCACCCGAACCATCGTGGTTATCAGCAGATGGCCAACCGCCTATTTAAATCAATGAAGGACCACAATAGTTGGGAATACGTAAAGAGGTAAAATAGCGAATGAAAAAGGAAACGAAAACGAAATCAATCAACTGGTGGAAGTGGGCGTTTATTGTCCTCGTTCTGGTAATTATAGTGGCGACCGGGACGGTAATCCACCGGGCCACCGCGCCGGCGCCCAGTCCCGCAGTTAGCAAGCCGGTTAAACCCAGTGATACTTCAGTCACCATTGAGTTGAATCGCCACCAGGTCAACGCCCTAGCGGCTAACTACCTTAACCGCTTCTTGAAAGGACAGAAGATTAAGTACAGCTTCCTGGTTGGTAAACAGTACGCCACTTTGACGGGTGATACCAAGTTTCTCGGTGCTAAGATTCGCTTTGCCATTAACTTTGTCCCGGTTAAGCAAAGCGATGGCAATGTCCTCTTGCGGGCTAAGGGCCTTTCTGTCGGGCGGCTTAATATCCCCATCAAGTTTGTGATGGGCTATATTGCCAAGAATTACAATATTCCGGACTGGGTAAAGATCAATGCCCAAAAGAAGACCGTCTTATTGGATCTGAACAAGTACAGTGAGAAGCGGGCATTAAAGTACCAGGCACAAGAAATCAATATGACAGAAGGACGGTTTAAGTTCTTGATAACCGTCCCAACTAAGTGATCAAGAGGAGGATATCGCATGGTTCGTGATAGTTTTTACCGTTATTTAATGACCCAACGTAACCCTAATTCTGCTGACGAAATTGAGCAGTTCGCTAATAACGCCTTTTTAGACTCGACGTTTCCTAAGCAATCAACCGACTTTGACGAGGTTTCGAAGTATTTGGAAGAAAATGCGGACTACCTACCATCAATGACGATTTTTGACGCCGCATGGCAAAAATACCTAGAAGAAAGAAATTAGGAGGGATAAAATGGCGACAATTCAATGGTTTCCTGGACACATGGCAAAGGCTTTGCGACAGATTCGTGAACAAATGCCCCTCGTTGACATTGTCTTTGAGTTAGTGGACGCACGGGTGCCATATTCTTCCCAAAACCCAGAAGTGGCATTAGCAGCCGGCAATAAGCCCCGGCTTTTAATAATGACCAAGACGGACTTGGCTGATCGTGACCGTCTGCAAGAATGGTTAGCGTACTTTGAGGAAAAGGGCCAGCCGGTTCTTGCCCTCGATTCACGGAAGCAAAACGTGGCAAAGATTGTCACCAAGAAGAGCAAGGAGATTTTGCAAGATAAGTTGGCCGAAGAAAGGGCCAAGGGGTTAAAGAAACGGCCCATTCGGGCAATGTGTGTCGGGGTGCCGAACGTTGGTAAGTCGACCTTGTTAAACCACTTGGTTAAAAAGAACGTAGCACAGACGGGGAACCGTCCCGGCGTAACCACCGGGCAGCAGTGGCTGCGGTCATCAGCTGAGTTGGAACTTTTAGACACCCCCGGAGTCCTGTGGCACAAGTTTGCCAGTCAGAAGCAGGGGGTCATGTTGGCTCTCTCGGGGGCAATCAAGGATAGCCTTTATCCTAAAGATGATGTTGCCCTGTTCGCCTTGAAATACCTCCGCCTTTACCAGCCCGAAATGTTGAAGAAACGCTACCGGCTAACCGACCAAGACCTGGCAGAAAAGGTTAGCGACCCCGACTTGCTGTTAGTGATTACTCAGAAGATGGGCTTTAGGGATGACTACGACCGGGCCAGCGAACGGTTGATCTTTGACCTACGGAAGGGAAAACTCGGGCCCATCACTATGGAGATTCCCGCAGACCTAAATGAGGATGGCATCAATGAGTAAGCAGACAGTAAGTGAGATTTCGCAGCTCTTAGATACAATTGATAGCCTGAATGACCCGCGCCTCAAGGCTTGGCAGGCTGATCCCCGGAAGGGTGTTCAGCAGGCCTTACAGCGCCACCAGCGGCGCATTAAACGGCAGGTCAGGGCCTATCAGGCATTCAAGCAGCGGTTTAAGTATGAGAATGCCCTCTGGAAAAGCGGGGTGCGCTACGTTGCTGGAATGGACGAGGTCGGCCGGGGCCCCCTGGCCGGTCCAGTTGTCACCTGTGCGGTAATTCTAAGCCCTGACTTTGACCTGGTTGGGGTGACCGACTCCAAACAGCTGACTCGTCATGAGCGGGAACAACTTTATTTACGGATCGTTGACGAGGCCGTCGAAGTCAGCATTGCGGTTAATGACCCGCAAACAATCGACCGGCTTAACATCTACGCGGCAACACAGGATGCGATGATGCGGTCCATCAAGAGTTTAAACCACCAGCCGGGCCACTTGATCGTTGATGCTGTTCCACTACCCTTTGATTATCCGCAAACGACTTTAATCAAGGGTGATCAAAAGAGTATCAGTGTTGCGGCGGCCAGTATTGTTGCTAAGGAGTACCGTGACCACCTAATGCTTGATTACGACCGGGTTTACCCAGGTTACGGCTTTGCGGAAAACATGGGTTATGGCACCAAAGAACATTTAGCCGGACTAAGGAAATATGGTGTCTCGCCAATTCACCGGCGATCGTTTAAACCGGTTCCTAAATTTTTATAGTGCAAATGAAGAAGAGTCTCGTATCTATTAGGTAGGAGGCTTTTTTATTATGAAACAAATACGTGAATTTCTACTACGATTGAACCTATGCCGTGGGATCGGCTACAAGACAAAGTATCGCTTATGGCGAGTTGCCGACCAGTACGAATGTTACGATGACATCAACGAACTACTTACCCACATTCGGCTGAGTGACCGGGAACAAGAAGCATTGGTGAATAACTGGCCAAGTAAGGAACTAGATGCGGCAGTTGCCCGTAACCAGGCTTTCCCCTATGTCACCATTGCGGATGACCAATACCCGGAACAGTTACGCGAGATATTTGCCCCACCAATCGTTCTATACTACCAGGGAAACCTCAGCCTGCTCCAGTTACCCACGTTAGCAGTGGTTGGTGCCCGGGATATGTCGGCGTACGGTGAAGCGGTGTTACGGGGGATGCTTCCCCACATTGTAAAGCGGCAAATTGTCACCGTCAGTGGACTGGCGAAGGGAATTGATGGAATGTGTCACCTCATCACCCTTGAGCATGGCGGGAAGACGATTGGAGTCATTGGCTGTGGATTGGACCAGGCGTACCCCCGGGAGAATGCTCACCTACAGGCCAAAGTCGCAGAGGCCGGCCTCGTCCTCACGGAATACGGACGCGGTGAACCACCAGTGGCCTATCATTTTCCGGAAAGGAACAGAAAGAAGCACTGACGATTGGCTTAATACCAGCAATGTCAGTGCTTCACAAACTTTTAATTTAGCTAAAAGGGGCACAAAAGGGGAAAACTACATTGATTTAATGATTCCATCGTATTTTTCTTTTGCTTTCTTCGTTACATGAAGGTAGACTCTTGAAGTTATCTCTGAGTCACTATGTCCCAAACGGTTTTGGATTATATATAAGGGTACACCCATTTCGGCTAGTTTGCTAACATGAGTGTGACGGAAAATGTGTGTAGATAAAGGCTTATTTATCCCTAAGTTTTTCTTGCAGATTCGCAGAACCTGATTGAGGGAATCGATTAAAACAAAGTGCCCTTTTATACTAAAAAGCAGATCATTCTGCTTTTTACCCGCTGAAAGCTCTTTATATATCTCTACTGCTCGATCGGGGAGCAAAACAGTCCTATAACTGGTATTTGTTTTTGTAATCGGGCTTTTATACTGCTCTGATAGCTTTAGCCCGTGATATACAAGGGTTCCATGCACATCTGCATAGTAATCTTCCCCTTTCTTATAGATATTGTGTACGTATAGGGTAGCTGCTTCGCCGATGCGCATTCCTGTTAATGCTTGCCATTCGAAAATAGACCGATATACGTGTGCATAAGGGGAGTTAGTTTTTTCTTCTATGAAGTTTAAGACAGCTTCAAGCTCATTATCTTCCAGAAACTTTTCCTCGGTGGTAGGGGCATGTCGATTTTTTGGCCAGTTGATTTGAAGATTGGCCGTTGGAAGAGAAGATATATAGTCATGCTGGTAAGCGTACTTCATAATGTGATTCATCTTCGCTTTAAGCTGAATCACGAAGCTCTTATCGTAGCTTTCTTTATACAGCATATCTTCATATGTGTTGATAAGATATTTAGGCGTTATTTTGCTAACAAGGGTATCTGCACCAATCCTAGATAGAATCTGTTTTTTGTAAGTTTTCCACGAGTAATAGGTACCAGATAGCACTTGCTTTTTGTAAACTGGCTCCCATTCAGTGATAACCTGTCCAAGCGTAACGCCTTTTTTTATCTTGCCGTCTTGGATATGCATCAGTTTATCCTGTATTTTCTTCTCTAGTCTTATCTGAGCCCGTCTACGGGTTGTATTGGTGTTCTTATCCATCGTGACGGAAACTTTGTTGTAACGGCCCGTGAGAGGATTTTTATATTGTTCACGGAATTTGTATTTGCCGTCTTTAGTTTTCTCGATCCACATAATTTTTCCTCCTTTCACCGAATGTGTGTTCTTTTGGGGTGCTTTTTAAACCGGTCGATTTCGACCGGTTTAAATTAGTGACCATAAATTGCATTAACTTTTGACTTCATGTTGGGGTCTTGCTGACCTGTTGGACTATTAACGGCCCATTCGGTGAGTTCGTCTTCACCATTATCGCCAACGAGCATGTCATAGTTATTGTCTGAATGGCTACTTTAGTAAACTATAGAATTCTTCAAGACTGATAATCTTAGTCCCATATTCCTTTGCCTTAAGTTCTTTGGAGCTGTGAGTGCCGTCGGTTAATCTATCGCTAACTTGGGTACCATCAATTAAGTAATTTGTTAAATGGGAAACAGCACTAGTATACTTACCACCATTAAGTTTTATTTTATCGATCAGTTCTTTTCTTGAAACGCCGGTGAATTCACCAGTAATAGCAAATCTTAATCCGTCCAGCTTCTTGGAGTGTGATTGGCTTATATACACTCGTTCTAAATCGCCATTTCTTAAGTGCTGATAAACAAGTGCATTAGTTTCACAATCTGCTAAAGCATTATGTGATCTGTTTTGTATTCCGAAGTAATTCTTTAATGTTTCGAGATTATAATGGTCAAGATTTAGCGATTTCCTAGCTAACGGCCATGTATCAAGAACATAGTAATCTTCCACTCCAAGGCCACTATTAATCAACATTGGTATATCAAATCTAGCTATATTGTGACCAACCCATGGCAGATCGCCAACAAAATTTAAAAAGTCACGTTTTACTTCTTCAAATCTGGGCTTATCTTTTAAAAATTCTTCTGTAATTCCAGTTTTAACAGAGGCGGCTCTTGATATCGGAACAGTAGGTTTAACGTATTGATTGTAACTGCTAACTTTTTTATCATTAACAAATTTAACCGCTGAGATTTGTGTTATTTGATCAGTGTGTCTATTTAGTCCAGTGGTTTCTAAGTCTACAACAACAAAGCTATACAATTTTCTGCGCAACTTGTGAACCTTGGGAGCTAAGCAAACTGGTCTATCCGATTTTTTTGTTTTTTTAACAGAAAGTGTTGGTTCAATGCCATTTAGAGTTACACGTGTATGGATTCCATGTCTGGTATTTTCGGGCTTCGGGATTTTTTGCTCGTGAATAGTAGGGTTTGATGGTTTCTTCAGCTCTTGAGGCTTAGTATTTTCTTCTGGAGCTTTCTTAGCTTCTTTATCGTCTTTGCTAGTGGTATGGTTGTAGTCTCTATCTCTTTTAAAGAGAACATTAAAGCCACCCTTTACGAGCGAAACAATTAAGTAAGAGCCATACACGAATATTAGTACTGCATATATTTCTGCTACAACTTGACCAAAGCTTACGTTGATGAGAGTGGCCATAATAGATAGTACAAAACCAGCAATTAAGAAGACTATTGCATGGATAATTTGTTTTTTTATTTTCTGCATTTGCTTTTATTTATATAGGATTTGTGTTTGAGCGTGACTAAGACTGACTGCATTATCTGAATAAGTGCTAAATTTAATATCAACAATTTCGTAGCCTTTACCTTGCATATCGTCTAGTAGGGCATTGATTTGATCATCATATTCAAAAAGTTCTTCACCATTTTTATCGAAACCAAGTTGTGTACTGATCGTCATAACATGTACATTCCCGTTTTTAGGTTGATACTCTACTTGTAGATTCTGACTAGAGTGATTAAATAATCCCATAACAAAAATCCTCCTAATAGCTTTTAACGTCGATCACGTTTGGACGTGTTTCAGTTAGCGAGTTGCCTTTTGAAAATAGTCTTGTATTCTCTCCGTGACTCTCTGATAGCCCAACTTTCAGCAACCTTTGTGCTGAATTTCGTCCCGTCTGAGAGGTCTCCATAATCGAAGTCGGAGTGAACACACTCGTGCAATGCAGTAACCAGCCAGTCCAATTCGGGCTGGTTTTCGTTTATGTATACGTCGTTCCCATCTATATGGCCGTGATAGTGTGGGTTGGGAACGTCAATCATATAGAAGCGTAATTCGGGGTGTTTATCCTCGATCTTTTCTAAGTCTGACATTTCCATAGTAATCACGACCTAAACACGACGACGGTTCTTCATAGCGATCTTTACCATTTCGATAATGTCTTTACGTTCTTCATCACTCACTGATGGGTCAATTGAATAAGCGATTAACTTTTGATTTTCGGTTAGACCATCATCGCTTTTTCTATTTTGGGTTCTGCCAAGCAAATAATCAGCAGAGACATTAAGAAAATTGGCTAGTGCATCTAGAGTATTAGCATTAGGAACAGCTCGTCCACTTTCCCATGCGGTTACGGTTTGCTGAGTAACATGTACTCCCTTAGCTAGATCAGTTTGGGTGAGTTTCTTCTCTTTTCGAAGCTCCTTAATAATTTGCCCCGTTTCCATTCCTCATACCAGCTTCCTTAGATTCTATTTAACAACTATTATGGTTTTATTATAGGCAATTATAAGGTATTTTAGTAGTAAATATAAAAATAATTAGTTTTTTGTATTGCATTTATATAGTTTATGTGTATAATAGAAAATGTAAGTTAAGCAAAGGGAAGGAGAGATGATATGACAGACACGCTTAAGTCAATGCGAGTGTCAATGGGATTTACCCAAAAATCACTTGCAGAAAAAGTAGGTGTAAGTCCTATAACAGTGTTCCAATGGGAACATGGGAAATATAAGCCAACGCCTTCCGTGATGCCAAAACTTGCGGAAACGTTGGGAGTATCCCCCAGGCGTTTATTTTTTATCATAAATAACAAATAAACTTTATAAAGAGTCAGAAAATAGGCTAAAAATATATAGTTTATGAGTTAAGAGGCGATTAGATGGAAATAGTTGAGGCAATAAAAAAGGCGAATGCCAATCAGGGTATTCGCCGTAAGGAATGGGGAAATGTATATATCATTCCAACCGATTCATCAAACTGTTGTGAACTTTACATTAACGATCAGTTTCGCAGTAGTCGCTGGAATCCAAAACGAGAGGACTTGATTGCCAACGACTGGATACTGTGTGATGCATATAAGGCTACTGACCATATTCTTCCAAAAAATTACGACCCTGCTCAGTTAGTCCACTAGCAAAGTATGCTGTGACATTGTTTCCTGAATAGGAATTTCCAAGAATATAGCCGTAGCTCAGCAAGGATCGCATTGCAGTGTTGATGACATCGTTGGGATATTCATGCTTTAAGACATCGTTTGTTATTTCCACTTCATGATTTTGAGAGTAACCACTGAGAAATGACAATATGTCTAACATACATTCACCAAGCATTTCCATATAATCACCTCCTTTCACAGGAGATGATTCAAGTATAGCAGAGGGGAGTTGATGCAATGGACAAGCAAAATAAAAAGGAGCCCGTTAAGGCTCCTGTAAAAATTGACGAAAAGGAAGCAAAGAAATCGTTAATTACTTTTCGTCAAAGTCTAAAAAGCGTGCAATTGAATTTTTAACTAAGTTATCCATGCGCTGTTACTGATAAACATGTTCAACATTCAATGGAATTTCATCTTTACTTGTACTTTGACTGACTGCGATATCCCGAAGCTGTTTCATAAAATCAGGGCTATCAAACTTATCATTAAAGTCTTGAATGAATGTTTCCCATTCTTTATCAAATTCGTCGTGTGTCATAACGTTCACCTCCTCTCATAGGAGATGATTCAAGTATATCAGAAGGGAGTTGATGCAATGGATAAACGGTCAACACTGGAAGGAAAAATAGTTGAGATTGCCGGAAAAATCATCGGAATGGTAGTTGAGGAAAAAGAAAAAACATTGCTAATTCGGCAAGCACGTGATAGTGGTGATGAAATCGTGCTATTGGAAAAAGCAATGTATTTTGAAAAGACTTCCGTTATTAATTGCTACTGGATTAAAGTTGCTAATCCCGACAAGTCAATTAGGGAATTACCGGTTAAGCCTTTGAGCGTTAACTGTGACATTTTCTGAGTCTTCCTTGAAGACAACGTTGTCGACGGTATATTTATCGTCCAATTTGGTGATGATAATGTCACCACGGCTTGGCACGCTGGCTAGTTTTGCGTGGTCGACTTCTTTACCGTCTATGTTTATGAAACAAAGAACCATAATAGTCACCTCTTTTTATAAGAAGATGATTCAAGTATATCAGAAGGGAAGTGATGGAATGCAGTCAGGAATAGTGATGACAGAGCAAGGCCTAAAAGACTACGGCCGCAGCATTGCAGAAGAAACAGCTAGGAAAATTATTCAGCAACTTACTGAGCTTGGGGCCATAGCCGAGCCTGAGCCTGAGTATCTAAGCTCAAAGGATGTGAGAAAGAAGTACGGGATTGGTAACATGACTTTGTGCAAGTGGCGTGACTTAATCGCTGATGAGTATGGAGATACCAATCCTATCTATCACAAGACGGGCAACAAGATCTATCATAACCCGGTTCTGCTTGATAAGTGGGTCATGGGTCAGCTCAAGGCAAAAGAAGAGCGTAAGAAGATTGACCCACGTATGGAGGATATGTAGATGTTCACTTTTGTATTTAGTTTGCCAGCGATCGTGCTGGCGGTGTTCGGACTTTACAAAATCTTTTCTGGGAGGTGAGATCATGAAATACTTTGCAGGTTTTGCACTCGGCGTTGCGATGACGATTAGCATGATGTACGGCTTTTTCACAGTTTTCTGCATCTGCTTGTTTGTCAGTTTTGTTCTAGCGCTTAGCGTATGCAAGCCGATGATGGACGACGAAGGCAAAAAGAAAAGCGCTAGTGCCCGGCAGCACTAACGCTCAAAAATAAATCAACTACAAGGAGATTATAACACATGATGGATGAAAAAGAAGAGGCCTGTGAATGGATTGTAGCCTTTAAGCACAACCTCAGAAAGGCTATTTTTGAAGATTACAGAGTTACGGTCGGTGATACCCAGACCGTCGAACATTACTACGAAGCACAGGCAAGCTTCGATCGTGAGCTTTGCAAACGAATGGGGTGGGATTATGAATAAAAAATATAGGAAAAGCCTTGTGCCAGTTACAAGAATCGTAGTTGTCCGTGAAGGCAATATATACGTGCCTGGTGAATACGATTTAGTCAAAACAAAACTTCAGGCAGCCAAAAAAGGTGAAACCCCCATTCGTGGGTATTTTGAACTTAGCGTCTTCTCGTGGATTACAAAGCAAAGGCTCAAATCTGGCATTTTAAAAATTAAGAAATCCTATAACGATTCTAGTTATTCTGACTTGATGACGGTGGAAAGAAAAACTATCCAAAACAGTAAGGTCACTTCAATTAACCAATGTTCATGGGAAGAAGCCCCTACTAGAATATACCTCGCTAGGCCTGACGATCCTTGGACCAAGGACTTACTAAAGTGGCTTGTTAAAAATAATTTAATGAGCCCTAAATCAACTGACTGAATACCTTTATTTAAGGAGAAAAAGCAATGAACAACATTGATTGGGACGACTTGCAACGACAATATGACGAATCAAATCCATATTGTCCATGGATTGAAGATGAACCTAGCTGGTATGACAAGCAACGTGAAAAAGAAGAGTACCAAGCAGATATGGAGGAAGAGTAATGGAAGAAAAAACTAAACGGTTAGAGTCGGAGGAAGACTTATACAAGGCACTTTATTGGCGACACCAAATTGAAATGGAACAACAAAAGGACGACAAGCAGCGGCAAAAAGAAATTGACGAAACAAATAGTTGGTACGAACCGGCACGAGACCAACGTCAAAATGCCTTGGGCTATGTCAACTCACTGATTGACGATTTCTTTATGCGCCAGTACGAAAAAAATCCTCACTATCGGTATCGTTCACGTAATGGTTCTGTTTCTAAACGTGAGATTACTACGTTTAATCATGACGATAGCAAGCTCCTAACTCATATTCCTAATAAGTTCATTGCAACAAACCCAAAGGTTAAATGGGGCGAATACAAGAAGACATTAACGGCCACCGACGATGGGCGTGCTGTTAACGAAGATGGCGAAATCGTTGACGGTGTGACTACCACTAAAGGTATCAAAGTAATTATTAAATCACCGGAGGAAGAAAGGTAATGGTAGAAGCCGCTAAATCAACCGAGACCGATAAGCAGGAGCTTTTTAAGGCACTAGCTCAGTTCCACCAGAATTTAAAGCAACCTAGTAAGGACGCTAAAAACCCTTATTTTAATAATGACTATGTATCACTAGAAGGAGTACAAAAAGCTGTCGATGAAGCCTGCAAAGGCACAGGACTGACCTATACACAACTGGTCTTTGATGACCCTAAAGGAACCGGAAAATCGGTTATGACAGTAGTCCTTCATTCAAGTGGTCAGTCATTGAAAAGTGGAGCTTTAACTCTAGTACCACAAAAGAAAGACCCACAAGGATATGGGTCGGCAATCACATACGCTAAGCGTTATCAGCTAGCGGCTATCTTTGGGATTAGTTCAGAACTTGACGATGACGGTAATGATAGCTCTCAAACCGCTCAAAAGGTTATGCAACAACGTAATTATCAACAACGTGGATACCAGCAAAACAGATACAACAACGGAGGCAATAATCGATGATTTACACAGCATTTAACGGACGTTTAACTCGCAACCCAGAACAAGGCCAAACCCAACGAGGCACTCAATATGTGACCGTGAACGTTGCCACAGATAGTTCTCGTCGTGACCAGAACGGTGAATACCTTACTACGTTTGTACGTGTCACGGTATGGGGACAACGTGGCGACTTCGTTCTACAACACTTTGTAAAAGGTGACCCTATCTTTGTAGCAGGTGAGCTTGTTCTCACCACCTACCAGACACGGGAAGGCGAACAACGGTCTTCACTAGAGCTAACGGCTGACAACGTTGGTTTCGTGCCACAGGCTCCTAAGAACCGTGCTCCACAAGCCCCACAACAAACACCACAAATGATTAATCGTCAGGCCCAACGTCCACAGCAGAATGCACCACAAGCTCCGCAAGGACAAAATATTAACTATCCACAAGCACCACAGCAAAATAACCAACCGCAGGGGCAACCTAACAACGCTGGCACACAATACGACCAGCAATCTTTAGACAACTTAGAACAGAATCTACCATTCTAGCTTATGTTACCCGGTAAAGCGTACTACCAAGACGGACGCTGGGTGATTCTCTTAGACGAGGAACCCAACTTTGACAGGGTACGCACGCTCAATGATGGCAAAAGTAATGGTGCCCCGGTGCAAGTAGAGTTTACTGACCCTCGTAAGGCTCGCCCCAAACAACGGGCACTCTTCTTTGCCTTGCTTGGTGATATTAGCAAGTGGTCAGGTGTTCCGGTTAAGTGGTTGAAAGAATACTTCTACACACGATACACGGTAAAAACTGCTGGTAAGGAAATTAGTCTAGCAAATGATACTCAAAGTACGGTAACGGACGCTACTGTACTTCTCGACGACGTAATCAGATATGTATTTGAGTTTAGTGTACCTATCAATGAAGCTTACCTGCTGCTTCCCAAAGACGAGAACATCTTTCAATACGAATGTATCAAGCACCGTGATTGCCTTATCTGTGGCCGTCACGCTGATATACACCACTTGGAAGACGTTGCAGGTAATAACGTTGGCATGGGTCGAAACCGTCGCTATATGGACCATACGAAGTCCAGACTGGTTGCTTTATGTAGGAAGCACCACAACGAGATTCACCAAGTAGGAACAACCAAGTTTTGTCAGATACACCATTTAACGAATATCGGAATCAAAGTTGATGCAGCAACGCTTAAAAGGATAGGAGTGCAAGGGAATTATGGTAAAGATTAGGCGTGACAAATCAAACCATGTAACGATACTTGACCAGCAACTAGTTCGTGACAGTCGACTATCTTGGAAGGCACGAGGCATTTTTGCCTACTTATGGTCACAGGCGGACGAATGGGAGTTTAGTGAAGTTGAAGTATCCCGACACGCTAAAGACGGCAGAGATTCATTGCGCTCCGGTTTAAACGAGCTTGAACAATATGGATATTTAGATAGAAAACGTGTCAGGAACAACGCGGGCCAAGTAAGTTCTTCCAAGTGGATTTTGCACGAGAAACCTATGTTGGAAAATCACACACAGGAAAATCCTACACAGGAAAACGGCACACAAAGATACCATCAAGAGAAGATAACATCAAAGAAAGATAACATCAAAAGAAGTAATAGTCAGGCAGGGCCTGACAACACCTCCCACATTCGTAAAGAAGTCATTGAGTATCTCAATCAGAAGCTAGGAACTAGCTATAAATCAAACGCTTCTAAAAATAAGACAGTTATCAATGCACGGGTTAACGAAGGCTACACAGTAGAAGATTTTAAAACCGTTATTAATAACAAGGTCAACGATTGGGGCAGTGATTCTAAAATGTCTAAATATCTTAGACCAGAGACACTGTTCGGAACGAAGTTTGATTCTTATCTAAACGAAAAACAAATCAACAGTCAGCAACCTACTCACCAAGGAAAGGATTGGTTCGCTGGTTTTAATAGGGAGTGATAGATATGGAAGCTATTGGTTCCTTTATCAATATGAAACAGGTACGTGAGCTCGCTAAGCGTAACGGAGCTAACGTAGACGACCCTAACCTAACCGATAACGTTAAAGATTATAGGCAGGGTATTTATCAAACGTGGGTTAAGTCTGCTAAGCAGAATAAGAATGACTACTACAACTCACTATCACTATATGACGGTGGGCAGAAGGTGTCGTTTGAATTCTCACTGTGGAAACCAGAGCTGCAAGCAAACGTCCAGAAAGCAAAAGACGTTGGCAATCAGGCGTTCATGTTGGCTAAGCAAATGCTAGAGAAACCAATGAAGGTTGTTATGGTTGGTGGCCCCGGAGTAGGGAAGACGTCGCTAGCTTTAGCAATGCTAAGCACTCTAAAAGAACATGGCAAAAGCACGCTGTTTGTGTCGAGTGCTGAGTTTACAACTATGTACGGCGAACGATACGACTACCCGGATATTAAAAAACGCCTAGAGAGTGTCTCTAAGGCGATGAAAGAGGTAGATGTATTAGTTATCGATGACTTCGGTACAGAAGGCGGTGTGCGTTCTGAGAGGGCTGTTAGACGTGACGTTATGTCTGAATTAGAGCACGTTGCCAATGCCCGCTTTGATATTCAGAACAACCGCACACTAAAGAGCACCATCGTGACGACAAACAACAACATTCAGGAGCTACAAAACATTTACAGCCCCAAGATGATTAGTCGGTTAATGCCACATAAGGCAGCTAATCAAATCATCTTTGACGGACTAGAAGATATGAGGGAATGACGTGGAACATTTTGGAAAGAAAGTAAAACTAGACGGGTACACCTTTGATTCACAGAAAGAAGCACAGTTCTATCAAAGGTTTATCAAAGACTGCGGTCATAGATATAAAGTCCACCCGTCTTATCCGCTACTAGATAAGTGTTTGGTTGGTGGTTATGATATGAAAGCACACGGCTACCGACCAGACTTTGTTGTCTACGACTGTGATGAAGTAGCACACGTCTATGACGTTAAGACGTCGCTAGATAATCGTGCAGTAGACGCTTCGGCGAAGTTACGCTTCGCAATCAAAGGTATCTATGGGAAAAACATTACGGTAGGAAAATCCCAAAGGGAATGATACTGGTTTTCCTTGACGGCAATAAAAACAATTTCGACATAAACAACATTGCCACTATTACACGAGCAGAATCACTATATCTTACCGACCATCATTTGTGGTTCAAAGATACAGAGCTGTCTAAGACTGGTACGTTGATTGCTAAGGTTGCTGTCAAAGCTAAGGAGAAATCTAGGAACGTGAAAAAGAAAGTAACTGTTTATTTGGACGATGGTCATACTGCTATTGCGCATGATTGTACTCTGCAACAATTTATAGACTCATTGAAGAAAACTCGCTTTAAGCAATTCATGGTTGCAAATAACGCAATGCTAAACGTAGACCATGTTGTGAAGGTTGTTGAGGAAGATGAGTGACGAGGAATTAGTCGGATATGGATTTAAGGAGTGAGAACTTGGGAAAGTTGATGGCTACTATAGATTTATTCCTTGTAGCGATTTATATAACCACGACAAGTGGAACGGAATTGACGAACCTCTTTCTAGCTCTTTCGATTATTAACTTGGCGGTAATTATTAGTGGAATGAGGTGACAACAATGGAAAAAGAAACAGACATGGGTCAAGGATTCATGATGAATAGTGAAAAAGGAATCACGAAAGACGGCAAAGTTGTATTTACGCAAGACCAATTAACCGCACTAATTCTTTACTACGACTTATGCAAAGACATTAGGACACAAATATTCGCCGGTGGTTTTGGCGAAGTGTTTGAGAATTTTTTTAAAGGAGAAAAGTAATGATCAAAAATTATATGGCAAGCCAGATTAACTGACCTATTAAAGAAACACCAACGATTACCGAACAGCAAAAGAATTGTCCGTACTGTCACCCTGGAAGCAAGATTAACGGTATTGAGGCTTGGTATGACGGTGAATTGGCTTTAGGAGAAGTGTTAGACGCTGGCGACTATATCGAGCTTTACTTTAACCCAGTTAATCAGTATTTAGATGCTGAAGGTGAAGATTCTCTCTTTGTTGATGTGAAGTTTTGTCCTTGGTGCGGGCGTCCATTAAACGAGGAGGAAAAACAATGACGATTGAAGAAGCTATTAAGGCCATGCAGAATAAACAACATGTTTATTACATGGGTGACTGCTATGACATCATTTACTGCAAGCAGAGCACGACAGGTGATGTTGCAATAGTACAGCGGCGGTCACTCAATAACCGTTTTGGCCCGGTTCCAATTGAACCAAGGTATTTAAGTTTGGAGGCGAATCATGTTTGAGCGAATCATGATTATAACGATAGTTACGCTGTGGGTGATAATGACGACTGTAGTTATCGTGCAATGGGCAATATGGCTAGTAGGAAATATTATGCATTTGTTTTTTTAAGAGGTAGAGAATGAAACATCAAGCAGAGGAAGAACTACTAAAGACGCTGAACGGGCAGTTAAACGAACTGCCGGGCGTTGCTAAAACGATGGTGCAACAGTATCAAATGTCAGCGATAGTTTTATCGATATTAAACGGTGTGCTATTTATTGCGGCACTGGCTGCCACGATATGGTTATCGGTATTTTTCTATAAAAAGTACCATAGTGATGATGATGACTATTACTATTACAGTTTAGGGCTTACTTTCTCCGCGTTGTTAGGGGGAATTCTAAGTCTAGGATTACTTTGTACACTAAGCATAAACATTATCCATGCTTGTGCACCAATTGCTTCGATTGTTAGTAGCTTAATAGGAACTAATTAGAAAACAAAAAAGGCGCTCACCTGGAGCACCCCTTGAGATATAAATAAAACCAATTTAATTATATCACAAGGAGCGGGGAACGTTGGTAGACAGTGTATTTGGTAATCTTGACCGCAAACGAACAACGGAAGCATTTAAGCAATATTTGAAGGAATGGAAGAAGTGGAAACTTAAAGCACTACAACGTTTCCCAGCTGTGGGATCGCCTAGTATGGACGGGCAACCTAATGACGGTACGCCACACGACCCTGACGCTCGGTTTGTTAGTTTCTCAGAAGCTAGCTATCAGTATCAAACACGGGTTAAATGTTGCACGGTATTGATGAGTGTAGGTGAAGAAGAAGAAATACTAGGTGATATCTTACTGCACCGTTTTATTAAGGGCTGGTCAGCGGTAAGAACGATGAATTACATTAATGAGAAATATAACGCTTATATGAGTGATAGAACCTTTAATGTTAAGCAGGAACAAGCGTTGTGGGAAGGAGCATTGATGTGTCCAGATGATTCTGTCCGAATACGAAAATAAAAGGCTGCAGATAATCTGCGCATTAATTGCGGAAAGCCTGCATAAAGTCAGCAGATTACGGCCGAAAATCCATCGTATTATGATATTGTTCGATAATTTAATCGAACTCATGATTACTAAATACACGACCTGAACAACGTCGTTAAAAGGTTCTATATACGTTGTTGATGAAGATGTTCTGCGTATACTCACATATACTCATGATCTCGTGTTAGACGTATAACCGGAACGGTGGAAAACCGTCTTGATTAGTGTGAGTCTATAATCCGGCTTTCACCCGGGAATACAATTTGATGTCATTAGAATGCTTTTAATAATTAATCTCCCTAAAATAAATTAAGTAAAGTCACTATGCAGTATCAATCTTTCCCGGGTGTCCGGCGCAATGCGCAAAGAAGCTCGCAATCTGCTTCAACGGCTTGGGGTTGCACGGTAAGGCAAGCTAAGATTACCCTTTGCATTTGGAAGAGCAGTAGATACTCTACGGAGCCTGCTGCGGGGTAACGCCTTACATTACGCTGATGTGTGAAGCAGAAAACTCACTGCAATGTGCAGGGTTGGGTGCTGTTCATGGTCATTATGGGTTACCATAAGGCGGTTCGATTCCGCCCATCAGCATTGAGCAACGCATCATTTCACTGAGTGGTCAGAGGAGTTCAGTTGCTCGAAATATCACCCAAGCCTAGTCATTTGACTGGGCTTTTTGTATTATTGTTTTGGGTGATATATATGGACAAAAAAGAAGAACTTAAAGCAATAATGGAGCATCCTGAGTATATGCTAATTGCTGAAAATAAGACATTAAAGCAGAGAATTAATTCTAAAAAGATAGGAAAGGAGGATGTCAAAAAAGCCGTGGCAGTAACAGCTAAAAATAAAGGTAAATCTTTAGTTTCGGATGTATTGAATGGTAAATGGTTCGATCTAGTATATGACTTTGTAAATACAGGTGAGCAATTAAGAGATAAGCTAGATGATGCTAAAAAAATGCGTTTAATTGGTGAATGTTTGCAAAAGTCAGATAACCATGAAAAAATGTTGAACAGCCTTGTTGATTTGATTACTAATCCATATGGACTGACGTTATATTTGAAAATAGTTAACTTGCTTTCAGAAGCTCCAGTAGACGGCGATATGCTTGATATACTGTCCGATTATTTAAGTAATCTTGCAAAGGAAGATAACTTAGAAAAGGCATTTTCAAGAAACAAAACAATTCTAAACTTGATTGATAAGTGTTCCCCTCAGGCGTTAATTCTTTTAAGAAGGGCTGATGAATGGCCTTTGGTAAAAGGAGTAAAGGTTTTAGAAATAAATAACGGCTATGTTCAAGGGGACAATAGTCGGCCAATTGCTAAATCTTTTGTAGAAGCTAAGCAATTTAGTTCAATACCAGTTGATGATATGCAAATGGCCATTATTGATTTAGATACAAATGGATTAGCTAAATTAGTATATGGTACTATGATGTCCAATCCATCAAGGAAAATTACAGTTGAACAGTTAACTGATTTAGGTAGGATTGTTAGAGAAGCAATAACGAGAAAGTAGATAATCATTAATTGAAGTCAGCCTAGCGCTGGCTTTTTTGTTTGGGGAGGCAATATAAATGGACATAAAAACACTATTATTCAAACTAAATCAAATCGATTGTGTTATAGCAACTTGTAAAGATTCATTTCTAACAATTAGAATGCTAAAGTTTAAGCCTTTATTTGTAGACCTTGCGAGCGATACATATAACGTAAACTACTTGCCACCATTGCCTCCGGTAGAATGGATGCAATTAGCAGGACGAAGAGATTATGACAGATGGCATGAAGTCTTTAACGTGCTAAGAAAATATTATGAGTCAGCCTAGCGCTGGCTTTTTTTATTGGAGGAATACATATGATTGGAAAGGTAATCTTATTCATCTTCTTAGCGGCCATTTGCTACTTCATCTACAAAACGTGGAGTGAACGCTGATGAAAAACACTAAACGCTTTGGCCTGGTATCAAGCTGGCAAGAGTATCTAATGCTATGCCGTGCCGAGAGGCATATGAGACAAAAGAAAAAGCCGACAGGTCAACGCTTGCCGGCTTTTAAAGTGGGTAAAAATATTAAACACTAAGTTTTTCTTTCAATGCAGTTGTCATTACTTCACTGAAGTTAATGCCATTTTCCTTACCTAATTCGTTCAAGTAATTAGGAATAGTAATGGTTTTTTTGATTACCTTGTTATCATGCTTGCGTTTATATTCTGAAACGTTAACGGTGACAAGGGTAACGGTTGCATCATCCTTAGCTTGAGGCAATTTGGTATTTGACTCAGGTAACTTATCTTCGAGGGAGTAAGTACCGATGTAGTCTTTTGCCATTTCCATTGCATCTGCAATTGACTTGCCTTCAGTTATTCCATCAATATCTGGAATTTCGACAAAGTAAGGGTAGTCGCTGTCATCGTCTTTAGTAATGATAATTGGAAATACTTTAATCTCGTCCATAGTGATCCTCCTTAAATTTGGTACACAAAAGTTTGGCTCGATTAGGAGCCTTGCCTTTGCTATTTCAGGTTGAATTTTCTTATCAAAGCGTTATAGAGCTTATCGCTGAACTTCGGGTGACGTGGTAGTTGGGTTTTAATTTTACCGTTTGACCAAATATCATGGTTGCCACCGTGTCTTACGAAATACCAGCCATTGTCTTTGAACTTCTTTACAACCTTGCGACGTTGTACCAAATAGTTCACTTCCCTTCAACACTTATTATAATACACGTATTTAATACGTATGTCAATATGCTAATATATATTTAGCACATATTTTTAAGGCGATAGTATTAGCTACCGTCTTTTTTTTATGGAGGTAATACATATGCAATGGTTAGCAATCATACTAACGGCACTATTCGTAGCCGCTAAGCTGGTTGAATTAATTAGTTGGAGTTGGTGGTTGGTATTCTTACCAGCATTAATCTACTTAGGTATCTGGCTGCTGTTCTTTATCGTAGCGTTTGTGGTAGCAATGATGGAGGATTACTGATATGTCTAAGTATAGACGGTGCAGGCAGCCTGGTTGCCATGCGATGGTTGCATTCCCTAATCACTATTGCACTAAGCACTTCGAACATGAGGCTGAGTACCTAGCTAATAGGCAGCGTTGGGCACGTAAGCACGCCGAACAATACCAGCACCATGATAAGAGATATGCTAAGCACTACAATACTGTGACTCGTAATCGTAATGAAGAACGTAGTGAACAGTATAAGTTCTATCGTAGTAAACAATGGGTCGACTTAAGGCAATCGGTGTTAGACCGTGACCATTACCTATGTCAATACTGCAAAGCATATGGCAAGCTAACACCAAACAGCAAAACAGTTGATCACATTGTGCCGATTGCATATGACAACTCGATAATGGCAAGCAAGGACAACCTTGCAACAATCTGTCGAGAATGTCACAGGCTCAAGACACAGTGGGAGCAATCCTACTATGGAACCGGTCAAAACAATACCAAAAAGGATGTCCCGGAGATCCACGACATCCACCGGATATCTATTTTGATGCGACGAAAATAATTTTTATCCCCCCGGGTGGTATAGACCAGAGAAGAGCGGCACACAATGCAACCGTCTTGCACGCAAGCGACATTTTTCAAAATTTTACCCCAGGGGGGCTAACCAAGACTGAAAGGAGGGCATTAAGTGGTTAAAAAGGCTTATTATCAGCAGAATAACGGGCATTTACCGGCTACACCGCCGCATTATTTAGGCACTCTAGCTAGTGCCTGTTGGCGCAAAATCGTGCCCTTTTTAGAATCGACTGGACGGGTTGAACGAATCGACGTTGGTTTGGTCGAACAATACTGTGCCAACTATGAAATCTACCGGAATGCTTACCAGGATATCCAGGATAACGGAATTCAAGCTAAGATCTTTACTTCATTACAAGATTCAACTGGAAAAATCGTTGGTAAGGACTTTGCAGGCTTTAGGAAGAACCCGGCGGTGGCTACCATGAAGGACGCTCTGAATCAGCTCAACTCAGTTGGCATTCAGCTAGGGCTATCGCCTAAGAGTCGGCAGGAACTAATGCGGATTGCCAGTCGTAAGAAAGAGAAGTCAATGGCACAACAACTTAAGGAGGCTGGACTTGTATGATTGATTTAACCCAAAGTCATGACGTGCTAGGTGCATACCATAACATCGACTTTGACGACATTCGAAAAGAATATACTGACCCGGCCACTAAATATGCCTTTGACGTGCTAGATGAGAAGGTGACCACTGGTTATCTAATGAAGCTAGCTTGTTTTCGGCACGTTCGGGACTTGCAACGCGTTAATGATGATAATTTTGGCTTCTATTACGATATCAATGAGGTTGATAAGATTCTTAAGTTTGCTGCTATCGCTCCGAATGTGGATACTAACGAACCAACTAAGTTGATGGCCTGGCAAAAGTTTATTTTTGCTATGCTGTTTGGCTGGCGTGACAGCTTAGGAACCAAACGGTTTACTCGTGTGGTCTTGTCAGTTGCCCGTGGTCAAGGCAAGTCTTACCTAATGGCTATTTATATGGCCTATTCGTTTCTGATTGAATCGATGGGGCTATCTAACCAAGACTTCCTGGTTACCGCCGAAAACTATGACCAAACTGGTAAGCTATATGGCTACATTGCCAACATGCTTAAGAGCATCATTGACCAGCAACCTGTGTTTAAGAAACTAGCCGAAGAGGATGACTTGGTTATCCACGAGCATACCGGTATCTCAATGCGAAAATTTAATAACAATCTTCGACCGCTGTCGTTCAATGCTGGTAAGTATGACTCTTATCACTTTACGACGGCGGTTTTTGATGAGGTCGGCAATATTAAGACCCGTGAGGGAACAAAGAAGATTGTTTCCGGGCAGGTTAAGGTACCTAACCATCAGTACATTGAGATCTCAACGTCTTATCCTGACCCTTCTGTCCCGTTTCACGATGAACAGAAGACAATTCAGCAAGCTATGGAACAAGACTACAGTCGGGAAGCTGATCGTACACTTGGCCTTATATGGGCCCAGGACAGCCTAGACGAGACTTTTAAGGAGGATACGTGGATTAAGTCGAACCCACTGTTAGGATTGCCTAGCCAGCGTGACGTACTCTTAGATGGGCTCCGCGATAAACGTGACTCCGATATGTTAGCTGGTACGGTTGACGATTTTCAAAATAAGAACCTCAACCTCTGGCTACAGGAAGCTACTAATAGCTATCTAAAGTTGTCTGATATTGAACGGGCTATTGTGCCTAGTTTCGATATTCGGGGCCGGGACGTTTATATTGGCTTTGACTACTCGATGTTTAGTGATAACACGGCGATTGCCTTCGTTTATCCTTATCAGGACGGTGATGGTCGACAGAAATGGCACATTGAGCAGCATAGCTTTATCCCGTGGGAAAAGGCTGGTTCAATCCAGGCCAAGGAAAAACAAGATGGGATTGACTACCGGCAGTTAGCTAAAAAAGGTTTCTGCACGATTACCAGTCATCCGCAAGGCTTAATCAATGACGACCAGGTATATAACTGGCTACTGAGTTACGTTGAGAGGAATAACTTACACGTTATTTTCTTTGGTTATGATGCTTGGGGCGCTACGAATGCCATTAAACAAATGGATATTAATACCGATTTTCCTTTGGAAGCAATTCGGCAACGTACCTCAGAACTAAAAGACCCAACGAAGTTCCTGCAAAAGATTTTTGTGGAGGGTAATTGTAGCCGTCTAGACGACAAAATCATGGAAAAGGCTCTGATTAACGCCGAAATCTACGAGGATAAGATTGGTATCCAAGTTGATAAGGCAAAAGCAACTCTAAAGATTTATGTGGTCGATGCAATCATTGATGCACTCTATCAAGGTATGTATCACTTTGAAGACTTTGGGATTGCTAACGATAAGAGCCAACAGGTTGACCGCATGACGGCCGAACAGGTTAAGAAATGGTTTGAAAGTGAGGATAGTGGTTTACTTGATAACTAACATTTTTAAATTCATATGGAAATACTTTGACGTTATCTGCTTCCTAGCTGCGATTCTCTTTGCAGTGTGGGGCTTTTTTCTTCTTAGCTTCACAGCTGGTATTTTTAGCGTTGCTGTTAGCCTTGTCGTACTTGGTTTTCTAACAGAACGGATTGCGTCCACCCTTCAATGAAAGGAGGTGAATGTAATTGCCGCTATTTAATCAGAAAGTTAGTCCGGGGCTAACAATTGCGGATGATACTGACATTCTGCACTTTCTCAACCCGGACGATAACGATAAGTATATCGACGCTCGAACGGCGTTAAAGAATTCGGATATTTACTCGATTATTTTTCAGCTTAGTGCAGATTTAGCAAATGGAAAGCTAAAGGCAGACGCACCGCGCGCCCAAGGAATTCTTAATAATCCTACACAGACAAGTAATGCACATGCTTTTTGGCAATCGATGTTTGCACAGTTGCTACTCGGTGGCGAGGCGTTTGCTTACCGGTGGCGTAATCAAAACGGAACAGACATGACATGGGAGTATCTGCGGCCTTCGCAAGTTACTCCTTTTTTGTTAGAGGACGGTTCTGGTCTGATTTACAACGTCACTTTTGACGAGCCTGAGATTGGTGTTATGCAAGCAATTCCTCAGGCGGACATGATTCATATCCGTTTGCTTAGTCAAAACGGTGGGAAAACAGGTATGAGCCCACTTTACGCATTGGCTAATGAACTTCAAATAAAGGACCAGTCAAACAAACTCACGTTAAGTGCTCTGGGGCGTTCTGTCATTGCACCGGGTGTTTTAACGATTAAGCATGGAGGACTGGTTAACGACAAGATGAAGGCTTCTCGTTCGCGCAAATTTATGAAGCAGATGTCTGATTCCCAAAACGGTCCAATCGTACTTGATGACCTGGAAGAATACACGCCGCTAGAAGTGAAGAGTAATGTAGCTCAATTACTCAACCAGGTTAATTGGACTGGTGCACAGATTGCTAAGGTTTACGGTGTCTCAGACAGCATTATCAACGGGCAAGGTGATCAACAATCGTCAATTCAGATGATGGGTAATGCTTACGTCAAGTCACTGTCGCGGTTTGCTAAGGCAGTCACGGGAGAACTTAATAACAAGCTAAACGCTGACATCACATTAGACTTGCGGTCGGCAATTGACCCGTTAGGCGATGAGTACGCTTCAACCGTTTCCAACTTGCAGAAGAACGGCACGCTTGGTGCAAACCAAGCAGCCTGGCTTCTCCAACAAGCTAATTACTTGCCTGACGACATGCCGGAGAAGGAAGAACCAAAGGTACAGGTTCAACCTGTACAGATGGTGTCTAGCAATAAGCAATCATCGGAAGGAGGTGAGAATGATGACGAAAATTAACGTCAAAGGTGCTGTTGTTAGTAATGACGATGCAGAAATCTATAGTTGGCTGGGCTATGACAATGTTAGCCCTCGCCAAGTAGAGGATGCATTAAATAACGATACTGATGGTCAAGTACAAGTAAACATCAACTCTGGTGGCGGTAGCGTGTTTGCCGCTAGCGAAATTTACACGATGCTGAAGGCTTACTCCGGTAAGGTAACGGTCAACGTGCAGGGATTAGCCGCTTCCGCTGCTTCTGTGATTGCAATGGCTGGAGACGTGGTTAACATGTCACCAACTGCTCAAATGATGATCCATAAGGCATCGACTATTTCTATGGGGAATGCTGATGACTTTGCGCACGACTCAAAAATGTTAGATGTTACAGATCAGTCGATCGTAAATGCCTATGCAGCCAAGACCGGCATGGATCGTGCAGATATTTTACAAATGATGGCTAATACCACCTTTATGACAGCCCAAGATGCGGTTGATAAAGGGTTCGCTGACAGCATCTCAACCGGCGCTGAGGAAAATAGCCAAGTGCCACAGGTAGTTAATGCGATTAACACGCCAATCATTGGTAATAATGCCATTTCAAAAATCAAGACACTTATGGCTAAGGTACGGAGTGCTAAGCCAAAAAATAAGGTGGAAACGCCTAATAATAATGAAAGCAAGCCAACTTCTAGTCTAAAAGATCAGAAGCTGGCAATTTTATTTGGCAGAAAGGATGATGACAATGCCAACGATTAATGATTTAAATGACGCCTGGATTGCAAAGGGTCAACAGGTGTCAGACTTAGATAACAAGTTAAACGCCGCTGTTCTTGATGATAACTTTACTAAGGACAAGTTTACTGAATTGAAGGAACAACGTGACAACGCTAAGGCTCAACGTGATGCTATCAAGGATCAACTTGAAGAAGCACGAGCATTAGAAGTTAAGAACATGGGTGAGAAGGATAAGAAGCCTTTAAACAAGAAGGAATTGGATATTAAAGACCAGTTTGTTAAGGACTTCAAGAACATGGTTACGTCTGGTAAGACCGGTGCTGGTAATGGTGGCTTGACTATTCCAGACGACATTCAATACGCTATCCACAAGCTGGTACGGCAATTCGCTACGTTACAAAACTTGGTTAACGTTGAATCTGTAACTACTACAACTGGTTCGCGTACTTACGAAAAGCTTTCTGACATTACTCCAATGACGGACTTGGATGATGAAACAGCAGCTATTCCAGATATGGACGATCCAGAATTAACGCTGATCAAGTACGCTATTCACCGCTATGCAGCCATTCAAACAGTTACTAACAGCCTTTTGAAGGATACTGTAGAAAACATCCTTGCATGGCTGTCAGACTGGGTAGCCAAGAAGGTAACTGTAACTCGGAACACCAAGATTATTGAAGCAATGGGCAAGCCATCTAAGAAACCAACCATTGCCAACTTTGACGACATCAAGGACCTGGAAAACAACACACTTGATCCGGCTATTATGGCCAGTTCCAGCTTTGTCACTAACCAGTCTGGTTACAACGTACTTTCTAAGGTGAAGGATGCTGAAGGCCGTTATATGCTGCAACGTGATGTAACTCAGCCAGATGTTTACCGCTTAGACGGCAAGACTATCACTGTCGTTGCTGACAAGTGGTTGCCTGACATCTCTGGTGCTCACCCGCTTTACTATGGTGATTTGAAGCAAGGTATCACGCTTTATGACCGTGAACATATGTCCTTGCTATCTACTAACATTGGTGCCGGTGCCTTTGAACATGATCTTTACAAGGTTCGTGTCATTGACCGGTTCGATGTGGAAGTTATCGATGATGGTGCATGGGCTGTCGCCTCATTTAAGACGGTTGCTAATCAAAAAGCGACTGCTCCAGAAGCCTCTGGCGCAACGGGGGCTGGTAAGTAATGAGGTGATTGGCAATGAGCGGTGAACAACAACTAGATCCGTTAGTACCTCGGGTTCGTGACATGCTTTATCTTGATGATGATAGCGACGACCAGTTGCTCGATTCATATATTAAAGCCGCTCAAGCCTTTGTTCACAATGCCGTCGGTGAGGACGTCAACGGTTTCTATGAAGACGCAGGCGTTTCTTCACTGGTGACCTTAGCCGTGATGTCGTTAGCTGGTACGTACTACCAAAATCGATTGGCCTTATCCGATGTGCAAGCATATCGGGTGGACTTAACGATGAACAGCATCATCGGTCAGCTACGTGGGCTAAGGGATACCTTTGCAGAAAAGGAAGTGAACGATGATGGCAAGAACTAATTACCGTTATCCACTTCACAGAATGCGTCATAAGGCCAAGTTCGGCTCGATTAAGAGTCACCAAAACAAGATGGGTGTCAATGTGATGGGGTTCGTTGACGAATTTACTCTGCATTACGCAAAGATTAACCTCACACTCTCACAACGTTATGGTGTGGCCGGCTCTACACTTGAGCACTCAACGGTGATCGCTATTCGGCACAATCCAAAGGTCAAAGAACCGATGTTAGTCAAACTGGCAGACGGTGTAACGTACTCAATTACTAATATTTCGGCCAATAACGATGACTACATTTCTTATGACCTTTTGACTTTGACGAGATATCAAAAAGGCGGAGGTGGTGCCGATGGCCGACGGAGTTAGCATGGATGAGTTTCTCCAGCAATGGCTTGATAAGGTCAAAAAGATCAGTACCGACCTTACACCGAAGGAAAAAGAGCGTATCACCGCAGCGGGTGGCCAGGTTTTTAAAGAGAAACTGACCCAAACTACTCGAGAAAAGCACTATTCTAACCACAATGACCGGGCCTACGGTCACGCCGCAGATAATATCGATTTAATGAAGTCCGATGTTGATGGTGACCATAATGGTAATGTCACGGTTGGCTGGAATAATCATTATCATGCAATGAACATGATGCGGCTTAATGACGGCTACAAAGGCTATACGGCCGACCATTTCATTACGAATCTGATTCAAGATAATGATGTCTCAAATGCTGTTTTGAAAGCAGAATCGGAAGAATACCAGAAAATGATAAAAGAAAAGGGTGGTGACGAGTAATGCTTGCAATTCTACGGGCCCAAAAGCTTATGCAAAGCATGAAAGACACCACTTTAGACGCAGTATATACGAGTAACCTTCCTGTGGAAGAAGTTGATGATTCTTCACGAACGGTTGCACTGATTACTGATGTTCGTTCTGACTTAGCATTACCTGGTAACGGTGATTTTCATGCACAAGACAAGCAGGTTGAGGTACAAATCTACTACAAACTTGACGGGGACGACCCTGACGAGTTTGAGACAAAGCTAAAACATTTATTCATCCAAAACGGGTGGGTTATGTTTGATAATCGTGGTCACACTGTTGACCCTAACACTCAACAGCTAACGGCTACGTTTTATTTTGACTATTTTGAAATTGAGACTGCTTAGGCGGTCTTTTTATTTTTATAAAGAAAGAAGGATATTAAATGCTTATTCACGGTATTAAAAAGGCTTGGGTTGCCCTTAAGAGTGCCGATGGTAAGAGTTTACTTACTGGCGAAAAGGGGCTTTCGCAAAACGGCCTTTACGAGTTAGACCACAACGTTTTAGGTGTGGCTAGTGCTGAATTAAAGGGGCTTGATGGTTCTAAGTTGGAAAAAATCAGTGGGAACAACATCGTTCAATACAGCTACGCTGACCCACTAAACCCACAAGCAACGTTGTCTATTAACAACTTACCTATGGATATTCTGGCAAAGCTAGTTGGTATGGAAAAACAAGGGACTGGTTGGCAGATGGCCGACACTAAGCCAACTGGGGCTTTGATTGTTGAAGCACCATCAATGACTACTGATGACGCAGTTTACTTCGCCTTCCCGTCTGGTAACTTCCTGATGGGTGACAAGAAGCTTGATACTGATACGGATTCAAAGAAGACACCGGTTACTGACCAAATGACTTTTGCCGCTATCGATGACCCTAACATCAATGATCTGTACCGGATTTACGCCACTACTGACACTGACTGGAAGGACGAAGACACGATGTTCAAGGAACTATTCCCTGACTACTCTGCTTCTCCAACTTCCCCAACCGTTAAGCCGACTGTCTAGCTAAACTGAGTCGCCTAAGAAATACACAGTACGCAAGGGCGGCTTTTAGAAAGGATTTTGAGAATGGAAATTTACGTAAAACTCTTTGATAAAAAGTTCGATGTTAAATCCTCTAACAAAGCGGTTCGTAATGCTTTAAAGATGCAATACGAGTTTGCGAAGATGAACAATACGGCCGACAAAGACGCAACCGAAGTCTTTGCCGCTCAAATTGAGGTTATTGACGAAGCCGAATCCTTTATGAAGGACGTTTTGAAACTGACTAAGAAGCAGGCCGAAGCATTAGATGAAATGGACTTCCAGGAAACCATGTCTGCCGTTGGTTATATCTGTAATCGCATGATGGGTATGTCCGATGAACAAATCAAGGAAGATACAGAAAAGGTACGTGAAGACCCAAAAAAGTAAATTGGAAGGCACGCGAGTGGGAACTAAAAAATCGGCTAGAAGACTTTGACTTTGCTGAAAAGCAAGCAATTTCTAATTTTGGTTGGTCGATTGAAACCTTCGATAAGGCCGATTATTACCGTATGCATGAGATTATGTCTGCTAAGGACACTAAAGACCGTGCTGTTGACCCACTCAGTGCAATCATGGGTATTCGTACTGCACAATCAAAACGGAAAGGAGGTAAATAATGCCAAAAGTAAGTAATGTTATAGCGACTAAGATTGCCCTCGATATGGTCGAAGCTAGTACGTCGATTCGTAATCTGACTACTGTGGTTAACAGTGCTACCCAAGCTTGGAAGGCTAATGAAGCTAACATGCGGGCAGCCGGTGACTATGCCGGTGCTGCTCGTGCTAAGTATGAGGGCCTTGGTAATGTTATTAGTGCTCAACGGGACAAAATTGAAGCCCTTGAACGTAAGCAATCTGAGATGAATACGATTGATAAAAAGGCGGCTGACCAGTACCTCGAGTTGCGGTCAAAGCTTAACGAATATCGTGAAGAGATGGATAAGCTCGATACCACTACTGAAAAAGGCAAGGCACGGTATAAAGAACTTGACGAGGCAATTACCCGTACTAAGCAGGAACTTGATAGCCTTGACACTGGGACGGTTAAGTCAGCCGAACAATTCTTAAAGTACGGTCAGGAAGTTGACCGGGCTAAGGCTAAGTTAGCTAGTTTGGAATCACAACAACGGCGGGCCGCTCAACAAGTTGACCTTGAAAACAGCGGTGTTGTTCGTCTGAATGCGACTATGCGGGCCCAAGGGGCACTGGCTTCTGCAACCGCTGAGCGACTGCGCTCCGAAGGCCAGAACTACCAAGCGATGACCGTTGAAGTCAATAACCTTCGTTCTCGTCTTGATACCTTACGGAATATCCAACAGCGGGAAGTGCAGTTGCTTAGTTCAACCCGTGCTCGTATGGGTGAAACTTCAACCGAGTACATGAAGCAAGCAACTCGGGTACAGGAACTTGGTACTAAGATTCAAGACACCCGGAGCAAAATCGCTGAATTAAATGCGACTATGCAACGGACACCAACAGGCTGGCTTGGCAACGTGGCCTCACGTCTTGACAGTATTCAAGGCAGAGCCGACCGGGTATCGACTACCTTTGGTCGAATTTTTGGTGCAACCGCCGCCGCTAACCTTTTCACCAACGCTTTAGGTTCAATTAGCGCTCGTATGGGCGACTTAATTAAGTCCGGTGTTGAATACAACGTTGAGCAAAATAAGATGGTATCAACCTGGACAACCTTGACTGGTTCTGCTTCCAAGGCTAAACCGATGATCGACTCAATTAATCGTATGTCGAAGGCAACTGGGCAGAACGTTGATGTTGTTAATGAGCTGGAACAAGGCTTTTACCACCTGAATTCAAGTAAGTCACAAGCCGACGGAATGACTAGTTCTCTGCTTAACATGGCCGACGCCGTTGGCTTGAATGGTGAACAGATCCGGGCCGTTGAGCAAGACATGGTTCACGGAATGGCCACTGGTAAGATCACTCAGGGTGAACTGAACCAGATTAGCCAGTACTTCCCGATGATTGATGCAGCAATGGCTAAACACTTCCACACGACTATTAAGGGAATGCGACAAATGGCCAAAGCTGGGAAGATTACTTCTAAGGACCTACAAGATGTCTTTGAACAACTAGGTAATGGCAAGTACAAGAAAGCTGCCGAAAACATGATGAACTCATACTTCGGTGTTTTCCGTACCATTAGGGCTAGTTCCAAAAGACTGATGGGCGATATTGAAGCGCCTTTTATGACAGCTACTAATCCAATTTTGCAAGCTACAAGAAAATGGATTAACGATGACAGAACCGATAAGGAATTCTCACGGTTTGGTAAACATATTTCAAAAGCCTTAAACAAGGTAATCAGTGCCTTTGGTGGTTCAAATTTCAGTACTAAAACTCTTGATAATGCCCTTAAGTCTGCAACGCGTGGAGTAGATGAATTAGGTGATGTTATTTCTAGGCACCATGCTCAAATTTCTAGTTTCTTTAGAGCTTTTAAGGCCGGATCAGCCGCGCAAATTAAGATCTTCGCGGCCGTCTTTGTTGACCTGTCTAAGGTACTATTGCCAGTTCTAAACTTGATGGCACGCTTCCCAAAGACTAGTGCTGCTTTGGTGACTGGTATGCTTTTAGCATCACGTGCTGTTCGAACATTACAAGCTGGTATCAGCGGCTTTGAAACGTTGAAGGATGTTAGCCAAAAAATTCGGAAATTTGGAAGGAATCTCAAAAATATTCCTGAAAAGAAAACGATTGCTGTCAATGCTTTGACTGAAAAAGCGCAGACAAAAATGTCAACGTTTAAGAAAACGGTCGCAAGCATTCAGAAGGATTTTGAAGTTCGTGGTCATGCGGCTGTTGCAACAGGGATCACTAATATTAAGCGTTTTGGAACAGCTATATTACAGTTGCCTAAGAGAGTTATAGTACGAACAAGAGCAATTATTACTAGTGCTATTTCAAATACTCGACGCTTAGGAGCAACGCTTCGGTCAATTCCACATAGGATTGTTGTAAGCACTCAATCAGCTGTTGCAAGTTTACGACGTTTAAGATTAGGAGCACGTCTAGCAGCTACCACTTCTAAAGCTGCATTTACCACGATTGGAATCGGTGCAAGAGCCGCAGGAATGGCTATTGACGCGATGGGTGGCCCAATCGGTGTTGCAATAATGGCCTTTACTACCCTTTATTCTCACAGTGCAAAATTCCGCAAATTCTGTAACGGTATTATTTCTGGCGCGGCAAAAGCTGGTAAAGCGTTAGTTTCGGGAATTGGTGGGGCTATAACGAAGACTGCTAATTTCGTGAAAAATAATTGGAAAGAAATTGGCCTCTACTTAGTCAATCCGATTGCAGGAGCTCTAAATAGCTTGTATAAGCACAATGCTAAATTTCGTAAATTTGTTAATGGAATTGCATCTGGTGCTATGAAAGCTGGTAAAGCGTTAGTTTCAGGCATCGGTGGAGCAGTAACTAAATCGATAAGCTTTGTTAAAAACAACTGGAAAGAAATTGGCCTATACTTAGTTAACCCAGTGGCAGGAGCCATCAATAGTTTATATAAGCACAACGCTAGATTCAGAAAATTTGCTAATGGAATAGCAAATGCTGCTAAGTCAATGGCTGGCAAAGTAGGCCGTTGGTTCAGCAATATGGCTAATACTGCTGGTAAGCATATTAGTCGAATGGCTCAATCTGCTCGACGTGGTTGGAACAACATGAATCGTGAGACACAACGGTTTTCGCGACAACAACAGCGTGCTACTCAGCAGATGTGGAACCGTATGGGGCGGACAATCCAGCAAGGCTGGAACCGTTCGTTACGGTTTGCAATTCGTGGTATTCAACGTGAACGCCGTCAACATCAGATCTTCACTCGGCAGGTTGACCGCCTTCACAATCGCATGTGGCGTAACTTAGCTCGTTATGTCACTCAAGGTTGGAACCGTAGCAATCGTTTGACTCGTCAAGGCACACTTCGTCAGATGAGACAACATCAAACGATGTCCACACGAATTGCGCAATTCAACGCAAATATGTGGAAGAATATCCAGAAAACTTCCTCTGACGGTATGTCCATAACTCAACAGATTAACCTTACCGGGTTAAAGACTATCAGTAGCGGATGGAATAGTACCTGGAATAACTTAAGAGACTTCTTTAGTAAAATTTGGGATGCTATTAAGAAACTTGCTGCCGATGGTATGAATGCTGTTATCGGTGTCATTGATGGTGGTATTAGTGCGATTGATAAAGTTTGGAGTTTCTTCACTGGACATGGTTCTGGTATTGGTAAGCTCCCCAAGGTTCACCTGGCTCAAGGTGGTGTCGTTCACCGCTCACTGGCCGTTGTTAACGACGGCACTGGTAGCAACTGGAAGGAACTAATGCAATTTCCTGACGGTTCTTGGGGAATGAGTCAGGAACGGAATGCAACCTTAATGCTCCCGGTTGGTACCCGTGTTTATAACGGGGAAGAAACCAAAGGAATCATGAACGCCGCCGGAATTGAGCGCTACGCTACCGGTGGTGTTGTCGGTGTTCAGCACTTTGCCGGTGGTGGTTTCGTCCGTACACTTGAAAACTGGGTAGCTGGTATCGGTGACGCTATCGGCGGTCTTGGTGAAAAGTTCCGGTCAATGGAAGATTACCTTGAGACACCTGTGCAGAAAATGAAGAACCTTATCCAAAATGCCGTTGGTGGCGACTATGGTCAAATTGGCCACTGGGGTGAATTAGCCCACGGTGAATGGGACAAAATCACAGACGGTATGACTCACTGGGTACGTCACACCATCACTGATTTCCTCTACTCATTTGAGAACCAATCTTTATCTCGTGACATGATGCGGGCTGCCGCTACCATTAACAAGCTAAAGCCTAGCGATGGTTTCTTTGGCTTATTGTGGCAAGTAATTATGAGTGAATCTGGTGGACGTAATATCATGCAACAGATTCATGATGTTAACTCCGGCGGTAATGAAGCCGGTGGTATTTTGCAATATACGCCTGGTACCTTTGCTAAATATGCTTTACCTGGACACGGTGTGCGTATGAATGACTTTAACCAACTGCTTGCTTTCTTTAACAACAGCGATTGGCTTAACTCGATTGGTTCGACCATTATTCGTGGTGTAAGCAAGATCGACTGGTTGCACTCTGGCCCACAGGGGGGACGGCGTGATAATTTCTGGCCACATTTTGCTGACGGTGGGATTGCTACTCAGCCTTCTATCTTTGGTGAAGCAGGGGCTGAAATGGCTATTCCACTGGACACAATGAAGTCCTCACGTGCATGGCAATTAATGCGGCAAGTAGTCAACTACTACTCTGACTCAACCGAGACGGCTTCGCAGAGTGAGCCAACGGACTTATCCAAGCTGGAAAAGAAGTTTGACTCTCTACTCTCACAAAATCAAGCTATGATCAGCCTACTCGATAAGCTGATTGGTGTAACGGCAACAGCTACCGACCCTAACGCCCGGTATAAGCGTACTCAGCGTGACATTAACTTGGCTCACGCTCAATCATTCGTATAGGAGGTGACGTGATTGGCAGGAAAAGATTTAGACATCTCACATATCCGGTATAACTGGCCGAAGTTATTCATTAAGCCGCCGGATGGTGATGAGATTGACGCAGAAGATATTACCAGCGGGTTGCGTTATCTCGATGATGACTCAGACCCGATTCTTACTAACACTTACGCACAAGATGCGGTTACGGACGGTCAAGCGTACTCGTACTCACAGATTGGTATGAATACGATCAACAGCCGTTTTTTCTTGAAGTATAGTGACTGGTACGACTACAAAATGAAGAAACATGAAATTGCTCGCTTCTTCATGCAAAAGGGGTTATATCGGATCAGGACCGATGCAGAACCCGGGATCGTTAAATTCGTTCGTGCTGGTAACTTTGAGATTAAAAATCCAGAGGATGGCACACACATCGTGCAGTTTACAATCCCGTTCGATAATCCATCTGGAGTTAAGTGGTCGTATGCGTATAGTGACGAGTTAATGGAGTACGATAAGAATCTTTGGCAATACGGTATGAACTTACCGAATGGTCAAGATCTGCAATATCACTTCGTTAATACACACAATTTCGACATCTACAACGCTAGCGACATTGACATGGATCCACGTGAGAAGTACCCAGTACAAATTATTGTGACGGGCTTTCATGGGAAGTTTGACATGATTAACGAAACCACTGGGGACGAGATTATCTACACCGAACCACTAGCCCCCGAAGACACGCTGGTTTGGGATAAACTATCTGTCTTCAAAAACGGCAAACTTGATAATGGTGCAACTAATCTTGCTTGGGTTCGCTTAAAACGGAAGTGGAACCACTTTAAAATCTACGGTTATGACAACGTGGATATCCGGTTCCATTTCCGCTTTGTTTACTTGAATTAAGGAGGTGTGACTATGATTTCAGCATTAGAAGCATTAGATCAATATCGCTACACTTACTTTGGATTCATGTCGCACCCGACTGACAAGGATCCTTGGCAAGCAACACCGATGATGGCCGTGTCTAACAACTTGGTTGAATGGGAAGAAGTCGGCGGTTTTGATCAACTCAACGGTTTACGCGATGGCTATCTAAAGAAGATCGGCGATTACTATTACATCATCGGCACGGGCGGTTTCTACAAAACTAATGACTTCATTACTTTTACGTCGCTCAAGGGGCTAAAGACCGATAAATTTAAAGACGTGTGGGCACCTGAAATCTTTCAGGATAACGACGAGAATTATCATATTGTTTACTGTGCTGGCGATATGGATAAAGGTATCTTTGATGTTTATATTGCCGACTTTGATCCTAAAAAAGACGAAATTGCCACGCAAGGCCAGCAAGTATGTTTCTATGCTGATGATATAGATAATACTTGGAGAATCGATCCTGACATTACAGTGATCCACGGTATTTACTATCTCACCTTAGCTGGTAACTATATTTTTAGTTCCAACAACTATATTGGGCCATATCAGAAATTCCCAGTTAACTTCGCCCCGACGCCGCAAAAGTTTGGCTCTCACGACAGCCTGATCGATGGTTGGGTTGAGGGCCCTAACATGTTCGTGGATGGTGATACTGTAAGGCTGTTTGCCGATCAAGCTGCTGGCAATGGACTAGTTTTTCGATCGGCGACTGTTGGCAACATGTTCGACTGGACGGCTATCGAAAAGACGCATTGTTCATTTAAAATGCGGCACGGCTCAATTGTGGTTAACGACTCGATAAACGCTAGTGTCCCAGCTGAGATTGACGACGCCCCAAAGATCGATGACAAGATGACAATCCAAGGGTTGCATGATAAGCACCCGGTTGCTCTCACTTGCTTCATGAAGAACTCCTTTCAATGGCAGTATGAGAACAATCAGACTAATCAAATCCAATTCATCGCCTATAATGATGGATCACCGTCGTTCTCGTGTATCGCGATTGAATCAACGATTGCCTTTAATAACGACTTGTTCATCATTAAGAACATCGAAGAAGACGATAACGGTTCGGAGCTTTACACGGTTACGGCCATGCAATACGTCAATTCGGAAATTGGCCGGGTACGTCAACGAAACGTCCGTAATGGTACGCTAACGTACACGGTTGACGCCGTGCTGGATTACTTCTTAAACGACAAAAAAGCCAATCCCTTTGGTTTTACGTATCACGTTTTTGGTGATTTTGATAAACAACAAATCGAAAATCTCGGTGCCTGCTCGGGTAAGGATATGATCAGTAAGATCATTGAGACCTGGCCAGGCACCGTCGTTTATCCAAGGGGCAAGACAATCAATGTCTATGCGCCGGGTGCTTTTAAGAAGAATTACGGCCGGCGCATTGTATATAAGTACCATTCATCCGATATGAAGCTGACCGAGGACTCAACCAACATCGTTAACCAGGTTTTGGCCATTGGCGCTACTAAAGAGAACAACGACAATCAGGCCGATAATCAAAACGGTGGTAGCAGCAATACGAACAACGGTACGAGTGCTAACACTGGTGGTAGCGGAAACGGTAATTCTGGGGGTGGCAATAACAACCCTCAACAGCCAACTGTTACTCCTGGCGCTAGTGTTGCCAATGCGGTTGCTTTTGCTAAATCTCCAATCAACGCAGACTTTGGAGTTAACAAAGCGGCAATGATTGCAGACTTTTCTCGTCGATCACGAAGGCTCAGATACCTGGGTGCTGATGCTAACAAGTTATACGACACCATTAAAGGACAAGGAATTAGTCCAGAATGGTTCTTTGCTTACGAACTACAAGAAGACCTGAACCCACGTTGGGGTTGGCTCAACCATACTTATCCGCATGGTGATGCTTATTCCGATGCTGTTTATATCTGTAATTGGATTAAACAGTGGGCAAACAGTAATGGCTTCCGTGCTGCAACTGAAGGTGGTCTTGGAAACCAATCAATGGCTGCTCAATGGAATGTTGAATTCCCTAAAGGCACCATTGGCCGATTGTATCTGCAAGCTACTGCCGCCGCTTCTGCTGAAATGCTGGGACAAAATGGTGGATACTACGGCAAGCCTCTAGCTGGTTGTGCGGCACAAATTCGAGCATGGGGAGGTCATAGCTAATGGCTAACTTAGGCTGGGGCTGGCCGTTCCCTAATATTCCGGCTAATGGTAGACCCACTGTTACAGAAAATGGTCAGCAATACGGACATACTGGCTGGATCCGTCCGGGTTCTACTAACGATTATCACGATGGCTTCGACTTTGGTGCCGGGCTCTATAACGGTAATGTTTTAGCCGTTCACCCAGGTACCGTTTTCCAGATTGGATCATATACCTATTGGTGGTTTATCTGGATTAAGTCCCCAGACGGGTACAACATCGTATACCAGGAAGGCTTTAGGCGTAGTGACATCTATGTCAATGTTGGTCAACAGGTTAATGTTGGTACACCTTTAGCGAGAGTAACTCAAGACCACACGCATATTGGTATTAGTAACAAGCCAATTGCGGTTGCTTATCAGCACGCCTTTATGGACGACGGCACCTGGCTAAACCCGGTTGATGTCATCGCTAACGGGATTGCTAGTGGCGGCACTAAGGTGCCGGATCCACCTAAACAGCAACAACAGGTACAGACGAAAGTTATCACCGAGGATAACAGTGCTCAATTTATTGCGGACGCCAAAAAATATCTTGGTGTTCCGTATGTCTGGGGTGGCCACAATAAGGCTAACCCCTGGGCAGGTATGGACTGTTCCGGATATGTAAGCCAGGTCTATCACGACTATGGGATTGAGATTCCGGCCTACACGATTGCGATGGAACATAACTTCAGAGAGATACCTTACTCAGAGGTTACAACCGGTGATGTTGCCTTTTTCGGCCCTCATGGTGGTACACACCACATTGAACTAATGCTGGATCATAACACTTGTATCTATGAGCCACAACCGGGTGAGGTTTGCAAAATGGAACCAATCAGTGTGAACCCGGCAACTTGGTATGGCCGTAACGACGAGATGCATAGTAAGATTTTTCCAACTAAGACGGTTACGACAAATGTTTCGACAAGCAATGACAATTCCTCATCGTCAGATCAGGAATCCTACTACTTCCAGCCGTTCATCGTGCAGGACGACCACTCGATCGACATGTGGGGCCTGCATCCTGGAGATGATGTACAGGACGATCGTTTCAAAGATCCTGAATCAATGAAGAAGTATGCACTAACTCAGCTGGTGCCTGACCCTGTGATCAGCATTGAAGTTATCACTGAGACGAATCTAACGCCTGTGCCGGGTGAAGAGGTCTATCTTACTATTCCTGAGCGGGGAACCTTGATCGAACAATCTGACTCAACTACGCAGAGCGCTTATAATACGACGGTTACGGTCGTCGGGTTTACGGTTTATCCGTTCGATCCTTCTCAGGGGACAGACATCACTTACGAAAACCTCCAAGCGTCTATCCTTCATGCACGAACCTATAGTGCTGACTTGAAAAGAATGGAACAGCTAGCTAACGCGATGCTGGATAGAATGCCTGAGGTCTACTACACCAAAAAAGACCCTACTAGTGCCCACACGGTTAAACCCGGCGCTATATGGGCCAATCCATATAGTAGTAAGGAACTAAAAGAAAAAGGGGGTGACAACAACGGCGGAAAGCACGACTCCGGAACAACCAACAACTCCGGTACAACCGACAACACCAGCAAGCCAAGCACCGGCGGACAGTCAGGCTCAACAACCAGTCCTCCAAGCGCACACTAATGTCGCGGTACCGCATTCGATTGCTGACTATGATACCGACCTAATTCAGTTGAACGTGTGGACAGGTACTAAGTGGGTCAATATCTTTGATGGTAACGATATGAATAACCTGAGTATTGACCTACACCGAGTAGCAAAGGTGGTTGATGACCAGGTTGTACAAATCAATGATGCTGTTAAACGTGCCGATGATGCGGTCAAACAAGCTGGTAAGGCTATCGATGACTCTGCTACTAATAAACAGGCTATCGATGACGTTAATAAAGCTGTCGATGAGGCTAAGCAAAGCGCTAGCGACGCGCTGGATAGGATTAAGAATCTTGCCACTGGTAGTGCAATTCAGGATATCCAAAACAGTATCAAGCAAACGACCGATGATGTCACCAAACTGAGAGACGACCAGGTTGCCCAATTAAAAAACGTCACTGGTCAAATTAATGACGCAGTAGCACAAGCTAAGGCCGCCGCTGATTCGCTTAATGCCAAAACAGAAGCCTTACAGTCAGCCGTTAAAAACGCCCAGAGTGACGCAACGGTTGCTACTCAAACGGCTAGTTCTGCTAACCTAACGGCTATCGATGCTAAGAGTGATGCGGCAGTGGCAACGGCTACGGCTAAGCAAGTTACCGTCGATATGACTAACGTAAAAAGCGATGTGGTTGCTATCAAGGCTACGGCTAGTGAAGCAACTATCACGGCTGGTAATGCTGCTAGTGATGCAGCTACGGCAAAGGTAACTGCTAGTGAAGCTTCGGTTACTGCTACCGACGCAAAAAGCGATGTCGCACAAGTTAAAACAACGGCGCAATCAATCTCATCTCGTGTGAGTGCGGTCGAGTCCGATGCTAATAAAAGGATTGCCGCTAATAGTACAGCGATTGAACAAAACAAAAGTGCTATTACCCTTAAGGCTGACCAATCATCAATTGACAAGCTCGATGGTGAAATGAGCAGTGCGACTGCTCAACTAGAAGTGCAAGCCGGTCAGATTAGTAGTAAGGCCGAATCAACAGAACTAAAAAAGGTATCTGATAAGGCCGACAGTGCGCAGTCGGACGCCCAAGCCGCTTCGACTAAGGCAGATAGTGCGATAGCTTCGGCTGCTAAGAACACGACGGCGATTGACCAGAACAGTAAGGCAATTGCCCTAAAAGCTGACCAGACAACCGTTGATAAGATTAATAAAACCGCTACTGATAATTCGGCAGCGGTTAATGTTTTAAATAATGAGATTAAGTTGAAGGTCGATAGTACGACAGTCAACAAGATGATTGACGACAAGGGATTTACAACGGCTAAGCAAGCCCAAGCCTTAGTCGACCAATCTGCTACTAAGCTTAGTAGTACCATCACTGAGTTAAAGACGACCGTTGATAACAACGGCAGTCTGATTAACTCGACTAACGACCGGTTAACCAATGTCACACAGGCTATTGATGGTTTGCAGACAACCGTAAAGGATAAGGCTAACCAGTCACAAATAACTCAGTTAGCTAACGCCTTACAAGTCAAGTTATCTGGTTCAATCATTGCCCAAGCAACTGATGTTACTCTTACTTACACAGGCAAGGAAAACGAGTACCCGCCTATCGCTCCTTTGGCTGGTATGAACGACGTTGATAAAGGCTCAACGCTGATACTGTCATTTGACTATGTTGCCAGCGACGATACGAAACTGACTCCACAACTAGACGGTGACCCTTGGGTTCCTTGGGGAACCATTGTTAACGCCACTCCTGCAGCTAAAGGCAAGAAGGGCAGCTATAGTATGACGATAACTGTCAATGATGATTCCTGGCAAAAGGGTAACGCCAAGAACCTATGTATTCGTTGTGACGGTTTCAAAGGCACGATTGAGATTACCAACTTAGTTCTTAAGTATGCTGACACGACCCTTAATGACGTCCAGAGTAGCTTCGATATGCTCCGTGACGACATTAACCTACGTGTCACTAAAGGTGATTTGTTATCTCAAATTAATATCGCAGCTGGGCATACCTTAATTCAATCTAACAAGATTTTCCTGGACGCTGACTCAGTAGTCTTCGGTGGAACGGCGTTTATTCCTTCTGCGGCAATTGTAGATATTGCGGCGGATAAGATTACGTCGGGAACACTGGACGCCGGTAACATTCGAGTGATTAACCTCACCGCTGACAATATCCACGGTGGGACACTTGACGTGGGTAATATGCACGTTAAAAACTTCTCAGCCAATGATATTGAAGCTGGTTTGCTATCAGGGGTTACCTTTCGTTCGGGAACCAAAAGCCGGTTTTTTCAGACTTCAAAAGATAATATCTATTGGTTTAAGGACCTTAGTGCCCCTCTCGATGCCGGTGGTAGCTCAATGATTGGGGCTGATACCTATATCAACCCAGCCGGTGGTTTAACAGTTGCGGACACCAAGTTAATTCAACTTACGACATGGGGCGGTGGGAATCTCAACCCTGATGGAACCGTTACTGGGGTATCAGGTACGATGGGACACCCGAAATTAATGGTTGATTTAGATGGTGTTTTTAACCCCCTGGACGAATTCGGTAACGATTATGTTAATGGAGGAGCAAAAACATCTTCAATTTACCAATGGGTAAGTGACCATGAATTTACAAGGCTATCACGGCATTTTGGTTTCCAAGTTTACCTTAACAGTAAGATTGACCATTCCGAATTTTACGTTCAAAAGGACAACAAAGTGGGTGCTTATTTTGGTGGGGGAAACAACGGCAACGAAATCACTTTTTCAACCGGTGGTGACGGCACAATTAATTTTAACTCGCCCCTAAATGTGTATGGCCCTCTTAACGTCACTGGTGCTAAGCACTCGATTGTCAAGACCTCTCAGGGCTATGTTGGTGTCAACGCTTACGAAACGGCTGAGTATTATTTTGGTGACATTGGCGAAGCAAACACCGGCGATGGTAGTCAAGTGATTATCGGAATCGACAAAATCTTTAGTGAAACGATTAATACGAAAGTTTCATATCAAGTATTTATTACACCATATAGCGATTGTCACGTCTGGGTAGACCAGCGGTTTGGCAATCGCTTTGTTGTTAAATCGGATAAGCCCAACGCCCAATTCGGTTGGGAGCTAAAGGCTAAGCGTAAAGGGTATGAGAATTACCGTTTACGCCATGTTGACGGTATTAAAGAAAAAGGAGAATTCAAAGTATGAATGAAAAAGTAGATGCAAACGAAGTTATTGCAGAATTGCAAAGTGACATTGCTGAAAAGGCACTGCAAATTGCCTTGCTAAAGGCACAATTAAAGGCTGCTAAGAAGGTAGAAGCAAAGCCAGAAGAACCAGCACAAGGAGATGAACAATAATGAACATTTACATGAATAAGTTTACCTACGACTACGATGCTGACGGTAAGATTTCCGATGCTCAAGTTGGTTTGTACGGTAACGATTCTGACGGTGAATACGTTAGTTGTAATTTGACTATCAAGACTGACGAATTGGGTAAGGATAAGACCTTTGACAACGTCACAATTTCAGACGTGATGAATCTGGCTAAGGCTAAGGCACTTAAGTACCTGCAACCTGATGATAAGAAAGCTGCAGATACAACTAACACAACTGTATAAGGAGGCGGTCTAAATGGCTGATTCAATGCCTGACTTAGATATCTGGTACGAACCGTCGCCGTTCCAAAACTCACAAGCTTACGAACAGAAGAACCACAACTGGTCGGTGCTTGCCAACTACGGTAAGTACTTAGGTAACTACCTGAAAGGCATTACGGACGGTTGGGAAGTTCGTTTTGCCGCCCAACTTAATCAAATTCCACAACCGAATGAAGTCATTGATGCGCGCGTAGATATTGAGAACCACACATTCCCGGATTTACACGCGCATTTGATTAACATCGAAAAAACGCGATTGAAGTTTGAAGAGTCTGACTATGAAGGGGCAGGCTCTGGTTCGTTGGCTATCAACCTTAAGGTTCGTGACTTAGGAACGGATTCGGCTGGTATGTCTTACTCACCGCAAGGCACGGTGCAGGAAGACACACCTCGCATGGGTTATACAGAATGCCAGATTAAAGACTTATCGATTGTGCCAGGTTAGGAGGTCAGATTATGAGTTTTAACACACACGTAAAGCTGTTCGTTGAAGACGACGAAGGCAATAAGCGGCAGGTCTACCCCGAGACCGATATCGAATCATTAATTGGGTTTGGTGATAAGAACGGTGACTTGGTAGACCGTATTGCAAAGCTAGAAAAGAAAGTGGACAACCTAGATAACCTTGTCCGCTACCACTAAAAGGAGGAATGAATATGGTTGAAGCTACTAAAGCCTATTTACGATATAAAGATAATAAGAACCTACTGGTCGGCTCTGATTGGTCAATCATTCAAAATAAGCCAAAAAATCTTGCAACAACTGACCAGCTAGGTAAGCTATCAGCTTGGAAACGTGACGGCATCCAGTATGAAAATGGCGGCTACGATTTTGATCACGTAAACAACGGAATGAACTGTGCTTATCGGGTAGCCGATATGGGGAGCTTTAAGCTTGTTGAGCTGCGGCTGGCTTTTGCATGCAGCAAAGATGTACCGGCGGGTGCTGGTGATTTAAAAGTCATTGACCTTCCAAAGGCGATTCAAGCAGATGGCGATGAAGAAATCTGGGCAGCCACCGGCGTTGCAAATGTTTTCGTTCATTTTCGGAATGAAAATGTTAGTATCTACTGTCAGCAGCTTCCTACTGGCGGCGGCCAGTATACACATGATGTTTTGTTGACTTTCCACACTGTTTACTTCACGACTCTCTAGGATGTGATACTATGAAACGTAATATTTTCTTAGTCCTTAATGGGCTAGAAACGATTGCAGTTGGTATCTACCTTTTAGTTCAGCGTAACGCGTTATTGGACGACCATAGCAGTCGTGTAATGCACATGGTTCATGAAATGGGTAATGCACAATGGGCAGTAATTCTGATTGCTGTTGGAGTCTTAGCAATGATAGTTGGCTTATGTAATATCAATCGAGGCGCTATTCAAACGGTTATCTTAATTGTTTTAGGTGGCTTATGGTTTGCTTATGCAGTGTTCTTTACCTTTAGTGACTTGCATTTCATGACACCATTTCACTTAGGGACATTGCTTAGTTGGTTCGTCTTTATACAGATTCTTTTTGAGGCATATTTTGGGGAGGTCAGATAAATGCACTGGCTAAACTCACTTCTTGGTGGAGGTGTCTTAGGTTCAATCATTACCGGTGCGCTCGTTTACTTGCAATCCCTTAACAAGAATAATGCCGATTTGGTAAAAGAGTACGCTCACTATACGCCAGACCTTTTTAAACGAATCGATAATCTCACTGAAGAACGAGACCGTTCAGCAAAGCAGGCGATCAAACTGCAAAAAAAGGTTGATGAATTAGAAGAAACAGTGAATGAACAAGATACAACCATCAAAGAACAAACAAAAACGATTGGTAGTCTAAGAGAACAAGTTGGCAAGCAAAGTCAGATTATCGATGAACTTAATAATAAGATCGGACAAATGTCTGACAAGCTTGACCACTTAGGCATCCTGGAAAAGGAGAAAATTAAAGATGATGAAATTAATAAATGATGTTGCATATTGGTTAATCTCTAGCGGCGCTTTATCAGCGCTTTTTATTTTTGCCTGGAAATACTTAAAGCCGGTCATGGTAGCTAAGCAAAAGCACGTTAAAACCGTGCAGGAAAAAGAACTGCTGGGCCTGGTTAATCAGTTAGCTGACAACGCTGTTAGCTCGCTAGTAAGTACCCAGGGCGTTACTGGGCATGATAAGTTTAAGCAAGCAACAACAATCGTCGGTAGTACCTTAGCCGACAAGGGCTTCGATGTACACCAGGAAACGGTCGAACACGCTGTCCAGGCTGCTTACGAAAAGAGCGACTTGACCCCAACTGTTGACCCCAATAAGGAACCACAGACGGGAGTGGTAGTTCATGGCTAACTATGGCTATGTGCTTGATGTGTCCGCTTTCCAGCCACAGGCTTGCTACTACAATTTTTGGCAACGCTGGAAAGCACGGGGCGTTAAAGGTGGAATCGTAAAGCTGTCAGAAGGGACGGGCTGGACTAACGGATATGGTGCAGGCCAGATTGCTGCTATCAAGCATGAAGGATTGGCTGTTAGTGGTTATCACTTTAGCCGTTTCCGTGGGAATAGTTATCAGGCCGTATCTGAGGCTAACCTCGCTATTACCTGTGCCCGCCAGATGGGATTACCGCAAGGCGCTCCACTGGTACTAGATTACGAAGAACGATTGGGCTATCGAACAAGCAACACACAAGCAGCCATCGCCTTCTTGAAGTGCATCAAAGCTGCTGGGTATGTACCGGTCTTTTACTCGTATTCCGGCATGGCTAGTTTATGGGACTTTGAAGCTATCCACACGGCTACTGGTGCTGTCATGTGGATTGCGGCCTATCCTACGCTTGCGGGGGTTACTTCACCTGCAATGGGCTACTTCCCAGGTATCAGCAATTTTATCTGTGCTTGGCAGTTTACTGATAACTTTTACGGTGAGCACATTGACGGTTCGATTGATTTAACGGGGGTGTTTACACGAATGGCACAAACAAAGATTACACAAGGTGGACACCTTGACGGGTACCGCTTTGAAAATAACAAGTTAGTAGTAGATGGTTGGTTTGCCAGTGATAAGACACAGGGCAAGCCATTTTCTTATGTCATTATTACCGATAATAATGGTCATGAATTTGCACGGGCAGCAGTTAACCTGACTGACCGGCCGGACGTATCTAAGACTTTTCCTGATATTCCAGGGGCTGGTAAATCCGGTTTTAGTGCAAGTTTTGACTATGTATCTGGTATGGCTGGCAAGACCTTAAAGGTTATCTTCCGCTACACCGATGATAAGGACGGCAATGGTAACTTCCTTGACTACACCGCACCGATTACGCTTAATAAATCGGAAGCCTTCTTAGACAGCAAGTCGGTCACAGTCGACACTAATGACTTGTATGTTTCAGGCTGGTTCACCAGTGATTACGCATTGGGTAAGAAGAGCCAGTACCTTATCTTGTATGACGTTAATGCAAAGAAGGAACTACAACGAATCAAGACAACACCTATCGAACGGAAGGACGTAGCCGCACAGCATGCTGATATTTACGGTTCTGCTGTATCTGGCTTCGGCGGTCGGTTCAAGTATGACGGTAATCTGGTAGGACGTAAGCTACAGGTCATTGCCCGTTGGTCAGATGACGACAAATTTGGTGAAGGCCAGCACGTTGACTACTGGTTTGAACCATTTAATGGACCAGCAATGCCGATGTTAAATGGCGACACGTCTATCACGATTCGTTGCCATGACTTCTCCGCCAAGCGTTTTGACGACGACACAATTGAAGTAACTATGAAGTAAGGAGGCGAAACAATGCCATTAAAAGGAACCGCAATTGAAGGCGTTGATATCGATGTCAGTGCTTTTAAGCACGGCGATACGACCGTTGACTTTCATATCAACTTAAGTAACATTTATGGTGATCCGGTGCGGGCTAACACATTGCATACCTTCACCGCTAAGGTGGCTAATAATTCAGGATATATTGGTGACTACCCATGTACGATCGATGGGGTAAACCTGTTAATCGATAGTAATGAGTTTTTCCAATTGCCACCGGATAACTACTCAATGGAAATTTGGGAAACATGGACTAACCTTGATGGGACTAAGGACACGGCAATCTATCCATCACCATCAAAGGTCCTTCAATTCACGATTAACGAAAATATTAAGGATAAGACCGGTGAAATTGTTAAGCGATTTGACTTTCAAGAAGCGGTTGAAAATACGATTAAGAGCTTCCTGAAGAATCACCCAGGTAGTGGCGATGTTGATCTTCGGGATTATGCGAAAAAGAGCGACATTCAACGTCAACTTGGGGACTATGTTAAGAAAACCGAACTGCCCAAGATCGTTCTGGATGAAAGAAGCCGGGTACTAGACATTAATGGCCAAGAGCTCACCATTCCAGAAAGCGTTGATCTATCTGGATATGCTAAAAAGGGTGAGGTCCCACAAGTCACTTATGATGCCGAGCATCGGTTACTGACCGTCAATGGGGTAGCGGTTGATCTCCCGGCCAGTGTGGACTTATCAAACTATTACACTAAGGCTGAAATGGATGGCAAACTCAGCAAGGTCGCCACTGGTGGGACAGTAGATTTGACTGGCTACTTGAAAGTTGCGGACGCTGACAAGAAGTATGCCACTAAGCAGGAAATTCCTGATGTATCTGGCTTAGCTAAAAAGACTGATCTGGACGACTACGCTAAGAAGTCGGCGGTACCGGTAATTAGTCTTGATTCAGAAGCTCGGAAGTTAACCCTTAATGGAACTGCTATAGACATTCCGGCTGCTGTGGACCTATCTGGATATGCGACTAAGCAAGAACTGCCCAAGATCACATATGATCAGGAAACGAAGTCGTTGACCATCAACGGTACGAAGATTGAGCTACCAAGCAATGTTGATCTCTCGGGATACTACACTAAGAGTGAAGTCGATGGCAAGCTAGCACAAGCAGCCAGTGGCGGCAAGGTTGATCTAGCTGGATACCTTACTAAGACAGATGCTAGTAAGACCTACGCCACTAAGGCCGAGCTACCAAGTGTTAGTGGCTTAGCTAAGGAAAGCGATCTGCCTAAGATTACTATAGACACTGAAAAACGGATTATCACGATCAATGGTAAAAGCATCGTGATTCCTGACAACGTCAGTCTCGATAATGTTAAGACAAATGCGTATCCCGTTAGTGAAGGCGAAAGCCCAAGCGCAACTTTAACTAAGGATCAAGATGGGACTTATGCCATTAGTTTTGGGGTACCACAAGGAGCTACTGGCCCTGCTGGTCACGATGGAAAAAATGGTTATGATGGGACTACCCCTCACGTTGACACTGCCACTGGAGACTGGTTCTTAGGTGACAAAGATACCGGTGTCCACGCTCAAGGCGAGCAAGGTAAAACCGGCCAAACCGGTAAAGATGGGATTACCCCGCACATTGATAAAACCACGGGTAACTGGTTTATCGGCGATAACGACACTGGGACTCACGCTCAGGGTGCTACTGGGAAGACTGGTCAAGATGGTAAAGACGGGGTTACTCCACACATCGGCGATAACGGCGACTGGTTTATCGGCGATCAGGACACCAATCTTCCATCTCGTGGAGTACAAGGACCACAGGGTGAACCAGGTAAAGATGGCCAGCCAGGTGTTCACGGTGCACCAGGTAAGGACGGAGATACGCCTTATATCGGATCCAATGGCAACTGGTATCTTGGCTCAAGAGACACTGGAAAGCCTTCACAAGGCAGAGCTGGTAATGATGGCAAGACCCCAATCCGAGGCACTGACTATTGGACCGATGAGGATAAAGCCGAGATTAAAAAGTGGGTTGATGATGCAATCCTAAACGGGAAGTGGTGATCAAATGTCATTAGACGGCGAGATGACAGAGCTGGCTGATGCCATTAGGAGTAAAACTGGAAAAACCGGCAAATTGTCAATTCCTAAGATGGTTAGTGCACTGACTCCAAGTGAAATCGTATACTGGAATGGTGACATGTCAGGCGGTGTAAGTACACACTTGTTGGCTAAGCCGATTCCTGCCCATACTAAGATTAGTGACATTATTGTCACTTCTGATAAGCCTACCGATAGTACTTCCGGTTTCATGTACTTATATTTTAAGAATCCAGAAAAAGTTCGTTCGTCATATATTTTTTATTCACAAGGCAGGTGGATCATTGATACTAATGTAGCTAATCACTATGAACCTGGAACCGAGCTGCCTGATGACCTAATTGAGATTCGCACATTTGCAACAGTCAACAATCTGAAAATAGTCGTTAAGGGAGCTGATAGTGGTAGTAGTGAATTACCTATGTATACAACGGTTCTTCAGGCTTATACGGGACTTGCTAATGCCATTAAAAAGAGTACCAGTACTTCTGGGAAATTAACCATTGAAGAAATGATTACTTTATTAGGTGGTACGACATCAAAAGACGATACCCCAGTTACTCCTTCTCAGCCAGCTACTCCTTCCAAGCCAGTCACCGTTTTTTAAAATTTACAAATTTCGACCTTCGGTGGGGGATCGTATGATTTCACGAGTCCTGTGCCGTTAGGAGATACGAGATTAGAAGTAACATTGCAAGTAGTTAATAGCGGTACGGGTTCTGTTACAATTTCAATCCCAGGAACATCGATCAGTAAAACGATTGCGCCAGGAGGAAGAGGATATCAAAATGTTACTGCAACACTTGATATACCTAGTGGAATGGCAAAATCCATTAAAGCGATAGAGGTAGACGTTGGTCATCGAAACGCACTAAAACAGCTAACTGTTGTAGCCAAATAATTTCATAGTAAAAATAAATAGTATATTATAGTACAAAAAAGAGGTGAAAATTCCTCTTTCAATTTAACCGTGACCCGGAGGCGTGTGGAAAGCGTCTGCCGGGTCTTTTTGTGTTCTCAGATGCATGCTATAATATAGATAATCATAAAGCTTACTTGAGTCAGTCGTGGAAAAGGCTGGCTCTTTTTCGTATAATTTTTAATAGTAAGCTTTATGATTAGAGGTAAGATTTATGAAATGGAAGAAGATCGGTAATTTTGTGGGCATGGTTCTGGGAACGGCCTATCTATTTGCTGTTCTTTGGCTAGAGGAGACAAAGAAATTGGATTGGAAATCGTTGGCTGGTCTGGTTATTCTTTTCCTAATCTGGGGACTTATGATTTTTGCTAATTTGGCTGCATTCTTCGATAATAAGGAAATAAGCTTTTTGGGGATAAAAATTGCTTCAAATAAGAAAGCAGAAACCGAAACACCTAGCATCGATCCAAATGATTTCGATAAATTACAAAAGAGAACTGAAAAGCTTGAGAAAGACGTACATGACCTGAAAGAAAAGTTGGACGCCTCTAACAAGGAGGATTTCCACAAGGAATTTGAGCAATTCAGGCTATCTAAACCGGACTTAGACGTTATTATGGTGGAAGGGTACGAGTCGCCAAGCCGATTAACCGAGTTCACCAATCTAGTTAAGCGGGCCAAGACAAATGGCTACGACTTATCCAGTGACACTACATATCAAGGACTGACTAAAGGCTATCGTCAGCATATTACCGATCAGCTAAAAACTGTGTTAAAAACGCTTGATTATAGTAGTGAGTTTTCAGGACGAATGCAAAAACTCCTCGAAAATGCGATGGTATCAGTTCCAACTAATCAAGAAGTCATCGCAAGTATTAAAAAAGAACTCATTAGTGCTAACGAGAACAACAAGCTGGAAATCAGTGATGTGTTTTTTAAGGCTACCAATGACTTAAAGAAGCTCAAACCATGACATGTCAGAAGAAGCATTAACAGCTCCGTGCTAAGTGGTGGCCTAACTATCAGAATAAATAAAAAACGGCGGCTCAATTAAGGGCCGTCGCTTTGCACATCATCAAATTTGCCGAAATAGCGATAGTAATCAATAACTTAATCTGGTAACATATATATAGATCCAAATGCTGACCTGCCTTTTCCCAAGAGGCAGGTCTTTAATTTTAAAAGGGGTAAAAAAGGGGAATTTATTTTAACAAGGCATGAACAAGAGTGAATATAAACGAATGTTTAAAATGCTTTTCTTCCTATTATAGTAACAGAGTGAATGCTAGTGAAAACGGGCAAATACCTTGTGCACTTCCCGGAAAGGAACAGGGTAATTGCGGGCCTCTGCTCGACGGTCCTGGTGGTGGAGGCTAAGAAAAAGAGTGGGAGCCTGATCACGGCAAACATTGCTCTAGAGGAAAATCGGACGGTCTGCGCGGTCCCTGGACGAATTGATACTTACCGTTCATTAGGCTGTAATGAATTAATTGCCGCGGGTGCGAAACCAATCCTTCGGGCACAGGACATTCTCGAAGAGTACATGCTATGAGTAAAGATCCTTGCATTTTATAATAATTTCTTCTAAAATACGATTTCCATTTGACAGACCATGGTGAAATGGAATAATAATGTTATATATGAAGAAATAAACAAATAAAAATGTGAGGAGCCTCTTTTATGGCAACCAAAACAGCCAAGAAAAGTACTAAGACGACGGCAAAGCGGAAGACAACGCGGCGCCGTTCTAAGATTAAGAAAAATTTGGTGATTGTTGAGTCACCATCAAAAGCAAAGACGATTGGTCGTTTCCTGGGCCGCTCGTATAAAGTTGTTGCGAGTCTTGGCCATGTGCGCGACTTACCGAAGAGCCGGATGGGGGTTGATATTGAAAATAACTACCAACCGGACTATATTTCGATTCGCGGGAAGGGTGACGTTATCAAGGAACTTCGTAAGGATGCGAAGAATGCCAAGGCCGTTTACCTGGCATCAGACCCGGACCGTGAGGGGGAAGCCATCGCCTGGCATGTCTCCAACATTTTAAAGCTTGATGATAATGAGAAGAACCGGGTTACCTTTAACGAAATTACGAAGGACGCGGTTAAAAACGCCTTTAAGGAACCGCGGACGATTAATATGGACCTGGTTGACGCCCAGCAGGCGCGGCGGGTCCTTGACCGGCTTGTCGGTTACTCAATTAGTCCCATCCTCTGGAAAAAGGTTAAGAAGGGACTGAGTGCCGGTCGTGTTCAGTCGGTGGCACTAAATCTGATCATCCAGCGGGAAAATGAGATCCGTAATTTCAAACCAGAAGAGTACTGGACGATTGATGCGGACTTCAAACACGCCCGGGACAAATTTAAGGCTGTCTTTTACGGTGAGAACGGTAAGAAGACAAAGCTGGCCGACAATGCGGATGTTCAAAAGGTCCTTGGTAAGCTGGATAAAAAGCAGGACTTTGCCATTTCAAAGGTCACTAAAAAGGAACGGCGTCGGCAACCCCAGCCACCATATACCACTTCAACGATGCAGCAGGATGCTAACCGGCGACTTAACTTCCGAACCCGGAAGACCATGATGGCCGCTCAAATGCTGTATGAAGGAATCGACATTAAGCAGGGGGCGCCGGTCGGCCTGATCACCTACATGCGAACCGACTCCACGCGGATTGCATCGATTGCTAAGCACGAGGCCTCTAAGTTTATCCATGAGGAGTATGGGGGCGAGTATGCGGCCATCAAACCGGTAAAGGGTAAGTTGCCGGAGGGGGCTCAGGATGCCCACGAAGCCATTCGGCCAACTTCTGTCTACCGAACACCGGCCAAGATGAAGCCCTACCTGAACAATGACCAATATAAGTTGTACAGCCTTATCTGGTCCCGCTTCGTGGCCAGTCAGATGACGCCGGAAGTAATTGATACAATGACGGTCGACCTCCAGCAAAACGGGGTAACCTTCCGGGCAAACGGGTCTAAAGTTAAGTTTGCCGGTTTCTCCAAGGTTTATAAGCGGGGAGAAGAAAAGGACAACCTCTTACCAGACCTTAGTGAAGGTGACCATGCGCGGATGGTCAATGACAACCCCGCCCAGCACTTTACCCAGCCGCCGGCCCGATACACTGAAGCGGCATTAATCAAGACGCTGGAAAGCAACGGGGTCGGTCGGCCATCAACTTATGCGCCAACCTTGGATACAATTCAGCGGCGTTACTATGTCCGCCTCGTTTCTCGTCACTTTGAACCGACGGAATTAGGGGAAATTGTTAATAAGATTATTGCTAAGCAGTTCCCCGACATCGTCAATGCCAAGTTCACGGCAGATGTTGAAGGTGAACTTGACCAGGTTGAAGCAGGGAAACAGAACTGGATTAAGGTTGTCGACAGTTTCTATAAGCCGTTTTCTAAGGAAGTTCAGGATGCAGAGGACAAGGTTGCCAAGATTCAGATGAAGGATGAACTTGCCGGGAGTGATTGTGAAATCTGCGGTGCACCGATGGTAATCAAGATGGGTCGCTATGGTAAGTTCTACGCATGCTCGCGCTTTCCAAAGTGCCGTAATACCAAGGCCATCGTGAAGGAAATTGGTGTGACCTGCCCAGTATGCCATAAGGGGAACGTTGTTGAACGGAAGTCGAAAAAGAACCGCACCTTCTACGGGTGTTCACGGTACCCTGACTGCGATTTTGTCTCCTGGGATAAGCCAATTGGGCGTGATTGCCCTAAGGATGGCCACTTCCTCGTCGAAAAGAAGGTTAAGGGTGGCAAACAGGTTGTTTGTCCAAACGGTGATTATGAGGAAGCCGTCCAAAAGTAGGTAAAAGTCAGTAAAACTGTTTATGTAGTTTTACTGACTTTTACTTACTATGATGTTGAAAGCGCCGTCATTATTTGGTATTGTGCAAGTAAACATTGTTCTATATACTTGATGATAAACGTTTAGCAACAAAGGGGTAATAAAATGATTAAAATTCAAAACAAAGAACTCGCCGTCGAAATCAATGAGCTAGGGGCCCAGCTACATAGCATCAAGCGGCAAGATAACGGGATTGAATACCTCTGGCAGGGCTCGCCGGATAGCTGGGGACGGCAAGCACCAATTCTTTTTCCATTTGTTGGTCGTCTTAAGGATGATCAGTACCAGTTTAACGGCCAAACTTTCCACCAAACTCAACACGGCTTTGCTCGTGACCGCCAATTCACGGTCACGGAACAACTGGATGATCGGGTAGTCCTCGAACAACGTGCCGGTGATGATACCAAGAAGGTGTATCCGTTTGACTTTATCCTCAGGGTCACTTATGAACTGGTTGGTGACCGTTTAGCGGTATCCTATAAGGTAATTAATCCGGCCCGCCAGTCGTTAATTTACGAAATTGGTGCCCACCCTGGTTTCAACATGCCCCTTACTCCACAGGGCTCCTATGAAAATGTGGAATTTAGTGTTATCCCAGCGGAAAAATACTCCCGAATTATTTTGGATGGGCCCTACAATGATTCTGGTCATCCCCAGATGATTGATATGACCAAGCCATTCATGCTCAACCACGACCTCTTCAACCATGATGCAATCATCTTTAAGACTTGTGGGAGTGACTTTACCGCAACCCTTGCTGACAAGACTAGTGGTCACGGGGTTAGTGTCGCAACCACAGGAACCCAGTACGTGGGTCTGTGGTCGGCTTACCCAGCAACAGGGAACTTTGCCTGCATCGAACCATGGTGGGGGATTGCTGATAATGTCAATGCCGATGGTCTGCTTTTGCACAAGCAGGGAATGTACCGCCTGGCTCCGGGACAGGAACGGGACTACCATTTCAGCATTCGGCCATTTTAGCGTGATATTATGATTAACAAAAAACGGTCGCCGCATTTTTTGTGCGGTGACCGTTTTTTCACAGGTATTTATTTTGACTGATGGTGCCGGCGGTAGTAGACCAGGCCAAAGGGAACGAGGGATTCCTTCCCGGTGCAGATTCTTTTGATATTGCTCTTGTGGCGGTAGAGAACCACTAGGGTCAAGAAACCAGCAACCAGGGAAAGAATAAGGTCGTGTTCAAACATGGCAATTATAAAGATGGCACTAATGCCGATGATACTGGCCGCACTGGCCATCGAGGTCAGAAGGAGTGTCCCGATGAAAATCAGGCAGGCAACCAGGAAGAGAAAGGGGTTATAGGCTAGTAAAATCCCCGCACTGGTTGCCACTGCCTTTCCGCCATGAAAGTGGTCAAAGATGGAAACCGTGTGGCCCAGTGATGCGAAGAGCCCAATCAGTAGGGGGTTAACGCTGTGCGAAATACCTAAAATGTAAGGTTGGCTGGCGGCTAACGTCCCCTTTAATACGTCCATAAAGAGGACCACCGTCCCGGCCTTGGGACCCAGTGTTCTGAAAGTGTTGGTTGTACCAATGTTTCCGCTGCCCAACTTGCGAATATCCTTATGGTAGAAAATTTGGCCGATCCATAGGCCAGAAGGGATGGAGCCTAAGAGGTAAGAAATGATCACCATTCCCAATATTTCAAATATCATAATTATTGCTCCTCATGAATTAAAGTATATCTCAAAGTTTAAGAATACCATGAATCGCTCGTTGGTGGTAGAGCGCAAAAAGCAAATTGCCGTTTGCCAAATGAAATGGATTTGAGTATTATCAATACTGTAACTATTTACCAGGGCCGGGTCTCATCTATTTGCTAGTTGACCGCGTCCATGATAATATTAACTATATCGAACATATGTTTTAGAAATGAAATGATACGGGAGGTCATTTTGTGACCACGAAAAAGGTAAAATATGATGAATCGTCAATTCAGGTATTAAAGGGGCTTGAAGCTGTCCGTAAGCGTCCAGGGATGTATATCGGGTCCACAGACGCACGGGGGCTCCACCACCTGGTGTATGAAATCGTTGATAACGCCGTTGATGAAGCATTATCTGGCTACGGTGATGAAATTAACGTGACAATTGAGGCGGATAATTCAATTACTGTCCAGGACCATGGTCGGGGGATGCCCGTGGGGATGCACGCTTCAGGGAAGCCTACTCCGGAAGTTATTATGACGGTCCTCCATGCAGGGGGAAAGTTTGGCCAGGCGGATGGTTATAAGACCTCTGGTGGTCTCCACGGGGTTGGTGCGTCGGTCGTTAATGCTCTCTCCACAAATTTAAAGTTAACGATTGTTCGTGACCATGTTCGTTACCAAGAGAAGTTTAAAAACGGTGGCCAACCGGTTGGAACGTTGAAGAAACTTGGTAAAACCCGGGAGCAAAGTGGGACAACTGTCTCGTTTAAACCGGACCCGGCAATCTTCACCACGACGGTTTACGACTACAACACCCTCGCTAATCGTTTGCGGGAATCGGCCTTCCTTTTGAAGGGAATCAAAATTGTGCTGACCGATAAGCGGGCAGGACAGGAAAAGCAGGATGTCTTCCAGTACAAGGATGGCATTCAGGAGTTTGTTTCCTACCTTAATGAGGGAAAGGATACCCTGGGAAAGATCATGTACTTTGACGGTAAGGACCAGGGGGTTGAAGTAGAAGTGGCCGCTCAGTATAACGATGGTTACTCTGAGACCCTCCTATCCTTTGTTAATAACGTTCGGACACCGGATGGGGGTACCCATGAGGCGGGATTCAGAAGCGCCTGGACCAAGACCTTCAACGAGTATGCTAAGCGGGTCGGCCTGTTAAAGAACAACGATAAAAACCTGGAGGGGAGCGACGTCAGAGAAGGGCTCACGGCCGTTATCTCCGTGCGGATTCCAGAACGACTGTTGCAATTTGAAGGACAGACCAAGGATAAGCTTGGTACGCCAGAAGCCCGCAAGATTGTTGATACGATTGTCAGTGAGCAATTGAACTATGCCCTAATGGAAAATGGTGACTTCACTCAGATGTTAATCCGCAAGTCCCTGAAGGCCCGCGAAGCTCGTGAGGCTGCCCGGAAAGCCCGTAACCAGGCCCGGGGTGGCAAACGGAAGAGCCGCAAGGAACGTAACCTTTCCGGTAAGCTAACGCCGGCCCAGTCAAAGAATGCCCAGAAAAATGAGCTTTTCTTAGTCGAAGGGGATTCAGCCGGTGGTTCCGCAAAGCAGGGTCGGGACCGCAAGTTCCAGGCGATCTTGCCATTACGGGGTAAGGTTCTGAATACGGAAAGGGCAAAGCTAGATGACGTCTTGAAAAACGAGGAGCTAAACACCATTATCTACACGGTTGGTGCTGGCGCTGGCTCGGAGTTTGACGTTAAAGACGCCAACTACGATAAGATCATCATCATGACCGATGCCGATGACGACGGGGCCCACATCCAGATTCTTCTTCTTACCTTCTTTTATAAGTACATGCGGCCAATGATTGAAGCCGGCAAGATTTATATCGCGTTACCACCCCTTTACCGTCTTCAGCAGGGGCGGGGAGCAAAGACGAAGATTACCTATGCCTGGACAAACGAAGAGCTTACTAAGCTGACCAAGAGAATGGGTAAGACTGCCCAATTGCAACGTTTCAAGGGGCTCGGTGAAATGAATGCGGACCAACTTTGGGAAACTACCATGAACCCAGCCACCCGGACCTTGATCAGGGTCCGAATTGAGGATGCTGAACTAGCCGAACGGCGGGTCACAACCCTGATGGGGAACAAGGTTGAGCCCCGGCGGGAGTGGATTGAAAACAACGTTCAATTTACCCTTAGTGATGACCAAGAATCCGATAAACTGGTTGCCAGCAAGAAGCATTTGAATAAGTAAAGAAAGGGATCATTTTAGTGAGAGACGCAAAAATTGAGACAATGTCGCTCGAAAAGTTGATGGGGGAGCGGTTTGGTCGCTATTCCAAATCAATTATCCAGGAGCGGGCACTGCCAGATATTCGCGATGGACTTAAACCCGTTCAGCGGCGGATCCTATACGCAATGAACAAGGACGGTAATACTTATGACAAGGGCTTTCGGAAGTCAGCAAAGTCGGTCGGTAACGTCATGGGTAACTTCCACCCCCACGGTGACAGTTCAATATACGAAGCCCTGGTCCGCCTTAGCCAGGACTGGAAACTACGTGAACCACTGGTCGAAATGCACGGGAACAACGGGTCAATGGACGGGGACCCTGCAGCAGCAATGCGTTACACCGAAGCGCGCTTAAGCAAAATTGCGGGACTGATGCTGCAAGACATTGATAAGGACACGGTCGAAATGACCCTGAACTTTGATGATACCGAAAAGGAACCGGTTGTCCTCCCGGCCCGGATCCCGAACCTCCTCGTTAATGGGGCCACGGGAATTTCGGCAGGGTACGCAACCGAAATTCCCACCCATAACCTGGGCGAAGTCTTTGATGCCCTAATTTACCTCCTGAAGCACCCGTCAGCGAGTCTCGAAAAGTTGATGGATTTTATCCCCGGTCCAGATTTTCCCACTGGTGGAATTGTCCAGGGGGTTGACGGGATAAAGAAGGCCTACAAGACCGGTCGGGGCAGAATTGTTGTCCGGGCGAAGACAGCAATTGAAACCCTCCGTGGTGGCCGTCAGCAGATTAACGTCACCGAGATTCCCTATGAAGTCAACAAGGCCCAGTTAGTGAAGCGGATTAATGACCTTCGCCTCGCTAAAAAGGTTGAGGGGATTGTTGAAGCCCGTGACGAGACCGACCGGAGTGGCCTGCGGATTGCCATCGAATTGAAACGGAACGCTAACGCTGAAGGAATCCTTAACTACCTCCTGAAAAATACTGACCTGCAGATAAACTATAACTTTAACATGGTCGCCATTGATAAGCAGCGGCCAATGCGGGTGGGACTAAAGCATATCCTGACGTCATACCTCGCCTTTCAAAAGGAAGTTGTAAGGCGGCGGACCAACTACAACTTGCAGAAGGCCCAACACCGCCTCCACATTGTTGAAGGTCTGATTAAGGCCCTTTCTATTCTCGACCAGGTAATCAAGACAATCCGGGCCAGCAAAAACCGGAAGGATGCTAAACAGAACCTGGTTGAAGAGTATGACTTCACCGCAGAGCAGGCTGAAGCAATCGTCACCTTACAGCTGTACCGCCTGACTAATACAGACGTGACTGAGCTTGAGGATGAACAAGCCCATTTAAATAAGTTGATATCAGAATACCAGTTGATCTTGGGTGACGATGATGAGCTTGCCAAGGTGGTTGAGCGCGAGATGAAGGCCATCAAGAAGGAATTCGGCAACCCACGGCGGACCAAGATTGAAGACCAGGTACAAAAGTTGGAAATCGATACGAAGGTCACCGTTGCTAATGAGGACGTGGTTGCTCTTGTCTCCCACGCTGGTTACATCAAGCGTTCTAGCTTGCGATCATTCAAGGCCTCGTCACTGGATGAAAACGGCCTCCGAGAAGACGATTACCCATTACTAGTTGAACAGACCACCACCTTGGCCCACCTCTTTATGTTCACGAATCTCGGGCATGTGATTTACCGGCCGGTTCATGAGCTAGCTGATGTTCGTTGGAAGGATACGGGTGAACACATCTCACAGACAATCGGGCTAGCAGAAAACGAAGAGATTATTAAGGCAATGGTATTTGACCGCCTGGACCTACCAGGAAACCTAATTTTTGCCACCAGTGATGGTCAGGTTAAGCAGTCCGCCTACCAGGACTACCAGCCGGGCTCACGCTATAAGAGTCATGCTAGCATGGCGATTAAGCTCAAGAGTAAAGGTGCTCAAGTGGTCAGCGTTGATTACTATGAACCAACAAATGAGAACCGCTCGCTGCTGGCAATCAGTCGTGAGGGTTACGCGGTCCGCTTCGACGTTGCGGATGTCCCGGTTACCGGCTTGCGGACTGCCGGGGTGCGGGCAATTAACCTCAAGGATGACGATGAATTAGTCGATCTTGCAATCGTTGCTGATGGGCAGCGGATTGCCTCAATTACCCAGCGGGGGGCCTTTAAGGAAATGCCGGTTGACGAAATTGCCGTCGGTGCCCGGGCCCGCCGGGGTGAACTTGTCCTCCACCGACTCAAGACGCATCCGCACCGGATTGCTGACTTTACTGCTTACGATCCTGACTTCACGGGTTACTTTGAGGTGATTACTGACCGGCCGCTCTTCCAGGATATCTCCGTTAGTGACCACCACCTGGGTTCGATCAAGTCCAATGGTACCTTTGTGATTGATACCGAGACCCAGGGGACCCCAGTAAAGCTGCGCGTCAAGCAGGCAAATATTTTAAACGATCCTGAGCAACAATCACTCCTGAAATGATGAGGTGGTAATGTGGGAATTGTTGAGCGTCAAATTCAGCCACTTGTAAGTGCCTTCCGTCTTCCCCGCTATGATGAGTTACCCAAGATGGGTCTTTATCTGGACCAAGTGGTTCAATACATCAATGGCTACTTCCCGGAAGCAATGGGGATAAAGATGACTAATACAATGGTCAGTAGCTATGTTAAGCATGGGTTGCTAAACCATCCTCGGCACCGACAGTACGATCGGGACCAGCTGGCAAGCCTGTTTCTAATTACTATTAGCCGTCAGGTCCTTTCCCTTCATGAGATTCAGACCCTCCTCCATTTTCGGGGAGGGCAGCAAAGTGTTGAAGATGGTTACAACTACCTCTGTGCTGCCTTCGAGTTGGCCCTGCGCCAGGCATTTTCTGCAGGTGTCCAGGTGGAAAAAATTACCGTTCCGGATAGTGAGGAAAAGCGCCTGCTCGATCGACTAGTCCAAATGATAAGTTGTCGCGTATACTTAAGGATGTATCTTGACCAGGTTCAGGAAAACCATAGCTCTTAAAGGAGGGGTAAAATGGCGTACATTGCAGATTTACGTTCACAAGTTGGTCACATGCCGCTGATCTTGACGAGTGCCTCAGGTGCACTTGTCAACGCAGACGGTGCCGTCCTGCTACAGGCCCGGGCCGATACCGGCGACTGGGGGTTCCCGGGTGGCTACATGGAATTTGGGGAACGATTTACCGATACCGTCAGACGCGAATTTAAGGAGGATGCGGGACTCGCTGTTGAGCCGGTCTGCCTCTTAAAAATACTGGATAATGACCAATATACTTACCCCAATGGGGATGCTGTGCAGCCAGTCAATGCCTTTTACCTTGTTCGGCAGGTCACTGATCAACACTTTCCAGTTAAGCCGAGCGAGACGGTTACGACAAGATACTTTGCCCTGCAAGGACGACCACCGCGCTTTTTTAACCACCAACATGAGAAAATGTGGGCAATTTTGAATGAATATTGGACAAAGAAGCATAATGTTAAATAATAATGCGGACGAGAACTATTTATCGTGATAAAATGAATAGTGAAAATTGCTTTAGTTGTATTGTTGAAGCACAAACAGGAGGAATTACTTTATGGAAAAAGAATTAGTCTTTGGACATCAAAAGCCAGATACAGATGCAATCACTGCGGCAATGGCTTTTTCATACTACCAAAACCAATTGGGCTATGAAACGGAAGCAGTTGCCCTCGGCGAACCAAACGCCGAAACGCAATACGCTCTTAAGAAGTTCGGTATGAAGGCCCCACGGGTTATCAAAACCGCTGCTAACGAAGTCGACAAGGTAATGCTGGTCGACCACAACGAACCACAACAAAGTGTTAGTGACATCGACAAGGTTACGGTTACCCACCTTGTTGACCACCACCGGATTGCAAACTTCAATACTGCTCAACCACTGTGGGCAACTTGCCGCCCATATGGCTGTGTTTCAACAATTTTGACGGAAATGTTCCAACAAAAGCACATTGATATTCCAGCTAACTTAGCGGGGATGATGCTTTCCGCAATCATTTCTGATACCCTGTTACTTAACTCCCCAACTACTACGGACCACGACCGTGAAGCGGTTAAGTACTTAGCTAAGGTTGCCGGCGTTGATGACTACAACAAGTACGGGGTTGCCATGCTGAAGGCGGGCGCTGATGTTGATGCTAAGTCCGATGCCGACATTGTTGATGGTGATGCTAAGACCTTTGAACTTGGTGGCACCAAGATGCGGATCGGTCAAGTAAACGCGGTTGAACTCGACGATGTCTTCAAGCGGCAAGCTGACCTTGAAAAGAAGATGCACGAATTGATGGATGCCAATGGTTACCAATTGTTCATTCTGATTGCCACTAACATTCTTAATAGTGACTCCGAATTGCTGGTTGTTGGTGACAACACCGACAAAGTTGAAAAGGCATTCGGTCACAAACTTGATGCTAATAAGCGGATGAACCTGCCGGGCGTTGTTTCACGGAAGAAGCAAGTTGTTCCTCCATTGACAGATGCCTTTGAAGGCTAATCTTTATAGATAATGGTAATAAAAGGACCTGGGAAAATTTTCCAGGTCTTTTTTGTTGCTGCATCCGTCTCTTAAAAATTAGTTAACCCCCTTAAAGATTGGTAAATAGCGTATCTTATTTATCGCTGATTTTTATATAATAAGAATAGAAAATAATTGACATAGAAGCGGAAATCCAACTATAAGGAGGCTAGTTATGAACAGAAAACCATTGTACTGCCGACCATGGCTATGGATTGTCGTCCTTTTGCTACTAATTGCAGGCGGCTGGTTTATCAACCATCGCAGTCAAACCCAAGAAGCGCAGAGGGACACAGTCGCTAAGACCAGTAAAAAGACGGATAAGAAGAAAAAAGTAGCCAAGAAACCGCAAGATAAAGAAAAAGATCATTCCCTTACTAAACCGGCAAGCGGTGGACAAACGGAAGTCAATGGTACAGGGCAAACAGTGAACACGACCGTACCACAACAGCCAAGCATGGCCGAAAATACGGTTCCAGCCAATACTCAGGAAAAAGAGCCGTGGGTTGATCCCAATAACTATGAGCCAAATTCGATTATTGGTGACCGCTCAACCATGTATTGTTACCTCCCGGGCCAATACCCAGATCCCGGAATTGCTCCTGAAAATGTCGTCTACTTTGACTCGCTAGCTGATGCTCAGGCAGCTGGATACCGTACCCACCAATAGAATCAGGTATTAAAAAAGTGTCCGCCAATTGCAAGACCACATTGTCTAACGGTTGGCGAACACTTAACCTTTATTTGGCTCCATTTTCTTGGAGCTGGGCAATTGTTGAGTAGGCGGGGGACAAGAGCCCTTCGACCTGCTGGAAGAGGGGAAGGTACTTCTGGTAAATAGCGACCGTTGCTGGATCTGGACGGTAAGTATCCTCTTCACCAATGAAGTTTTGCACAACTTGGTAACTGTTGACCAGGTTTAAGCTCTTCATTGCCATTGTAACAGCACCGAGGCAACCTGATTCGAACGATTCCGGAATGTCGACCGGACAGTCTAACACGTCGGCAAGCATTTGTCGCCAAACGTGGGACCGGGCGAATCCACCAGTAGCCGTTATGGATTTTGGCTGGCCCACCAGGTCACAGACGGCCTTGAAGACCGTCGCGATGTTCATGTTGATTCCTTCCATGACCGCCCGGAGCATGTCCGCCCGGGTATGGAGGTTATTGAGCCCAAAGAAACTTCCCCGGGCGTTGGCATCCCACAGTGGGGCCCGTTCACCACCTAAGAAAGGGAGAAACAGCAGGCCGTGGGCACCGGCGGGGACATCAGAAATTACCCGACTTGCCAGGGTGTAGGGGTCAACCTGCTCGTTAGCGACCGCACTCGGGGTAACCAGGTGTTTAACGGCCCACTGGTAGACATCACCGCCGTTATTAAGCGGCCCACCTACCACCCAGCTATGGTTATCAACCGCATAGCAGAATAGGCGCCGGTGAGGGTCAATCACGGGATGGTCGGTGATTACCCGGACGGCCGCCGAGGTACCGATGGTAATCGCCACAGTATCTGGTTTGAGTGCTCCCACGCCGAGGTTCGATAGGGCACCATCGAACGCCCCGTAGATAAATGGGGTATCGGCAGGAATTCCCATCCTTGCCTGGGCTTTTGGCAGGAGGCCGGTAGCCTGGTAGGTACCGTTAACGATTTCCGGTAGCTGTTCCTGGCGAATACCAACCAGGTTTAACGCCGTTGGGTCCCAGTCACCGGAATTGATGTTCATCATCCCGGTGCAACTGGCAATTGAAATGTCGACCTTGAATGTGCCGAAAAAGCGGCAAAAGAGGTAGGACTTTATGTCACCAATATAGGCGGCTTGGGAAAGAAGTTCGGGTGCCGCTTCCTTGAGCCAGAGAAGTTTTGTCAAAGGTGACATTGGGTGAATGGGGGTACCGGTGTTCACATACAACTGTCTCCCCAAGGCGGACCGTTTCAATTGGTTTGCCGCGTGCCGTGCCCGGGTATCGGCCCAGGTGATCAACCGTGACTGAGGGCGGAACGCCTGGTCGAGGAGGATCAGACTCTGGTTTGCACTAGAAAAGGCAACGGCAAGTAGTCTTTCTTTGGAAAAGTTAATTCGCTGGGCGGCATCCCCAATTACCTTTTCCACTGCGTTGACAATCGTGGTCGGGTCTTGCTCGGCCATGCCGTTAGGGTGGCGGAAGAGGGGGTAGGACTGGCTGAATCGTTTGATTACGTGGGTGTGTTCATCATAGAGAACCGCTTTTGTACTGGTTGTTCCCACGTCAACACCGATAAAGTAATTCATATTTGTACTCCTTATATGTTGTAATAGCTTCAATATACTGGCCAGTAGGGTGGATGTCAATTAGTTGTGTGAAAGCAGAATAATTTACATTAAGGCCACGCATCTTTAAAATTAAAATACCAATCTTTCAAGGAGGGATAAGGACAATGAAATTAACCTTCACCACAGAGGCCATTGAACGCCTGAAGAAGTACGTAGCTAAAGACAAGCAAATCCTGCTTGATTTTGAGGACGGGGTCGGCCCTTTCTCTGCCGTTGGTAGCTGCTCACTCGACGGTGGTTACCGGCTAATTTTTATTGACAAGGGGCTAAACCTGAAGGATTTCGACACTCAGATTGATTCAAATCTGGGACCGGTAAAGATAAAGGGGGAATCACGCGCGCAGTTTGATGACCAGATGACGATTCGCTTTAATCGGCACCTCTTTACTCTGCCGTTGGTTTCAGACAGGAGGACCCTGACAGAAAACGTTGAGGTGGTTGATTACAGTCGCGGTAACTTCCCGGAAAAGTCGCGTGGTCAGCATGACTGTTAAGTAGTGAAACAGAAATAGCTTGCTTTTCGCTGCGAAGCAAGTCTTTAGAAAGCATAAAAGGGACGCTAGTATTCGGAAAAATCCGAATGCTAGCGTCCCTTTGTTTACTGCGCTGTAGCTTTTTCAACTTGCATATCCGGCCGATTGTCAAGCTACTCAACTGCTTTGTAAGATTTGTCCCTTCTTCCGTAGTTAGAGAATGAACTTAAAGATAATTACGAGGATAATTGAAATCCCACACAAAGCGGTTGCTCCCCAGTAATGGCGGTTCCCGTTATCTGCTTGGATGGCGCGGTAGATAAAGACAATGGCCAAAATAATTGCTAAAAATAGGGCAACCATCATCGTACAAAACGCCAAGCTCCCGCTTAATGTATGATAAAGGTTGGCGTAAAAGATGACCGCACCAGCATACATAACAAAGGAATAAGCATAGTTCCCCTTTTTAAAATTCCGTGATAGGCCGTAACCAAATGCAAACACCAGGATTAGGCTGGTTAGACTATCGAGCATTATAATTCCTTCTTTTTTGCAATTTCCTTTTTATTATAAGACAAACCGGGCATTAAAGTACAATAGGACAGTAAAAAAGTTCAGTAATATAAGCTTGTAGAGTTAATTTTACTAAGAACTTATATAAAAATGAATGCGTTTACATAATTAGGGTTGATTATCTGGATGATAGTGTTATTATTTGAATTGTAGGAAATGCAAACGGTTACATAAAGCAATCATGGAATGAAAGGTGCTGTTATTGATGGAAAATAAACATTGGTGGAATAACTCGGTTGTTTACCAAATTTACCCGAAGAGTTTTCAGGATAGTAATGGTGATGGAGTTGGTGACCTCCGGGGAATCATTAACCGCTTAGACTACCTCAAGAAGCTTGGAGTTGACATTATCTGGTTGAACCCGATCTACAAGTCGCCCCAAGTTGATAACGGGTACGACATTAGTGACTACCAGGCAATCAACCCAACCTTAGGTAACATGGCTGATTTCCAGGAATTAATTAATGGTATCCACCACCGCGGAATGAAGTTGGTGATGGACCTGGTTGTCAACCACACCTCTGACCAGCACAAGTGGTTTGAAGAATCCAAGAAGAGCAAGGATAACCCGTATCGGGATTACTACATTTGGCGGGATGGTAAGAATGGTAAGGAACCCAATAATTGGGGTTCCTACTTCTCGGGACCGGCTTGGAAGTACGATCCGGAAACCGACCAGTACTACCTCCACCTCTTTGCTCCCCAGCAACCCGACTTGAACTGGGAAAATCCAAACGTTCGCCACAGTGTTTACGATATGATGAACTGGTGGGCTGCCAAGGGTGTTGATGGCTTCCGGATGGACGTTATCAACCTGATCTCCAAGCCAAAGGAACTCACTGATGGGCCACTGACGGGGGATGAAAAGTACGCCAACGTTGAAAAACTTGTACCTAATGGTCCGCGGATGCACGAGTTCCTGCAGGAGATGAACCGTAATGTCATGAGTAAGCATAAGATGATTACGGTCGGCGAAATGCCCGGGACCACACCGGAACAGGCTAAGGCATACGCTAACCTGGATAATAAGGAGCTTAACATGATCTTCCAGTTTGAACACATGGGGCTCGATGGCAATAGTAACCCGGCACTGGGGAAGTGGAACGATCAGAAGACGAAGCTGGTTGACCTGCGGGCTAACTTCACAAAGTGGCAGAAGGGCCTGATGGGGACCGCTTGGAACTCCCTTTACTGGAATAACCACGACCAGCCGCGGGTTGTCTCCCGCTTCGGTGATGACAGTAACGAAGAAAATCGTCTAAAGTCTGCCAAGATGCTGGCAACCATGCTGCATTTCCAGCAAGGAACCCCATATATTTACGAGGGTGAAGAGATTGGAATGACAAACGTCTACTTCGACAAGCTCGCAGATTACGTTGACCTTGAGTCGATTAACGCATACCACCAGCTCGTTGACGACCAGCACCTCCTTGATGGAAAAACGATGCTGAAGTATCTGGCAATGCATAGTCGGGACAACGCGCGGACACCAATGCAATGGGATGATAGCAAGAATGCGGGCTTCTCCACTGGAACGCCATGGGAAAAGGTCAACCCGAACTACCCGACCATCAACGTCGAAAAGGCGCTGGCGGACCAAAACTCAATCTTCTATTACTACCAGAAGTTGATTAAACTCCGTCATGAGCTTCCGGTAATTACTAACGGTGATTTTCAATTGGTCGCTGGCAACGAGGATGATCCAGCTGTATTTGCCTACCGCCGGCAAAATGCTGATACCACCCTGCTCGTCATTACCAACTACACCGACCAAACACTGCAACGCCACTACGACGTTCCGGACGGTGCCAAACTTTTAATTACTAACTATGCTGATGATGCGGGAGAGACGATTCGTCCTTATGAAGCAAAGGTTTACCAATACTAAGTTGGGAGATAGTTATTATGGATAAAAAGACTAACGAAGATAATCGAATTGATCTTGATGCGGGGATGCCGTCATTATCCAAGAGCCAAATTTTCTCAATTACATTTGCCTTCTTTGGAATTAACATGGCTTTCTCACTGCAAAGCTCACAAATGAGCCGGATTTGTCAGACGATTGGTGCTAACCCAAACAGCCTCGGCTTCTTCTTCATCTTCCCACCGTTAATGGGAATGATTGTTCAGCCGATCTTGGGTCAACTGTCTGACCGGACCTGGAACCGCTTCGGTCGGCGGTTACCATACCTCCTCTTTGGGACCCCAATTGCGGCCTTAGTCTTGATCATGCTACCGTTTTCCGGGTCGTTTGGCTTCGGGTATGGTTCGCTGGCCGCAATGACCTACGCTGCCGTTGCTATCTGTTTCATGGACCTGTTCTCCAACGTCTGCATGCAGCCATTACGGATGCTGGTTGGTGACATGGTTAACAACAAGCAAAAGAACGCCGCTTGGTCATGGCAACAGGTCTTCTCTAATGGTGGGGCAATTCTCGCCACGATCCTGCCGTTCCTGTTCACCGCGTTTGGGATGTCCAACACGGCTAAGCGGGGAGTTGTTCCGCACACTGTTATTTGGGCTTACCTCTGTGCCGCTGCTGTCCTGCTGATTACGGGACTGTGGACCGTCTTCAACGTTAAGGAATACGATCCGAAGACTTATGCCAATTACCACCACATCGACGTCAATGAGGCGCACGAGAAGGTCAGTCTCTGGAAGCTCGTTAAGCAGGCACCCCGGTCCTTCTGGGAAATCAACCTGGTCCAATTATTCTCTTGGTTTGCAATTATGTATGTTTGGACTTACACGACCGGGACGGTTGCCAAGAATATCTGGCACACCACTGACGTCAGCTCTGCCGGCTACCAGGCCGCTGGTAACTGGTATGGGATCTTAACCGCCGTTTACAGTATCGCTGGTATTATTTGGGGCCTGCTCTACGCCAAAGCCAAGGCTAACTCCCGGAAGAAATGGTATGTTTTGGGGATGGTCCTCGGTGCTATCGGTCTCGGCAGCATGGCGTTTATCACTTCCAAGACTCTCTCAATCATCGCAATGATTCTCTTTGGAATTGCTAACTTTAGTATTAACACGATTCCATTTACCCTACTGACTTCCTCATTAAACGGGAAGAACGAAGGAGCCTACCTTGGCCTGTTTAATGTCGGAATCTGTGTTCCCCAGATCCTGGCCTCCCTATGCAGCTTCATCATTTTCCCACTCGTGGGGCACAACCAAACAATGATGATGCTGATCGCTGGATTATCACTTCTGGTCGGGGCCCTCGTTGTTCCAAGAATTCATGAAGGGGTCACGGTACAAAAGGCTAGTGAAGAAGCTAAGTAAACGGATTTATAAATTTAATCAATAGAAAAGGATGCTTAACCGTTGAAATGACGGGATGGCATCCTTTTTATATTATACAAATTTATTGATAATAGACAAAAATTACTTTTAAGTCGATAACATGAATGTTGATATTTATTTCATATAAGCTAATTTAAATATTGCCTTTTTGATGTTCTATGGGCCCTATTAATGGTCATAAGGCGCTATTTGACAGCGTTTATTACCAACCCCTATCTTGACTATCACCCGCAATGGAAGTATAGTTTTCATGATGATTTATGGTTGCATTTTCAATGGCAAATAAGTGGAATTAGGTGCCAATGTAAACATGAATGTTATGGGAGAAGGTAAGTTCTATGTCAAAGAATAATCAAAATGAGTATATGAAGCGAATGGAGCCCCAACGGCAGCGGTTTGCGCTCCGCAAACTGACTGTCGGCGTGGCTTCTGTTTTATTGGGGGTTACGTTTTTTGTGGGCGGTGCCCAGGCAGATGCTGATACCCCGACTACACCGGCAACGACGGGTGAAACGACGGGTGAAACGACGGCTACTCCTGCGGCAGCGCCGACGGTCAGCAAGTAATGGCTCGTAATGACAATGTTCAAGTGACGGTCAATTACCAGAATGATCGTTTACCAGCTGGTCAACCAATCACGATTTCTTACAGTAATCCGAGTCAGTGGACAGTTGTTGACTGGGAAACCGGCGTTAGCAAGCAGCTGAGCAATGACCTGACTGCTACAAACAATGGCAATGGGACCTTTACGGTTAAGTCGAACGTGGGTAAAGATTTGGACATCAACTTTGACTTGCACTTTGCCCTGCAATACGCCGATGATGTAAAGAATAATACGCCTACGCCACTGGTCATCACAACAAAGCGGGGGAGCACCACCGTTAACACAACGACGGTCAAGCCGATTATTATCCCTTATAAGGACAATGTTGTCGCCGACGAAATTGCCCATGGTTGGGCAGCCAAGGATGTTCATAAAGTAAAGACGAACTTTGATAATACCCATGATATTCTTAGCGGTACAAAGGCAACGACAGGCAAGGAAGCTGACAACCGCGAAGTAATGCAGTACATGATTGAATGGAACTACGGGAAGGCGGGTAACACCAAAGGTACGACCCTCAGCCCCCTGCAGACCGCAGACTTTACGGCTTACCTGTCAAAGGGCCAGACGATGCTGCCGGATACCATTAAGGTCTTCCGGGTCTACCAGCCAAATGCCGTCGACGGGAACGGTCAGCGGGTAAGCATCTATAAATCGTATAGTAAGATTACTGACTGCGTAAACGGTGTCTTTGTTAACGAAGACCCGGCATTTGAACAGTTCCTGAAAGACCACTTGACAGTGACCGTTAACAATTCGACAACGCAGCTTTCCTGGCGTGATTATCAGGCGGCCCTGCAGAAGGCAAAGCATGACGGAACCGAACCGCCGCTGGTTAACGGTATTCATCTGAACGAAAGTAACATGGCCCACGTTAAACTTTCAACGGACGCTAATGGGCAGTCACACAATTTCTCAGTAAATGTCGGTAACAATGAGGACAGTACAGTTAAGAGTCCCCATTCAACATTCTTTATTCAGTTCGATATCCTGTTGGACTACAACATGCCGGTTTCATGGACAAAACCGGGTGATGGCCCTTCAATTTCCTACAACCGGGCATCAGGAAAGTTTGATGGTATTGGAACTCAGATCAACAAGTCAACTTCGAAAGTCTTCCAGGGTGGTGGTAATGGCTTTACCCACCAAATCGCTTACGAGGCAACCCTTCACTTTGCAGATATTACCAATACGGGTGATGTTGCATCACTTGACACGAGGCACGGGGTCGGTGTTTTGAACGGTCACGATGAAGAAAATGCCTCTGGAAGTACAGACATTACTTTTGACGGCCAGTCGGATGCAATTAAGAAACTTGAAGAAGATGGTTACCAGCTGGTTGGTGCATCCAAGGGAACCTTAACCAGTGGTAAGTATAATGGTTCTAACCTTTATGATAGCACGGGTACAATAAGTTACGGTACATACGGACAGGGGACTAAGAAGGCTAGTGACCCTTATACCTATGTGACAAGCTTTACCCTCCAGTTTGTCCGTACGGCAGCGCTACAGCATGTCTCCAAGACAGCCACGCGGACGGTTTATTACAAAAAAGCTGACGCTAATCAACCCGACCCGGCCAAGCTGGTTGATCTTGCTAAGAAAGTCGATCAGTCCGTTAGTTTCAGTGGTAGTCAATACCAGGACGCTCAGGGTAAGCCTGTTGCAGTTGTAACCCTAGAGAAATTCAAGAACGACAACAAGTTACATGTTAATAAGGGGGATGACAAGGTTTACGTTATCAACCCCGCAGCGGAGCCAGAAAAAGTTACGTGGCAGCCAAAAGCCGGTGAAAACTCCACATTGAGTAAGTCAACCGTCTCTTTTAATGACGAAAACCGACAGACTATTAAGGACAAGGATGGTAACATCTGGTATATTACGCCGGCAACTCAGAAGCTGGGTATTGAGGAAGTTGTTCCTTCTACTAAGGCGGATAAGGATCATACTGATGTTTACCTGATCTATGACCGTGGCCAGCGGGCCCTGCTTCGGTACCATGATGATGATGCTCAAGCATTTTTGGATAAACTTGCACAGCCAATCAACGCCGCCGGTCAAACCGGGGATGCAATTGCCTTTAGCAATGACCAGCAGGAATTGAACGACTTGCTTAATAAGCATTACATCTATGTTGGCATTTCCAGGACGAATGAAAAGCATCCGGTGGACGGAGCCAAACTAGGACAATACAAGTTTGGCAATTTTGATAACATTGAAGATCAACAGGCAGCACCTTCCCAGATTTTTGTTGTCCATGTTAAGCATGCTAAAAAAGTGGTAACGAACCTTAGCAGTGAGCAGCGAGTCATTAAGTATTTCGATGCCCAAACCAACGAAGAATTAAATAAAAAGACAAAGCTTGCTGACGAGGTTGTTCAGCCAGTATCCTGGAAGCAAACCGCAATTGTGGACCAAGTAATGAATAATAAGGTAGTGGGCTATAACCTTACTGGTAAAAAAGACGCTAATAACAACTTGCTTGTAGAAACCAAGGATCCAGCAAAGTCGTGGGTTGTGACGTCTAAAGCTAGTGACTATTCGGCAGTTAAGTCCCCATACCTCACCTTCCTGGGTTATGAGAAATTGCCATCATTTAGCCGGAAGAGCAATCAGCAGGATGCTGCGGTAGTCGAGAAGAAGGCTGCTCAGCCGAATGTCCCTGGTGGAGAAGTTGACGTTTATTACTTCCACGCTCATGCGCCACAGAGCCGGACAGTAAAGGTTAACGAGGTTATTCACTATCGGTACAAGGATACTGGTAAGACTGCAGCTCCGGACTTTGTAGCCAAGCCACTTTCGTTTACCCAAACCGGTTACAAGGACATGGTTACCAATGTTGTTGTCTGGAACGGTCAGTGGACACCTGCTCAAGAGTTTAAAGCGGTAACCAGTCCGGAGATCAGGGACTACACACCTGATAAGTCAGTCATTCAAGCTCAACGCGTTGAGCATAACTCACCCGACCTCGAATTCTTAGTCCTATATTCCAAGAAGGCCCAACCAACGCAGCCGACTCAACCTACGGTACCAACGCAGCCGACAAAGCCAACAGTGCCGACGCAGCCGACTAAACCAACGGCACCAACACAGCCGACAAAGCCAACAGTACCGACGCAGCCGATTAGACCAACAGTACCGACACAGCCAACAAAGCCAACGGTACCGACGCAGCCGACAAAGCCAACAGTGCCGACTCAGCCGACAAAGCCAACAGTACCAACGCAGCCAACAAAGCCGACGGTACCGACGCAACCGACAAAGCCAACAGTGCCGACGCAGCCGACAAAGCCAACAGTACCAACGCAGCCAACAAAGCCGACGGTACCGACTCAGCCGACAAAGCCGACAGTGCCAACGCAACCAGCACGGCCGACAGTACCGACTGCGCCAACAAGTCCAACCCAACCGACGCGACCTACCCAACCAACCAATCCAGTACAACCAACTCAGTTGACGGCACCAACTGAACCGCAGACGCCTAAGCAACCTAACCGCCAGTTACCACAAACTGGTCGTAAAGGGAACATGGGCATCGTTGCTGGTGCTCTTGCCGCAATGTTTGCGGGTAGCCTTGGACTTGGATTTAAGAAGCGTAGAAATTAAGCTTAAATTTCACTAAATTAATATAATTAGGTGACAAAAAGACCCAGCCTTCAAACCAATGAAGACTGGGTCCTTTTGTTTGTGTTAAATATTCTTGACACTTGATCGCTCATGGATTGACGTTGGGATGAAAAGTGAGGGTTTGTTATTAAGAAGGTTAACGACACTCTTAACACCCATCTGGTAGAAGTCCTGGGTGACACTGGTGAGGGTTGGATTGGTGATTTCACAGATCATGGAACCGTCAATGCAGATAATGGACAACTGGTCGGGGAGGTGGATGTGGTGCTTGGTAGCGGCCTTGATCAGCCCGGCGGCCGTCAGGTCACTACCGGCAATTACTGCGGTTAACCCGTGTCCCTCAATCTTTTCGAAAAGTTCCTGGCCGTTTTGGTAACCATAGTCACCGTAGCAAATCCAGTGGGGGTTAATCGTCAGTTGGGCGGCTGTCATTGCCCGCTGATAACCAAAGAGCCGCTGCTGCCCGGTAGATGAATGGTCAATTCCCACAATCCCAATCTTTTGGTGCCCATGGGCAATTAAATAGTTGGTTGCCTTCTCGCCAATCGCAACGTTATCTGAACTGATAAAGCGTTGTTCCGGATGCTGCTGGTCATAAATTGAGATTAAGCGGTAGGGCATGCGGGCCTTATCAAGGATCTTTAGCTGGGCGGGTTCAATCTTACCGGAAATAAGGAGAATCCCGGTTGCCTGGTGCTCCAAGGCCTCGTTAACCGTCTCAGTCAGACGGGCAGAGTCATTATTCCCCGCGGAAAAGATGATCACCTTGTGGTTTAACTCGTGGGCTCGTTGGAGGATACCGTTAACGATGTCTTTCCAAAAGTTAGTTTGGTGGTAGTTAATGATTACTGCAATCGTGTTTGTAATGTGGGAAGCCAATTGTGAAGCAGCCACATTCTTGTGGTAGCCCATTTCCTGGGCAATTTGGCGAATCTTTTTAGCAGTAGACGGTTTTAGGACAGCATCCTTATTGGAAAGTGCCCGCGAGACTGTTGCTGTGGAAACACCAGCAGCCTTCGCAATGTTTTTAATAGTTGGTTTCAATATTTTATCTCCTCCCACTAGTTATCTTACCCATATTATATTAAATAATTGCAATATACGCAAACGCTTACATTCTATTGATAATGTATTTGTAAACGTTTGCAAAAAGTGGTAAAGTAAGAAATGTAAAGAAATTGCATTTAATAAAAAATCCGGAAGGGGCAGGAAAGAAAATGACTAATCGCTTAACTGGCTACCAGAGTAGTGAACCAAAAGTAACGCTGAACTATGAAGATGGCCATAATTTGGTTTTAGACATCCTAACTAGTCAAATTATTCGCGTATTTATGGACCGGAACTGCACGACTAATTCTTATGCAATCCAGGGTGATAAACACCACAAAATAAACTACACGGTTGATAATAAGGGGGACCACATCGAAGTGCGCACCCCGGATCTGACCGTTAAAGCTTATGACAGCCGTCACATCGATTTCTTTGACGGCGAGGGTAATCCATTAGTAATGGACTACCGGGGTCGCCGGCAGGCCTTGGCAAACGACCTGGACGACGAGCACAAGTCTACGGTCCTGGCTGAAGGCCACGATATTAACCTCTTAGGGAAGAGTGATGACCGGCACTACGAGATCATTAAGTCCCTGAGTCCGGATGAACAGTTCTACGGCCTAGGTGACAAGCCTGGTTTCCTGGATAAACGGGGTTATGACTACGACAACTGGAACGTTGATTTTGGTCAGGTTCATAACGAATCGGTTAAGGGAATCTACAAGTCAATCCCAGTGATGTACGGTCTCAAAGACGGTCACCCGTATGGCCTCTTCTTTGACAATACCTACAAGAGTCACTTCGACCTCGGTAAGGAAAGCGAGAACTATTACTATTATTCTGCAGCTGACGGGAATATCGACTACTACGTCTTAGGTGGTCACACTCTGAAGGACGTTGTTGCTAACTATACTTACCTGACAGGGGTTACCCCGCTGCCACAGAAGTGGGTCCTCGGTTACCAGCAGTCACGGTGGGGTTACAGTACTAGTGACAAACGGGTAGAGAGCATTGCTGATGGCTTTGCAAAGTACCACCTGCCAATCGATGTTATTCACCTGGATATTGACTACATGCGTGGTTACCGTGACTTTACCTGGGATACGACGAAGTATCAGGATCCCAAGAAATTTGTTGCTGAGATGAAGAAGCGGGGAATTCGCCTAATGCCAATTCTTGATGCCGGAGTCAAAAAGGATGAAGATGGCTACGACATTTATCAAGAAGGGGTTAAAAAGGGCTACTTTGTGGAAAACCCTGACGGAACCGTTTTTGTCGGCCGGGTATGGCCTGGTGACGCGGTCTTCCCAGACTTTGGTCGTCCAGAAGTCCGCAAGTGGTGGGCAAAGCACATCAAGTTCTTTGCGGACATGGGGGCCTGTGGGGTCTGGAACGATATGGATGAACCAGCCTCCTTTGATGGCGAACTGCCAAAGGACCTGGTCTTCAGTGACGGTGATCAAAAGAGCACCCATGCCAAGATGCACAACGTCTTTGGGCACTTGCAGGCACAGGCAGCTTATGAAGGAATGAAGGATGCAACTGGTAAACGGCCATACATCATCACCCGGGCGGCCTTTGCTGGTACCCAGAAGTACTCCACCGTTTGGACGGGTGATAACCAGTCAATCTGGTCCCACCTTCAGTTGGCAATCCCCCAGCTGAATAGCTTAGGAATGAGTGGCTTTGCAATTGCCGGGACCGATATTGGTGGTTTCCAGAAGGACACCACGCCGGAATTGCTTACCCGGTGGCTCGAAGCCTCATTGTTTGTTCCGCTCTTCAGAAACCATGCTGAGATGGGGACCCGCTACCAGGAGCCATGGGCATTTGACCGGCAAACCCTTGATATCTACCGTGACTACCTGAACCTCCGTTACCGCTTTGTTCCGTACCTCTATGACCAACTGCGTCACGAGACAGAGTCCGGCTTACCAGTAATGCGGCCCCTGGTGCTTAACTACGACCAGGACCCTGCTGTTCGTCAGCTGAATGATGAATACATGGTGGGGACTAACATCCTGGTTGCCCCAATCGTAAACCAGGGAGCTGACAAGCGCCTAGTCTACCTACCGGCAGGGAAGTGGCTCGACTTCTGGAACAACGCTGAATACTCAGGTAAGCAGACAATTATGGTTAATGCCCCAATCGAGAAGCTGCCACTCTTCATTAAGAAGGATACGATTTTACCATGGGGTAATAAGGTCAAGCACATTAGCGACCAGCCGGAGAAGGTAATGACCTTCCGCCTCTTTGGTGATTGCGGTGCCTATAAACATTACCAAGATAACGGTCTTGATTTCAAGTACCAAGAAGGCGAGTACAACGAATACTACGTAGAAGTCGCTGCTGACGGCCAGGTTACCGTACAGCTTCATAAGCATGGTTACCAACCAACCTATGACCGGATTTACGTAGAAACAGACCGCGGTCGCTTTGAATTTGACTACGATAGCAAGGAAGAAAGTTACCACTTAGCAAAGTAAAAATTTAATTTTACGGTAAGCATCCGCTTGTGTCACCTGGTTCTGACGTGAGCGGATTGCTTTGTTTTTAGGTAGTAAATGGCTAAAATATAGAAAATTAGTAAAATTCTCAATGACATAATTGGGAGTATGAGAAAAGGGTGGTTGATATGAGTTTAGATACGGCAATTTTTGCGGGTGGCTGTTTTTGGTGTATGGTTCAGCCGTTTGACACTTATCCGGGAATCAAGAAGGTTGTTTCCGGTTACACCGGTGGGCACGTCGCCAACCCGACCTATGAACAGGTTTCCAGCGGGACGACGGGGCATACTGAAGCGGTTAAAATTACCTTTGATTCGGATGTTATCTCCTATGACCAACTGGTCACGATTTACTGGCACCAGACGGATCCCACGGATGCAATGGGGCAGTTCCAAGACCGGGGAGATAACTACCGTCCCGTTATCTTCGTCAATAGCCCTGAGCAACGGCGGATTGCGGAAAAGTCGAAGCAGGCACTGCAGGAAAGCAGTGAGTTTGGGGATGCTAAGATTGTAACCCAAATTGAGGATGCAAAGCCCTTTTACCCAGCTGAGGACTACCACCAGCATTTCTACAAGAAGAATCCGCAACGTTATGCTTTGGAAGAGGCAGGTGGTCGGGCCCAGTTTAAGCAGGAACACTGGAAAGACTAAGTGCATTTAAGTGGCCAGTATGCCATAATAGAGGAAAAAGCGGACGGAGGAAGAATCATGCGAAAACCATTTATTGCCGCCAATTGGAAAATGCATAAGAACATTGCGGAGTCGGTTGACTTTGTAAACCAGATTAAGGACAAACTTCCCGACCCGGCAAAGGTGGAAGTCGGAATTGCTCCGCAAGCATTTGCCCTCTACAGTATGGTCCAGGCAGCTGGTAATTCGGGCTTGAAGATCATTGCCCAAAACGCAGCGGCAGAATACAATGGCCCCTTTACGGGTGAAATCAGTCTACGGGGGCTTCGTGATTTAGGGACTAGTTACGCAATGCTGGGTCACATTGAGCGGCGGCGCCTCTTTGGTGAAAATAACGCTGCTGTCCACAAGAAGGTCAATGCAGCCCTCCAGATGGGGGTCACCCCGATTATCTGTACCGATGAAACGATGGTTCAAAAAGAAGTCAATGGTGAAATCCACTACGTCTTCCAACAACTTATGAGTGTCCTCCACGGGGTTTCTTTAGACCAGATCCGCAACGTCGTTATTTCTTATGAGCCGAGCTGGGCGGTTGGTGTTGGTCAGCACGCTAACGTGGCCCTGGCGGAGGAAGGGTGCCGGACAATCCGGCGGACGATTGCCGATAACTATACCTACGAAATTGCCGACAAGATTCGGATCCTGTACGGGGGAAGCGTGAACCCTGATAATATAAAGGACCTAATGGCCAAGCCGGATATCGATGGGGTCCTGATTGGTCGGGCAAGTTTAGACGTTGATAATTTTCTGAAGATGGTTAACTACCTTGATGATGGAAAGGCAAACCAGCAAGCAGGTAAGTAATTCTTAAAAAAGCAAGAGGCTGAGGAAAAGCTATATTTTCCCAGCCTCTTGCTTTTTGCTTGTACTTATTTATTAATCTTTTCCGCATAGTTACGGGCGTTGCGAAGTTCGTAAATCACCCAGGTTTCAATTAGGGTAATAACGCAGATCAATAGGAAGGTGAAACGTTCTGGAAGGATGAACATCAAGATAAGAAGAATCCATGAACCCCAGCTCCACATGTTTTCGACCTTGATAATCCAGGCGACCCTTTTGGTCGGTACAGCCCGCCCCGACCGGAGAAAGATCGTTCGTACCTGGGCGTAATAGCGTACCTCAAAGACACTTTCAATGATAAAAATGGTGGTTAGGGTAAAGAGAAAAGCTGTTTCCATATATTATTGACTCCAGACAGTTTAGAGATAATAGTTAAATTCTACCGTTTTTTCCTCGCTTAATCAAACAAATTAGATATTATTTACTTTAACTAAAATCAATAACAACAAATTAAATATCGAAAACAGTAAAGAAAAACCACCAGCCCAGGGCCAAAAGTAGTCCCGCAGTAACATCCGTAGGAAAGTGGGCGCGTAAGTAAACCCGCGAAAGCATCACGAGGGTAATTACCGAAATAACAGCAATCACTAGCAGGTAACGTTGCCACCGCTTCTTAAGCACCGGCCAAAATAAGGATAAAATGGTCAGCATAAAAATCGATATTACAAAGGTGTGTCCACTAGGGAAACTATACCCGCCCACGTTAACAAGACGATGGATTGGGCGGACGCGAAGGACACTGTATTTAATGCCGATAACTAAGAGGTAACCAACATACTGGATAGCACCTACCCAGAGGGCCTGTCGAAAGCGCCGCTTGTAAACTAGTAGGAGGACAAGAAAGAGGGTGAGGATGTCAATTACAAACGGGTCCCCGCAAGTTGTAATAATGCTCAGCAGACCTGTTTTCCATGGTCGAACCGGCTGGGTAATCGCATAACCGATACGGTCGAACTCACGAACCCATCCTTGTCCAGTGACGACGCCAACCAGTATTCCAGCAAATACTAACCAACAAGCCAGCCCAGCAAATAATTTCTTTTTAGTGTGAATAGTCATAAAAAAGCAATCACCTGATATCCATAAATTTTCCTTATTGATTTGGCAAAAGGGTAAGCCGTGATATAATGACAGACGTTTATAAAAAAGGCGGTGAACCCATGAACGATAAATCAAATAACTTTGCAATGACAGTTGCAACCCTAGTTTTGGGAACCGTAGTGGGCTGTAGTTCTCTATTGTTAAGTCTCCTCTTAGACTACACGGAGGAGTTTTTCCTCGACTTTAAGGAAACTAACCTGGTGCCGGTAAACGTGTTTGTTAGTGGCCACCACCGGCTCATCTCTGTTCTGATTGGTGGGGTTATTGCTGCCGTTATCTGGTATCTTTTGCAGCGCAAATATCATCCCGTAAGTATTGGAAAGGCCATAACCGGGAAAACAATGCCACTTGGTAAGACCTTGATTCACGTTTGCACCCAGATCTTCTTTGTCGGTACGGGAAATTCAATTGGTCGTGAATTGGCGCCACGGGAAGCCGGTGCCGCAATTGCCCAGAAATGGACGCGGCTTGCAAACGGTCGACTGCGATTAAGCAATGATGACCAGAAATTGTTGATTGCTGCCGCGGCCGGTGCCGGGTTTGCGGGTGTTTATATTGCACCATTGACCGGGGCAGTTTTCTGCATTGAGTTGCTTTACAAGAAGGTGAATGCCCGTGTGGTTGCAGTTAGCCTCACCATGTCAGTAATTGCAACCTTGATTGGTTCAATCGTCAAGGGGTATGCACCATATTACCTCGTTGGTTCTCGTAATTTTGGCCTCGGGACAGTTCCCCTGGCGGTCATTCTGGGAATAGTTGGTGGCCTTTTGGGGACCGCTTTTAAGCAGGGTGTCAAGCTCGCTAAAGAGAAGCGGGCGACAAAAAAGAATATTCTCGTCCAATTACCGATTTTATCACTTATTACCGGTAGCGTGGCGAGCTTTTATCCACAAATAATGGGGAATGGCCGCGGCCTGGCCCAGCTTGCTATTAACACTGGGACGGTCAACCAACGTGTCCTTTTGCTTTTGTTATTCGGCCTTTTAGCGAAGGTAGCAATTACCATTGGGACAATTAAGTGTGGTGGTTATGGTGGCATCCTAACGCCGTCAATTGCCGCTGGTGCTGTTTTAGGCGTATTTGTCGGCGTTGGCTACATGATGGTTATCCCAGCAGTAACTCTCGCGCAGGCAGCCGTATTGGGGGCGGCCCTCTTTCTTGCCGCTTCCCAGCAGGCGCCACTGATGGCAATGTTTATGCTATTTGAGGTCTGCCACCTCAATTACACGGCTCTCCTGCCACTGGCAGTTGGGGTCGCGGTGTCCATTACAATCAGTAAATTATTACAAAAGGCCAATTAATGTTGTGAAAAGATGACAAAGTTGGTATGATAAGAGGTGTTAGAGTGATTGCCTACCATGCGAAAGAGACCTTCTTTTTAGGTCTCTTTTTTATCTTTAAACACCATTTTCACGGTATAATAAAGATGGAGATGGGGTGGCGTCAGACGGGGGACCCACTATGGAATTTAAAGAATTGCTCGCCCGGTTAGCGGCTTTCTTTACAACCTGGAACGTGAAGTATGTGCCCGCTAATCAGGTTAATCGACTACAGATTCAGCTGATTGGGACGGAAGTTCATTACCTTTTTAATGGGCAAATACTGTGCTCAATTGAGATCTTAGAAAATCCAAAAATTAAACAAACTTTGCGAATCAATCCCGGTGCGGCGGAACAGCAAATACTGATCAGTATTCTAGGGACGACCCGTTCATTGGTTGTTGATTCGCGCTTAAAAAGGTGCAAAACGTTGCAGAACGGCAGGAGATTGTAATCCTCCTGCTTCGTCTCTACCATTCACTAGAGAAGGAGCTCGTTGCTTGTTACCCAAGTTCGAAAAAGGAACTTGACCGGGAGTTCTTCTTAAACCGCTTTGCTGATACAGCGGAGGCGGCTCAATATGGGGTTGAGGTTGAAAAGTTTCGTAAGTACCTCTACGACCGGGTTCGTGTCCAAGAGGAACCTGCGGTCTGGATTGAAAGACGAGAAAAATATATTCTCGGGATGTCAGTGACTGAACTGGACCTGATACTTAAGGCTAGCATCTTTCTCGGGAATGAAGAGGTCCTCTTCTCCCAAGCTTACGACTTGGTTCGGCAAATTTCCTTATATTAAAAGCGGTAAGGGGCTGAAAACCCTTTACCGCTTTTTTAACATAAGCTAGTTAACATAATTCTTTCTATGCGGATTAAACAACTGACGCATCTCACTCACGGTCAAGCCAATATTCTTGCTCTGGAGCACCATTGAAATGACAGAAAGGCCAGCAACCCCAGTTGCCAGTGTCTGGGCCATGTTGGCGGAATTGATGCCACCGATTGCCACGACCGGGTGGCTACTTAAGGAAACCAGCTGCTTTAGCTTTGGTAAGCCAATTACCGGGTCCGTATCGTCTTTTGAGTGAGTGGTAAAGACCGGGCCACTACCAATGTAGTCGATTGGTAGTGCATTAGCCTTTTTCACCTGGTCCACTTGATTGCAAGAATAGCCGATTATTAATTTACCATGGGCGCGCTGGATGACTTCCTCGATCCGTTGATCTTTTTGGCCAACGTGGACCCCATCCGCGGCGACTTTTAGGGCGAGTTCCTCATCATCATCAATCAATAGGGGGACCCCGTATTTGTGAGTCAATTTACGAAGCGCCCGCGCCATTTCGACTTTTTCATTTGTGGTTAACTTACTGGTGCCTTTTTCCCGGTACTGGAAAGCTGTGATCCCTGCTTTTAGTGCCTGCTTAACCTTGTCTAGAAAGGCAGCGGGGTCGTTGTTCACATCCTGGGTGCCACCAACTAGGTAGGTCTCAAGCATGCGTGGGTTGAATTTCACTTTTGCTCACTTCCAATCTTTGCCCAGTGGTTCAATGGCCCGTGACCATGACCGACGTTAATCCCATTCCTGATTGTCGCTTCTACGTACTCTTTTCCCGTTCGGATGGCCTCTTCCATTGAATGGCCCTTGGCTAACTCAGCCGTGATACAAGAAGAGATTGTGTCCCCGGTGCCGTGGGTGTTCTTCGTGTTTATCCGGTTGGCGGTTAGCCAGAAACTGTGCCCGTCTTCCAGCAGGACAAAATCGTTAGCCTCATTTGCGTTTGTGAAGTGTCCACCTTTGACCAGCACGTTTTTTGCGCCTAAGTTTTGCAGCGCTTTTCCGGCCTTTTCCATTTCTTTCTCAGTAGTAATCTTTAGGCTCGTTAATTCCTCAGCTTCAGGAAGGTTGGGGGTAACCAGACTAGCGTGGGGGAGGAGGTGGTCACGGACGGTTGCAATTGCATCGTCACTCAATAACTTGGCACCACCCTTCGCAATCATGACCGGGTCAACGATGACGGGGCCAAAGTTATACTTTTTGAGGTTGCGGACCACTGCCAAAACCCGGGGCACATCAGCTAACATCCCCGTTTTGCAGGCCCGAATTTTAAGGTCCGCCGCCAGCGAAGCAAACTGTTCGTCAATCATTTTAGGTGGCATTGGGAAGGCGTCCTGAACACCCAGGGTATTCTGTGCAGTGACGGCCACAACCACCATTGTTGCAAAGGCACCGCGTTCCTGCATGGTCTTAAAGTCGGCAGCAATTCCGGCGCCTCCGCCACTATCAGTTCCGGCAATCGTGAGTGCCTGTGGAAAATCATTCGTCATCAGTAAGGATCCTTTCTATCATTAAATCTTGATCGCTAAAATTGCTTAGGGCGTCTAAGAAACGAACCTGCCAGCTGCCGAGTCCGTTAGCACCTTGGGCGGCCTTGGTACCAGCAGTGGTGATTATCCGGCAGCCGATTAGTCCCGCGATTAGTGGTGCAACGCCGACGCCGAGTAGGGCGCCAATGGTACTCGAGAGAAGGTCACCGGAGCCAACGTTAGTCGCCAGCCAGGGGGTGGAGCATTGGTTTCGGTAGATTGCCTTACCATCAGTGATAATGTCCTCCTTTCCGGAGAGCACGACAACGCATTGGTACAGGTGCGCACATCGGCGGGCAACTTCGGCCTGGTCCTTTTTACCCGAACCAGCATCAATCCCATGACTTTCCCATTGTTCGCCTGCCAAAGCGGCAATCTCACCTGCGTTCCCGCGAATGATTGTAAAGGCATACTGATCCAGTAGCTGTCTTGCCAGCTGGGCCCGGTAAGCAGTACTGCCACAAGCGACCGGATCGAGAACCAGAGGTGTTCCTGACTGGTTGGCAGCCGCGGCACCGTTATCAAATTCGGCTTCTAATGGCTGGTAGGGGGTACCCAGGTTGATTACCACCGCCTGGGCAAGCTTAGCAAGTTCTAAAGCTTCAGTAGGCTGAAGAGACATTATCGGTGAGATGCCCAGCGCACTCAGTCCGTCGGCAACTTTACCGCTAGTTACGGTGTTAGCAATGGTGAATACAATTGGGTGCTGGTTACGTAGTTGGGAAATGATATGTTTGTTCATTGGCCGCCTCCTAACAAAAAAGACCAGGTCAAAAAAACCTGGTCATTAAACAAGATGTGCATTTTCCTTCGCAAGTGTCAACTTAACAGGTTCGTAGGGTCCACGGATCTAACCGTATCTCAGTCTGGGAAACAGACACCCCTAATGCAAAACGATTATTTGATTAAATATATTATACACCAACTAATTGCTAAGCGCTAGTTGACATAATGCACGATATGACAGTTACTCGAATTTAAAGTTCTGAACAACTTTATCAAGGTCTTCCTGCTCAATCCCCAAATAGTGACGGGTATTACGTTCTGATGAGTGGTTGAATAGTTGGGAGATAATTTCTACGTTCACGCCTTTCTTATATAGTTGGCGTCCGAAAGTCTTCCGAAAGGAGTGGGTACCTAGTTTGGCGGCAATCTTCGGGTCACCGGTCTTCCTCCCCATCCGTTGCAGCATTTCATAAAAACCGTGGACCGAGAAGTGGCCATCCTGTTTCCCAGGAAAAAGGTAGTCGTTTTCATCATGGTAATCGAGGTCATTCAGGTAGTTAATAATTTCCGCCAGACAATTATTCCAAAAGAGGGTCTTTGCCTTACCGGTCTTTTGCTCAATCACCCGGGTCTTAGTCTTGTTTAAGACGTGTCCCACGCGAAGGGTAACCACGTCAGAAGCACGGAGACCATTGTTGAGAGCAATCGCGATCATCAGGAGGTTGCGGTTAACGAGTTCCGGACGCGAATATTTCTTAATTGTCTCCTCTAACTTTTCGTATTCGTCCAGGGTCAGAAATTTAACGTTTTCTACCCAAATCTTTTTCCGCCCCTTTATTTGGCCATTGGTCTTGTTTTTGGGAACATATATCCGTTTTTTTTGCTTAGTTGACATAATTACCATTCCTTTGACTAGTTCTCTAGGTAACGAATAAGACCCGGCAAATACTCCTCGCCTTCCTTTTTCCCCCGTTCATAAAGGCGGCGAATCTTCTTAACGTTACCTTCCACTCGTTTAATCTTAATTGGCGATTTGGGAGCAATGTTGTAGAGCTGGCCATCTTTGGCGAGTTTATTAATCTGGTTAACCTGTTGGTTATAACGGACGGGCCGCATTATCCCCGCTTCAGCAAAGACCGGATATTCCTTATAAAAGCGGTGGTACAGTTCCTTAACAGGCTTACTGGAAGGCTTCTTGCGGTAGTTAACATCCCGGGTGCGGACAACAACGATCTTGTCATAGCCCTGTTGCTGGGCAACATCATACGGGATGGAGTCAGTAATTCCACCATCAAGGCAGAGTCCCTGAGAAGTACGCTGCGGGTCTGACAGGAAGGGCATTGATGATGATGCTTTGAGCGCGGCGGTTAACTCATCACCAACGGGATCGTTGAAAAGAATAGTTTTGCCGCTCTCAACCGAGGTTGCAACGGCGTTGAAGTGCGATGCCGAACGGCGGTAGGCTGCCTCGTTAAAATTCTGCCAGGAATATCCATGATCTTCAAAGAGGTAATCAAGGTTAATAACCTGCTTTCGGAAAATCCGGGTCATTGAAATGTACTTCCGGTCGTGCCGGTGGTTGATGTTGATGTTTGCTGCCCGACCATACTGCTTAGATACAAAATTAACCCCGCACAGTGAACCGGCGGATACACCAATTACGCTACGGAATTCAATGTGGTGTGCTAAGAAGGTGTCAACGATCCCCGCAGTGTACTGGCCACGAAAGGCGCCACCTTCAAGAACTAAAGCTGCATTGTATAACATAAAAACTCAAAACTCCTTATTCAAGTAATTAGGAGGGTATTAAGTGGCCTAATTACGTGAGACACTTTTTAAAAAAAATTATACAACAGTCTTACACAAAAATACATCGATTTAAAAGCCTATTATACCGGGCTTCTTCGATAAATATTGTAAGACTCTTTTATCAAAAGAGTCTTACAAAGCATTATTTTCCCTGGAAAAATGATTAAAAAAGGTATTTAGCTCTCAGACGATCTGAAAATCATTTTGACGGGTACTTGATCATCTTAGTTGCGCTCAGAGCTAATTGTGCGCTATGGTAAAATAACATCAGAACCTGTGAAATATTCAAGGAGGAAAATTATGTTAATTACCACAACCGAAAGAATTCCCGGGCACGATTATGAAATTATCGGGGAAGTATTTGGTGTCACGACCCAGTCCAAAAACGTCTTTAGCAATATTGGGGCGGGACTGAAGAATATCGTTGGTGGCGAAATTAAGGCCTACACTAAGATGCTCCATGAATCTCGGGAAGCGGCAATTTCAAGGATGACTGACGAGGCCCATAAAAAGGGGGCCGATGCGGTAGTGATGATGCGTTTCGATTCCGGCTCAATCAGCACGGACATGCAGTCGGTTGTTGCTTACGGAACGGCAGTAAAATTTAAATAGGAAGAAAAAACGGCCGCGGTCATCCAGTCCTGGATAATCGCGGCCGTTTGAGCAGCTACTTATTGTTTTCTTCATCACTAATTTCTTTTAAAGCCGCCCTTTGCTGGTGCTGATCAACGTGGGTGTAAAGGTCTGTGGCCGAGGTGCCCTTTTGTCCTAGCTGCTGGGCAACCAGAACCTGATCTTTAGTAACTTCATACATTTCTGAAGCCAAGGTGTGACGAAGCTTGTGGGGCGTCAGGGGGTGGCCGAACGCGGTTGAATACTTTTTAACCATTCGTTCAATCGAATTAGCAGTCATCCGCCGGGTTGCACCATGGTAGACCGTTAGAAAAAGGGCGGTATCTTTCTTGAGGGCGTGGTAACGCTGAGCCCGAATTAGCAGATAGTCCTTAATATACTGGGTTGCCCAGGGAGCAATTGGCACCGAATCCTTTTGCCCACCCTTTCTGACCACGTCTAAGAGTCCTTCTTTAATGTTGAGGTCAGCGAGGTTAGTGTTTGCCGCCTCAGAAACCCGGACGCCGGTTCCGAGAATTAGGGCAATTATCGCCACGTCACGTTCCTTATTGCGCTTAAATGCTGGAAGGGCCCGCTTGTCACACTTCTGGGGATAGGTATTATTAATGAAGTTGATAAAGTCAAACTTCATCTGACCGCGATACATATGGGCCGCAAGGGTGTGGGCACGGTAATTCAGGGTTTTGGTATCATTTAGTGAATCAATCTTGGCCATGACATTACGGTAAAAGTATGGCTCACCGTCATTAACATCGGCGGTGACCGTCAAAAACTTAAACAGTGAGCGGAGGGCATTGATTGACCGGTTAATTGAGGTCGGTGAGTTGAGGTGCCCCTGACTGTTTTGGGTGTGTTTTAAATGGTCAATGTATAGCATGATGTCATTGCGACGGAGTTTTTCAAGCACCTTGGTACTGATTTCGCGATTGCTTTTGGCGTCACAAAGACCGCTGATACGGAGCCAGTCAAAGAAACGGCGAATTTCGGTCAGGTATTGGTAAGTCGTTGTTACCGCGTGGTTGGTTCCCAGGTAGTATTCGTTTACGTAGTCGGGGAGCTTTTTCAGCTCGTCTTGAATTAGATTCAGGTACTTATCAGCTTCCATTTTTTCCTCCTTTAAAATCTCTTCTTATTATTATAAACTGTTAGGCACCAACAAGTGTAGAAGAAGGGAAGAATATGAAAGCCTTATCGCTTTATCCCCAAAATGCGGCGGCTGTTGCTTGGGGTGAAAAACTGGTGGAATACCGGAGCTGGCAAACAAAGTATCGGGGGCCCGTACTGATATGTGCAAATGCCCGCAAAACTTGTGGTTACTTGTCCGGCTACGGCTTATGTGTCATGAATCTGGAAGGAATCTACCATTTTCCTGACAAGACTTTTGGATGGCGTTTTTCGCCCTTTCAAACGGGGAAGTCTTACCATATCGAGCCGGTACCGGTTAAGGGCCGCCAACGACTATTCGAGGTTCCGGATCATTTGATTAAGCCTGTCTCTTGGGAACGGGACGGTCAAACTAATGAGCAGGAAAAGCATGAATGGTGGGCCAATGTTTACCTGCCACTGATTGAAAATAAATAGGATAAAATAAACCGGGAACAGCAGCTTCAAGTGAAGTTGCTGTTCCCGGTTAAGTCGTTATCGGAAAAACAGGATTCGAACCTGCGACCCCCTGGTCCCAAACCAGGTGCTCTACCAAGCTGAGCTATTTTCCGAACTTATTAGTGCTCTTTAGCGAACGCTTATTATTCTACCAAGTAATCCGTAAATAGGCAAGTACTTTTTCTAATTTCCTTGAATTTCTTTGAAAATCTAAATTTCAAGAATAAGTTAGCCACTAAGCTGAAATAAATAGCACTGACCAA